>JBEHYZ010000003.1:0-163934 GCA_048497915.1 Pseudomonadota bacterium
GAGCGACGAAACCGCTGAAACCCCCGAGACCGGCCAGAGCGAATATGGCGCTGATTCGATCAAGGTCTTGAAGGGGCTCGACGCGGTCCGCAAACGCCCGGGCATGTACATCGGCGACACCGATGACGGCTCCGGATTGCACCACATGGTCTACGAAGTGGTCGACAACGCCATCGACGAAGTGCTGGCCGGACACGCCACGCGCGTCGAGGTCATCCTCAATCCGGATGGTTCGTGCACTGTCACCGACGACGGCCGCGGCATCCCGGTCGACATCCACGAAGGCGAGGGCGTATCCGCCGCCGAAGTCATCATGACCGAGCTGCACGCCGGCGGGAAATTCGACCAGAACAGCTATAAGGTTTCCGGCGGTCTGCACGGCGTCGGCGTGTCGGTGGTCAACGCGCTTTCAGACTATCTTGACCTGACCATTTATCGCCAGGGCAACCAGCATAAGGTCCGGTTTGAGCGCGGCGATACGGTCAGCCCGCTCAAGGTTACCGGTGTGGCCCCGAAGCGTGACGACGGCAGTGACTATACCGGCACCGAAGTCACCTTCTTCCCGTCGCTGCGTACCGGTCCGGACGAAGGCACCTTCTCGTTCATCGATTTCGATCGCAAGACGCTGGAACACCGTCTGCGTGAGCTGGCCTTCCTCAATTCCGGCGTGCACATCCTGTTCGCTGACCGTCGCGAGGCCGAACCGTATGAGATCATGCTGCATTACGACGGCGGGGTGATAGAATTCGTCAAGCACCTCGACAAGAGCAAGACGGCGCTGCTGAAGGCGCCGGTCGCCGTACGCGGCCTGCGCGACAAGATCGAGGTCGACCTGGCCCTGCAATGGAACGACAGCTACCACGAGACCATGCTGTGTTTCACCAATAACATCCCGCAACGTGATGGCGGTACCCACCTGGCGGCCTTCCGGGGGGCGTTGACGCGGGTGCTGACGCAGTACATGGAAGCGACCGGCGCCGCCAAGCGCGAGAAGGTGTCGGTCTCCGGCGAAGACGCCCGCGAAGGCCTGACCTGCGTGCTGTCGGTCAAGGTACCCGATCCGAAGTTCTCGTCGCAAACCAAGGACAAGCTGGTGTCCTCCGAAGTGCGCCCGGCCGTCGAAGGCCTGGTCTACGACAAGCTGTCGCAGTGGTTCGAGGAGAACCCGACCGAAGGCAAGATGATCGTTTCCAAGATCGTCGAAGCCGCCGCCGCCCGCGAAGCCGCCCGCAAGGCGCGCGAACTGACGCGGCGCAAGTCGGCGCTCGATATCTCGTCCCTGCCCGGCAAGCTGGCTGATTGTCAGGAACGCGATCCGGCCAAGTCGGAAATTTTCATCGTCGAGGGTGACTCGGCCGGCGGTTCGGCCAAGCAGGCGCGCCACCGTGAAAACCAGGCCATCCTGCCCCTGCGCGGCAAGGTGCTGAACGTCGAGCGCGCCCGCTTCGACAAGATGCTGAGTTCAGAACAGATCGGTACGTTGATCACGGCGCTGGGGGCCGGTATCGGCCGCGACGACTTCAATATCGAGAAGCTGCGCTACCACAAGATCATCATCATGACCGACGCCGACGTCGACGGCGCCCATATTCGCACCCTGCTGCTGACCTTCTTCTACCGCCAGATGCCGGAGATCATCGAGAAGGGCTACCTCTATATCGCCCAGCCGCCGCTGTATAAGGTCTCCAAAGGCAAGTCGTCGCGCTACCTGAAGGACGATCCGGAACTCGACGCCTTCCTGATCGAGGAAGGCATCCAGGATGCGGTCCTCGAGCTGCGTTCGGGTGAGCGCATTACGGCGCGCGATCTCGACGCCCAGGTGCGCGGCGCCAAGACGTTCAAGCTCAGCGTCGACCGCCTGTCGCAGCGCGCCCCGGCCTTCGCCATCGAACAGGCGGCGTTGGGAGGGCTTTTTGGCGGCGGGCTGTCCGGCGGGTCGCCGGACCTGGCCAAGGTCGCCAGCAATCTTGGCCGTCTCAATCAGGACGGCGACGGGCCGTGGACGGTCGAAGAAGGCCAGCCGGGGTCCGGCGGCTATGTCTTCGAACGCACCCGGCGTGGCGTGACGGAAAAGATCGTGCTCGACGACGCGCTGATGCACAGCCAGGATGCCCGCCGTCTCGGGGAACGCGCCGAAGGTCTGGGCGATATATTCAACGAAATCAGTGCCTTCAACCGCAAGGACAAATCGACCGATATCCGCGGGCCGCTCGACCTCGTGGCGGCGGTGCTCGATGCCGGCCGCAAGGGGCTGGCCATCCAGCGCTACAAAGGCCTGGGCGAGATGAACCCGGAGCAGTTGTGGGAAACCACGCTCGACAAGGACGTGCGCACCCTGCTGCAGGTCAAGGTCAATCACGCCGACGAAGCGGACGAGATGTTCGCCAAGCTGATGGGCGATCTGGTCGAACCGCGCCGCGAGTTCATCCAGGACAACGCGCTCAATGCCGAGGTGGACGCGTAATTTTCTTCTTCTCCCCATTCTTCATGGGGTTTGGCGAAGCCGATGGTCGCGAAGCGACGGAGGGGTCACTTGCTATGGTAAGTGACCCCTCCGTCATTTCGGCCTAGGCCTCAATGCCCATGGCCGGCGAAAGCTATACCTCCGCCGACGCCAATCCCAATGGAGAATGGGGAGAAGAGATCAACCCGTATCCAGATTTCTAACCGGCCTGTCATAAGCCGTGCGCAGGTAGCGGAAATCTGTGTGTTCCCACCGCATTGAAAAGGATTTGAAATACTGTTAGCCCTTTGCTACAAATAAAAACAATTTCACAACTAAAATAACAACACCACGCAGGGCTGACCCATGAAACCGAGATCGCTTCCGCCTTTCACTCGCGGCATGTTTTTCAAAGCGTCCGCACTGGCCCTGGCCATCGGCCTTGGCGCATCCGCGGCTTATGCCGACAAGGGAAACGATGTCGCGGTAATGAACGCCGTCACCTGGACGTCGCTCGGGACAAACGAAAACGACTCCATGCCGCTCGGCAATGGTGACCTGGCGGCCAATGTCTGGACGGAACAGAATGGCGATCTGGTCATTCTCCTGGCCAAGGCTGACGCCTTGAATGAAGACGGCGACCTGATGAAGCTCGGCCGAATTCGCATCCACTTCGCTGCCAATCCGTTTTCGGCCAATTTCAAGCAGACTTTAAACATCGCCGACGGCAGTATCGTGATCAAGGATGGCGCGACCTCGATCCGCATCTGGTCCGACGCCAACAGCACGGCGCTTCACACCGAAATCCATCTGGCGCAACCGACCAAGGTCCAGGCGGCGGTCGAGCTCTGGCGCACAGGCCAGGGTGGACGCGCCGATACGGTTCTGCCAGCGAAGGCCGGGCAACTCACCTGGTATCACCGCAACGAATCCAGCAGCTACGCTTCGCTGATGACCCAGGAGCATCTGGACAACCTGCTGGATAAATATCCCGATCCGTTCCTCCATCGCATGTTCGGCGCGGCCCTGATAGGCAAGGGCCTGACCGCCACGGACGACAACCATCTGGATTCCCCCCAGGCGCAAACCGATTATCGCCTGGATGTGGTCGCCTTGTCGGGCGAGAACGTCGCGTCGGCGGAGGCATGGACGGCAAACCTGGCTTCGACCATCGCCAAGTCCAACCCGGTGAAACTGGACGCCGCCTGGTCGGCGCACCAGAAGTGGTGGAACGATTTCTGGGACCGTAGCTGGATCGACGTGTCAGGCAGCGATCAGGCGCGCGCGGTGACCCAGGGTTACACCATGCAGCGGTTCATGATGGCGGCCTCATCGCGCGGCGCCTATCCCACCAAGTTCAACGGCGGCCTGTTCACCGTCGGGCACACACCCGTCCAGGTGAAGTCGCAAACGCCCGAAGACCACGATCCCGACTATCGCCGCTGGGGTAGCAACTACTGGAATCAGAACAACCGGCTGCTGTACTGGCCGCTGGTGGCGACGGGCGATTACGACCTGCTGAAGCCATGGTTCAGCATGTATACCAATGCCTTGCCGATGGCCAAGGACCGCACGCGGATCTATGCGGATCATGACGGCGCCGCGATACAGGAAACGATCTACTACTTCGGTATTCCCCGTTTGCAGGACTTCGGCCGCAATAACCCGACCAAGGTCATGCAGAGCTCCTGGCAGCGCTACCACATCCAGGGCACGCTCGAAGTCATCGCGGAGATGCTCGACTACTACCAGTACTCCGGCGACAGCGCGTTCATGAAGGGGTCGATCGTGCCGTTCGCCGACGCCATCATCACCTATTACGACCTGCACTGGCCGCGCGACAAGAACGGCAAGATCCAGATGTCGCCGTCACAGTCGCTGGAAACCTATCAGCTGAACGCGATCAATCCGACACCGGACATCGCTGGTCTGAAATCAATCCTGCCGCGCCTGCTGGCCTTGCCAGCCGATGCGACGACCGAAGCCCAGCGCAGCCGCTGGACGGACGTCCTGGGCGATCTTCCGCCCATTCCGACCGGCACCACGACGGTGGAAGGCAAGACACCGCCGTTCGGCCAGGGTGACAAGGCCGGTAAGCCGGTCATTCTGCCTGCGGAGCGTTATGGCAGCACGGGCAATGGCGAAAATCCCGAGCTTTATGTTGCCTTCCCGTATCGCCTTTATGGTGTCGGTAAACCGGATCTCGACCTAGCCCGCAACACCTTCGCGGCGCGCAAGTTCCCGCAGGCCACCTGCTGGGGCCAGGACGGCACGCAGTCGGCCGTGCTGGGCCTGACCGATGTGGCGCAGAAATCCGTGACATCCGAGTTCACCAATTATGGGGAGCAGCGTTTCAAGTGGTTCTGGAAGGCCGCCCATGACTGGATTCCCGACCTGGATAACGGCGGCTCCGGCATGATCACCCTGCAGCTGATGCTGCTCCAGGCCGACGACAAGCGCATCCAGTTGACGCCGGCCTGGCCAGCCGACTGGACGGCGGACTTCAAGCTGCGCGCGCCGTATAAGACGACCGTCTCCGGCCATGTCGAAAAAGGCAAGCTGACCCGTCTGGAGGTTTTCCCGAAGGAACGGGCCAAGGACGTTGTCGTCGTGCCGCCGGCACAGTAAGCCGAAAACGCGCCTAATCGCCGAGCCTGATCTCGGTTAGCCGCAAGGTCGCGCCGTCGCGTGTGAATGGCACGCCGGTCGCAGTAAAGAGGCGCTCCCAAAACGCCTTCGGATCGTCGACGCCGTTGTCGATGAACGCCCGCACCTCCTGGCTCAGATCGGCGGAGGCGACGTCGGCAAACTGGCCGAGCCAGAGCGCTTCCGTGACCGTTCCGGTGGCTCGGCCCGCATCGATCAGCCGCCGCTGGAAGCTGAACCCGTCGGCGTGCGTGTCGTGCCGGCGGCTGGCGCTCTCGGCCGCCAGGGCGAGAATGGCGCCGCAGGCATAGGCGCCTTTGCTTTTTCCGCGCGCCTCAGCCGTCGCCAGTGCTTCGCCCGGGCCATCGAGCGCCAGGCACTGGTCCAGTTCGTCCTGCAGCCTGGGGCGGGGATCGAAAGCTGCGTCGAGTACCTGAAGCGAGGCCACCGCCAGGAAGTCCGCGCCGCCTTCGCTTATCCAGGCGTCCTCGCGCCGGGTGAGGCGGACGGCCTGGCCCATCCAGAAATGCGACGCTTCGTGGGCATAGAACAGCTGCAGTGCGCGGGTGACGGCTGGGTCCGCCGACAATATCTTCTTGCCGGACAGGCCTATCGCCATCACACCGCCGCCGTCGACCACGCCGCCGCTCAGCGAATAGCCGTTCCGCTCGGCGCCCTCCCAGGCCATCAGCACCATGGGCCGGGCAACCGCGGGCTTGCCCAGCCGCGTGGCGTAAAGGCGCATCAGGTCCGGCGCCAGCGTGTCCAGGTTGTCCCGCACCCAGCCGGGGAGCGCGGGATCGACCACCTGCGCCATATAGGGTGTGCTGGCGGGTGCGATCGCCCCGGCATAGAGGTAGGTGCCGTTGGTGTCGGTAATCGGCATCTCCGCCGTGCCGGTCGTGGCCTGGCCGTTCAGCCGCAGGCTCTGGTGGGGGGCGGAAACCCGGAGCGTCTGCGCGACCTGGCCACTTTCGATGTCCGCCGGGCCGTCGGCGTCCGGCACGGCTGTCATCGGCGACACCGCCAGATGGCCGGTGTAGAACGCGGCGGCGCCGTCCGAAAACAGCAGCCACGGTTTGTAATCGCTGTCCAGCGGCCGAGCGAATGGGACGATCCTGAACCGGACGTAGCGGATGGGACGTTTGTCGGCCCGGTAGAAGACGTCGTGCCGGCCGATATGCGCGAATGTCACACCGGGTGTTTCGACGATGAAGCTGACGGCCCGCCAATGCACCTTGTCAAGGCTGTCCCTGACCCGGCGAAACTCCCAGACGGCGGACGGCTGCGCGAAGGTGTAGTCGACGACCCAGCCGGTCTTTTCGTGGGAAAGCCTGGTCTTTACGGCCGGTTCGGCGGTCGATGCCGCGCCGGGGACAAGGAGTGCAGCCGCCAGAAGAAAGAGGCGCAGAACGGGGACTGTCACAGGGGGCTATCCGATCACCACAGACGTCCGGGCGTCATCGCACCGGCCTGTTCGCCTGGCAGCTGACCACAAAGACCATCGGCGATCAAGCCGCGCCTACTGCCCGGCGTACTGGCTGAGGTTCGAAGGGATGATCAGCTCGTACGGCACCCAGTCGTAAAGCTCGGCATATTGCTTGCCGGCGAATTTCTTGGCGTCGTCCAGCGCATGCACCGCCTGGGCGTTGGCGTTTTGCAGCAGGCTGAGGGTCATGTAACCGCCGCGCATGGCTTCGAGCGCATCGGACGTGCCGTCGACGCCGGCGACCAGCACCTTGCCGGGTGGGATCTTGGCCTTTTGCAGGGCGGCGATGGCGCCGATGGCCATCTCGTCGTTATTGGCCAGGATGGCGTTGATCGGCTTACCCTTTTGCAGCCACTCCGTCACCAGCCGTTCGCCTTCCTCGCGCTTCCAGCTGCCGGTGGCTTCCTCGATGACGGTGATGCCGAAGCGCTGGCTGAGGATTTCCTTGACGCCCTGGGTGCGTTGGGCGGCGGCGGGGTGGCCGTCTTCGCCGCGCAGGATGACGACATTGCCGGAATTGCCGATGCGTTCGGCGATCAGCCGGGCCTGCAGCCGTCCGGCGACCAGATCATTGGACGAGACGATCGCCACCGGCCCGGAAAAGCGGTCGATCGGCGGCAGGCGGTTGAGGTATACCAATGGCGTGCCGGACTTGCCGGTAACGTCCGCTACGGCCTTGGCGGTGTCGCCATTGACCGATAGGATGATGATGGCGGCGGCGTGGTCGGCGATGGCGCTCTTGACCTGGCTGAGCTGCTTGGCCGGATCGTTGTCGGCGACCGTGACGGTGACGTCGAGGTCGGGGTCCTTGGCGGCTTCGGCGATGATCTGGTCGCGCAGGATGCCGAGGAACTTGTCGGTCTTGGCCATGCTGACGAAGATCTTGGTGCGGGCGGTAGCCGGTTCGGCCGCCAGCGGCAGGACCAGGATCGCCAGGGAAAACAGAAGTGCCTTTTTCATAGCCATTCTCCCTTATGCCGCTCGAACTCTATCAAGAAACCGCCCGACCTCGCCCTTGAGCTGGTCCGACTGTTGCGCCAGGGCCTGGGCGGCGGTCAGGACGCGGACGGCGCCTTCGCTCGATTCCCTCGCAGCCTGAGTGACGTCGTTGATATTGCGGGTGACTTCGGCGGTGGTGCGCGAGACTTCGTGGATGTTGCGGGCGATCTCGGCGGTGGTCTGTTCCTGCTGATGGACGGCGTCGCTGATCGCCACGGCGATGCCGTTGACCTCAGAAATGGTGCGTTCGATGCCGCCGATCTCGCCGACCGCCTGGACGGTCGAGGCGCGCATCTTGTCGATCGACACGCTGATGGTGGAGGTCGAGGTGCCGGTCTGGTTGGCCAGGCCCTTGACCTCCGAGGCCACGACCGCGAAGCCCTTGCCGGCGTCGCCGGCGCGCGCCGCCTCGATGGTGGCGTTGAGGGCCAGGAGATTGGTCTTGGTGGCGATGTCCTGGATGAGGGCGACCACGGACTCGACCTGGGCGGCGTCGCCGCTGAGCGCATCCATGACCGAGCGGGTGCGCATCGCCTGGTCGACGGCGGTGCCGGCGATGTCGGACGAGCGCGTCACCTGGTCGCCAACCTGCCGGGCCGAGGCCGACAGTTCCTCGATGGCGGCGGCGACCGAACGGACATTGTCGGCGGCGGCGCGGGCGCCGCTTTCGACCGACAGCGACTGGGCGCTGGTCTGTTCGGCGGCGGCCGACAGGGTCTGGGCGGAGGCCTGCAGGTCACCGGCGGCGTCGGAGACGGCCTCGATGATGCTGCCGATGGCGCTCTCGAAGTCCCGGGCCAGCTGGTGGACCTCGGTGCGGCGCTGGCGCTGCATGTCGCGTTCCAGGGCTTCCTGGCTGGCGCGCAGTTCCTCGGTTTCGCGCAGCTTTTCCTTGAAGACACTGAGCGCGCCGGCCATGCCGCCAATTTCGTCCTGGCGGCCGGTATCGGGCACAGTGACGTCGGTTTCATGGTTGGCCAGGCGCAGCATGACCTGGGTCATGCGCGAGACGGGGGCGCAGATGCTGTTGGCCAGCAGCCAGCCGACCAGCACGCAGAACAGGGTAAGCGAGCCCATGGCCAGCATGATCCACATCCGGGCAGAGGCGTTGACGCGGGCGGCTTCGACAGCGGCGGCGTGGGCCTGCTGCTGGCGGAAGGTCTGGACCTGGCGGACGGCGGCAAAGAAGGCGGTGCGTTCGATGTTGAGGTCTTCAACCAGCACCTTGCCCGCTTCGTCCTTCAGTCCGGCGCGGTCGAGATCGGTGACTTCCTCCTGCACGGCCAGGAAATGCTGCCAGGCCTTGCGCAGGCTGTCGGCCAACTGGCTTTCGGTGCCGGGCGCGACCATGAGGTTGTACTGGCTCCATGACTTGGAAAAGGCGCGACGGGTTTCGCTGGCCTCGGCGGCGAAACCGTCACGGGCGCCGATGTCGGCGGCATTGTGCTCGAGGAAGGACAGGATGCTCAGGGTCTGGCTGGTACGGGCCAGGTCGCCCAGCACGGACACAGCCTCGATCTCGCGCTCCAGCCGGTGGCCGATCGCGGCGACTTCGTTGAGCTTCCAGATGGAAAAGGCGCCGGTCGCCACCGACACAATCATGAGAATGCCGAACGCGGCCGCGAAACGGCCGCGAATGGACTGGGTCAAAGCCCTGATCATTTCCGCCTCCTTGCCTCCTTTTGGCGGAGGCTTGGTCATGAGAGTGCGGCGGAAACGATAAGACAGGGTTAACATGGCTTTGACGGCCGGGCGACTTGTGGTGTCATGGCGGTATGCTGGATTTCGACCTTTTCCGCCGTTACGAGGCGCGCTTTCCCGACGAGCGTGACACGATTGCGCGCGGCCTGGCGCAATTGAGCCAGGTGCCGGATGTGCTGGCGCGGTCGAGTTTTCCCGGCCATGTCACCGCCTCGGTCATCATCCCGCAGGGCGACTGCCTGCTGACCGTGTGGCATCCGCTGTTGCAGCAATGGCTACAGCCCGGCGGCCATGTCGATCCCGGCGAGACGGTGCTGGAAGCGGCCCTGCGTGAGGCCGAGGAAGAGACCGGCTTTATCTGTGAGGTAATGCAGGACGACGACCTGCCGTTCGATATCGACTGCTTATACGTGCCTCCGAACCCGAAGAAGGGCGAGCCCGAGCACTGGCATATCGATTTCCGCTATCTGATGCGGCCGCTGCGGCGGGCGGGTGAGCCGGAGCTGCCGACCGCCTGCATTCCGCTGACCAGCCTGGGCGCCATGACGCCGTCGCTTGACCGGCTGGCGGTCAAAATGCAGGCGCTGCTTTTACTGGCCTAAAGGAGACAGGACCATGGCAGTCCGTCGGATGGATAATGTCGGCATCGTTGTCGAAGACCTTGGCGGCGCGATCGCGTTCTTTGAGGAACTCGGCCTTGAGCTGGAGGGGCGGGCCATGATCGAAGGCGAGTGGGCCGGGCGGGTGACCGGACTGGGCGACCAGCACGTCGAGATCGCCATGATGCGCACGCCCGACGGCCACAGCCGGCTGGAGCTGTCGCGTTTCCTCAGGCCGGCAGTCGTGGCCGACCACCGCACGGCGCCAGTCAACGCCCTGGGCTACCTGCGCGTCATGTTCGCCGTCGACGATATCGACGACACCGTGGCAAGGCTGCGCGCACGCGGCGCGGAGCTGGCCGGTGACATCGTCGATTATCAGGGCATCTACCGGCTGTGCTATATCCGCGGGCCGGAAGGCATACTCATCGGACTGGCCCAGGAGCTCTGATCAGCTTTGTCGCGTTTTTTGTCCGAAAACCGCGTCACACTTTTCGGAAAACGCTCTAGAAGCTGACCTCGATCACCGTGCGGCGGTTGGCCGGCTTCGGCACGCCGTTACGGGTCGGCACGGCTAGTTCGTTTTCGCCCCTGCCGCTGACCGTGATGGCTTCATCCGGCACGCCCTCGGCCTTGAGCCCGCTGGCGACCGCATTGGCGCGGCGCTTCGACAGGATCATGTTGTAGGCGGCCGAACCCGAGGTGTCGGTATAGCCGGTGACGGCCACCTTGGGCGACGGCGCCTGCTTGGCGTACTGGGCAGCTTCGACGACGACCACGTGGGCGGCATCGTTCAGGCGCGAGCTGTTGAACGGGAAGTAGACCGTAAATTCGCGCACTTCCGGGATGGCGTTGAGCGGCGGGTTGGCTGTGCTTGCCGTGTTGGTCGCATCGCTGGCGGGCGCGGCCGGGGGCGGGACGGCCGGAGAGGACTCCGGAGCGCTCGCCGTGGTGTCGGAGACGGCGATGGCGCCTGGCGCCGCGCTCGGCGCGGGCAGCGGAACCGCAGGGGTGGCGGCAGCCTGGGCGGACGTCTTTTCCGCCTTGCCGCCGAACGGCCACAGGCGGTCCCACAGCGGCGCCTTTTCGGCCTTCGCCACCTTGGGCGCGGGCGGTGGTGGCGGATTGTCGGCGATCGGGGTGCGTGGCGAGGCGCCGAAGGTATAGCGCAGGCCGACCGTCAGGGTCTGGTTGTTGAAGTCGCCCTTGGCCTTGGCGGTATAGTTGTCTGTAACCGTGTTGGCGCCCAGCGTATATTTGTCGGCGACGGTGACATTATAGGTCGCCGAGCCGGTGCGCATGTAGCGGTAGGTCATGTCGAGGCGGAGGTGGTCGGCGACGTACCAGCTGGCGCCCGCCAGCACCTGCGAGGCGGGGACGGACTGCGACGAAGTAATGGTATAGAGGCGCGAATGGCCGCCGCTGGCGACCGTCGAGTTATAGCTGGTCTTGGCCTGGAGAACGCCGGCGCCAACGCCGATATAGGGGTGGATGCCCCAGTCCGGACCGATGTCGTAGATCAGGTTGGCCATGGCCGAGCTGCGGCCGACCGAGCCGATGTTGGAATTCTGTTCGCCGGCCATGCCCTGGTTCAGCTTGGCCTGACGGCTGCCGACTTCGAATTCGGCGCGCAGGTTGCGCGTGAAACGGTATCCGCCGCGCAGCGTTCCGGCCAGACCGTAGTCGATCTTCATCGACGAGGTGGCGCCGAGCGGCGCAACGGAACTCGCCGTGGCGGTGCCGCTCAGGGTCACGTCGGTGATGTCGAGCGATTGCGACACGCGCGGCGTCTGGCCCAGATCAGCAGCGGCATACCAGCCGATCGCCGTATCGGCAAAGGCGGCCGGAGCGCCCACGACGCCCGCCAGAGTCACGGCGGTACCCGCCAGGAGCTTAATACGAAGACCCGCCATTCTGCGGTTTCCCCCAAAGATTTGGTCAATTTGCCGGTTACCTTAGCAGGAACCGGGCCAAATGGCACTGTTTTGCCTACGATTTTGCGATATGCGCATATAGCGCGGCAAATATGTGCCGCTTGCCCCTCAGGGGGGTAGGCGCACGGGTTCGTATCGTGCGCCTACACTTGTCAGGCTAATTGCGTTCTGAAATGGGCCGGTTTGTTACTTTTGACCCTGCTTCTGCTTGACCTCGTCCTCGCCAGCGGCCTTGCGGTCCTCTTCGTTGAACTGGACCGGCGCGGGGGCTGAGGCGGTTGAATTGTAGTAGTCGGCGCTTTTTTTGGCGAGGCGCTGCATGGTCGATTTCATGCCGGACTTGCCGACCGCCATGGTCTGGGAGGATGAGACGCCGACCCCTTTGGCGTCGCTGAACTTGGCGAATTCGGCGCCGAGGAAAACGACTTCCCAGCCGCGGGCGCGGGCCCGGTCGAGCGCCGCCTTTGCCCCGGCCTGGGTGACCTCGCGGCTGGCGTTTTCCTCGCCGTCGGTCATGATGACGATGACAGCCTTCTTGGGGTTGTCCTTCTCCGCCACCGCCATCAGCCGGCCAATGGCGTCATAGAGCGGCGTCATGCCGCGCGGGCTGGCCTCGGCATTGGTAACGTCCTTCCAGTCGGTGGCCAGGGCGTGGTCGCGCAGCACGTCGAATTGCAGGCCGTCCTGGGCGTCGAACACGGCCAGAGTCACCGGCGTCTTCGCCGCATCGGGCGAGTGGCCGAGATCCTCGGCATAGGCGTTGACCGAGCTCAGCGCCTCGGTCCACATGCCCTGCATCGAGCCGGTGCGGTCGAGCAGGATGTAGGTGTTGACGCTGCGGGCAGGCACGCAGAGCTTGTGATCTTCCGGCGTAGTGGCGCAGCGACTGGCCGGTGGGGCCGCGGTCGTTGCAAAGGCGGGCGCGCTGACCAGGATGGCAGCGGCTGCAAGCACGGCAAACGAAGTTGAAGTACGCACGAAAACCTCCTCAAAAGGGTTCCGCGGGCCGGGCGTTTCCGATGTGCGTTGCGCTCCCCCGCGCCCCTAAGAGAGCGCCTGCCTTGCGTCGGACGTTTGTTCAAATAACGGCGTTCCGTCTACATTTTGGCGTCCAAAATGTGTCGAAGAATCACGAAGCGTTGCCGGCTACCCATCTATCGCCCATGCGCTATGGATCGGCCAGCGGAGGATGCATTATGAACAATACCAAGAGCTTCAGCGTCATCGCGCGGCTGAAGAGCTTCGGCTATGCCTTCCAGGGCCTGGCCTTCATGCTCCGGACCCAGCACAACGCGTGGCTGCATCTGGCGGCCAGCATAATCGTTATCGGCGCCGGGTTTTTCCTGCGCATCACCCATGACGACTGGCGGTGGTTGATCGTGGCCATGGGCTTGGTGTGGATGGCTGAAACCTTCAATACCGCCGTTGAATATGTCTGCGATACCGTGTCGCCCGGCTACTCGGAAACGGTCAAGTGCGCCAAGGACATTGCCGCCGGTGCGGTGCTGATCTGCGTGGTCGCGGCAGCGGTCATCGGGGTGATTACTTTGTGGCCCTACGTCTTCGTGCCGCAGCCGGTGCGCACGGATTTGTGAGTGGTTCGGGAGCGTCTTTTTTGTTATGTTTTGGCTACGGGAATTGCCCGTATTAAATCCTCGGACTCTTGTCTCGAGGCGACCCGATGCCAGAGCAATGTGCCCTAGCCAATCAAGGCTAACGGGATAACCCACTTAAGCTGACGCATCATTATGAACGGCCCTCTGAGCAATCAGAGGGCCTTCGTTCATTTCTGACGCCGCTGGTGGTCTGCAAATGCCCGTCTTTCTGCGCGCGCTTGCTCATGTACAAGAGTACACTTCGCTTCACGTGCTCGAAAGCCAGACATTTTCGCCGCACCATCGACGCCAGGCCGCTTGGAGTTTAGGCTTTATTTAAGCGTCGCCGGCGCCGTCAGGCGCAGGTCGCCGCGGAACAGCGATTTGAGCAGGTCGGCGTCGCGCAAACCGACAATCGGCATCTTGTCCTGGTAAAGCTCTTCCTGGATCAGGCCGTGCGCCTCGCACAGGTCCAGCGTGTGCGTCAGCAGCTTGGCGTCATAGTCCCGGGCGACGCCGAAGGTCTTCATGCGGGTGGTGTAGTCCGGACCGTTGGATTTCCCGAGCACATGGTCGATCAGCTTCTTGCGGCCGCGCGGCCCGTTAAAGCGGTAGAGCGCCGACATCAGCATCTGGGCGGCTTCGGTGACGTCGCTGGAGCGGCCGCGCCCCAGGCAGTTGTCGCAGGTGCCGCACGCTTCCACGGCCTCCTCGCCGAAGTAGGAACGCACCGACTGCTTGCGGCAGTCCTGGCCCAAAACCATGCGGAAAAAGTCGCGCGCCTTTTCCTTTTGCACAGCCTGGTCCGGCGCGCCTTCGCCCTCTCTGAGCGTGAGGCGGCGGATCGACCAGCCGAGATCGCCCGAGCCGTAGAAACAGACTCCCGACGCCGGCAGGCCGTCGCGGCCCGCCCGCCCGACCTCCTGCCAGTAGGCCTCCATCGAGGATGGCGGATCGGCGTGGATGACGAAGCGGACATCTGCCTTGTTGATGCCCATGCCGAAAGCGATGGTCGCCACCATGATCTTCGACTTGCCGTTCAGGAAAGCGGCCAGGCGGTCCTCGCGCATCCGGGCGGGCAGGCCGGCGTGGTAGGCGGCAGCGGAAAAGCCTTCTTTCTTCAGGGCTTCGGCCAGCTTTTCGGTGCCGTCGCGCGACCCGCAATAGATGATGCCGGTGGCGCCCTTCTGCCGCCTGAGAATCTCGAGGATCGGCTTGGCCGCGCCGCCGGTGCGGCGAACAAAGCGCAAGGAAAGGTTCGGACGGTCGAAGGTCGAAACGATCTCGGCGGCGTGTTCAATATGCAGCGCCGCCTTGATGTCGGTACGAGTAACGCCGTCGGCGGTAGCCGTAAGCGCCAGGGTCGGCACGCCGGGGAACAGTGACTTGACCTGGCCCAGTGTGCGGTATTCCGGGCGGAAATCATGGCCCCACTGGCTGATGCAGTGCGCTTCGTCGATGGCGACGAGGTTGATCTTCATCCGGCCGAGACGATCCAGCACAAACGGCTGGTTGAAGGCTTCCGGCGACAGGTAGAGCAGGTCGAGTTCGCCGTTACGGGTGGCATCCCAGATGTCGCTGCGCTGGTTGGCATCGAGCGTGGAATCGAGCTTGGCGGCGCGCACGCCGCGCTTTTCCAGCGCCTGGACCTGGTCGCTCATCAGGGCGATCAGCGGCGAGATGACGAGGCCGAGTCCGGGCTGGACGATGGCGGGAATCTGGTAGCAGATACTTTTGCCGCCACCGGTCGGCAGCACCGCCAGTACGTCCTGGCCATTCAGCACCGCCTCGATGACGGCGGCCTGCTGACCGCGAAAGGCTTCGTAGCCGAAAACGCTTCTGAGCGTTTCCTGGGCGCGGTCTAAAGCCAAAGCAGGAGGATGGGTAAGCAAATCGGCGGTCATGGTGTCCGAGTAAACTGGGAGTCGGAGAAGAACACCACGCCTTTTGCGGGTAAGCTCTGGAAAATAGCGCGGCCGTATCAAAGCGCAAGAGGCCGGTTAACCCTTAATTTTGCCAAATTGCGCGCGTTATCTTGATCTCGCGCCGTCGCATATGTTTAACGCGACAGGCGGGGGGATTCCCGATATAAGTTGTCCCTCTCCAGGGGTGAGAACGCCGCGGTATCGCGGCCAAGCGTTTTAGGAGTCGTGCATGGCGAAGGGCAGTTTCCCGGCGGGGGGCCAGGGAGGGGGCAAGGGCGGCCGTTCGCTCGTGCATAACCTGCTGTACTGGGGCACTATCGGCGTCATCTGGACCGCCATTTTTTCGGTAGTGTTTATCGGCGTCATGGCCATCGACCTGCCGGACGTTTCGGCGCTTGATCACCCGCAAAAGCAGCCTTCGATCACCTATCTCGACCGGTCCGGCGCCTTGATCGCCGTGCGTGGCAGCCAGTCCGCGCCACCGGTCGATATCGACAAGCTGCCGTCCTACGTGCCGCTGGCCTTCGTCGCCATCGAAGACCGTCGCTTCTTCACCCATATGGGCTTCGATCCGGTCGGCATGGGACGGGCCATCTTCCGCAACCTGATCCGCAAGAAGGGCGCGAACCTGGCCGGTGGCTCCACCATCACCCAGCAGCTGGCGCGCAACCTGTTCCTGTCGTCCAACCAGAACATGAAGCGCAAGGTGCAGGAAATCATGATCGCGGTGTGGCTTGAGCACAAGTACACCAAGAAGCAGATTCTCGGCATGTACCTGAACAAGGTCTATTTCGGCGGCGGCGCCACCGGCATCGAGGCGGCGGCGCAGCGCTACTTCAACAAGCCCGCCAAGGACCTGACGATTGGTGAAGCCGCCATGCTGGCCGGCCTGATGAAGGGGCCGTCGTCCTATTCACCGCTGTCGGACAAGGAACGCGCCGGGCGCCGGGCGCTGATCGTGCTGAACGAAATGGTCGATGCCAAGGTGATCACGCCGGAACAGCGCGACGAGGCCGTGCATACGCCGCTCAACGTATCGAAGACACTGGCCACGGCGCACGCGCAGTATTTCGTTGACTGGCTGGACTCGCAGATCCGCGGCCTGGTCGATCCGAAGAACACCGAGGACATGATTGTCGAAACGACGCTCGACCTGCCGATCCAGACGGATGCCGAGCGCGCCGTCCAGACCATCATGGCGCGTGACGCCAAGAGGGGCGTGCAGCAGGCGGCCGTGGTGTCGGTCGACGGCGAAGGCCGCATCCGCGCCCTGATTGGCGGGGTGTCCTATGCCGACTCGCAGTTCAATCGCGCCACCAATGCCTTCCGGCAGACCGGTTCGGCGTTCAAGCCGTTCGTCTATCTGACCGCCATGGAAGCCGGTTATCAGCCGACGACTCCTGTGGTCGACGAAGCCTATTCGATCGGCGACTGGTCGCCGCAGAATTTCGAGAAGACCTATATGGGCCTGATCGACCTGCAGACGGCTTTGGCCGAGTCGATCAACACCGTAGCGGCGCGTCTGGCCAACGATGTCGGCCGTGACAAGGTGGCGGCGACGGCGCACCGGCTTGGCATAGTCTCCAAGATCAACACCGATCCGGCCATGGCGCTGGGGACGTCGGAAATGTCGCCGATAGAGCTGTCGCAAGCCTATATTCCGTTCTCCAACGGCGGTTTCAAGGCGACGGCGCACGGCATCATCCGCATCCGCACGAATTCCGGCAAGGTGCTCTATCAGTATCGCGAGTCCAGCCAGGACGGCGGCCGCGTGCAGGTGATCAACAATCCGCCGCTGCTGGAAATGAACCAGATGCTGCGTGGTGTCGTTCAGCACGGCACCGGCGCGGGTATCAACCTGCCAGCCTATGATATCGCCGGCAAGACCGGCACCACCAGCGACCACCGTGACGCCTGGTTCGCCGGCTATACGGGCGGCTTCGTCACCGTGGTCTGGGTTGGCCGCGACGATAACACTCCGATGAAGAAGGTTACCGGCGGTGCGACTCCGGCGGCGATCTGGAAAACCTACATGGCCAGCGCGCTCAAGCGGATCCAGGTCAGCCCAATCCCGGTCGGCCCGGCGGATTCGGCGCTCGGCTCGGTGGGTGAAGACGCGTTGCGCAGCCTGCTCGGCACCGAAGCGGACGCCATCCAGGCGTCGGCGGCTGCCAATGACAACAACGGCCAACCGCCGATCGTCACCATGCAGCCCATCCCGAACCCGGGCGACCAGCCGAAAAAGGAAGATCCGAAGTCGCTGGATGACCTGTTCGGGCAGGTGCAGAAGAATAATCAAAGGTAAGGTTGAAGTCGTGGGCCGCAGGCCCCACACCCCGAAACGCGTCCGAGTGCGGGGCAAACTTTATACATCAATAAAAAGAGGGCCCCACTTCGGAGGCCCTCCTTTTATTGATGTGCGAAGCTCGATCCATACTCCGTCGAGTTATGGGTGTGGGGTCTGTGACCCCACGACTTAAGCATACTTGAATAATTCGTGCCCGTGCTTCTTCAGCCAGTCTCGCGCCGCTTTATATGGCCCGAAGATTTCCGTCACCGTCGCCCAGAAGGCCGGGCTGTGGTCCGCGTGGCGCAGGTGCGCGCATTCGTGCGCCGCCAGGTAACCAAGCACCTGAGGCGGCGCCAGGATAATCCGCCAGCTGTAACGGATGGTCTTGCGCGAGGGTGTGCAGGAGCCCCAGCGTGCCTTGGCGTCGAACAGCGATATCTTCACGCCTGAGACCCCCAGCCGCGTGCTGAACTTGTCCGTTTCCGCCTGGAGCGTCGACATGGCCTGTTGGCGCAGGTAGCGTTCGATGCGACGGGCATAGGTCGCCCCGTCGCCGCTGCTGACCAGATGCCAGGACCCGTCCGCCTGCTGCTCCGGTCGGGCCGACAGCACACCGGGCCGGGCGGCCAGCGTCACCGCGTGGCCGCGGATGGTCAGGGCCATGCCCGGCGCGAAAGCCTGCGGCGCGGACTGGCCCGCCCGTTTGGAAATGATCCACTCATGGCGGCTGTGGGCGAATTCAACGGCTTCGGTCAGGTTGCGGATGCGCGGCGCGGTGACGACGGCGTCGCCGGTCTTGTTGTCGATGCGCAGGCTGATCCGCCGGGCGCGCTGGTTGACCTTCAGCCGCAGCTTATACTCGCCGCAGTCGATCTCCTGGCCGGGCAGATAGGGCGCAGCCGGTTCCCGCCTGAGAATCTGCGAGAACCCCTTCAGCCCTAATGGCTTCATGCCAGCACGTCGTTGGCGGCGATAAAGTCGCGGATGCGCGGATAGATCTCATCGCGGAAGCGGCGGCCGTTGAACACGCCGTAGTGGCCGGCGCCCTTCTGGACATAGAGTTCCTTCATTGTGTCCGGAATGTTCGGACACATGGCGTGGGCGGCCTGGGTCTGGCCGACGCCGGAGATATCGTCCTTCTCGCCCTCGACGGTCATCAGGGCGACATCGGTGATGGCGCGCGGGTCGACGGTGCGGCCTTCGTGGACCAGTTCACCCTTCGGCAGGGCGAACTTCTGGAACACCAGGTCGATGGTCTGGAGATAGAATTCCTCGGTCAGGTCGAGGACCGACAGGTATTCGTCGTAGAATTCCAGGTGCTTGTTGGCGCCGTCGCCGTCGTTTTCGACCAGCGAATTAAAATAATCCCAATGGGCGTCGGTGTGGCGCTCCTCGTTCATGCTCATGAACGAATAGAGCTGCACGAAGCCCGGATAGACGCGGCGGCCCACGCCCGGATAGGGCGGCGGTACGGTGTGGATCATGTTCGACCGGAACCAGGTGAACGGCTTTTCCTGAGCCAGGTTATTGGTCACGGTCGGGTTGAAGCGGGCGTCGATCGGCGAGCCCATGAAGGTCATTGAGGCCGGACGGTTCGGATCGTTGTCCTGGCTCATCAGACAGGCCGCGGCCAGCACCGGCGGTCCCGGCTGACAGACACCGACGACGTGGACGCGGCTGCCGATGAAATGCAGCATGTCACGGATGTGATTGACGAAGGAATGGAAGTCGAAACGGCCTTCCAGCACCGGCACCTGACGAGCATTGATCCAGTCGGTGATATAGACGTCGTGATCGAGCAGGAATTGCTGAACCGTGCCGCGCAGCAGGGTGGCGTAGTGGCCCGACAAAGGCGCGACGATCAGCACGGCCGGGGCCGAGGTCTTCTTGCCGGCGCGGCGCAGGTCGGAATTGTCACGCTGGAAGCGGAGCAGCTTGCACCACGGGCTCTGCCAGTCCTCGACGACCTGGACGCGGACCGGATGGCCGTTGATATCGACGCTGTCGATGCCCCATTCCGGCTTCCCGTAACGCTTGGTGACGTTGGAGAACAGTTCCGCCGAGGCGTAAAGCGTGCGGCCGAGCGCCGTATCGGACGCCGGGTTGAGCTTCGAGCCCCAGAAATCCCGCGTCATCTGTGCGATCGCGCGGAAGGGCGCGGCGCTGTAGTAGGCGTACTCGTGCAACGAATAGAGCATTCAGGCGACCTAAGCAGTTACTGTTATAACCCAGCTAACACTAACACGGCAAAGCTGCCAATTGGTTACGAACCCGTCCACCATATTGTGATACAACGGTGATAATTGTGCAATGCACAAAAATTTGAAATTTTAGCGACGGGGCTCAGTACGGGTCGCGCATGATGGCCTTGACCATGGCTGCGCTCTTGTCGGTCGGCAGGTCCTCGGTCAACACCGATGCGTATTCCCCCTTGGGATTCATCAGGAAAATCGACGCCGAGTGGTTGAAGGTATAGCCACCCGCCTTGCCCTCCTGGCGCTCGGCGGTAACGCCATAGGCCTTTTCGGCGACATCGACCTGGCTTTGGCTGCCCGTCAGGCCGATCACGCCCTGTGGAAAGCCGCCGCTGTCGAGATAGGCTTTCAGGGCGTCCGGCGTATCGCGGGCCGGATCGACGGTGATGAAGACGATCTGCAGATCCTTGCTCTTGTCGCCCATGGCCTTTTTCGTCTGAGCCAGCGACTGCAGGGTCAGCGGGCAGATGTCCGGGCAATAGGTGTAGCCGAAGAATACCGCCGTCCATTTGCCTGCCAGGACCGACTGGTCGACCGTCTTGCCGTTTTGATCGACCAGGGTGAACGGCCCGCCGATTTTGACGTTGGGATTGTTCGGATCGACCTGCGAGGTCGAGGCGCGCGGCGCGTTCAGCGTCTGGTACCAGCTGGCGCCCGCCAGCCCCGCCAGGGCGACGAAGGCGACAACGATGATCCAGATGCGTATTTTTGTCATCTCTTTCGCACCGCCTCGGGCTGGTATAGGGGAAAGCACGGACGAACCTGCAAGGCCCATCGAATGGAGCGGACCCTAGACCGGCTCAACGCCTTTTTCAACGGCGACAATGCCGCACCCGACACCCCCCTGACTGTCGAGGGCGATCGCGACCGGCTGCGGCTGCGTACCTTGGTGCGGCTGCGCTGGCTGGCCATCCTGGGGCAGACCATCATGGTGATGCTGATCGCCTTCGGCTTCGGATTCCATGTCCGGCTGTGGTTGTGCATGGCGGTGATCCTGGCCAGCGTGTGGCTGAATGTGGTGCTGACCCTGGCCCACCGGACGCGGGCGCAGCTGCACAGCTGGGAGGCGGCCTTGCAGCTGTCGTTCGACGCCGTGCAGCTGACGGCGCTGCTTGGGGTGACGGGCGGGCTCAACAATCCGTTCTGCCTGATGCTGGTGGCGCCGGCGACCGTGGCCGCGGCCAACCTGCCGACACGGCATGGCATTATCGTGGTCGGAGTCTGTCTGGCGGCGACGATCGCGCTGGCCTTCTGGTCGCTGGAGCTGCCGTGGCTGCCCGGGCAGGCGTTTCAGCTGCCGGACATCTACCGGGTCGGATTCCTGTGCGCCATCCTGGTCGGCATCGTGTTCACAGCCGGCTATTCGTGGCAGGCAGCGCTGGAGTCGGCGCGCATGGAGCAGGCGCTGGCCGCCACCCAGGCCGTACTGGAAAAGGAAACCCGCCTGAGCGCGCTGGGCGGGCTGGCGGCGGCGGCGGCGCATGAACTGGGCACCCCGCTGGGGACCATCCAGGTGGTCGCCAAGGAGATGCTGCACAGCCTGGACAAAAGCCATCCGCTCTATGACGATGCCGAGCTTCTGGTGTCGCAGAGTCAGCGCTGCCGGGATATCCTGAAAGGCCTGGCGGCCAAGCCGGAACAGCGCGATTCCGTTTATGACCAGATTCCGCTGATGACCTTCCTGGAAGCCGCGGCCGAGCCTTATCGCTCCAGCCGCAAGGCCATCGACATCGCCATCGACGCGCCGGAAGGCACTACCAACCTCAGCATCCGCCGCCGGCCGGAATGGCTGCATGCCTTGTCGGCCTTCATCGAGAACGCCACCGATTTTGCCCGCACGACCGTCTATGTCCGTGTCGAGGTCCGTCCCGCCTATGTCAGCCTGACCGTGGAAGACGACGGGCCGGGATTCGCGCCGGACATATTGTCGCGGTTGGGCGAACCCTACATCTCGTCGCGGGAGTATGGCGAAGACGAGGCTTTGCCCGCCGGAAAGGCTGCCGGGCAAAGCCATTCCGGCATGGGACTGGGCTTCTTTATCGCCAAGACCTTGTGCGAACATACGGGCGCGCGGGTCAGTTTCGGCAACCGCGAGGAAGGTGGCGCTTACGTCAAGGTCTTGTGGCGGCGGGACCGAGGGGATATTTTAATCGCCGACGACGCGGCCATGTTACCTTAGATATTCAGGTCCGCGCGGAGGTTACCATGGCCGATGAGCCGCACGTTGATGACTCGCTGAAAAGCGCCATTGCCGCCAAGCTGGCGGGGATTACCGATAAATCGCTGCTGGTCATGGATGACGATGCGCCGTTCCGCAACCGGCTGGCGCGGGCGCTGGAAGCGCGCGGCTTCGCGGTGGTGGCGGCCGAAAGCATCCAGCAGGCGCTGGACATTATCGAGAAGACGCCGCCGGCCTTTGCCGTGATGGATATGCGGCTGGAAGACGGCAACGGTCTGAAGGCGGTCGAGGCGCTGCATAAGAAACGGCCGGACGCCAAGGCGATCATGCTGACCGGCTACGGCAATATCGCTACGGCGGTAGCGGCGGTGAAGTCGGGTGCGGTCGACTATCTCTCCAAGCCCGCCGATGCCGACGATGTGGTCAAGGCGCTGCTGGTGGTCGAGGATCATGCGCCGCCGCCGCCGGAGAACCCGATGTCGGCCGACCGGGTGCGCTGGGAGCACATCCAGCGGGTCTATGCCCTGTGCGGGCAGAATGTCTCGGAAACGGCGCGACGGTTGAATATGCACCGGCGCACACTCCAGCGCATTTTGGCGAAACGCGCCCCCAAATGACCTAAGCTCGACACACCATGCCGGCTTATGTCGGTTTGGGTGTTTGTATCAGGACCTTTGTCAACTGGGAATTGTGGGCTATACTACCGCCTCGGACTTGAGGAGGGTGTCATGTTTCGTTTCGCCAGCGTTGCTTTGCTTGCCGTAGTGGTTTTGTCGGCGGGCCCCGCCCTTGCCGTCAAGGCGCCTCCCCTCACGCCGTCCACTCCTCCGCGCCCGTCTGTCGACAATTATCCGGACAGGGCCGCCAAAGCGCACGTTGAAGGCTGGGCGAAGGTGCAGTGTACGGTCCAGGCGACGGGCCGTCTTGCTGATTGCGTCGTTCTGGCTGAAGCGCCGCAGGGCTATGGTTTCGGTGCGGCCACCGTTAAATCGGCGACGGAAACGGGCAAGGCCGATCTCAGCAAGGACGGCCCTGGCAAGCGCGTAGTGATAACCTCGCAATTCGCGCTTCCCGGGCGGTAGAAGGGTACTTTAATAGGTTCGCGTGTTGAACCACGGCCGCCAGCGAGCGCAGGTAACGGGAAATATCTGATCGCGAGCGGCGGTATTGCCATTGAAGAAGCCCTCCATAACGATCCCTGCCCGCAATGCATCGGATGAAAACCACAGCGTTCCACCAATGGCGACCTCCTGGCCAGGAAAGGCGCACGGAACATAAAAGTCGAACATCTCGCCCTTGCGACGTGGCCCGCGCCAGCTTTGGCAGACGCGTGTCGTCAAGCGGGCGCGTCGGTGTTCCGGCTGGAAATCGACCGCGAGAATTTCGACCTGAACGTGACTTTCGGCCGTGCGGCGGGCTTCGAGATAGGCTTCGGGTGGCAGCATCCTACATCTCCAAATCGCAGGCTTCGTGCGTCGTGTCGCACCACGGCCGGGCACGCGGATAGGGCACTTCGAACACCTGGTCGCGCACAGCGGTATTGCCGTCGAAATAACCTTCCAGAATCATGTGCAGGTGGATGTCAGCGGCGCGGAACCAGAGGGTACCGCCGGTCGGCAGTTCGTCCCCGGCAAAGGCGCACGGCACGTCGAAATCGAACCCGCTGCCGGCTTTGGGAATGGGGTGTCCGTTTTGCGGCCAGGCATTACGTACGACCGTGCGGAGGTGGCAGGTGTGGGCCGCCTTGTCGCGGACGATGCTCCAGACCTCGACTTGAACGTGGCTTTGCGCCTCGGCGCGGGCTTCGAGCAGATATTTCGGGGCGATGGCGGCTTGGGCAGGCACGGCCAAGACGGCGATCAGCAGGACGAGAAGGGGGATTTTCATGACTTTCTCCGGTTCGACACAGACGTAGGCGTGTGCCGCCGGATTTTCGGGTCACTCGTCGGCGATGATGATGTCCGGCTGGTCGGGCGGGATGAAGTCAAACAGGCCGAAATCCAGACTCTTCTGCGGACGGAAAGCCGTCATCGGCGTTTCGATCAGTGCCTGGATTTGCTCCGGTGTCAAATCCTGGCCCTTGGCGGTCTTGCGCAGCTTGCGCGCCTGTTCGCCGCCCGCTGCAGCCGGCACCGAACGGTTTGTGGGCAGAATCTTCCAGTAGCTGACCGACAGCTGCCAGACGCTGGGGCGCGGGGCCGTGACCTTGGGCCAGCGCACGCCGTCTTCGAACACCGGCTGCTCGTTCTTGCGGCGCGCGCCGGTGGTCGCCTTGAGCCGGCAGACAAACTTGCAGACCTGTTCTTCCTCGACCAGGCCCTTGAAGGCATTGCGCGCCTCTTCCAGCGACTCGTAAAGCGGCCCCAGCGACTGGCTGACAAAGGCGACGCGGTGCCCGGCCCGCGCCTCGGCTTCCTTTTCGCGGGCAGCCCGTTGCGCCGTACCGGCCCGCAGCTGGGCAAGCGCGTCATGGCCGTCCTGGGCGATAGGGAAAAGGGGCAAGGACATGGGTGGCATCGTTCACGTTTTGATCTGGCGCATCCTAAACCGCAACCGGGTGCGGGCGCAACGCGTCTTGACACCGTTTATATATTTTGGCATTTGCCGAAATAACAAAGGATGCTGTTATGTCCGAAATCTATAAGGCCCTGGCCGACCCGACCCGACGCCGCATCCTCGAGCTGCTGCGCGAGTCCGAGAAGAGCGCGGGCGAAATCGCTGATCACGTCCATGTCTCGAAGCCGACCCTGTCGGGGCATTTCGCCGTGCTCAAGGCGGCCGGTCTGATCGACGTGACCCGGCTGGGGACGACGCTGATCTACCGGCTGAACCTGTCGGTGCTGGAGGACGCGGTAATGGGGCTGATGAGTATGTTCAAGGTGGGCCAGGATGTGCCCGTTGTCATTAGGGGAGGGGTTACGGATGCTGAAAACTGAGAAGGGCCTGGGTGCCTTCCTGTGGCTGGTTACCTTAGGCATCGCGATCTGGGGGCATTTCCATGTCCCCGACGGATTGATGGCCATACATTTCGGATGGAGCGGCGCGGCCGACGGTTATCGGCCTCGCGATACGGCCTTGAGCCTCATGCCGTTCATGGCGCTGGTGCTGAATGTAATGTTGTTGTGGATCTTGCCCGCGCTGCTGCGGCAATCGCTGGGGCGTTCGGCGGATGCTTATGGCGCCATCATTTTGGCCGTCCTGGCATTCCTGACCATTTTGCAGGGCTCACTGGTCCTCAATGCCATGGGCAAATCGATCGATGTGTCGCAGGTGGCGATCCTCGGTCTGGGTTTCCTGCTGATCATCATCGGCAATTTCTTGCCGAAGCTGCGCCAGAACCGGATTGCCGGTATCCGTTTGCCCTGGACGATGGCTGATGAACGGGTCTGGGACCGGACGCACCGCTTTGCCGGAAGCCTGACCATGCTGGGCGGGCTGGCGGCGGTGGCGGGTGCCTTTCTGCCGCAACCGGAATGGCGCGGCGCCGTCGCTTTGGCCGGAGCCATTGTGCCGATGCTGATGGTGGTCGTCTATTCCGCGATGATCGCGCGCAAACCGTGATCTTTTCACCTCTTTTCCGCAGCGGTACGCCCCTAGATGGTCTATAGTTCCATTTTTGAGTGATTCGTGTGCGGACACGTAGATGGCGATGGAAGCAATAGCCTATACGGCGGCGGGGGGCGCGATGGCGCTGGCGCTGTCGACCACCTATCTGGCGTGGCGGATGCGCCGCCGGCTGTCAGAGTCGCGGGAAAAGCTGCGGGTCGACCTCGGCGTCAAGGATATCACTTTAAGCGAACTGGATGCCGCCACCTCGGCGTTTGACGAAGCGTTCCTGGCCGTCGAAGGCTCAAGCGTGCGCCTTGTGTGGGGCGACGAGACCCTGAAAGCCTGCGCCGACGCGCTGGGCCTGAAAGCGCCGCGTGATGGCGCCGCGCAGGTCGTCGAGGCCCTGGGTGAAACCTCTCCGGAAGCCCGCCAAAGTCTGCAGGCCCTGATCGGCGAAGGCAAGCCGTGCCGTCTCGAAGTGTTTGCCGAAGGCACGGACGGTGTCATGCCGACCGCTGGACTGACCATCGTGGTGGAAGGCAAGTCGTCGGGCGCCACGGCCTGGATTCGTCTGGCCATCGCCGCCGCCAAGGCGTCGCTGTCGTCTGGTCCGTTCGCCCAGATGGCCGAGCACCTGCCGGCACCATGCTGGATCTGCGCCCGCGACGGCCGCATCGTCTGGGCCAATGCCGCCTGGCTGAAAGCCGTCGAGGCGCCGTCGCTGGACGAGGCGCTGAAGGTCGGCGCGTCGTTCGACCATTCTGCCGACGCACTGGTGGCCGAAGCCGTCGAAAGCCACGACCGCCGCGACGGGTTCCGCTGGATCACCATCGGCGGCCAGCGCCGGTCGTTCCACATCATCGCTGAGGCGATGAACGAGGCCTATGTCTGCGCCTACGCCATCGACGTCACCGACGCAGAGGAAAGCCGCGAAGCGTTAAAGCGTCACGCCAAGGCGCATGACGAGACGCTCGACAGCCTGGAAGACGCCGTGGCGATCTTCGGGCCGGAAAAGCAGCTGACCTTCCACAACCGCGCCTTCGAGCAGCTGTGGGAGCTGGAACCCGCCTGGCTGGCGGAACGGCCGACGCACGGTGAGTGGCTGGACCGGCTGCGCCAGAAACGCCGTCTGCCAGAGACTTCGGACTATGCCACCTTCAAGGCGCGTGAGCTGGAGTTCTACGGCCTGACCCACACGGCCGACGACGAGATGTGGACCCTGCCGGACGGTCGGTCGATGCGCGTGGTGCGCCAGCCGCATCCGCTGGGTGGCCTCTTGGTGCTGTTCTCGGACAAGACGGGCGAGCTGAAGCTTAAGGCGCAGTTCAATGCGCTCATCCAGGTGCAGAAGTCGACGCTGGACCAACTCAATGATGCCGTTACAGTGTTTGGTTCCGACGGCCGTTTGCGCCTTCGGAATCAGTCATTCGACCGTTTCTGGAACATTCGTAATGACGATATCACGGCCGTCATGGATTTCGCCCAGGTGGCCGAACTTTGCCTGCCGCTGGTGCATGATCGCGGCTTCTGGAGCGAACTGAAGGCGCGGGTGACCGACACCGATCCGCTGGCGCGGGCGCCGCAGTCGGGCGAGATCAAGATTTCCGACGGCCGGCTGGCGCAGTGGCGGACACAGCCGCTGCCGGACGGCGCGACCCTGGTGGCGTTTTCCGACATCACGGCGACGCGCGGCCTGGAAAAGGCCATCGTGGCGCGCGACGAAGCGCTCAATGAATCGGTCCGGCTGAAGCGCGATTTCGTCGCCAATGTCAGCTATGAACTGCGCACGCCGTTGACGACGATTGTCGGTTATGCCGACCTGCTGCACGCCCAGGCCAAGGGGGCGGACACCAAGCAGAAGGCCTATCTGGAATCGATCCAGTCGGCAGCGCAGGAACTGGCGCGCTCGATCGATGACGTGCTCGACATGGCGCAGATCGATGCCGGCGAAATGTCGATTTCGCTGGCCGATGTGCGGCTGCTCGATGTGGTGGCCGAGGTCGCCGCCCGCCAAGCCGAGGCCTTCAAGGCCAAGGGTGCGCATTTCGACTATACCGGCGTGGTTGAGGCCGGTCTGGTGCGGGTTGACCCGCGCCGACTGGGGCAGTGCCTCGAGCACCTGTTGGCGCATGCCGTCCGCAACACCCAGGCTGACGGCATGGTCCGGCTTGAGGCGCGCAAAGACGGCGACAATCTCGAGCTTGAAGTGTCCTATGAAGGGCGCGGCATCCCATACCACGTCCAGGCGCATATCTTCGACCGCTATACTGGCCGGGAACGCGGCGGGCCGGGCCTGGGGCTGGCGCTGGTCAAGGCGCTGGTCGAGTTGCACGAAGGCTGGATCACGCTGGAGTCCGAACCCGCCGAGGGCGCCAGCTTCAAGATCCACCTGCCCAACCAGAGCGGTGTCGGCAAGGTGAAGGATGCGCCTGCCGACGAGGCCAGCCAGCCGGGCACAGCGACGGCCGTCATGGAAAGCCTGGAAAGCGGAAACAGCGGCGCTGATCCCATCGAGGATGTGGCCTGAGCGGCAGTTTTGCGGTAATTTGCCCCAAAACGGCAGGAGAGGCGCATGGTCCGGAAACGTTTCATCCTTGTTGGGGTCGTTTTGCTGATTGGCGCCGGCCTGTGGGGATGGCTGATCGTCGCCAATACGGGTGTCGATTTCACGCTCCCGGGCCTCAAGCCTACCAAAGCGGTTGCCACCCCTTACGATCCGGCGAAGCAGCGCGCAAAGGAAGTCGCCAACCAGCAAGCGAGCTGGGGAAGTATCCTGGTCAAGGGCTGTGAGGCGGGCATGTCCGACTTCCAGGTGGGACGGTTCGACACTGACGGTGACGCTGTCGATGACAAGGTATGCTGGCGGCCGATTCAGACGGCTACGGACGGCAATTTTGTCGGCGTGGCGGTGATCGCCAAGAACGCGGACGGCACGGTGCGGAGGCGCGGCTACGCGGTCCTGCCGGCGGCGAAGACGGTAGCCGAAGACGTGAAGATTTCGCGCAAGGCGTGGACCAGCAAAGACCTTTCCGATCATCAGTGGGCGGCTGATGCCGTGGCCTCTCCGGTAAGTGTCGCCGTGTCGGGGCCTGGCGACGCGGCCTGGCTGTTCTGGCCGAAAACAGGCGAAGGCGAGGCTGTCGCCCTGGTGACGGAAAACCAGGCGCCGTAAGCAAGCGATCAGGCGGCGTGCGCCAGGGAGCGCATCAGGTCCGACTTGGCGACAATGCCGACCAGATGTTTCTTGTCGTCGGTGATCAGGACATGCGGGTGATCGAGGCTGAGCAGCAGCGGCACCAGGTCTTCAGCCGGAGCGGTGACGGGCAGGTACTGCCAGGTTTCGCTCATGATCTGGCCGCAGGCTTCGGGCTTGTCGGAGTGCGGCGTCGGGCTGCGTTCCAGCAGGCGCCTCAGCCCTTCTGTCGGATCCGTCGGATTGAGGACGGCGGCCTCACGCAGGAAATCGGCGCGGTTCAGCAGGCCGGTGATACGTTTCTGGCGTGTCACGACGGGCAGGGCTTTGATGTCGTGCTTTTCCATCAGCGCCCAGGCGTCCTTCAGGTCGGTGCCAAAATGCACGGTCTTCGGGTGCGGCGTCATGATCTGGGCGCAGGTCATAGCGCCGGACAGACGGCGGAAGGACTGCAGTTCGGTGCGCTGGATCAGGTCTTCCAGATCCTCGCGGTTGATGCTGAGGACCTGGTTATATTCGCCTAGCGCCGCATCGAGGTCGGCCGGATCGAAGTTGCGCAGGGCGGGGGTTTTGGCGCGTGCCGGAGCCATCTGGCGCGATGGATAGCGGTGCTTGGTGAAGCGGTGGAAGATCAGCGCGAACACCACCAGCGCCGCCGCATTGATCGTCGTCGGATAGAAAATGAAATGCCAGTCCGTGGTGTGCGCCATGATCGGTAGCAGCGCCGTGCCGCCGCCCGGCGGATGCAGGCAGCGAAGCTGCAGCATGGCGAGGATGGCCACGGCCGCCGCCGCCGCCGCGCCCAGGGCCGTCTCACCGAACAGGTGATAGCAGATCATGCCGGCGGTGACCGAGACCAGATGGCCGCCAACCGCGGCCCAGGGCTGGGAAAACGGTGAACCGGGCACGACGAACAGCAGAACGGAACTCGCGCCCAGCGAAGCGATCATCCACGCTTTGACGGCGAAGGAAACGCTGGCAAAATGGCAGATCAGGCCGACCAGGAAAATGCCGATCAATGCGCCGGCGGTGGCGACCAACTGATCCTTGAGACTGATGGTAACCGGCGCCGGCCGGAACGATCCCAGCCATCGCGTCAGCCATCCCGGAGCACTGTTGACCATGATTGGTGCGGGTTTAGTGCTGGTATTCTGGCAGGCGGACGATCAGGCCGTCGAGCGCGTCCGAGACCGTGATCTGGCAGGACAGGCGCGAATTGGGCTGAAGGTCGTTGGCGAAGTCGAGCATAGATTCCTCCATGACCGAGGCCTTGCCGGTCTTGTCCATCCAGGCGTCGTCGACATAGACGTGGCAGGTGGCGCAGGCACAGGCGCCACCGCAGTCGGCATCGATGCCGGGGATGTTGTTCTTGACGGCGCCTTCCATGACGCTCTGGCCGTTGCGCGCCTCGATGACGTGCTCCTTGCCGTTGGATTCGATGTAGGTGATCTTTGCCATGATGCTGGGTCGCATAGCGCCAAGCGGTCGAATAAGCAAGGATTTAGGGCTTCGCGTTCAACTGGAATGGCGCGGGTTCGGGCGGCGGGCACAGGTCGGTCGCTGGCCGTTTCGGGCGTTTGACACGCACGCAGTCCGGTTGCAGGCCTTGCCAGGCTACCGCGCCGAAATTGGCGGTCAGGACGCGGCCGTCGGCGAACGTCGTCTGTTGCACCAGATGATCGGCGCTCAGCCAGCGGAAACCGGTCAACGCCACCGGCGCTCCCCAGCCGTGGGCCGTGCGGAAATCGTCCTGGGCCGCTTTGAGCCAAGGGCCGATGCGCGCCAGTTCGCGCCGGTCAAGGTTCCACATGGTCGGTGTGCCGTACAACAGGGCGCGGGCGAAGCGATGGCGTTCCTCGCCGGCCACCTTCATCAGGCCGAACTCCCAACGGTCGGCGGCGATGACGGAATCGTGGAAGGCCGCTTCAAACAGGGGCAGACGCTCGGCCGAGCCGAACAGCAGGCGGGCTTCGTCAGGCGTCGGCTGGAAGGGCTTGAAGAAAAGCGGTGGCCGCTCAGCAGGCCACCAGCCGGTGAACCGTTTGTCCTTCAGAAGCGGCCAAATGGCGGAAGCTTGTGTCTGGGCAGTGCCGTGCGAATAGTGGGTATAGGGACTGCTCCAGGCGGTAACGTTTTCCGAGCCGAGGACCAGGTGGAAGCGGTCGATACCGAGGCCGAGGCGGGCGGCGCGGTTGTCGCGGTCGCGGCGCATGGTCATCGGATGGTCGGGGCTGTGGTCGTGGAAGAACACGCCAAAGGCGTCGCTGTCGACAAAGACCTGGGTGGCGCCGTTGGCAACATGCCGACCGTAGCGCTCAGCCGGTGCGAACGCGCCAGGATGGCGAACGATGGCTTCGCTGGACATTTCGCAGCCGCGTCCGCCAAAGCCGGCAACTTCCTTTCCGGCGGCGTCGTGAAGGCAGCCTGACGGGTACAGGCCGTCGCTCCACGTCGTATAGGTGGCTTCGGCCGTGTCCGCTGGCTGGCCCGCCTCGAAGAGGTCGTAGGGCCCGGCCAGATAGCCCAGCTGGTCGGCGCGGGCCAGCCAGGCCGGCGTCACCGGATTAGGCAGGTCACGCGTGCCTTCGTCATAGCTGAGATTGATGCGCTCGATGCCGAGCACTTTCAGGTCATCGAGAAAAGCCAGGTCGCGGCCGTCGCCCCAGACATAGGCCTGTGGGGCGCCATACAGGCGCGGCAGGTTCGGCACCATCTTGTCGGCCAGGGATTTGAACTGGCCGCGCGCCTTCATCAGCTTGCGATAGAACAGGGCAGGCGCGAGCAAGTCCTGCGGCCCGGGCGCGAACAGAAGCTCAAGCGTTTCGGCGCCTTCGTCGAAGGTGTGGTGAATGCGGGTCTGGATGCCGTCCTTGTCCTCCAGGCACAGCTCCGAGCGCAAGCCGTCACCAAGCGCATAGGTGACCGTTCGGCCGTTGCCGAGATAGCTCCAGGCGGGAAATGACAGCGAGGCGGTGGCGTTCCTGCAGCGCAGCTTGGGGAACTGTGCGCGCCAGAACGGGTCGTCAGCGGGAAAAGCCATGCCTTCGCCGTCGGGTATCAGCCAGGTGCCGTTGCTGACCTGCGGCAAAGGCCAGTCGAGTGTGGCCCCTTCCGGGGCGGCGATGGTCAGGCGCAGGGCCTGGCCGGACACCGACAGGCCGAACCGGCGGCCTTCGGCGTCGGTCCAGTGCCAGCCTTCGGCGGTGTGGATCGGGGTGACGGCCTCGGCCTCATGCAGCGGCGGCATGATGGGAATGGCGCCCACATCGATACGAAAGGTGGCGGGATCGATGGTGTAGGTGGTAGCGCCGGCCTTGAGGTGAAGTGAGTCGGCAAATGCCGGCGCAGCAGCGCCAGCGGCCAGAAATAGCCAAAGAGAAAGCTTCGCAGCAATCCCCGCGAACTTTAAAGCCAGCTGTCCGAGGGTACTAAGGTGGTCATGCCGCCATAGGTAACGTAGCCGCTTCGTCTCATAGTCGCTGGGATGGATCATGCAGGCCTCCCGTATGGCATGCGACACATGTCGCATGTATGCGACATTTAGTCAATCCTGGAGGCGGCGGACAGGCGGTAGGTGGGGGAACTCTGTTCCCCCTGCTTTTTGCCTAGCCCTTGGCGGGCATCATCTTCTTGATTTCGGCGATCGCCTTGGCCGGGTTCAGACCCTTCGGGCAGACCTGAGCGCAGTTCATGATGGTGTGGCAGCGATAGAGCTTGAACGGGTCCTCGAGCGCCTCGAGGCGGGTCTTGGTGCTCTCGTCGCGGCTGTCGACCAGCCAGCGGTAGGATTGCAGCAGGGCTGCCGGCCCAAGGTACTTGTCCTGGTTCCACCAGTAGCTCGGGCACGAGGTCGAGCAGCAGGCGCACAGGATGCACTCGTAGAGGCCGTCGAGCTTGTCGCGGTTCTTCGGCGTCTGCAGGCGTTCTTTTTCCGGATCGGGCGTCTTGGTCTGCAGCCAGGGCTCGATCGAGGCGTACTGGTTGTAGAAGCCAGTCAAGTCCGGCACCAGGTCCTTGACGACCGGCATGTGCGGCAGCGGGGCGATGGTGATTTCACCGGAGAATTCCTCGTGGCCCTTGATGCAGGCCAGGGTGTTGCGGCCGCCGATGTTCATGGCGCAGGAGCCGCAGATGCCTTCGCGGCACGAGCGGCGGAAGGCCAGCGTCGAATCGATGTTGTTCTTGATGTAGATCAGGCTGTCGAGCAGCATCGGGCCGTGATCGTTCGTATCGACCTCATAAGTGTCCCAGCGCGGGTTCTGGCCCGAGTCCGGATCGAAACGGTAGATCTTGTAGGTGCGCGTCGTCTTGGTGCGCTTCGACGCCTTGAAGGTCTTGCCCTTCTTGATCTGGGAATCGCGGGGGAGGGTTAACTCAACCATATCAGTACACTCGAGCTTTCGGAGCGATATAAGCGATGTCGTTGGTCATGGTGTAGGTGTGGACCGGACGATAGTCGATGTTGGTCTTGCCCGACGCCAGATCGATCCAGGTCAGGGTGTGCTTCATCCACTCGTCGTCGTTACGGTTCGGGAAGTCCTCGTGCGCGTGGGCGCCGCGGCTTTCCTGACGGTTCGAGGCCGAGTTGACGGTGACGACGGCCTGCGAGATCAGGTTGTCGTATTCCAGCGCTTCGACCAGATCGGTGTTCCAGATCATGCCGCGATCGTTGATGCCGATGTCTTTCGAGGCCGTGAAGACTTCCGCCAGACGGCTGACGCCCTGGGCGAGGCTTTCGGTGGTGCGGAAGACGGCGGCGTCTTCCTGCATGGCCATCTGCATCTTGAGGCGCAGCTGCGCGGTCGGCGTGCCGCCCGACGCATTGCGGAACTTGTCGAGGCGGTCGAGGTGGGTCTGGACATTCGACGCCGGCAGTTGCTTGTGCGGCGTGTTGGGCTGGACCAGCTCCTTGGCGCGCAGGCCGGAGGCGCGACCGAACACCACGAGGTCGATCAGCGAGTTCGAACCCAGGCGGTTGGCGCCATGCACCGACACGCAGGCCGCTTCGCCGACGGCCATCAGGCCCGGAACGACGGTGTCGGCATTGTCGCCCTTCTTGGTCAGGACTTCGCCGTGATAGTTGGTCGGAATGCCGCCCATATTGTAGTGGACGGTCGGGATGACCGGGATCGGCTCTTTGGTGACATCGACGCCGGCGAAGATCTTGGCGCTTTCCGAAATGCCCGGCAGGCGCTTGTGCAGGATTTCCGGCGGCAGGTGGTCGAGGTGCAGGTGGATGTGGTCCTTCTTCGGGCCGACGCCGCGGCCTTCGCGGATTTCCATGGTCATGGAGCGTGAGACGACGTCGCGCGACGCCAGGTCCTTGGCCGACGGGGCGTAGCGTTCCATGAAGCGCTCACCGGCCGAATTGGTCAGGTAGCCGCCTTCGCCGCGTGCGCCTTCGGTGATCAGGCAGCCGGAGCCGTAGATGCCGGTCGGGTGGAACTGGACGAATTCCATGTCCTGCAGCGGCAGGCCGGCGCGCAGCACCATGGCGTTGCCGTCGCCGGTGCAGGTGTGGGCCGAGGTCGCCGAGAAATAGGCGCGGCCATAACCGCCGGTGGCCAGGATGACCAGGTGGGCGCGGAAGACGTGGATGTCGCCGGTGTCGAGCTGCCAGGCGGTGACGCCGCGGCAGACGCCATCATCCATGATCAGGTCGAGGCCGAAATATTCGATGAAGAATTCGACGTTCTCGCGCACCGACTGGCCGTAGAGCGTGTGCAGGATGGCGTGGCCGGTACGGTCGGCGGCGGCGCAGGTGCGCTGCACCGGGCCTTCGCCGAAGTTCTTGGTCATGCCGCCGAACGGGCGCTGATAGATCTTGCCGTCGTCGGTCCGCGAGAACGGCACGCCCCAGTGTTCCAGCTCATAGACGGCCTGCGGCGCGTTGCGGACCAGGTATTCGATGGCGTCCTGGTCGCCCAGCCAGTCCGACCCCTTGACGGTGTCGTACATGTGCCACTGCCACTTGTCCTCGCCCATATTGCCGAGCGAAGCGGCGACGCCACCCTGGGCGGCGACAGTGTGGGAGCGGGTCGGGAAGACCTTGGTGATGCAGGCGGTCTTGAGACCGGCTTGACCTGCACCCAGCGCAGCGCGCAGGCCGGAGCCGCCGGCGCCGAGCACCACCACATCGTATTCGTGGTTGATGATGTTGTAGGCCATGAGTTACGCCCCCTGATGCACGAGATAGAGCGCGCCCAGGCTGGCGATCAGGACCGCGGCACTTAAGATGAAAACGAGAAAGGTCAGAAGACCGCGCAGGCCGGCCGTGCCGATATAGTCATCGATGATGACCTTCAGCCCCATATACATGTGCCACACCGACAGGAAGACGGTCAGGCCGGCCAGACCGGCATTGAGCGGCACGCGGACAAAAGCCAGAGCGGCTTCGTAACCACCGCCGGCGATCTGCGTGGCGCCCCAGACGCCCCACAGGGTCAGCGGGATCAGGGCCAGGGAAGTAAAGCGTTCGGCCAGCCATTCGCCGGCACCGTGCTTGGCGGACTTCTTCCAGTCCTTCGAGGAGCGGCTTACGTCGAGATTGCTCATAAGGACACCGATACCTTTCCGGTCGCGAACAGAAGCGCCCAGAAGGCGACGGTCAGGACGACGCCGAGCAGCATGGTCCAGGTGGCCAGCGCATCGGCCGACTTCGGCTTGAAGCTGGCGCCCAGATCCCAGATCAGATGGCGCAGACCGCCGGTCAGGTGGACGAAGGCGGCCAGGGACAGGCCGAACCACACCAGAAGCCCCAGCGGCGAGGCGGCGTAGGTCAGGAAGACGGTATAGGTCTCGCGGCCCAGCGCCAGGCAAACCAGCCAGGCGGCGACCAGGATCATGCCGGCGACGGCGGCGGAGCCGGTGACGCGGTGCATGATCGAGCTGAACATGGTGATATGCCAGCGCCACACCTGCAAATGCGGTGAAAGCGGGCGGCGGGGACTATTAGGACTGGGCATATTCGACATCTTCCGGTCTGGTGACCCGTGAATTGCGCGACAAGCTGTAAATTCTGCGTGAACCGGCACGAAAAAAGGCCGGATGATGGCCGGACTTTTTAGACACTGGTTACCTTATGTCAATCTTGGTTTGACGACAAACCCGTGTTTTTAAAACGAACGGGGACGGCAGGACACGCGTCTGGAGAATCCGCATGGATGTAATTAGCGTGATGCTAAGGCTGGCCTCCGTTACGCGAACTGTCAAAGCTTCGACAAATTCCTGTTGTTGACTGCTGCGGTGAATGAAATCTTAAGAAGCCTTGATCAAGCTGCAATACGGATCGGATGGCTTCGCGCAGACATTCGCTCCGTTCCGCAAAATTCAAAGAGTGTGATCGACCCGTGTTGTCAGCCCTGATCGTTTCCGCCGCCCTGCTGGCGCAAGAGACCCCCGCCGCACCGGCTCAATCCGGGGCCGCCGTCAGCGTCGATGCCTATCGCCGCGACTATGAAGGCCCGAAGTCCAGCTCCGAGCTGCGCTACGACACCTCGATCTGGTCGGCCTATTCGGCCAAGGAAAACCAGATCGGCACGCTGGAAGGCTCATGGGTCGTAGCCGATACGACGGGCCGCAAGCTGGTCGGGCTGGAACTGCGCAACGACAATATCGTCAGCGGCCGTTTGGAAGGCGCTTGGCGGTCGATGCTGGCCGGGTTCGGCTTGAACGGTTCGGGCTTCGTGCAGGACGTGTCGGTGACCGGCAACGAGCTTGAGGTCAACTATTTCGCCGGCAAGTCGCGGGCGCCGACCATCCTCCAGATGCATAAGGACGCCAGCGGCACATGGCGCGGCAGCCTGCTCGATACTTCAGGCAAGAAGACGTCGGTCATCATGACCCGAGTCGGTAACGGTGACTAAAGGGTCTTACCCCGCCCACATAAAATCAAAGCCGTGCAGGCGGTAGGCCAGTGAGTTCTCCTCGCCGTCGCGGTCGAGGCGATCGCCTTTCAGGCCGGCCAGCCACGGCAGGGCAGGGGCGACCTTACCATATTGCGTCGCCTGCTGGCTGCTGGTCACCGTCATGGCCTTGAACCGGACGCCGTCGCCGAGATGCTCGGGATCGACGGCCTCGACGGTTTTCGGATCACTCGGGTCGCGGAACCGGACCATCACCGGCAAGGCAATAGAAGCGATGGGCTGACGTCCGACCTGGGCTGTCAGCAGGTTGCGGACGAGGACATCATGCCCGGCCAGTTCCTTGCCGTCCGGTGTCCAGCCGTTCATCAGGACGAACACGGAACCGGAGGCGCCGAGATCGGCCCGCATGGCTTCGCCGCGCAGCGTGCACAGGCCCTTGCCGCGCATGTCCGCGACTCCGGGCGCGCAGTTATAGCCGTAAACCTGGGAGACCTTGACCGGTTTGCCGTTGACCTCGAATTCGGCGGTCAGCTGGTAGTGCGAAACATCGTCGCGGCGGACATGCGGATCAAGCAGGAAAAACCCGCCGATGGCCAGGGCCACAACCGCCACAATGACAAAGCCGATGTTCCGTTTCAGCAAAGAGATCAAATTCTTGCTCCCGTTGTCCTGAAGTTTACCATAACAGCCTTGGCGCCATTTGCAAAATCATCGCACGGATGACGCATTTAAGGGTGCCGTGCAGCAAAGGCTTGCAGTTACGGCCTAACGGGATTAGATCGCTGCCATCTTTTCCGGACCACGCATTGAAAAAGGGGTTCCCATGGCGCGTGCGAAAATTGCTTTGATTGGTGCAGGTATGATCGGGGGCACGCTGGCCCACATCGCCGCCCGCGAGGAACTGGGCGACGTCGTCCTGTTCGACATCATGGAAGGCACGCCGCAAGGCAAGGCGCTCGACATCGCCGAAGCCACCGCCGTGTTCGGCAAGGACGTCGCGCTGAAGGGCGCCAACGACTATGCCGACATCGCCGACGCCGACGTCTGCATCGTCACCGCCGGCGTGCCGCGCAAGCCGGGCATGAGCCGCGACGACCTCCTGGGCATCAACCTGAAGGTCATGAAGGCCGTCGGTGAAGGCATCAAGAAGTATGCGCCTAACGCCTTTGTCATCTGCATCACCAACCCGCTCGACGCCATGGTGTGGGCGCTGCGTGAATTCTCGGGCCTGCCGCATGCGAAGGTCGTCGGCATGGCCGGCGTGCTGGACTCGGCGCGCTTTGCTTACTTCCTGGCCGAAAAGACCGGCGTGTCGGTCGAAGACATTCACGCCTGGACGCTGGGCGGCCACGGCGACGACATGGTGCCGATGGTGCGCCATTCGACGATCGGCGGCCTGCCGCTGCCGGAATGCGTGGCGCAAGGCATGTTCACCCAGGACGAGCTCGACGCCATCGTGAAGCGCACGCGCGGCGGCGGCGGCGAAATCGTCGCCCTGCTGAAGACCGGTTCGGCCTTCTACGCCCCGGCGGAATCGGCCATCGCCATGGCGACGTCGTACCTGAAGGACAAGAAGCGCGTCCTGCCGGTCGCCGCTTATCTGCAAGGCGAATACGGTCTGCGTGGCCTGTACGTTGGCGTCCCGTGCGTCATCGGCAAGAACGGCGCCGAGAAGATCATCCAGTTCCCGACCAACGAAGACGAAAAGGCGATGTTCGCCAAGTCGGTCGAAAGCGTGCAAGGCCTGATCGCGGCTTGTAAGCAGATCGACCCTTCGCTGGGCTAAACCGTTCCGGTGGGCTGCAAAGTCCAGCCTTTCTGCGCTTCGCTGCTCACGTTTAAGTACGCTCCGCTGCGAGGCTCGAAAGCCAGAACTTTTCGCCGCACCGGGCACGGCTTAGTGTTTAGGCGCATTAATAAGAAAGAGGCCGCTTGTGAAAACAGGCGGCTTTTTTGTTGCGCTTGACGCCCGAAGGCTGCGGGCTTACCCCTTGAAGCAACGATAAAAAGAAATAACGGGGGGCGAAGTGCAGCGCCATTACAGCATCGATTATATTCGGGCGTTCTGTATCCTATACCTGATGGGATTCTGGCATCTGGCCGAATATACCGGGATACCGCATGACGATTACAACACCCTGATCACGCGCCGGGTCGTGACCGTGGTTCTGGGGTTGATGGTGCTGATCTCAGGCTTCCTGTGCGGCCGGTCGCGCATAGACGGCGTGAAGGATCTGCTGACCTATTACTGGGGCCGGTTCTGGCGGCTGTATCCACCGTTTCTGGCCGCCAGCGGGCTGTTCTACATCTTCAAGATCGACCGGCCGGAGCGGCTGCTGCACAGCATCGAGCTGGTCGGCATGTTCACCAAGGATTTCGCCCGCACCCTGTGGTTCGTCAATCTGCTGGTGCTGTTCTACTTTGCGGCGCCGCTGTTCCTGTGGACGCGCAAAAGGCTGTGGTTGTGCCTGGGGATGCTTGGTCTGGCGCTGGGTGGCGTCATTACCTACGATCAGCTGACGCACCATCTCGACCTGCGCGTGATCATCTATCTGCCGTGCTTCGTCACAGGCATCCTGCTGGCGCAGAAGACCCCGAAATTGACGTGGAGCCTGACAGCGGTGCTTACGGTCCTGCTGGGTGGCGCAATCTGGCTGACCCAGTCGATCAGCTACGAAGACCTGCGCGACAGCCCGTTGCAGATGCCGATGGCGGTGGTGGCCAGCCTGCTGATTTTCCTGCTGGCATTCCGGTTCCTCGATCGGTTGAAGACGCCGAAGCTCATCGCCGTCGTCAGCTATGCCAGCTATTTCATGTACCTGTTCCACCGGCCGCTCTATCGCCATGCCGAGCCGTTGGTGAAGGGGTTTGACGTGCCGGTGCGTACGGCGCTGCTGGTTTGTGTTGCCGTGCCGTTGCTGATCGTCCTCGCCTACGGTCTGCAAAAAGCCTATGATGTGCTGATCAAGGGGCTGGTGCCGAAAAAGTCCGTCGCCGAAGCCTGACAGGAGATCTCCATGCGCCACAGCCGCGTTTATTTGCTTCTGGGTTTGGGGGCGCTTTTGCTGCTGACCGCCTGTGCTGAAAGGCCGATGGGCCATCCTGGCGATCCGGCGTTCGTGCGCGGTCTGATCGATGGCCTGCTGGCGCCGATCACCTTCGTGCTCAGTCTGTTTTCCGACACCATCCGCATGTATGCCTATCCGAACATCGGCCGCTGGTATGACCTTGGCTTCCTGATCGGCATCGGCGCCTGGGGCGGCGGTGGCGGTACGGCCGTACGATATGTCTATGTCGACCGGCGCCGGGGCGACGATTAGGCATGGACCAGGTTCGCCCTGCAGCTGCCCTCGGTCCGGTCATTGAGACGCCGCGCCTGATCCTGCGTCCGCCGGTGGCCGAAGACTTCGACGGCTTCTGCGCCTTTCATGCCGACGAAGACGTCATGCGCCATCTCGGCGGTGTGCAATCGCCGGCTATAGTCTGGCGTAATATGCGTACGATGGCAGGCGCCTGGGCGCTGGATGGCTTTTCTATGTTCTCGGTGATCGAGAAGGCTTCCGGCGAATGGATCGGTCGTATCGGGCCGATCTACCCGCATCTTTGGCCGGATCGCGAGGTCGGCTGGGGCCTGCGGTCGCCTTACTGGGGCAAGGGGTACGCAAAAGAGGCTGCCATCGCCACTATGGATTTTGCCTTCGACCGTTTGGGCTGGGACGAGGTCATCCATACCATCGCGCCGGATAATCATGCGTCGGCCGGTGTGGCCCTGAAGTTGGGCTCGACCCGGCGTGGGCCGGGGCAGTTGCCCGACCCTTATGCGCATGAGGCGGTCGATATCTGGGGCCAGACGCGGGCCGAGTGGCAATCTAACCGGCTGAAATTACAGCCGTAATTTTCCCACATCGTTTTTTGATTTTTTGACGCTTGACATTGGCCAGCTTCGCGGCGTATTTAACCAATAAGTTATTTAACTAGATTGTTAAATGGAGTGCCCTCAAGTGACCGACCCCCTGAGCCTGACGATGAACGCCCTGGCCGATCCGACGCGGCGTGCGATTCTGGCACGGCTGTCGCGAGGGGAAACGACGGTCAATGAGCTGGCCGAACCGTTCGACATGAGCCTGCCGGCCGTTTCCAAGCATCTGAAAGTGCTGGAGAAAGCCGGGCTGATCTCGCGGTCGCGCGAAAAGCAGTGGCGGCCGTGCAAGCTCGAGCCGGAGCCGCTCAAGGCCGTCGACGCCTGGCTCGGTGAGTACCGCAAGATGTGGGAGGAGCGCCTCGATCGTCTCGACGCCTACCTCAAGACCCTCAAGCCCGACGGGGAGATTCACTGATGGATGGTTTGCGTTTGACCAGCACGCGCCGGATTGCCGCCACGCCGGCGGCTATCTGGGCAGCCTATGCCGATCCGGAGCGGCTGGCGCAGTGGTGGGGTCCTAAAGGGTTCCGCAACACGTTCAACAGCTTTGATTTCCGGCCGGGCGGCACCTGGACCTATGTGATGCACGGTCCGGATGGTGGCGATTTCGACGGCCACCGCACCTTCCTGGAGGTGGTCGAGCCCGAGCGCATCGTCATGCGCCATACCGGTTCGATGCACAATTTCCTGATGACGGTGATCCTCGATGCGGCCGGTGGCGAAACGGATATGACCTGGGTGCTCGATTTTGATCCCGATCCGCACACCCATCAGCTCAGGGACATCATTCTCGCCGCCAACGAGGAAAATTTCGACCGGCTGGCCGACCATCTGGCAACGGCCAAGTAAGGGGAGGCGGCAGATGTGGCTGCTCTGGCATGAATTCTGGGAAACCGCCCTCGACCGCCTCGAACTCTACCTGAATAAACTACAAGGCAAGAAGGACTAGACCGATGACCGCGACGCTTGAAAATCCTGGCCATACCGCTGAAACCTTTACCATCAGCCGCGCCTACGACGCACCGCGCGACCTGGTGTGGGCGGTGCTGACGCAGCCCGAACATCTGGGCAACTGGTGGGGTTCGCCCGGTACGACCTGTGTGCGGGCGGATATGGATATGCGCCCCGGCGGCTATTTCCACTATGCGCTGCAGGCCGAGGACGGCTCGCTGATCTGGGGCAAGTGGGCCATTACCGAGGTCATACCGCCGGAACTACTCGCCGCCATCACGTCGTTCTCCGACGAAAACCGCGGTACGACCCGCCATCCGATGGCGCCGGACTGGCCGCTGGAGATGTATTCTGAAATGCGGTTGTCGGAAAATTCGGGTAAGACCACGCTGACCGTCCACTGGACACCGTACAACGCCACCGAGTCCGAACGTGCCGTCTTCGGCGCCTCGCACGACAGCATGAACGGCGGCTGGGGCGTCACCCTCGGCAACCTGCACGACTACCTCGCCACGCTCACAAACTGATGCTTTTCCGCGCCCCCTGGTTCAATATCCATTCCAGATGCGCTCAAGGGACCCTGACCATGACGACAGCCAACGACCAGCCCGCCTCCGAAGCCGAGGTTTTCACCATCACCCGCACCTTCGACGCGCCGATCGACCTGTTCTGGGACGTCTGGACGAAGGCCGAGCACCTGTCGTCATTCTTCGGCCCGCCGGGAACCACGGTCCAGGTCAAGTCGCTCGACCTCACGCCTGGCGGTGTCTTTCTTTATGGCATGGGCATGCCGGGCATGACCATGTGGGGCAAGTGGGTGTTCCGCGAGATCGTCAGGCCGAACCGGTTGTCCTATGTCGTCTCGTTCTGCAATGAGCAGGGCGTGCCGACGCGCCACCCGATGGCGCCGATGTGGCCACTCGAAGTGCTGGCGGTCATGACCATGATCGAAAGCAACGGCAAGACCACCATGGAAAGCCGCTCGTGGCCGATCAACGCTACCGCTGAAGAACGTGCCGTCTTCCAGGCCGGCCATGCCTCGATGCAGATGGGCTTCTCCGGCACGATGATGGCCCTCGAAGCCTATCTGGCCAAGCTCAAGAAGTAAGGAAACCCGCCATGAAATCGCTATTGCTGCTATCCGCCGCGGTCATCGCGGCGACGAGCCTCAGCGCGTGCTCGAAACCGGCCGCGCAACAGGCTTCCGCCGAACAGCTGCTGGCCGAGAAATTTCCGGCCCCTTCGGTCGAAGGCTTGCCCGCCGGTGAATACAAGCTCGATCCGATGCATTCATCGCTGACCTTCAAGCTCAACCACATGGGTTTCTCGCACTACACGGCGCGTTTCGCCAAGATCGACGCCGCCATGAAGCTCGATCCGGCCCATCCGGAAAAGGCCCAGATCGCCGCCCAGGTCGATCCGCAGTCGCTGGAGCTGAACGCCCCGCCAGCCGGATTCCATGACGATCTCATGGGCAAGACCTGGTTCGATGCGGCTGCCCATCCGATGATCAACTTCGTGTCGCAGAGCGTTGAGAAGACCGGCGCTAATACGGCCCACGTCAACGGCCTGCTGACCATCAAGGGCATCACCAAGCCGGCGACGCTCGATGTCACCTTTAACGGCGGCTATCCCGGCATGGACCTCGATCCGACCGCCCGCATCGGCTTCACCGCCACGGGCAATTTCAAACGCAGCGACTTCGGCATGGGCTTCGGCCTGCCGCCGGCGAATTCGCACATGGGCGTGTCCGACACCGTCGCCTTCGTCATCGACGCCGAGTTCATCGGACCTGCTTTCAAAAAGTAATGGCTTTCAAAAAGTAACGGCCTTCAAGAAATAGGAGATGTCCTCATGACCTATTCGACCCACTTCAATACCTTCACGATCGAGCGCGATATCGCTGCCGGTCCGGCCCTAACCTACCTGGCCTTCTCGACGGCGGAGGGCAAAAGTGCCTGGTTCGTTGGCCCCAGCGACTGGACACCGCTCATCCGCGAATTCGATTTCCGCGAAGGTGGCTCCGAGCGCGTCAAGGGGAAGTTCGGTACCGGCAAGATCAGCGATTTCCAGTGCCGCTATCACGACATTGTGCCGGAAAAGCGCATCACGTACACCTATGATATGTTTGTCGACGACAAGCGCATCTCAGTATCATTGGCGACCATCGAACTACTGCCATCTTCCAGCGGTACCCTGCTTAAGGTGACGGAGCAACTGGTTCATTTCGACGGCTATCCGACGCCGGAAGACCGTGAAGTCGGCACGCGCTATCTGATCGAGATGGCGGCGAATTATATCGAATCGCAGGCGGCCAAGGTCGCTGTTTAAGAGAGGAAAATTCCAATGCAAATCAGCCCCTATCTCAACTTCGCTGGCACCTGCGCTGAAGCCTTCGCCGCTTATGAAACCATCTTCGGTGGCAAGATCACCTTTTCGCAAAACCATGGCGATACGCCGATGAAGGACATGGTTTCCGAAGGCTGGCAGAACAAGGTCATGCACGCCACCATCCAGATCGGCGACCAGGTGATCATGGGCTCCGATGCGCCGCCGGAACGCTACAACGCGCCGCAGGGTTTCTTCGTCAGCTATGGCACCACAGATGTCGCCGCTTCGGAGCGTATCTACGCGGCGCTGGCTGACGGTGGCGTCGAAGTCATGCCGTTGCAGGCGACCTTCTGGGCGGAACGCTTCGGTATGGTCATCGACAAGTTCGGCATCCCATGGATGATCAATTGCGAAAAGCCGGCGTGAAGGCCATGACTGAACGCAAAACCAACCACCAGACCTTTACGATCACACGGGAATTCGACCATCCGCCGTCATTGGTCTTCTTCGCCTTCTCCAACCTGGAGGCCAAGAACGTCTGGTTCAGCGGTCCGGAAGACTGGGACCGGGGTGAATCCAGCCTCGATTTCCGCGTCGGCGGCCGCGAGAAAAACTCCGGCGGGCCGAAAGGGCAATGGACATCGACCTACGATTCCGAATTCCTTGAGATCGTGCCGGATGAGCGCATCATCAACGCCTTCATGATGTATATCGATGGCAAACCGCTGACCGCTTCGCTGGCGACTACCGAGTTCAAGGCGACGGCCAGGGGTACCAAGCTGGTCTTCACGGAACAGATTGTTTTTTTAGATGGCTCGGATCATCTGGAAGACCGCATCCGTGGCACCGAGGACATGTTCGACGCCCTCGAAAAATATATCAACCGGACCTACGCCGCCGTTTGAATTTTTTATCTGTCGCGTTTCTTACCCGAAAAGCGCTGCACACTTTTCGGAAAGCGCTTAGGAGATCGTTATGGCCGACACTGCTGTTGCCAAGAAAGACCTGTCCATCGTCCTGACGCGCGATTTCGAAGCGCCGGTCGCCCTGGTCTATGCCTGCTGGACCGACCCGCAGTTTCTGGCGCAGTGGTGGGGGCCGCACGGTATGAAGGCGTCGGCCGAGATGGAGGTGCGCGCCGGCGGCAAGTTCAATATCGTCATGCACGCCTCCAACGGTGAAGACTATCCGCTGACCGGCGAGTTCCTCAGCGTGATCGAGGAACGCAGCCTGGTCATGGAAATGCACCTCGATGACCATCCGGCGAACTGGCACGATTACCTGGCCGAGGCCTTCCGCAAGGCCGGTGGCGACGAGGACACCCTGCCGTCGCTGACGGTGGTGACAAAGGTCGGATTCCTGGCGCTGTCGGCCGACCGGACCCGGCTAACGGTCGAGCAGGTGTTCGCCACGGCGGCCGAGCGTGACGCCTTTGCCGACATGGGCAGTGCCCAGGGCTGGGGCCAGAGCTTCGAGAAGCTCGATGCCCTGCTGGAGCGTCAATAGATGCCGCGCGCCGACGGTCCGTTCGAGGTCAAGCGCACGCCAGAAACCGTCCATGCGGCGGCCGACGGGCAGCTGGGCCGTCACAGTCTCGCCAAGACCTTTCACGGCGGGCTTGAGGGCACGTCGGTTGGCGAAATGCTGAGCGCGGGCTCGACGACGCCCGGTTCAGCCGGCTATGTCGCCATCGAGACGGTGACCGGCAGCCTCGACGGCAAGGTGGGCAGTTTCCGCTTGCAGCACAACGGGATACTTACGCGCGGCGAGGGCAGCCTGCACATCCAGGTGATCCCGGATTCCGGCACCGAAGCGCTGACGGGCCTGAGTGGCACGATGCAGATCGTCATCGCTGAGGGCGGTGCGCACAGCTATATTTTTGATTACGATCTGTAGTCAGACTCACGCCGGTTCACGAATTCAACCGAAAAGCGTGAGCCTATTCTGACGTCGATGTGAACCGAGTTTAATTGTGACAGTCGCTCAGAGATGAAAGCATAGGGCATCTTTGACGCCTCATGTTTCCCAAAAAGTGCTTATCGACATTTCGCGCCACTTTTTGGCATAAGGCTTTATCCAACGGAGTCCCTTCGCCATGCGTATCAATGTTCTCAACGAAGCCGACCGTCACGATTATCTGTCGCAGCAGATGGCCCGCCTGCGGTCAAATGATTCCGACCATTACGCCGCCCGGTTGCATCTGCAAAACCTGATCGAAGGGGTGACCTCGATCCGTTTCGGCCACAAAGACCGCGCCGCGCTGCGCAGCTACCTGCGTAAGGTGGGTTCGCTCCTGCGCAAGGGCGAGATCGACGAGCGCACCGCCAAGGTCGATCTCAACAAGGTGCTGATGGCCGCCGCCGCCAACAGCCCGGACGTGCTGCACTACATTCACATCGAGGCGTAAACCGCGCCTAGGGCCGGGGGCGGGACGACAGATTTAGCCAGCCCTCGGCTTTCAATATCTTGGCGTAGCTGCGGCTGACGGGCACATTGGTGCGGCCGGCTATCGTCAGGCTGACCTTGCCATTGCTGCGCACGACTTCCTTGATGGCGCCCTTGGCTACCCACCATGACCGGTGGGTCTGCGAGCCTTCGATGCCGTCGAGTTCGCGGATGGCGTCGTACAGCCGCATCAGAATCAGCGTCTCGCCGGCCGAGGTATGGACGCGCAGGTAATGATCCTCCGCCGACAGGGCATAGATGTCGGCTTCACGATATTTGACAGGCAACCGGCTACGCAGGGCGGTGACAGGCGTGACCCCCGCATGGGCATGAGTCTGGCGCGGATGGTGGTCCAGCAAATAGTGCAGGATCGACAAGGCTGCCGTGATGACGGTGACGGGAGGGGCAAAGGCCGGAATATCCGCCGGGTTCGGGATTTCACCAAACATGACCCGCGTCAGGAACCAGACCACGACGATGATGACCGGTGTCGAGGCGACAAACAGCGCGATCGCCTGCGAGAGCGGTTCAAGGCGAAACCGGTCGATCACGGCGCTGACCGCTTGAGTGGCCACCGTGCCGCCCAGCAGGGTGACGCACCAGTAGGCGAAACGCAAGGGCAGGGGCAAGCTGGCCGACCCGACGGCGCCGATCAGGCACAGGAACACTGCCATGGCCAGGGTAACACCATAGACTCGCGGCCAGACGCGCAGGCCCCAGGGCTGGGTGACGGCGTTCAGCAGGCCTGTCATTGGCGAAGCGTGAACGGTCGTCTCCGGCATTTCGCGAAGGATTGGCTCCGGTTCACGCATTGTCGGTTTACCCCCTCTGGTCATCGCGTCGACTGTAGGGGCAGATCGCCGGACTGCCAAGCCTTAGTGGCAAGCCATCCGGAGCCGATATGTCCACCGCAGAACCTCTTCATCTGTTTCGCCGCAGCCTGGTGCGCGGTCTGATCATCCTGGTCCTCGTCGCGCTGGCGATCGGGCTGTCGGGTGGCGCGCCCTACGTTCTCGCCACCATGAAACAGGCGCTGGCCTCGGCGCACCCGCATTGGCCCGACCTTGGCTTATTGGGGAAGCAATCCCTGGCGGTGCTGATCCACCTGGTTTTCGCGCTGTTTGCCTTCGGGCTCGGTGCGGTGCAGCTGTGGGCGCCGAAGGGGACGATCCCGCACCGGGTGATGGGTTGGGCGTGGCTTTTGATCATGGGAACGGTGGCGATTTCGTCGTTCTTTATCCGCGAAATCAATCGCGGCCACTTCAGCCTGATCCATATCCTGTCGGTGGTGGTCCTGCTGCAAATCCCTTTTATTATCTGGGCGGCGCGCACCGGCAGGATCAAGCAGCATGCCAATATGACGTCGGGTCTGTTCGTGGGCGCCCTGATCGTCGCAGGGGTGCTGGCTTTTCTGCCGGGCCGGTTAATGTGGGCGATGTTTTTGGGGTGACATCGTGCGGTACAGGGGACGGTGCCAGGAAACCCGCCGTTCTCCGGATTGATCTCAGTTTGCCCCGCTAAATTTACCGGAATTGGTGATTGGGCGATTGTACAAAAAATCCGCGGTCTATATACAGTTGCGGTTGTCAGCATTGGGGGAGATGTGCTGGCCTTTGGCCAGTACGCGGAATGGTATCTATTTGCCTCTCCGGTCGCCCGGTGTGCGGTGGCGGTTCAATCTGCCAGCCAAAAAACGGAGAAAAGCAATATGGCGATTTCCCTGGAACGCTTTCAAGACATGGTTGCACTGTCAGCGAAGTTTGACGGCATGCTGATGCCGTTGGACCTGGCGTTGTTCTGCTGTTTTCTGCAACAACAGGCTGACGCCGGCGTTGCGGGTGATATCGCCGAGTTCGGTGTCTACCGCGGGAAGTCGGCGGCCGTTTTTTTAAGTTTCCTGAGGCCGGATGAAACCCTGAAGACCGTGGAGTATATCCAGAGCTACCCCGAGATCGATAACCTCAAGGCAATTTGCGATCGGCTGACCTTTTATTGGGGAAAGTCGGAGGATGCGGTCGTTGATCCAGCGTTCATAGCTTCCTTTGGCAGCGACATCCGTTTTTCGCATCATGACGCCAGCCATTCGTTCGAGAACGTCACCGCCGAGGTTGGCTTCATGGAGAACAGGCTGACGCCGCGTGGTATTGTCGTTCTCGATGATTTCTGCAACCAGCATTACAGCCAGGTCGCGTCGGGCTTTTACCAGAACAAGATCAGAAACAACTCTGATCTGGAAATTTTTCTGATCTCGAGCAACAAGGCCTGGGTCTGCAAACGTGCGGATTTTGCCTATTACGAGGAAATGGTTCTGTCTCGCCTGCTTAGCGATCTGAGGGGTATGGGCGTGAACGCTCAGCTTTCCCGTACAGATGCCGTTCCTGACCACCGTGCGTTCTTTATCTCGCTCAAATCGGCAGCTTCAGACCCCGATCTTTTCGGTGGCGGTGAAGGCGAAATATATGCGGCTCTTTATCAGCCGACGGCTGGATAGGCTCTTAATCATTTATCCCGTGGCTCAATTGTTCGCCCGCGTTTAAGGTGGGACGTTTGGGTGACACCGGTGGCATATTCATTTTGCCGCTGAAAATTTAAGTCAAGTTTCTGTGATTGGGCGGTTGCGAAAAGACATCGCGGTCTTTATAACGCCACCCATCCTGGACGAGCCCCGATGCGGATATGGGGTCCAATCCAGATTTGGATTGGACCCCATATCCGCATCAAGGCCTTTAGCTCGCCCGCTTCGGCTTCGCCGAAACGGGTGGGGCGTTCGCCCTGATGTTGCTACCCTCCACATCAGAGTTGGTTCCCAGCGCAATTTGCCGAGAAAATTGGGCGGGCCGGCTCTCCAGTCCATTCCTTAACCAGACCCGGTTTCCATGAATATTCACGAGCACCAAGCCAAGGCCGTCCTTAAAGAGTTCGGCGTCGCCGTTCCGCGCGGCTATCCCGCCTTTTCGCCCCAGGAAGCCGAAAAGGCCGCCAAGGAGCTGAAGAACGCCAAGCCGAACCCGGCCAAGGTCTTCGTCGTCAAGTCGCAGATCCACGCCGGTGGCCGCGGCAAGGGCCGTTTCAACGGCCTGGGCCCTGACGCCAAGGGCGGCGTCCGCGTCGTCAAGTCGCCGGACGAAGTCAAGAAGAATGCTTCGGAAATGCTCGGCCGCGTGCTGGTGACGCACCAGACGGGCCCGGCCGGCAAGCAGGTCAATCGCCTGTACATCGAAGAAGGCGCCGACATCCGCCGCGAGCTTTACCTGTCGCTGCTGGTCGATCGCGTCACGTCGCGCATCAGCGTCGTCGCCTCGACTGAAGGCGGCATGGACATCGAAGAGGTCGCTCACTCGACGCCTGAGAAAATCCACTCCTTTACCATCGATCCGGCCACCGGCGTCTTCCCGACGCATGGCCGCGCACTGGCCAAGGCGCTGGACCTGCAGGGCGACCTCGCCAAGCAAGGCGCCAAGCTGCTCAGCCAACTGTACGCGGCGTTCAACGCCAAGGACATGGACATGCTGGAAATCAACCCGCTGATCGTCACGGGTGATGACCGCCTGCTGGTGCTGGACGCCAAGGTGTCGTTCGACTCGAACGCCCTGTTCCGCCACGAGGACATCCAGAAGCTGCGCGACCTGACCGAAGAAGACCCGAAGGAAATCGAAGCCTCGAAGTTCGACCTCAGCTACATCGCGCTCGACGGTGAAATCGGCTGTATGGTCAACGGCGCCGGTCTGGCCATGGCCACGCTCGACATCATTAAGCTCTATGGTTCGGAGCCCGCCAACTTCCTCGACGTCGGCGGCGGCGCCACCACGGAAAAGGTGACGGCGGCGTTCAAGATCATCACCTCGGACCCCAAGGTGAAGGGCATTCTGGTCAACATCTTCGGCGGCATCATGAAGTGCGACATCATCGCCACCGGTGTGATCGCAGCCGTCAAGGAAGTGGGCCTGAAGGTGCCGCTGGTCGTGCGCCTGGAAGGCACCAATGTCGAACTCGGCAAGAAGATCATCAACGAAAGCGGCCTCAACGTCATCGCCGCCGACGACCTGGCCGATGCCGCGGCAAAGATCGTCAAGGCTGTGAAGGGTTAAGTTCTAATGTCCGTTCTCGTTACCTCCGAAACCAAGGTCATCTGCCAGGGCTTTACCGGCGCGCAGGGCACCTTCCACTCGCAGCAAGCCATCGCCTATGGCACCAAGATGGTCGGCGGCGTCACGCCCGGCAAGGGCGGCCAGAAGCACCTCGACCTGCCGGTGTTCGACACCGTCGCGGAAGCGCGTGAAAAGACCGGCGCGACGGCTTCGGCGATCTACGTGCCGCCCCCCTTCGCGGCCGACTCGATCCTGGAAGCCATCGAAGCCGAGATGGAACTGATTGTCTGCATCACCGAAGGCATTCCGGTGCTGGACATGGTGAAGGTGAAGCGCGCCCTGTCGGGTTCCAAGTCGCGCTTGATCGGGCCGAACTGCCCGGGCGTGCTGACGCCCAACCAGTGCAAAATCGGCATCATGCCGGGAAATATCTTTAGCCCGGGCTCCGTAGGTGTGGTATCACGTTCCGGAACGCTTACCTATGAAGCGGTGTTCCAGACGACGAATGCGGGCCTCGGTCAAACGACCGCTGTCGGCATCGGCGGGGACCCGGTCAAGGGTACGGAATTCATCGACGTGCTCGAGATGTTCCTGGCTGACGACGCGACCAAGTCGATCATCATGATCGGCGAAATCGGCGGTTCGGCAGAGGAAGATGCGGCGCAGTTCCTGAAGGACGAAGCCAAGCGCGGCCGTAAGAAGCCGATGGCCGGCTTCATCGCGGGCCGTACGGCGCCTCCGGGCCGTCGCATGGGCCATGCCGGCGCCATCATCTCCGGTGGCAAGGGTGGCGCGGAAGACAAGATCGCGGCCATGGAGGCAGCGGGCATCAAGGTGGCCCCGTCCCCGGCAGCGCTCGGTGAGACCCTGCTGCAGGTTCTTAAAGGCCTGTAACAGGGCCTTTAAGGAGCCATAAAGGCTTCACAGAGTAAGCGTACAGAAGGGCGGTGTCGTAGTTGGCCGCTTAACTGACAATTTAGTGTGGAAAGGCAGGCGGTGTCGTAATTGGCCGTCTGAACAGGAAACAAAATGGCGGATGATTCCAGCCGGCTTAACCAGGTCTTCGCCGAGACCTCGTTCCTCTATGGCGCCAATGCCGTCTTCATCGAAATGATGCAAGAACGATGGGCGCAGGACCCGAATTCGGTTCCGCCCGAGTGGCGCGCCTTCTTCGATCAGCTGCTGGATCGCCCGGAAAACGTCAAGGCCAACGCCGAAGCCGGCGCATGGGCCAACCCCGGCGCCGAAATCCGCGATGACCTGATTTCGGCCATGGACGGCTTCTGGCCGGCCGTGCAGGCGAAGATCGAAAAGACCCTCGCCCTCAAGTCTCCGGCCGCCTCGACCGCCGATACGCAAAGCGCCGCGCGCGACTCGATCCGCGCCCTGATGCTGATCCGCGCTTACCGCATCCGCGGCCACCTGCAATCGAACCTCGACCCGCTCGGCATCGAGCCGCCGATCCAGAACCCGGAACTGACGCCGGAATACTGGGGCTTCACGGCCGCCGACATGAGCCGCCCGATCTTCATCGACGGCGTCCTGGGTCTTGAGACCGCCACGCTGACGGAAATCATCGCGATTGTGCGCCGCACCTACTGCGGCAATATCGGCGTGCAGTACATGCACATCGCCGACCCGGCCGAAAAGGCCTGGGTGCAGGAACGCATCGAGGGCCGCGACAAGGAAATCACCTTCACCAAGGAAGGCAAGATCGCCATCCTGAAGAAGCTGATCGAGACCGAAGGTTTCGAGCGCTTCTGTCACCGCCGCTTCCCCGGCACCAAGCGCTTCGGCCTCGACGGCGGTGAAGCCATGATCCCGGCGCTGGAGCAGATCATCAAGCGCGGTGGCGCGCTCGGCGTGCGCGACATCATCTTCGGCATGGCCCACCGCGGCCGCCTGAACACCCTGGCTGGCGTCATGGGCAAGCCCTACCGTGCCATCTTCCACGAGTTCCAGGGTGGTTCGTCGCTGCCGTCGGACATCGAAGGTTCGTCGGACGTCAAGTATCACATGGGCGCTTCGTCGGACCGTGCGTTCGACGGCAACAACGTCCACCTGTCGCTGACCGCCAACCCGTCGCACCTGGAAATCGTCAACCCGGTCGTGCTGGGCAAGACGCGCGCCAAGCAGGCCTTCTACAACAAGACCAAGCCGGACGGCACGCCGGATCGCGGCATGGCCGTCGGCCTGCTGATCCATGGTGACGCCGCCTTCGCGGGCCAGGGCGTCGGCATGGAATGCCTCGCGCTGATGGGCCTGAAGGGCTACAAGACCGGCGGCACGATCCACTTCATCATCAACAACCAGATCGGCTTCACGACGTCGCCGCGCTTCTCGCGCTCGTCGCCGTATCCGTCCGACGTCGCCCTGATGGCGGCGGCGCCGATCCTGCACTGTAACGGTGACGACCCTGAGGCCGTGGTGTTCGCCGCCAAGATGGCGACCGAATTCCGCATGAAGTTCGCCAAGGACGTCGTCGTCGACATGTTCTGCTATCGCCGCTTCGGTCACAACGAAGGCGACGATCCCACGTTCACGCAGCCGATCATGTACGCCAAGATCAAGGATCATCCGTCGACGCGCGACCTGTACGCGGCGCGCCTGATCAAGGAAGGCGTCTGCTCGCAAGCCGAATTCGACGGCTGGCTGAAGGAATTCGACACCTTCCTCGATGGTGAGTTCGACGCCGGCAAGGCCTACAAGGCCACCAAGGCCGACTGGCTGGACGGCAAGTGGTCGGGTCTCGGCCTGCCGGAAGAAGACGAGCGCCGGGGCACCACCTCCGTGCCGCGCGCCAAGCTGGTCGATCTGGGCAAGAAGATCACGACGATCCCGAACGACGTCGACATGCACAAGACGCTGCGCCGGGTCATCGAAGGCCGTCAGCAGATGATCGCCTCTGGTGAGGGCCTCGACTGGGCCACCGCGGAATCGCTGGCGTTCACGTCGCTGCTGGATGAAGGCTTCCCGGTCCGCCTGTCGGGTCAGGACTCGATCCGCGGTACCTTCTCGCAACGTCATTCGGCCTTCGTCGACCAGACGACGGAAGAGCGCTACTTCCCGTTCAACCACATCCGTGACGGCCAGGCGATGTACGAAGGCATCGACTCGGCGCTGTCGGAAGAGGCGGTTCTGGGCTTCGAATACGGCTATTCGCTGGCCGATCCGAACACCCTGACCCTGTGGGAAGGCCAGTTCGGCGACTTCGTCAACGGCGCCCAGGTCATTATCGACCAGTTCATCTCGTCGGGTGAGCGCAAGTGGCTGCGTATGTCGGGCCTCGTCATGCTGCTGCCGCACGGCTACGAAGGCCAGGGGCCGGAACACTCGTCTGCCCGTCTCGAGCGCTTCCTGCAAGCCTGCGCCGAAGACAACATGCAGGTCGCCAACTGTACGACGCCGTCGAACTACTTCCACATCCTGCGCCGCCAGATCCACCGGCCGTTCCGCAAGCCGCTGATCCTGATGACGCCGAAGTCGCTGCTGCGTCACAAGAAGGCTGTGTCCTCGTTGGCGGAAATCGCCGAGGGTTCGTCTTTCCACCGCGTCCTGCACGACGATGCCGAGCGCAAGCCCGAGATCGCCGGTGTGCAACTGATGGCCGACGACAAGATCCGCCGCGTCATCCTGTGTTCGGGCAAGGTCTATTACGACCTGCTCGACGATCGCGAAAAGAAGGGCATCAAGGACGTCTACCTGATGCGCCTGGAGCAGTTCTATCCGTGGCCGATGAAGTCGCTGATGACGGAACTGGGCCGCTTCAAGAACGCCGAGCTGGTGTGGTGCCAGGAAGAGCCGAAGAACATGGGCGGCTGGACGTTTGTCGAGCCGTGGCTCGAACTGACGCTCGACAAGCTCAAGATCAAGGCCAAGCGCGCCCGCTATGTCGGTCGTCCAGCTTCGGCCTCGACGGCGGCGGGTCAGATGAGCCGCCACCTGAAAGAGCTCGAAACTTTCTTGAACGAAGCGTTCGCGTAATTCATCCCCAAGACGACCTTAAGACAATTGGAGCCTGACCATGGCTGATATCCTCACTCCCACCCTTGGGGAATCCGTAACCGAAGCGACCATCGCCAACTGGAAGCGCAAGTCCGGCGAGACCGTCAAGAAGGACGAGATCCTCGTCGAGCTCGAAACCGACAAGGTGTCGCTCGAAGTGGCTTCGCCGGCCGACGGCGTGCTGACCATCCTGAAGAACGCCGGTGACACGGTCTATCCGGGCACTGTCCTTGGCTCCGTCGGCGGCGCCGGTGCGGTAGCCGCTGCGGCTCCGGCTTCACAAATGTCGGCCCCGGCGGAGAAGGTTTCTGCTCCGGCCGCTGCGGCGGGTGGTGCGGCCTCAGGTGGTGGCGCCGGTGGCGCTCTGCTTGACGTCAAGACCCCGGTCATGGGCGAAAGCGTCTCCGAAGGCACCATCTCGACGTGGCGCAAGGCCAAGGGCGACGCTGTCAAGAAGGACGAAGTCCTGGTCGAAATCGAAACCGACAAGGTCGCTGTCGAAGTGGCTTCGCCCGCCGATGGCGTGTTGGCTGACATCCTTGCTCCGAACGGTGCGACCGTGACGCCGGGCCAGGTGATTGCCCGCATCTCGACCGGTTCGGCCGCTGCCGCTGTGACGCAAGCTGCTGCTGCGCCTGCCGCCGCCGCTCCGGCCCCTGCTGCGACGCCGGCGCCGACCACGCCGGGTCTGTCGCCGTCGGTGCAACGCATTGTCTCGGAAAACAACCTCAATGCCGACGCCATCCCCGGCACCGGCAAGGACGGCCGCATCACCAAGGGTGACGCCCTGGCTGCCCTCGGCAACGCGCCTGTGACCCCGGCGCCGTCGGTTCCGGCCACAGCTCCGGTGACGCCGCGCGCTGTCGGTCCGCACGAAGAACGCGTGAAGATGACGCGCCTGCGTCAGACGATCGCGCGTCGCCTCAAGGAATCGCAGAACACGGCAGCCCAGCTGACCACGTTCAACGAAGTCGACATGTCGACGATCATGAGCCTGCGCAATGCCTACAAGGACGCCTTCGAAAAGCGTCACGGTGTCAAGCTCGGCTTCATGTCGTTCTTCGCCAAGGCGGTTGTCGCGGCGCTGAAGGACATCCCGGCCGTCAACGCCGAGATCGAAGGCACCGACATCATCTACAAGAACCACTATGACCTGGGCGTTGCCGTCGGCACCGAAAAGGGCCTGGTCGTGCCGGTTCTGCGCGATGTCGACTCGCTGTCGCTGGCCGGTATCGAAAAGGGCATCGCCGCCCTGGGCAAGCAAGCCCGCGACGGCACGCTGTCGATCGATCAGCTGCAAGGCGGCACCTTCACCATCACCAACGGCGGTATCTACGGCTCGCTGATGTCGACGCCGATCCTCAACATGCCGCAGGTCGGTATCCTGGGCATGCACGCCATCAAGGACCGTCCGATGGTCGTCAACGGCCAGATCGTCATCCGTCCGATGATGTACCTGGCTCTGTCCTACGATCACCGCATCGTCGACGGCAAGGAAGCCGTCACCTTCCTGGTCCGCGTCAAGGAAGGCCTGGAAGACCCGCAGCGTTTCGTGCTCGACGTCTAAGCCTTTAGCATCGAAATGATCAAAGCCCCGCGGTTCGCTGCGGGGCTTTTTTCTTTGAAGTTTTGGGGCCCCTCGCCAAAAGCCCGGCTTTGGGTTAGGATTGGTTAATGCCGGAATTTTGTTTTCGCGCAGGGGAGGGACCTGATGAAATACGTGCGCTGGTTCATGGTCGCCATCGTTGTGGCTTATGCCGCCTGGATCGCTTTCCCGGTGGTCAAGGCCTTCCTGTTCCCGGTCGATATGGGCGGCGTCGTGCCGACGGTCAGCATGGACAGCGGCGACTATTCCGGCGGTATGACCTCCGACATGCATGACACGGCCGGCGCGGTCATGGGCGATTCCATCCAGGGCGACACGGCGGTTCAGGCGATCGAGACCCAGAACACACCGGTCATCGCCCTGTGGGGGGCGGTCATCCTGCTTTACATCACGGCGGCGTTGTTGCACGCCAACGGTAATATCCGTTCTGCCATCGTCTATGGCCTGGGCTTTATCGGCGACCTGATCCTGACCTACCTGACCAATGGCAACAAGGGTGGCGGCATCTATGACAAGATCCTCGACATCCTGTCCGGCTGGGACCCGCGTTACGTGCTGACCTTGGTGGCTTTGGTGCTCGGTTTCCTGATCTACATGTCGAGTATGCGCCCGCAGAAAAAGCTGTCGTTTGCCGAGTAGTCGCAGGCGCCGGGAATCTTGCATTCTGGGACGTATTTGACTTGACCGGCAGGCTTCGGCCTCTTACCTCATGCGCAGCTATTTTTCCTTGAGACGAAGGGGCTTCAGGCATGGCCGACGACAATTTCGACGTAGTGATCATCGGCGGCGGTCCGGGCGGCTATAATGCCGCGGTGCGTGCCGGTCAGCTGGGTCTCAAGACCGCGATCGTCGAGTCGCGCGGCGTTCTGGGCGGGACCTGCCTAAACGTCGGCTGCATGCCGTCGAAGGCTCTGCTGCACGCCTCGGAACTGTTCGAAGCCACCACCCACGAATTCGCCACCATCGGCATCGAGGTGCCCGCGCCGAAGCTCAACCTCGTCCAGATGATGAAGGCCAAGCAGGACAGCGTCACCGCCCTGACCAAGGGCGTCGAGTTCCTGATGAAGAAGAACAAGGTGACCTACTTCGCCGGGCGCGGCACCATCGCCGGCCAGGGCCGTGTCACCGTCGCGGGCAATGATGGCTCCAGCCAGACCCTGATCACCAAGAACATCGTCATCGCCACCGGCTCCGAGCCGACCCCGCTGCCGGGCGTCGAGGTCGACCAGAAGCAGATCGTGGATTCGACCGGCGCGCTGTCGCTGGCGTCGGTGCCGAAGTCGCTGGTCGTGGTCGGCGCCGGCATCATCGGCCTGGAGCTGGGTTCAGTGTGGCGCCGCCTCGGTGCGCAGGTCACGGTCGTTGAATTCCTCGATCGCATCACGCCGGGCATGGATACCGAAGTCGCCACCGCCTTCCAGAAGGCGCTGGTCAAGCAGGGCATGACCTTCAAGCTGGGCACCAAGGTGACCTCGGCCAAGCCGGGCGCCAAGGGCGTCGAGCTGACCCTGGAACCGGCCGCCGGCGGCGCCGCTGAAAAGGTCACGGCCGACGTCGTGCTGGTGGCTATCGGCCGCCGTCCGTTCACCAACGGCCTGGGCCTGGAGTCGGTCGGCCTGTCGACCGATCAGCGTGGCTTCATCCCGACCAACCACTTCAAGACCGCCGTGCCGGGCATCTGGGCGATCGGCGATGTCATCACCGGTCCGATGCTGGCGCACAAGGCCGAGGAAGACGCGGTTGCCTGTATCGAATTCATTGCCGGCAAGGCGGGTCACGTCGACTACAACCTGGTGCCGAGCGTCGTCTACACCTCGCCGGAAGTGGCCTGGGTCGGCCAGACCGAGGACCAGCTCAAGGCAGCCGGCGTGCAGTACAAGACGGGCAAGTTCCCGTTCACGGCCAACAGCCGCGCCAAGATCAATCACGAGACCGAAGGCTTCGTGAAGTTCCTGGCCGATGCCAAGACGGACAAGGTTCTGGGCGTGCACATGATGGGGCCGCAGGTCGGCGAAATGATTGGCGAAGCCTGCGTGTTGATGGCGTTCGGCGGCGCTTCGGAAGACCTGGCGCGCACCTGCCATCCGCACCCGACGCGCTCGGAGGCTGTGCGTCAGGCGGCCATGGGCGTCGAAGGCTGGACGATGCAGATGTAAGACACTCACCCCAAAAGTCCCTCGCTTTGCTCGGTGTACTTTTGGGGTGGATCCAATAAGGAAGAATTTTTGTTTTCAGGCTCTGGAGCTATCGCTTCAGAGCCTTTTGTTTTGCTTTTCCACCTAATCGTGTACCATGTGCCTAACGAGGGGGAAAACATCGTGAAAATCATCGGTTTTGTAGCCGCACTGGCTGTACTGGCGACTCCGGCCCTGGCTGCAGACAAGGCGCCGCCGGTCGATCGCGCCGCGGCCCTGGCGCGGGCGCCGCAGTTCCACGATCCGATCGAGGCCGCCCTGACGCAAAAGCCGAATACGCTTTACCTGGCCGCGCTGGCCGGCAAGGCAACCGACCAATGGGCCTGGGGCCTGGCGTTGGTGGCGACGCGCTTTGATACGGACTCCGTGCCACCTGCGCAGCTTGCTCTTTATAAGGCCTACGACGAGAAAGTCGGGGTCGCGGAAGCTGCCTATCAAAAGCAGCACCCGAAAGAAGATATCTCCGACAAGGATATGGCCTTTTTCGTCAAGCCGACGGATGAGGAGGCTCAGGCTGTGACCATCGTCGAGGCCATCAATTCACCCAATCTCTGGCTGGGCAAGGCCCACGAGGGCGGCATCGAGGCGGCTGTCATCAACCAGAGTGTGCGCTGTCTGGCAGTGGTCAAAGAACACCTCGATGCCGAGAGCTTGATGAGTCAGATCCTGGGCGGGATGGGCTCCCCGGCTGCCGGGAAGAAAGACCAGGCTTCGAGTAAGGGCAATGTCGTCAGCCTGGCAGATATCCTCAACGGGCCCAAGGACGAGGCAAGCAAGACCGAAGAAGACCGCGACGAAGACGCGTTGTGCGGTGGCAGCGATGCTCTCCAGCACGTTAAAAGCCTGATGAGGGCGGTCTATACGCCACCCTTTAGGGTTACGGTTTCAACCAACAAGAAAAAATAGGTCTCAGCCCTTCGGGTGGGCTGCCGCGTAGGCGCTGAGCAGCTTTTCCGTGTCGACCTGGGTGTATTTCTGCGTGGTCGACAGCGACACGTGGCCCAGCAGTTCCTGGATCGAGCGCAGGTCGGCGCCAGAACCCAGAAGATGCGTGGCGAACGAATGGCGCAGCGCGTGCGGTGTTGCCCGGTCGTTCAGGCCAAGCCGCGAACGCATGTGTTGAAGGCTGGCCTGGACATGGCGTGGGCTCAGATCGCCGCCGCGTTTGGCCCGGAACAGCTTCATGTCCGGTGTCAGCGGAAACGGCACTTGCTGTTTATAGGTTTCGATGGCGTCGCGTACGGCCGGAAGGACAGGCAGGGTGCGCATCTTGTTGCCCTTGCCGGTGATGCGCAGGGACTCGGTCAGCGGCGTGTCGGCGACGGTCAGCGACAGGGCCTCGGAAATGCGTAAGCCCAAGCCATAGAGCAGCGAATAAACGGCTTCGTCGCGGGCGTTTTCCCAATCGTCGCGGTCGGCATCCATGTGTGTTTCAGCCAATAATCCTGCAGCCTGGTCCTCACTCAGCGGGCGGGGCAGGGTGGCTTTCAGGCGCGGTCCACGCATCATCGCTACCTGGGCATTGCCCATGTCAAGGTGGACATCCAGCCAGTTGTGGAACGACTTCACCGCCGACAGATGCTGGGCCAGCGAGCGCGCTGACAAGGGAGGATCCTTGCCGCGCAGGTGCGCCATCCAACCGCGTACATCGGCCGAGCTTACTGCCACTACATCAGCCAGCGTCAATTCGGCCGACACGGTTCGAGTCAGGTGAGCAATGTAATAGCGAAAGGCATGGGCATAGGCTTCGACCGTGCGCGGCGAACAGCGGCGCTGGCTTTTCAGCCAGGTCAGCCATTGAAACTGGGCATCGCTTAAATCGGTCATGGCCGAAAAATCGGCGCGCAATCGAGGCCGCGCGATTGGTGGTCTCCCTACCCCGCCTCGAAGATAGAGGGAGACGGTGAGAGGGCTTACTCCAAACAGAACCTTTTATGGTCGGGGAGGGAGACCTCAAAGGCGCGGCTCAACCACACGCTTATACCTCACTTAAGGGGAGCTGTGGATAAGTTAAGGATCAGAATATGTAAAGAAATGCTAAGCGACCGTTACCGGCCTAAGCCAATACCGGCCAGCGTTCGGCCACCCGTTCGACCACGCGTGCAACGAACGCCACCAGTTCGGCGCCCATCTCGGCGGAGAAACCGTCGAAATCCGACGAACCGAAGGCCACGAGGCCCGGCCGGCCTTCGCGCCACAGGGCGATGCGCAGGACGGCGGCCGATTTGATGCGTGAAACGTCGTCGCCGAACAGCACGCGGCAAACGCCTTCCGGGCCCAGCAAGGACAGGCCTTGTTCGCCGATGATGTAGTCGACGCCGCCGTCATCCAGCACCTTCCAGCCAAGCGGCACCGGCGCGGTGTCTTCCAGCGCGATTGATGCGGCGATCAGGCCGAAGCGGTCGCGGGCTTCTTCGTTGAGGCGGCGGGCCAGGTCGGAGTGGTTGCGCGCTTCCAGCAGGTTCAGGATCAGGCTGTGCGTCTGGTTCTGGGCGTCGAAATTGGCCTTGGCCGTCATTTCCAACTGGCGGCGGACGTCGAAATCTTTGAGGGCGCGCGCTTCCAGGCGCGACAGGGCGGCCGGGCCGAAATCGATCAGATGGCGCGATTTGGTCTGTAGGCCCAGCGCATCCAGCAACGCCTTGTCCTGGGCGATGTCGCGGGCAAATTGCGGAGCATGGTTAAGAAGGTGACGGCGCAGGGCCTGCCAGTCGTCGAGGTCAAGCGTAGGACTACCGCTTTCCGAACTCATCAAACCCCCGGCGGCCATCAAGGCCGTCAAAACGCGTGGAGCTTCACTCTAGTTCGGCCGTGGCCATCTGTGAAGCGGGATTTACGGCAGGGTTGTGACAAATCGGCGGGATTCGTGTTACAGGCTTGTCGATGAGGCTAGAGCATCTCTCCACAGGCTTATATTGGAGATGCTCTAGCTTTTTTGTTTGTCGCACTTTTTAACCGAAAAGTGCCTTACACTTTTCGTAAAGTGCTTGCCGTGTCCGAATTCCCCCTTCAGCGTCAGGAAGCCCGCATCGTGGCCAAGGTCGCGGTGCTGGCGCCCATGGACAGCGCGCTGGACTACCTGGTGCCGGACGACTGGCACCTGGCGGCGGGCGAACATGTGATCGTGCCGTTGGGGGGCGCCAAGGTGCGCGGCCTGGTGGTCGGTTTTGAGGCCGACAGCGGCGAACACAAGCTCAAGGCTGTTCTGCAACGCCTGGACGATCCGCCGGTACCGGAATCGTCCCTGAATTTCTGGCTGTGGGCAGCACAGTGGACGCTGACGCCGCCGGGCGTTTTCCTGAATGGCTGCCTGCGCGCCCTGAAAGCGGTGAAGGGACATGTCCGGCAGGGTTACGTCCGTTCCGATCAGGTGCCTGCCCGCATGACCAAGGCGCGGGAACGCGTGCTGGAGATGGCCCTGCTGCCGATGGGGTTGGGTGACCTGGCTTTGGCGGCGGGGGTTTCGCCGGGCGTAGTGACGGCGCTGGAAAAGGACGGTGCGCTGATCAAGGTCGAGATGAAGGACGATGGCGGTCCGGTCGCGCCTGATCCGGACTTCGCGCCGGCGCGTTTGAACGAAAGCCAGGCGGCGGCGCATATCCTGCTGGGGAATGAGGCGGCCAAGGCGACGTTCGCGCCGGTTCTGCTCGATGGGGTCACCGGGTCGGGCAAGACCGAGGTCTATCTTGAGGCCGTGGCGGATGTGCTGCGCGATGATTCGGCAGCGCAGGTGCTGATCCTGCTGCCGGAAATCGCCCTGACGCAGGCGGTGCTGGGGCGGCTGAAGGCGCGTTTCGGCGTCGAGGTCGCGCAGTGGCACAACGAGGTCGTCAACAGCACGCGCCGCAAGACCTGGGAAGGGGTGGCGACCGGCAAGATCCGGCTGGTGGTCGGGGCGCGGTCGGCGCTGTTCCTGCCGTATCAGCGGCTGGGGCTGGTGGTGGTCGATGAGGAGCACGACGGCTCCTACAAGCAGGAAGAGGGCGTGCGTTACCATGCCCGTGACCTGGCGGTTTTCCGGGCGCGGCTGGATGGCGGCATGGCGATCCTGGCTTCGGCGACGCCGTCGCTGGAGACCCTGACCAATGCCCAGAATGGCCGCTATGCCTGGATTCGGCTGGAGCGGCGGCACGGCGAAGCGCAGTTGCCTGACATCGGCCTGATCGACATGAAGCAATCGCCGCCGGACAAGGGGTACTGGCTTAGCGATCCGATGGTCGGCGAGATTCTGGCGACCTTGCAACGTAAGGAACAGGTCATGCTGTTCCTCAACCGGCGCGGCTATGCGCCGCTGGTGCTGTGCAAGGCGTGCGGCGAGAAGTTGAGCGCGCCGAATACCGACTCATGGCTGGTTGAGCACCGGGCGTCGGGGCGGTTGGTCTGCCACCTGACCGGCTTCTCGATGCGCAAGCCGGCCGCCTGTCCGCACTGTGGCGCCAAGGACGGGCTGACCTCGATCGGACCGGGCGTCGAGCGTATCCTGGAAGAGGTGCAGAACCGTTTTCCGGACGCGCGGTCTGAAGTGTTTTCGTCGGACACCACGCCTGATGCCGAAAGCTCGGCGTCGCTGATCTCACGTATCGAAAATCATGAGGTCGACATCGTTATTGCCACCCAGGCGGCGGCTAAGGGGCATAACTTCCCGAATCTGACACTTGTTGGAATCGTCGATGCCGATCTGGGTTTAAAAGGCGGTGATCTGCGTGCCGCCGAGCGGACCTTCCAGCTCCTGGCGCAAGCTACCGGTCGGGCCGGGCGCAAGGTGAAGCCGGGACGAGCGCTGATCCAGACCTATGCGCCGGAACACCCGGTCATGCAGGCCTTGATGCGGCAGGATCGCGAGGCCTTTTATGCTTACGAGTCCATGGTTCGTGAAATGGCGAAATTTCCACCGTTCGGGCGGTTGGGCGCAATTATCCTGTCGGCCAAGGACCAGAACCTGCTCAACCGGTTCTGCCGGGAACTGGCCCTTTTCATCCCGAACAGCGAGGGGATCGATGTCTGGGGACCGGCCGATGCGCCGCTGGCCTTGGTGCGCGGCCAGTGGCGCAAGCGCTTCCTGGTGCGGGCGGATCGCAATCGCGATCTTCAGGCCTTCGTCACGCACTGGCTGGCGGCGATCAAGCGGCCCAACGCCATCCGGATGATCGTCGATATCGATCCGTACAGTTTCCTGTGATCAGGCGGCGATGTCGAGCTTCTGGCCGATGCCGGGCACGGCCTGCTTGATGTCGCGATCCATGTCTTCCATGTCTTTGTGCAGGTCTTTCAGCGTCTTTTCGACGTCTTCGAAGGCCTCGTTGGTGCTCTTGTCGGGCTTCTGCGCGGCCTTCTGGATGCGGGCGGGCGCCAGCAGCTTTTCCTCGATCTGCTTGACGAGGCCCTTGACCAGCTTGAGGAAGTCGAGGCCGTCATCGCCGGCGATTTCCTTCACCTTACGGTCAACCGCCGTGTAGAGGCCGGTCGGGTCCTTGGTCTGTGGCTGAGCGTCGGCAGGCGCGGTTTCGGCTTGTTTGGTTTCGGGCGCCGCCTCGGCCTGAGCCGGCGCGGTCTGTGCGGCGTCGTCGGCTTTCGCTTTGTCCGCGTCGTCCTGTTCGGCGTCGTCCTTGGGTGGTGCTGCCGGTTCCGCCGGAACGCCCGCGGTCTGTGCGGCGTCGGCTGCACTGCTGCTGGCGCCCATTTCCCGGTCGGTGGCTGCCTTGAAGTCCTTGAGGGCTGCCTTCAGCTCCTTGAACACCTGGGCCAGGGCGTGCGCCATCTGCTTCGGATTGCCGGAATACATCTTCTGCAGAATCTTCAGGCGCTCCTTGATGCCTTCGATGCGCTGGCGGATGTAGTTCTTGTCCTTGTCGGCCGCCTTCATGACCGGCAGGTCGAAGGCTTTCTGGGCGGCCGATTCGATCTTGCTCTTGCGGGCATCGGCGGCGGCAATGGCATTGAACTTATCGGTCGACATGCCGCGCGGCGACCACGGCGTAATCAGCGGCGCGCCCGAATTGGTACGGATAGAAGTGTCCATGCCCGTCAGCCTTCTGCTGAAATAAGGCCGGAGTGTAACAAACCAGGCTTAATATCCCTTTACGGGATCTAGCCTTTCTTGCGGCGCATCATCTGCAGCATCTCGACAAAGGCGGCAAAGCCCATGGCGGCGTAGATATAGCCCTTATCGACGTGCTGACCGAAGCCTTCCATGATCAGCATGACGCCGATCATCAGCAGGAAGCCAAGCGCCAGGATGACGACCGAGGCGTGCGTGTGAATGAAACGCGCGATCGGGCCGGAGGCGACGAACATCAGGGCGACGGCGATCAACACAGCCGCGATCATGATCGGCAGTTCGTCGGTCATGCCGACGGCGGTCAGAATTGAGTCGACCGAGAAGACGAGGTCAAGCAGCAGGATCTGGATGATGGCGGCAGTCATGGACGGACGTTTGACCTGCGGCTTTTTGTCGCCGGTGGCTTTCTCCTCGTCGCTTTTCTCGTGCTTGCCGTCGGTCGATTCGATGATTTCCGAGGTCGCCTTGTAGAGCAGGAACACGCCGCCGGCGATCAGGATGATGTCGCGCCAGGAGAAACCGTGACCGAGCAGGAACAGCACCGGGTTTTTCAGGCTGACGATGATGAACACGCTGCCGAGCAGGGCAACGCGCAGGAAAAGCGCGCCGAACATGCCGATGAAGCGGGCGCGGGGCCGTTGCGATTCCTCAAGTTTGTTGGTCAAAATGGAAATGAAGACCAGATTGTCGATGCCTAAGACGACTTCCATAACAACGAGGGTGAAAAGCGCTGCCCAGGCGGCTGGATCCTGTACTAATGCTGTTATAACGTCCATTTTTCTCGACTCTTGTTGGGGGAATCGTTCATCCGTATGTATTTCTAAATAGAAGGGGCGGTTTAAATCTCAAGAGCGCGCCTTAGACAATATTTCGCGAAGCTTTTTCGAAAAGTTTTTGGAGGGGAGTGGATTTTTCGGTCCTGCGCGATCTTGCTTGGTTGCGGTGCCAAAATGCCTATGCTAAGGAGCCCGCGCTCCGGGATTTTGGTGGCGCGCGGACGCGTGCCTTTAAGGCCTTTCCGGTCCCGTGGCGCCTGCCCCGTCCATCGCTTTAAGCCCTATTCTGGACCCAAACGTGAACGATCAATTTCGAGAAACCGAAGCCGGTGACCGCTATGCGAAGGCCGCTTTTGAACTGGCCGAGGACACCAAGATCCTTGAGGCGGTGCAAAAAGACCTCGCCGCGGTGAAGACGCTTCTGCTGCAAAGCGCCGAGCTGCGCGGTTTCGTCTCCTCCTACGTCTACACCTCCGACATCAAGCTGAAAGGCCTTCTGGCGGTCACCAAGGACCTGCGCCTGAAGCCGATGACGCAAAAGCTGTTCGGCGTCATGGCGGCCAATCGCCGCCTCGACCAGCTGTTCCCGACGATCAACGCCTTCGACAAGCTGTATGCCGCCAAGAAGGGCATTGTCAGCGCCGAGGTCGTCTCTGCCGTAGCCCTGTCCGACACGCAGCTCGATGGTCTGAAGAAGGCCCTCGGCAAGGCGCTGGGGCAGGCGGCCGAAGTCAATACGTCGGTCGATCCGGCCATCCTCGGGGGCCTGAAGGTCCGCGTGGGGTCGCGCCTGTTCGACGCCAGCCTCAAAACCAAACTCGATTCCCTCAAATTCGCCCTTAAGCGTGCGTAAGCACCCCACACGACCGATATATAAGAGAACCTGAAAATGGATATTCGCGCCGCCGAAATCTCGGCCATTCTCAAAGCTCAAATCGCTGGTTTCGGTGAGGAAGCCGATGTCTCCGACGTCGGTCAGGTCCTCAGCGTCGGCGACGGTATCGCCCGCGTCTACGGCCTCGACAAGGTTCAGGCCGGTGAAATGGTCTCCTTCCCGAAGGCCGGCGTCAAGGGCATGGCCCTGAACCTGGAAAAGGACAATGTCGGCGTCGTTATCTTCGGCGAAGACCGCGAAATCCGCGAAGGCGACGAAGTCCGCCGCCTCGGCGAAATCGTGGACGTGCCGGTCGGCCGTGGCCTGCTGGGCCGCGTCGTCAACCCGCTGGGTGAGCCGATCGACGGCAAGGGCCCGATCGTTGCGACCGAGCGCCGCCGCGTCGACGTCAAGGCACCTGGCATCATCCCGCGCAAGTCGGTGCACGAGCCCGTGCAAACCGGCATCAAGGCCATCGACACCCTGATCCCGGTCGGCCGTGGTCAGCGCGAACTGGTCATCGGTGACCGTCAGACCGGCAAGACCGCCGTCTGTATCGACGCCATCCTGAACCAGAAGGCCGTCAACGAAGGTACCGACGAGAAGGCCAAGCTGTTCTGCATCTACGTCGCCATCGGCCAGAAGCGTTCGACCGTCGCCCAGATCGTCAAGACCCTGGAAGAGCAAGGCGCGCTGGACTACACCGTCGTCGTGTCGGCCACCGCTTCCGAGCCGGCCCCGCTACAGTTCCTGGCGCCGTTCGCTGGCTGCGCGATGGGTGAATGGTTCCGTGACAACGGCCTCGCCGCCCTGATCATCTATGACGATCTGTCGAAGCAGGCCGTCGCCTATCGTCAGATGTCGCTGCTGCTGCGCCGTCCGCCCGGCCGCGAAGCCTATCCGGGCGACGTTTTCTACCTGCACTCCCGCCTGCTCGAGCGCGCCGCCAAGCTCAACGAAGACAACGGCGCCGGCTCGCTGACCGCCCTGCCGGTCATTGAAACCCAGGCCAACGACGTGTCGGCCTATATCCCGACCAACGTGATTTCGATCACCGATGGCCAGATCTTCCTCGAAACCGACCTGTTCTATCAGGGCATCCGTCCGGCCGTGAACGTCGGTCTGTCGGTGTCGCGCGTCGGTTCGTCGGCTCAGATCAAGGCGATGAAGCAAGTCGCCGGCGCCATCAAGGGCGACCTGGCCCAGTATCGCGAAATGGCCGCTTTCGCCAAGTTCGGTTCGGACCTTGACGCCGCCACCCAGCGCCTGCTGGCCCGCGGCGCCCGTCTGACGGAACTGCTGAAGCAGCCGCAATATTCGCCGCTGAAGGTCGAAGAGCAGGTTGCCGTGATCTACGCCGGTACCCGTGGTTATCTCGACAAGGTCGCCGTCTCCGACGTCGGCCGCTACGAGAAGGAGCTGCTGTCGCTGCTGCGCACGCGTCACAACGACCTGCTGACCGCGATCCGCGAGCAGAAGGCGCTGTCGGCCGATCTCGAAGAGAAGCTGAAGACCATCGTCGCCGATTTCACCTCGAACTTCGCCTAAGGGTCCGCAATGCCCAGCTTGAAGGACATGCGCAATCAGATCGGAAGCGTGAAAGCCACGCAGAAGATCACGAAAGCGATGCAGATGGTGGCGGCGGCCAAGCTGCGCAAGGCGCAGGACGCGGCGGAAAACGCCCGTCCCTACGCCAAGCGCATGGCGGCGGTCATCGCCAACCTGGCCAAGGGTGTGTCGGGTGACAGCGCGCCGGCCATGCTGGTCGGCAACGGTTCGCAGACCAACCAGCTGGTGGTCGTGGCCACGGCTGACCGCGGTCTGGCTGGCGGGTTCAACTCCGCCATCGTCCGCGCCGCGCGCGACTTCATCAACGGCCTGATCAAGGAAGGCAAGACGGTCCGCATCCTGGCCATCGGCCGCAAGGGCCGCGACCAGATGAAGCGGATGTACGGCGACAAGGTGATCGACAGCTACGAGCTGCCGCGGGCCTTAAGCGTCGATTTCGTCGCGCCGATTGCCCAGAAGGTTGCCGCTGAATTTAACGAAGGCCGCGCCGACGCGGTCACTTTGTTCTACTCGCACTTCAAGTCGGTGATCAGCCAGGTGCCGGAACAAAAGCGCCTGATCCCGGCCGACATCGACCTGAACGCTGCCGAGGATACGCACGGCGCCGTCTACGAATACGAGCCGTCGGAAGAGGAAATCCTCGAAATCCTGCTGCCGCGCAACGTGTCGGTGCAGATCCTCGCGGCTCTTTACGAAAACAACGCCGGTTTCTATGCCGCCCAGATGAGCGCCATGGATAATGCCACGCGCAACGCCGGCGAAATGATCAAGGCCCTGCAGCTCAAGTACAACCGCTCGCGTCAGGCCCAGATCACCAAGGAACTGATCGAAATTATCTCGGGCGCTGAAGCCCTCTAGGAACTGAAGAAATGACCGCCCATCAGACGATCACGGCCGGCAAGGGCCGCATCTCCCAGATCATCGGCGCCGTCGTCGACGTTGAATTCGACGGCAACCTTCCCGCCATCCTCAACGCGCTGGAAACCACCAACGCCGCCTCGGGCACCCGTCTGGTGTTCGAAGTCGCCCAGCACCTCGGTGAAAACACCGTCCGCGCCATCGCCATGGACGCCACCGAAGGCCTGGTCCGCGGCCAGGAAGTCAGCGACCTCGGCGCGCCGATCACCGTGCCGGTCGGCCCGGCGACGCTCGGCCGCATCATGAACGTTATCGGCGACCCGATCGACGAAGCCGGTCCGATCGACACCAAGTTCTTCAACCCGATCCACGCTGACGCCCCGGCCTTCGCCGACCAGGCGACCTCGGCGGAACTGCTCGTCACCGGCATCAAGGTCATCGACCTGATCTGCCCGTACGCCAAGGGCGGCAAGATCGGCCTGTTCGGCGGCGCCGGCGTCGGCAAGACCGTGACCATCCAGGAACTGATCAACAACATCGCCAAGGCCTACGGTGGTTACTCGGTGTTCGCCGGCGTCGGCGAGCGTACCCGCGAAGGCAACGACCTGTATCACGAAATGATCGAGTCGAAGGTGAACGAACATGGCGGTGGCGGCACCTCGCGCTGCTCGCTGGTGTTCGGCCAGATGAACGAGCCTCCCGGCGCCCGCGCCCGCGTCGCCCTGACCGGCCTGGCTCAGGCCGAATATTTCCGTGACGTCGAAGGCAAGGACGTGTTGTTCTTCGTCGACAACATTTTCCGCTTCACGCAGGCCGGTTCGGAAGTGTCGGCTCTGCTGGGTCGCATTCCTTCGGCCGTGGGTTATCAGCCGACGCTGGCTACCGACATGGGTAAGCTGCAGGAGCGCATCACCTCGACCAACAAGGGTTCGATCACCTCGGTTCAGGCCGTGTACGTCCCGGCCGACGACCTGACCGACCCGGCCCCGGCCACTTCGTTCGCCCACCTGGACGCCACGACCGTTCTGTCGCGTTCGATCGCCGAACAGGGCATCTATCCGGCCGTTGACCCGCTCGACTCGACCTCGCGTATCCTCGACCCGCGTGTCGTCGGCGAAGAGCACTATCAAACCGCCACGCGCGTGCAGGAAATCCTGCAACAGTACAAGGCGCTCAAGGACATCATCGCCATCCTCGGCATGGATGAACTGTCGGAAGAAGACAAGCAGATCGTGGCCCGCGCCCGCAAGATCTCGCGCTTCATGTCGCAGCCGTTCCACGTCGCCGAAGTGTTCACCGGCACGCCGGGCGTGCTGATGTCGATCGAAGACACCATCAAGGGCTTCAAGGGCATCTGCAACGGCGACTACGACCACCTGCCGGAAGCCGCCTTCTACATGGTCGGCACTATCGAGGACGCCATCGCCAAGGCTGAAAAGCTGGCCGGCGAGGGCAAGTAAATGGCCGACAAGCTGCACGTATCGTTGGTCACGCCTGAAGCGGAGCTGTTCGTCGGTGACGTCGATCAGGTCGTCGCGCCCGGCATCGAGGGCGAGTTTGGTGTCTTGGCGCACCACGCGCCGTTCATGACCATCCTGGCCGAAGGCGATGTGTTGGTGATGAACGACGGCAAGACGCGGATCTTCCAGGTGCGCGGCGGCTTTGCCGATGTCAACGAGGAAGGCATGACTATCCTGGCCGAGCATGCCAACGAATACGGTGAGAAAGTTCACTAAAACGAATGGGGTGTGGGGTCCCATAGCTCGCAAGAGCTATACTCTTGCTTCACATACCCCACGTCTTTCTAAATCAGTAAAAAGCCTCGCCCCCAAAGGGCGAGGCTTTTTACTGATCTAAGGGAAGTCTTGGGGCCGCAGGCCCCAAACCCCATTCGTTTCATCACAGCTTCAAAAGCCAGCGCCGCCGGTACAACAGCCACATCGGGAAGAACAGTACGACCACATACAGAATTGCGAAGGTCAGCGACGCCCAGTTATCGGACATGAAGGGGCTTAACGCGAGTTGGCTGCCATAGCGGATCGACACCGGCCCGGGCGATGCAGGTAGCCATGCCAAGTCAAGCAGCGGCATGCCCAACCACAATAGCATATAGGCCAGTATGGCATTGGCGCCGTAAACGCGTGCCGGAAAGAACGCCGCCTGTGCGCCCAGGCGTTCGGCCAGCATGACCAGCGCCAATGTCACCAGGCTGAAGCCGGCGCTGAACAGGGCGAAGCTGCCGGTCCAGATATTCTTGATGATGGGATAGACCGGGTCGATCAGAACGGCCAGTCCGATCATGGCTATGCCAGTGACAGCGGCGATCAGGATCGGACGTGACGGCTTTATCTGCTCGTGGACCAGGGTCGCGATGGCGCCCATGAGCACGGTGAAGGTACAGGAAAGGCATGACACCAACCCGTCCGGGTCGAACACGACCTTGCCGTCGACTGGCCACCACGGGAACATGTGGGTGGTGGTGAACAGGCTGCGGTCGACATAGGCTGGCCACGACCCGACCGGGTCATAGCGCGGCGCGCCGAAGCCGGGTACCGGTACGAATTGCAGCAGACTCCAGTAAAGGAAGAAGATCACGGCCGCCGTCGCCACCGCGACGGGCAGGCGTGGCCTCAGGTCCCGGCCGTCGGTCTGTGCCGCGAACAGCAGCAGGAGCGCCACAATGGCATAGCAGATACCGATCCGCTGCAAGACACCGGGGATGCGCGCGTGCGCCCAGTCGAACTGCGGATATGCGGCCAGCAGGAAACCGATGACGGCCAGCAGGCAGCCGCGCATCAATATCGGACCAATCATGCGCGTACGGGTTACGCGGGCTTTCCAGCGCTGGCGGAGGGAAAACGGAATGGCGGCGCCGACGCAGAACAGAAACGTCGGCGACACCATGTCGACCAGATGCCAGCCCTGCCATTTGACATGCACAAGCTGATCGAACTGATGTTCCCACGCACCCGGCGACAGGGCCAGCACCATGCCGATCAGGCTCAATCCCCGCAGACTGTCGAGCGCGGTCCAGCGATCCGTTTGCGCCATGACAACGTTGTCCTCCCCTTTGGGGCCGTTATCATATGCCCGGCGCACACTGTCAAGTTGTGGGGTCCGTCACCGGTTGAGTGTTGTCAGTGCGTCAGGTCGACCTTGCCGCGTTCGCCGATGTCCGGCGCCTTGCCGCCGACCATGGCCTTGAAGTAGGCATAGCCAACCGCCAGCAGGCCCGGCGAGTCGCTGAATTCAGCGGTGTCCGCGTCGAAGCGGATCAGGCGCAGGTTCGGATCGTCCTTGCCGTCCGGAAACCAGGCCTTGGCCATGTCGGTCCATAGCTCGTCGATAACCGCCTGGTCGTGTTCGATGACGGCATGGCCGCTGATCGAGACATAGGCCTGTTTGCCGGTGTCGGCGTAGGTCAAAAGCGCCAGCGGATGGGCGTTGATTTCGTCGGCCTTGCGCGAGTCGGCGGCGGTGAAGAACCACAGCGTCCCGTCGAACTCTTTGTCTTTTTTGATGTTTAACGCCATCATTGGGCGGGCGTGAAAGATGTGGCCGCTTTCATCGAAGGTGGCCAGTTGGGCTATCTTGATGTCCTTGATGATCGACCAGATCTTGTCGCGGGCTTCATCGCCGTAAAGGGTGTCCATGCTGCTCTCCTTGGATTTGGAGGCAGCATGGCCGGACCCGCGTAAGGATGCGATAAGCCGGGCGCGCGGCCCGGCTAAGAATAAAGTCAGAGCGGTTCAAAACCGGCGAAGATCATACGCTTGCCATCGAACGGCATTTCCATCTTGGCCATTTCCGGGTCGTTGCGCATTTTCTCGTTGGCTTCGTCGCGCGTCGCCTTGTCGGGCCATTCAATGTAGGACATGACGACGGTTTCGCCGGGCTCGAGCTTCACGGCCATCGGGAACGAAGTCACCTTACCGTCGGGCACGTCGTCGCCCCAGAACTCGACCGAGCGCAGCGCGCCCATCTTCTTGCAGTAATCGGCCCAGCCGGCTGACATTTCCTTGTATTTTGCCTTGTTGGCGCTGGGAACGGGGATCAGAAAACCATCGATGTAGGACATGGGAGCCTCCTTTTCTGGGTTGGCGCAGGGGTTATACGCCCGTGGAGGTGTCAGGCAATGGCAGTGGTCAAAGGTCGCGATCACTATGGGGTGTGGGGTCCGTGACCCCGTCTTTCTTCCTTTTCTTCCGCCTCGCCCCGGAGAGGGCGGGCGGATGAAAAGGAAGAAGGAAGTCTTGGGGCCGCGGGCCCCAAACCCCATAAGTTATACGAGGTCCTTGAACTCCGCGATTACCTTGCGATAGCTGTCCCGCTTGAAGCTGACGACGCGGTCGATCACCTGATCGAGGCCGCACCATTCCCAGCGTGAGAACTCCTGCTCATGGTGAGCCATCAGGTCGATTTCCGACTCCTCGCCGGTGAACAGGAAGGCAAACCACACCTGCTTCTGGCCTTTGAAATTGCGGCCGATCTTCTTGTTGGCCAGCACTTCGGGCGGAAAGTCGTAATAGATCCAGTCCTTGGTCTGGCCGAGCGGCTTCACCGACCGGATGCCGGTTTCCTCGTAAAGCTCACGGACGGCCGCGGCTTCGAGGTCTTCGCCTTCGTCGACACCGCCTTGCGGAAACTGCCAGCTGTGGTCGCCGGTCTGACCGAAGCGGTGGCCGATCCACACCTGTCCGGCGCGGTTGAAAACGACAATGCCGACATTGGGGCGGTATTCGGTGGGGAGGTCGCCGGAACTCATGGCTTGGTTAAAGCAGAGGCGGGCGCCAGTTGTAAACCCTTGGCGTCGAGCGACTGCGTCCAGCGCAGCGCCACGGCCAGGGTGACCGGATAGGCGAAGCTGGCGCCGAGCGCGCTGCCGCGCGCCTTGGCGGCGGCTTCCAGGCCGGCCAGCTGGGCCTGGATAGCCGGGGCGTTGATCTGGCTGTCGATCACCCGGTCGGCCGAGGCTCGACCCCAGGCGCCGGCGATGCCGCGTGCCTGGCCGTCGTCGACAAAGGCCACGCCGCGCGATTTCAGGTTGGTCATCAGCGTGCCGACGCCAGCCTTGTCTTTCAGGAACGCACCGCCCTGGTAGTTCATCAGCGCGAAATAGCCGGTGCAGCGGCTGAGCGCCCAGTTGATGTGCGCCAGAAGGTCGTCGGTGCGGGCGTTGGCCATCAGGGTCTGCGGGCCGGGATCATTGTCAGGATAATTGACCGGCTGCATCGGCACTTCGATGATGACTTCGTGGCCGGAGGCGCGCGCCAGGTCGATCCAGCCCTGCAGGCCGGAGGTGTAGGGCACGAAGCTCAGGGTCACCTGCGGCGGCAGTTTGTCGATCGCTTCCTTGGTGGTCGCCGGATTGAGGCCCAGGCCGCCGACGATCAGGGCCACCATCGGGCGGCCGTCGCTCTTGAACGGACGGGCATAGGCCGAGGCGGGCGCCATACCGTTTGGCGCGATGACCGGCAACGGCCCGGCGTTGGTGGTCTGGACAAGGCCGTTGAGTGGGGCCTGCGGCAGGGGCGACGCCGCCACCTTGGGCGCGGCCGCCGTCGACGGTGCATCGTCGCCGGGCAGGGTGATCACCGCCGTGCCATTGACGGCGCCGGCGGAGCTCTGGTCAAGATTGAAGCCGTCGGCCGTCGCGTCCTGGAACATGCCGAGGCTGTCGAGCGTGAAGGCCTGCATGCCGGCCTGGCTGTCATCCGGATGGGCGTCGGCGGCAGCTGCAGCGGGCTTGGGCTTGGCCAGGTTGATGCGCACCGAAGGGGATCCGGCATTGGGATCGCCAGCGATGTTCAGGAATCCGACCAGTAACACCAGGAAGAGGCCGAGCGCCGAAGCGGGTGCGACGAACGGCTTCTTGAAGACCTCAACGATTTTGTTGCCGATAGCGCGCGCGTCGAATTTCGCGCCGGATTTGGCGCGAATGGCGTTGGCGAGGGACGGGAGCTTAGGCTTGGCAAACATGGTGGCGATCCTTGCCTCCAGTTGTGCCGGAATCCGGTTAACAAAGGATAACGAATGCTAAAAAGGCGCACCGTCGCGGCGCGCCTTTTTGTCTATTTCACCACAGCTTGGCAGGTTACTTCGAGGACGAAGCACTGCTCGATGACGAGCTGCCCGCCGCGGCCGGTTTGGCGTCAGGCTTGGCAGGGGTGGCTGGAGCCGCCGGGCCGGCCTTGGTCTTGCCTTCGAAACGCTTGCCCGGCTTGTCGATCAGCTCGGCGTCGGCCATGGCCTGGCCGCGCGGATGGGCCGCCGCCAGCTTGGCATCGCCGCCATAACCCAGGACGTCGAGCGCGCGTTGCAGCTCGAAGTCGCCAGTCTTGGTGTCGAAGCTGTCCGGCGGCACTTCCTGCACCGAATGCTGCGACCGGCGGACCTTGCCTTCGTCGGAATCGAGTGCATTGGAATAGGCGGCTTCGGAATATTGCAGAGCGGAGGTGGCGATGTACTTCGCCTGTTCCTTGGACTGCGCCACTTCGAGGTCGGGCTCGATGCCGGTCTTCTGGATCGAACGGCCCGACGGCGTGTAGTAGCGCGCCGTGGTCAGCTTGACGGCGCGGTTCTCGCCGAGCGGGATGACGCTCTGGACGGAGCCCTTGCCGAAGGTGGTCAGGCCGACGATGGTGGCGCGGTGCTGGTCCTGGAGCGCGCCGGAGACGATTTCCGCCGCCGAAGCCGTGCCCGGATTGGTCAGGACGACGATCGGCAGGCCCTTCAGGATATCGCCCTTCTTGGCCTGGTAGCGCACGATGTCGGTCGGGTTGCGACCGCGCTGGCTGACGATTTCGCCGCCATCGAGGAACAGGTCGGCCACAGCCACTGACTGATCGAGCAGGCCGCCCGGATTGTTGCGCAGGTCGAGGACCAGGCCCTTCATGCCCTTGTTCTTGGCCATCAGGTCGGTCAGGGCATCCTTGGCATCCTGACCGGTGGTCTCGGAGAAGCTGGCGATGCGCAGATAGCCGTAATTGCCTTCCATGCGCGTCTTGATCGACTTGACCGTGATGACTTCGCGCTTGAGCTTGACGTCGAACGGATCGTCCTTGCCGACGCGCACGAGGGTGAGGGTCAGGTCGGTGTTGGGTTCGCCCTTCATCTTGGACACCGAGTCATTCAGGCGGTTGCCGATGATCGAAGTGCCGTTGATGGCGGTGATGTAGTCGCCGGTCTGGATGCCGGCCTTCTGGGCCGGGGTGTCGTCCATCGGGGTGACAACCTTGACTGCACCGTCTTCGGTGGTGACTTCGAGGCCGATGCCGCCGTAGGTGCCGCGGGTCTTTTCCTGCAGGTCCTTGTAATCGTCGTCGGACAGGTAGTTCGAATGCGGGTCGAGGCTGGCCAGCATGCCTTCCAGCGCCGCCTGGATCAGCTTCTTCGAGTCGGTCTTGACGACATAGTCCTGCTGGACAATGGCCAGGACGTTGCCGAACAGCTCAAGCTGCTGATAGGTGTCGGAGCGCGGCGAAAACACCGGCTGGTTGGCGTAGGCGACCGCGCCGATGCTCAGCGCCAGGGCGGCGACACCGCCGAAAACGTAGTTCTTCATTCGATCCTCGAAGGACGGAGTACTCAACTTACCCTCATATAAGAGTCTGAGTGTGGCGTAAACGGGGCCAGTCTAACCGGCAAACAATTTGTATCCGATGTGGTTTTTGTCTCGCCCGGAACAAGAGGACGAAACCTGAATTATTGTCCGGAAAGCGTTTCCAGCGGCGGACCCATTCTCGCGAGCGCCGGCCCGGGGGTCGACAGTCTTGACGTGGGTTTGAAGCTGGCATCGGTGACCGGAACGAAGGACATCTTGCCTGGGGTGACGATCTGGCGCAACGGCCGTTCTTCGATCATCAGCCAACGCCCATCGGGCTGCGCCTTGATGTGCATACGCACATACGTAATCCCCTTGCGCTGGACCAGCGGCGCGCAGGCGCCGACGATTTCGATCGCCGACAGCCAGCGGCTTTCGGTGCAGAGGGCGACAATCTGTGTCGGCTTCTGCGGGTCCGACCAGTCGACAATGAAGGGGTCGCCCCGACGGAAGCCAAAGTCGACGATGCTGGTGACATAGCGGCCGTCAGGAGATGGTTCGCCGTTGCTGTCCATGAAGTACCAGCCCCGACCACGGCTGTCGACGATGATGGATTCGGAGACTTCAACGCCGTTGGGATCGACCACAGCCAGCGGCGTCGCTTTACTGTCGCCCGGTTCCTTCAATCGTACGGCTCCGCGGAAACTGTAGTCGAGGGGCGCACCGTCTTTGTTCGGCTGCCAGCGATAGGTCAGGCGCGCCACCGGCTTGCCCTTGCTGAAGAAGGTCAGGACGTCGCCGTCGCGCTTCACCAGGTCCGGTGTTTTCGCGATTGCCTTGGCCTCGGTCTCACGCATTTGCGCGATATAGCTGTCCGGCGAAGACGCCGCCACAGCCGATCCCGACCAGGCAAGCGCCAGCAAAATGCAAAATGTCCGCATGGTCCCCACCCCTTGTTTGCCAGAGACTAGCAGATCGTCCGCCGGTCTCCAAGAGTGGTTAATTCGCCGCCAGAATGGATGAAGCCGGATTGACCGGGTCTTCGCCTCTGCGCAACTCCATGTACAGGGTCGTCTTCTTATCCGACAGGTTCGGCATGCGCCCCAACGGCTCACGGCGGGCGACGGTGCGGCCCTTTTCGACATAGACCTTGTCCATGCCCGTCAGGACAACGCGGTAATTGCGACCGACATTGAGAATGACCACCCAGCCGTAGGATTCAATCGGCCCGGCATACTCGACCTCGCCTTCAGCCGGCGCCACCACCTGCGACCCCGGCGCCGCGGCAAAGGTAATGCCGCGCGTGGCGAGACCCTTCCCTGGCCCGTCCTTGCTGTTTTGGCCGAAGTCGCTGACCTTGTCGCCGACCACCGGCGCGTCCAGGTGGGCGTGGTCGTCGGCAGGGAAGCCAAGCAGGCCGCGCAAAGGCATGCCGCCGCGCATCCGAGCTTCGCGCGCCTTCAGTTCGACGGCATGAGCCTGCAGTTGATCGGCCTGGGCCAGCAGCTGATCTTCCAGCGTCATTTTCTGCTCGATCAGCTTCTCGATCTCGATGCGCTGCTGGCTGACGTCCTGCTCGGTGATGAACAGGGCCTCGTTCTGCAAGGCGGCCTGGCGGCGGATGTTCACCAGCCGGGCATTTTCGTCATACAGCACGCGGGTGCGCTGCTGCAGTTCCGGTGTCACGGCGCGCATGATGATCGCCGCCAGGACGGCGTCATTGGCGCGGCGCGGCGCGATCAGGATGGCCGGCGGCGGATTGCGGCTGTAGAGCTGTAGCGCCGACAGCAGCCGCGCCTGCTTGCCGCGCATCTGGCTGAGGCGGCGGGTGATATCGGCCTCCTGGAGGTTCAGGGTTTCCAGCTTGGCGCGGTAGATGGCGGCGCGGGTTTCCGACACGCCCTGGTGCCTGGAGATGTCGATGATGCGGCTGCGCAGTTCCTCGATTTCGGCGCCGACCTGACGCGCCGTCTGGCGGGTGGTGTCGGTCTTGCGCTCTTCGGCGCGGCGCTGAGCGGACAGGGTGTCGAGATCCTGCTGCTGGGTGGGCGACAGCGGCTTGGTGTGCACCTGCGCGTCACCCTTGCCGCCCGCCACGACGGCGAGCAGGGCGACGGTCAGGACAAGGATGGCGCGGCGCTGCATGGGGTGAGTCTAGTGCGGTTCGTTTTAACTCTCAATGAAGACGTGTGACTTGCCAAGCGCGTCAAACGAGCGCATCGAAGAGCGGTAAAACCTGAGTTGATTCCAATGGATTCCCTTCGCAACGCCCTGTTTCGCGCCCTGGAAAAATCGCACTTGCCGATGCTGCGGTCGAGTTTGAGCCTGGGGGTGTCGCCGGCCTTTCTGCCGGGGGACGCCATGCCGGTGTTCCATGCCGCCCTGGCCGCGCCGTTCGTCGATCTCGAGGTGTTGAAGGCGCTGGAAGAGGCGGGCGCGGATCCAGCCATGCGCAACCCGTTCGACCTGTCAAGCGCGCTGCACATGGCGGTCGCCTTGCCGGACCCGGAGGTGCTCGATTGGCTGCTGGCCGAGCGGCTGGACGTCAATGCCAGGACGCGGGCGGGTGAAACGCCGCTGATCTGGGCGGCGCAGGCACCCGAGGACGAAGATGCCGATCCCCGCCACGCCGAGTGGGCGCTGAGGGACGCGCGCACCCTGATTGCCGCCGGCGCCGAGATTGACGTGGCTGATGAGAAGGGCCGGACGGCTCTGCACTATGCCGCTGAAACCGGTTCGGAAGCCATGATCGCTCTGCTTCTGCTGGCAGGCGCGGATGTGGGTGTGCTGGACGGTCAGGGTGACACGCCTCTGCATCTGGCGGTCGGCAAGGGCTTCGATCCGGCGGCGCGGGCGCTGCTGGAGGCTGGCGCCGATCCCAACCTGCGCAACGACAAAGGCTGCAACTGCCTGCATCAGCTGGCCGACCTGTTCCTGACCGACATGACGCCGGCCCATCTGCGGCTGGCCAATGCCCTGCTGGCGGCGGGCGGCGACCTGGAAGCGCTCGATCACCGTGGCCTGAACCCGTTGGTAGCTGCGGCCGCGACCGGCAATATTCCGGTGGCGGCGGTGTTCGTGTCGCGCGGTGCCAAGGTCGATGCCGAAGGCGGCGCTGCGCTGCGCCAGGCCCTGCTGTTCGAAGACGATGATATGACCGACCTGTTGCTCAAGGCGGGCGCATCGGCCAATCTGGTCGGCGGCGAAGAAGGCGAGCGGCCGCTGCATCTGGCGGCACAGGAAGGCTTCGTGCACGGGGCGCGGGCGTTGCTGCATCACGGCGCGGACATCGAGGCGCGCAATATCGACGGTGAGACGCCGTTGCTAGTGGCGGTGCGGATGCGTCGGTACGACGTGGTGGCGCTGCTGATCGAGCGCGGGGCGGAGGTCGCCAGCCGCGACCAGTATGGCAACACCGCCGAGGCCCTGGCCGACCAGCGCAAGGATGCGGTGCTCAGGCGCTTGCTCACTTCAGTCCCGGTGGTAGGGTAATCCGGCCAGGATCGTCACGGCGCGGTACATCTGTTCGGCCAGCATGACGCGCACCAAGGCATGCGGCCAGGTCTGCGGCCCAAATGCCAGCGAAAAGGCGGCTTCCTGACGCAGGGCCGGATCGAGGCCGTCGGCCCCGCCGATCAGGAAAGTCACCCGACGCTCACCCATATCCTTATATTTTTCAAGGCGCTGGGCAATAGCGCGCGAGGTCAGCGGCTCGCCGCGCTCATCGCAGGCGATAACGATGCCGCCGTCCTGCGCGGCGCGGATGGCGTCGGCTTCGCTGGCTTTCAGCTGGGCGGAGGTGAGGTTTTTCGCCTTCTTCGCTTCGACCTCGACTAAGTCGACGGCGGTGATGCCGAGCCCCCGGCCGGTCTGGGCGGCGCGGCTCAGATAGTCGCGCACCATGGCGTTTTCAGCGGTCGCGCCAAGTCGGCCGACCGCGCACAAGGTCAGTTTCATCAGTGGTTTAAAGGTGCGTCGTACAAGATTTTTAACAGCTTTTCGCGATCGCGCGTCATCTGCAGCTGACAGCTGAGCCCAATGGAATATTGAATGTCGCCGCTGTCGTGGAATTGCTCGGCAGCGTGACAGGTCTGGGCCATTTCCTTGACCCAGCTGTCGTGCGACGAGTCGAACAGGGCGACATAGGGTTCGCCCGGCTTGAAGTGGCTCTTGATCTGGGTGTTGGTTACCTCAAGCGACTTGGTGGCGCTATCCAGTAACGGCATCAAACAGGCCGCCAGCGCCTTGCCGACCATAGCCGTGGCGCACGGATCGGCAACGGGCAGTTTCACAGGCTGCTTGATGACGGGAGGCGCGGCGAAGGCGGGAACGGCAATCAGGGCCAGCAGTACTGGCAAAGCTTTGAACAGCATCCGTTCCCCCCTGGGTGCAGGTTTTTTAGTTGCTGGCGTCCGACGGCGACAGCGACCAGATCTTCTCGATATTGTAGAAGGCGCGGACTTCCGGACGGAAGACGTGCACGACTACGTCGCCGACGTCGATCAGCACCCAGTCGCACGCCGGCAGGCCTTCGACCTTGACCTTACCATAGCCGGCCTCTTTCAGGGCGCGCATGACGTGGTCGGCCAAGGCGCCGACATGGCGGTGCGAACGGCCCGATGCGATGATCAGGGTGTCTGCGACTGACGATTTGCCTTTGAGATCGATGCAGACGATGTCCTGCGCCTTGTCATCGTCGAGACGTTCGACGATCAGGCTTTCGAGGGCCATATCCGCTGTAGAGACCTCGGCCACCCCTTCGGCCAAAGTGCTCAGAGTATGGGCGGTCTGAAGGATTTCAGACGACGAGTCCTCACTGAGAGGACCAGTTGCAGGCGCGGTTTGCGCGGGTTGGAGAGACAGGGCCGGGGTTCCTTATGCGGTAAACAGGTGGGCAAGGTAGCATAAATGTGGCCCCCGGTCATCCCTCGATCAACCGGTGATGCGCGCTTTTGATCGCGAATTGTGGCTTTTCCGCCCGAGCAGCCGTTGTTTTTACGGCAGGTTTTTCCGACGGACGCGCATTCGCAAGCGCGGAATCTGCCGGTCACAAAAACTTGAGTGCTTTTAGAAACTCAGGATTTGGGCGGGATCTGGCCGCGTCGTTCCGCCCGAATGGCGGTCGAGGAATGGCTGTGCAGAGGTCCTTTGACGTAGCTCCAGGCGGGAGCGGCGCGCTGTGGCAGGATATGGCCGGCGCGTTCCGGCTTGCGGAAACGGGCAAAGCGTTTGGCGGCCGGCGACAGGCGGGCGTTCATCAGGGCGCCGGGGCGGGACACGACGACGACCGGCACCATGTGCATGATCTGCACCCAGCCGCGCCATCTGTGGAAGCTGGCCAGGCTGTCGCCGCCCATGATCCAGACAAAGCGGACGCCGGGATAGCGGGCCTTCAGGGCACGTAGCGTATCGAGCGTATAGGTGGCGTGGATGCGCGTCTCGAAGTCGGAAATGATGTCTTTCGGACCGATGAACGGTTTCAATTCCTCGATGCGTTCCGCCAGAGGCGCGGTGTCGGCCTTCTTTTTAAGCGGATTCTGAGGCGACACCAGCCAGACGATGCGGTCAAGGCCCAGCCGCATACGGGCGGTTTCAGCGACGTGGCGGTGGCCTTCGTGAGCTGGGTTGAACGAGCCGCCAAACAGGCCGATGGTCATGCCGCGCTCGAAATGCAGGCCGGTGCGCAGGGCGCCCGATCGCACGGCAGCGGTCATGGGGGCAAGGCCTGCGAACCACATCCCTAATTATTCCAGGGATCGTAGGCGGTGGGGGCGGGGGATGCGTCTTCGTCGACAGCCTTGCCCTGGATGGTTTCCAGCGCCTTAAACAACATGGCGCGGACCCCTTCGCCGGTGACGCCGGAAATCAGCAGCGGCGTCTGGCCGGAAGCTTTCTTGAGCTTGGTCAACAGCTTCTTGACCGTATCCTTGTCCATGGCGTCGATCTTGTTGATGGCCACGATCTCCGGCTTTTCCGCCAGATCCTCGGCATAGGCCTTCAACTCACCGCGGATGATCTTGTAGGCCCCGACGGGGTCTTCCTGGGTGCCGTCGACCAGGTGGATCAGCACCTTAGTGCGCTCGACGTGACCGAGGAAGCGCGTGCCCAGGCCCGCCCCTTCGGAGGCGCCTTCGATCAGGCCGGGAATGTCGGCCAGCACAAAGCGCTGTTCGGGCCCCAGGTCGATGACTCCGAGATTAGGCGTAAGCGTCGTGAACGGATAGTCGGCGATCTTCGGCTTGGCGGCCGACGACGCGGCCAGAAAGGTCGACTTGCCGGCGTTGGGCAAGCCAAGAAGCCCGGCGTCGGCGATCAGCTTCAGACGCAGCCAGATCCAGCGTTCCTCACCGTCCTGGCCCGGCAGGGCAAAGGTCGGGGCCTGGTTGACCGGTCCCTTGAAGCGGGTATTGCCCCAGCCGCCATTGCCGCCCTTGGCCAACAGGAAGCGCTTGCCTGCCTCGTCAAGATCGACGATCAGGGTCTCCTCGTCCTCCTCGAAGACCTCGGTGCCGACCGGCACGCGCAGCACGATGTCCTCGGAATTGGCGCCGTGCATCTGGCGGCCCTTGCCGTGTTCGCCGGTCTTGGCCTTGAAATGCTGCTGGTAGCGATAGTCGATGAGGGTGTTGAGGCCTTCGGTCGCCTCGATCCACACATCGCCGCCCTTGCCGCCGTCGCCGCCGTCGGGGCCGCCGTTGGGGATGAACTTCTCACGCCGGAAGGAGACGCTGCCCGCGCCGCCGTTGCCGGAACGGATGAAGATCTTGCACTGGTCGAGGAATTTCATAGTTCGGATGTCATGAATGAAAATGGCCGCCAGATCAATGCACTTGTGCTCAGGCGGAGGATAAGGGGAAAACGCAAATCCCCGCCGCCCGGGGAGAAAACGGGCAGCGGGGATCTGGGGTAAAACGGATTTTGCGCCTACAAAATCCGGATCATGTGCTGGGCCAGATGCTCGCCTTCGCGGGCGAGCGAGGTTTCCATGGTCTTGCGGCCCGTGTACAGGAAGTCGGCATTGATCAGCAGCCGACCTGACGGTTCGTTGTCGGCAAAGTGCGCCGCGTGGATGACGCGGTAGACTTTGCGCTTCTTGACCCAACGCAGCAGGCCGTCGACGGCTTCCAGCGCATAACCGCGACCCTGATGGGCCGGAGCAATGAAGACGCTCAGGTTCGGGCCGAACTCATGCAGGCCGCAGGCGCGACCACAGGCCGACTTCGTCAGTGAAACCACGCCGATCAGCTGGTCGTCCTCGAGCCGGATGGCCCAGTGGGTCAGGCGGGCCGAGCGCATATCGGCCAGCAGCTTTTCCGCGCCTTCACGGCTCAGGGGGTGGGGAATTGCGTGGGTCATGCGGGCCGAGTTGCGATCGGCGAACACGGCCATCAGGCCTTCCAGGTCGCCTGACTTGAGCGGGGTCAGACTGAGACGCGTGGTCTCGATGCTGATCTGCTCAGGTTTGGCGTTTTCGGGCCTGCCGGGGCTGATTCTGTGACGCGTAATATCGTTGCGCGTAATCATTGCTCATCTCCTTGGCCCGGCCCGGCTTATGGAACCTTTATCTACCGGTTAGGGCCTATTTAGGGTCGAACTGTGTCAGTTCGAGACCCTGGCTGTTATGAGCGGGATCACATTTTGGTCAGGGTGCGGTGCACCGAAAGTAAAATGCAAAAACGGGAGCCCGTGAAAATCCGGACTCCCGCTCATGGTCTTGGGTCCGGATCGGCTTTGATGGTCAAGCACGATCCGGAAAATCTGAGATCAGTGCTTATTCAGCGGCTTCAGCCGCCGGGATGATCGACACGTAACAGCGATTGTCACGCTTGGTCGTGAACTTCACCGCGCCTGTCGCCGTGGCGAACAGCGTGTGGTCACGGCCGAGGCCGACATTGGTGCCCGGCCAGAACTTGGTGCCGCGTTGACGGACCAGGATGTTGCCGGCGAGAACGTTCTCACCACCGAAACGCTTTACGCCGAGGCGCTTGGCTTCTGAATCACGGCCGTTACGCGACGAGCCGCCGGATTTTTTGTGTGCCATGGGATGGGCTCCTTAAATCTTAGGCTTCGTCGGAAGAGGCTTCTTGAGCCTTCTTCTTCGGAGCGGCTTTCTTGGCGGCCTTCGGCGCTTCATCAGCGGCGGCAACCGGGGTTTCGACGGCAGCAGCGACATTGCGCGGCGCCAGATTACGGGCGCGAGCGTCCAGTTCCGCCTTGGTGGTCAGCGACACGACGCCATCCCAGTTGGCGGTCTTGCCGGCGCCATTGATGCCGGTGACGCGTAGGACGGTTTCGATCTGACGGTGACCGCGGGTACGGCGATAGCCCTGACGGCGGATCTTCTTGAAGATACGCACCTTGTCGCCCTTGCGGGTTTCGATCAGGGTGGCTTCGACCGCAGCGCCATCGACCAGCGGAGCGCCGACGACCGAACCGGCCGCATCGCCCAGCATCAGGACTTCGTTGAACTTCACAGCCGCGCCGGGCTCGCCTTCGAGCTTTTCGACGACGAGAAGATCGCCAGCCGATACACGGTATTGCTTACCGCCTGTTTTGATGACCGCGTACATGGTCAAGGACCTTCTATAGGCGCACGGCTTTTCTTCTCAGAAGTCCCGTGCGAGAGAATGGAGAAACGCCCCAGGAACCATGAGGCTCCGGGCGAGAGGGCGCGACTTATACTCAGATAGACGAATGAGTCAACGCCCTATTGGCCGTGCCGGCGCTTTTTGACGTGTATCTGCGGCTGGTTTTTCACTTCCGCTTGATTTCACGCTGCAAAGGCATACTTAAGCCGGATACAAAATAACGCTTTCTTTAAAGGTCCGCCATGCCCGACACCGCAAATGTCAGCCAGAAAACCCCCGTCACCGTGCTTACCGGTTATCTGGGGGCGGGCAAGACCACGTTGCTCAACCGCATCCTGTCGGAAAATCACGGCCAGAAGTACGCCGTCATCGTCAATGAGTTCGGTGAGATCGGCATCGACAACGACCTGATCGTCGGCGCCGATGAAGAAGTGTTCGAGATGAACAATGGCTGCGTCTGCTGCACAGTGCGCGGTGACCTGATCCGCATCCTGTCGGGCCTGATGAAGCGCAAGGGCAAGTTCGACGCGATTATCGTTGAAACGACGGGGCTGGCGGATCCCGGTCCGGTGGCGCAGACCTTCTTTGTCGATGAAGAAGTCAAGGCGCGGACCTATCTGGACTCCGTCACTGCCCTGGTCGATGCCAAACACTTCGAGCAGGCGCTGAAGGACGGTCGCGAGGCCAAGGAACAGATCGCTTTTGCCGACCACATTATTCTCAACAAGACCGACCTGGTGTCGGAAGAGAAGCTCGATGAGGTCGAGGCGCGCATCAAGGGCCTGAACCCGCTGGCGACGATCCAGCGCGCCCAGCGTTCGGATGTGCCGATCGCGGCGTTATTGAACCAGCATCGCTTTGACCTGACGAAGATGGAGTCGGTAGAAAATCATTCGCATGATCATCACCACCACGATCATGATCATCACGACCACCATCATCATGACCATGATCACGATCACGGCCATCATCATCACGATCATGATCTTGGGCATGACCACGGACACGACCACCATCACCACCATAATCCGGCTCACGGCGAAGCGGGTCATGTCCATGACGAACATTGCGCTCACACGATCAATCCAATCCACGACGAAGAGATCAAGAGTGTGTCTCTGACCTCGACCACGCCGCTTGACGGGGTCAAGTTTACGCAATGGCTGGACAAGCTGTTGGCGGAAAAGGGGCAGGACATCCTGCGCGCCAAGGGCATCCTCAATGTCGCCGGTGAAGACAAGCGCTTGGTTTTCCAGGCCGTACACATGATCCTCGAAGGCGAGCTGCAGCAGCCGTGGCGCGACGGCGAGAACCGCCTGTCGCGGGCGGTATTTATCGGCCGCCATCTCGACGAGGCCGCCCTGCGCGCCGGGTTCGAAGCCTGTATCGTGCGGTAAACCGCTTATACTTCCACTTGTGGGGAGGGGGACCGCACGACGCGAAGCGGCTAGATGCGGTGGTGGGGGTCTTTGTCGGACATTGACGCAGATGGTATCCATCTGTAAGGCCCCCCTCCGTCATCCGCCGCTGAGCGCGGCGCCTGCCCATGGCTGGCGAAAGCTATACTTTCGCTTGCGCCAAACCCCCAAAGTGGGGGAGCATAAAAGAGTGGACCCATGCCGTTTGCCGTCAATAAACCCTACGACGCCTTTGTCGTCGCTGCCCTGTTCGATTCCCTCGATGAGCCGATTGCGGCCCTGGGTGATGGCCGGGTGGTGTTCCCGGAGGCGAATGTTGAGTTTGACGCGCACCCCAATGGGTCGGTTCTGAGTGCCGTCATCCATCCGACAGGCTTGGGCATCGTCACGGGAGGCGATGACGGCCGCATCGTCTGGACGACCAAGGATGTCGGCCCGGTCGAGCTGGTGGCGCACAAGGGTGCCTGGATCGATGTGATCGTCGCTGCGCCCGAAGCTCAGGTCATTGCCTATGCCGCCGCCAAGAAGGTCTTCGTCCGCGACCTGCTGAAAAAGACCGAGTACCTGTTTCAACATGACTACAGCGTCTCGGACCTGGCGTTTTCGCCGGATGGCCGGAAGCTGTACTGTGCCACCTATAATGGCGTTGCCATCTGGTTCACGCGTATCGCCCAGCAGAAGCCGCAGAAGCTCTATTGGGCCGGGTCACACACCCGTATCGCTGCGTCGCCGTCGGGCGATTTCCTGATCACCGCTATGCAGGAAAACGCGCTGCATGGCTGGCGATTGAAGGACTCGAAGGACATGCGCATGGGCGGATATCCCGCCAAGATCAAGTCTTTGCAGTTCTTCGCCAAGGGCAAGCTCCTGGCCACCTCCGGCGCCAATGGCGCGGTGGTTTGGCCGTTCCTGCGCCCGAATGGTCCAATGGGCGAGGAGGCCTCCGAAATCAATCCAGAATCCTCGACCATGGTGTCGGTGGTGGCGGGGGTCGCCGAGGACACTGTGCTGGCGGCCGGGACCGAGGACGGCCGTGTCTGGCTGGCCGAGTTGCAATCGACTGCGGTGGAGTGGATCAAGGCGGAAAAGGGGTCGCCGATCACCGCGTTGTCGCTGTCTGGCGAGGGCTCGCGCATACTGTTTGGCGATGAAGACGGATTCGTCTATATTTATGAACCGGATGAGTGAGCGCTTGGGGGCGTGAGTAATGAGTGAAGGCAAGGACGACGAACCAGAAGCGGAAATCCCGGGTCTGGACGAAGAGACGATCTATGATACGGCTCCCGTACCTGAGCCCGAGCCTGAGGTCGTACCGCCCGCGCCGGAACCCATGCCGGTGGCTGCCAAGCCGAGAAAGGGCATTCCCTGGTTCAAGATCGCTGGTGCGATTGTCGGGGGCTTTTTCGCGTTTTCCATATTGTCGGTCGCCGTCCACCGCTTTGTGCCGGTGCCGGTCACCATCCTGATGATCCAGCGCCTGGCGCAGGGGCATGGCATCGACCACCGCTGGGTAGGGTCGTCGAAGATCAGCGACAACCTGAAATCCGCCGTCATCGCCGCTGAGGACGCCAAGTTCTGCAAGCACGCCGGCTTCGACATGGACGCCATCAAGAAGGCCGAGAAGTACAACGCCACGCACAAGAAAAAGCGCGGCGCCTCGACCATCTCGCAACAGACGGCCAAGAACGTTTTCCTGTGGCCGTCGCGGTCGTGGGTGCGCAAGGGCTTTGAGGTCTATTACACCTTCCTGATCGAGCACATGTGGCCGAAGGACCGGATCATGACGGTCTATCTCAACAGCGTTGAGTGGGGACCGGGCATCTATGGCGCCGAGGCGGCCTCGCAGCACTGGTTCCATCACTCGGCGGCAACGCTGAGCAGGGCGGAAGCGGCCAAGCTGGCGGCCATCCTGCCCAGTCCGCTGAAATGGAAAGCCGCCGGATCGGGCAAGTATGTTGTCAAACGCTCGGGCAAGATTCAGGCAGCGGCGCGGATGATCGACAATTCCGGCTTCGATATCTGCGCGGTAGACTAAACAAGACTAGGGGGGGGAATAATGAAACTGAGCGATGCCTTCGGGCATTATGCTTTTCCAATGGTCATCGCGGCGATCTTTCTGGTCGCAGGCCTGACTATGACGGTTCAGACAGTCTGGGGCTTTTTGACGGGCGGGCCGAGGGATCGGCAAAAGCCTGGTACGCCCCAACTCTACGACCGCGTCTATTATTCTTTGTTCGGTTTGGGACTGATCGGCTGGTGGATTGCGCTCTTGTCGATTCCTGGGCAAATGGCTGATGGCCTTGGCCCGAAAGATCCCGTCTTCTCAGGTTTTCTCGTCGGGTGGGCCATTGGCGCTATCGGAATGGGGGCATTGTTCGGCCTGCGTCGCGACATGATGATGTCGGGGGCGCGTTACCTCGCCCGCCATGGATTCGCTCCGTTTCGGTTCTTTCATACCATGCAGGCTAGGCAATTCGACCGAATGGAAGCAAACCCTTTGCTTAGTTTCCTCCCGCTTATCTTTGCAGTCGCTGGCATAGGCATTCTGATCTTCGAGGGGACAAAAGTGCCTGCGGCATTGACGCAAGCCTTGGCTGGCGCCCACGTCGTGTGGAATTTCATCGGCAGCCTGCAATTCTCCTGAGCTTCACATCGAGAGACGCTTGACGATCTCCTGCAAATGGCTTTCCCTGCCCAGCGTTAACCATTTCGGGAGAGGGTTGTCATGGCGCGTTCGATTTTCAGGCATTTGCTTATGTCCGGCGCGGGCATTGCCCTGCTCGGCGGCTGCGCCACCACCGAAACGCCGGTCGCGGACAGCACGCCGTCGCCGGTGCAGCAGCCGTCGATCCCGGCCGCTCCGTCGGGTCCGGCCAAGCCCACCGCGGAAGAGGCCCGCGCCTATGCCGACAGCGCTGAGAAGACCCTGGCGGAACTGAACGAGTATGACGCCCACGTCCAGTGGGTGCGCGCCACCTATATCAACCACGACACTGACATCCTCCAGGCCAAGGCCGACGCGGCGCTCAATGAAGCGACGGTCAAGCTGGCCATGGGCGCGGCCAAGTTCAACGACGTCAATGTCGATGCGGCGACGCGGCGCAAGCTCAACCTGCTGCGGCTGTCGCAGACCCTGCCGGCGGCCGATGCGCCGGGCGCCGCCGAAGCGCTGGCGGAGGTGTCGACGCGGCTGGATTCGACCTATTCGACCGGCAAGTTCACCTACAAGGGTAAGACCTATACGCTCGATGAAGCGTCGAACGTGATGGCCACCTCGCGTGATCCGGCGACCGTGCGCGGCATGTGGGAAGGCTGGATGTCGATCGCTGCCCCGATGAAGGCCGACTATACCAAGCTGGCGCAACTGTCGAACGCCGGTGCCCAGGGGCTGGGTTATGCGGATACCGGGGCGCTGTGGCGGTCGGGCTATGACATGAGCGCCGATGACTTTGCTGCCGAGACAAACAAGCTCTACGGCCAGGTGTCGCCGTTCTACAAGAACCTGCACTGCTATGTGCGGCGCAAGCTGAACGAAAAGTACGGCGATGCCGTGCAGCCGAAGACCGGCCTGATCCGCGCCGACCTGCTCGGCAACATGTGGGCGCAGGACTGGTCGAACATCTATGACGTGGTGGCGCCCAGGTCGATCAAGTCGTCCTACAATCTCACCAGCCTTTTGAAGGCCAAGAAATACGACGCGGTGAAGATGGTGCACACCGGCGAGAACTTCTACACCTCGGTCGGTTTCGAGCCCCTGCCGGCCACCTTCTGGCAGCGGTCGCAAATTACCCGTCCGAAGGACCGCGAAGTGGTCTGTCATGCTTCGGCCTGGGACGTCGACAACGTGTCCGACGTGCGTATCAAGGCGTGCCTGGAGGTCAATGGCGAGGACTTCTACACCGTCCACCACGAACTTGGGCATAACTTCTACCAGCGCGCCTACAAGGACCAGCCGTTCCTGTTCAAGAACGGCGCGAACGACGGCTTCCATGAGGCGATCGGCGATTTCATCGGCCTGTCGTCGGTGACGCCAACCTATCTCAACCAGATTGGCGTGCTCAACAAGGTGCCGGACCAGTCCGAGGACATCCCGTACCTGCTCAAGATGGCCCTGCAGAAGATCGCCTTCCTGCCATTCGGCGTCGAGGTCGATCGCTGGCGCTGGGAAGTGTTCTCCGGCAAGATCACCGAGGCGGAATACAACAGCCGCTGGTGGCAGTTGATCGGCCAGTACCAGGGTCTGACCCCGCCGGCTGAACGTCCGGCCTCGGCCTTCGATGCCGGCGCCAAGTACCATGTGGCGGCGTCGGTGCCCTATACGCGCTACTTCCTGGCCGACATCCTGCAGTTCCAGTTCCAGCGGGCCGCGTGCCAGCAGATGGGCTGGCAGGGGCCGCTGCATCGCTGCTCGATCTATGGCCAGCGGGCAGTGGGTGACAAGCTGAACGCTATGCTGATGAAGGGCCAGTCACAGCCGTGGCCGGATACGCTGGAAGCGTTTACGGGCCAGCGTGACATGGATGCGACGGCGATCATCGACTACTTCAAGCCGCTGGATGACTGGCTGGTTCAGCAGAACGAAGGCCAGCAGTGCGGCTGGGATGGCGAGATCTAACGGGGTTTGGGGCCCGTGGCCCCAAGACTTTCCTTATCCAATAAAGAAGGCCCGCCCCGCTTTGGGCGAGGCCTTCTTTATTGGATTAAAGAAGAAGACGTGGGGTCACGGACCCCAAACCCCGTTTGTAAAGCTATACCACAGAACGCAGACAGCCAGCACGCCGATGATGAGGGCCATGCCTCCGAATTTGGCGTGGAATTCCTCGTTCATTCGTGATCCGTGAAGGAACGAGTTCTGGGGATTGTCCGGCTGGTAGGCGATCCTCACCGGACCTTCGGACAGGCTCTCGAAATAGCGTTTCGAGACCTGGACCCTGTTCGTATATTGCGAGCCGAAACTGTCGCGGAAGCTATAGGTGACGTAATAGAACGTGCCTTCGTCCTTCTCGATGTCCTTCTTGATCAGCCGTCCGTCGGTGACGGTGCCGTCCTGCAGCTTCTGGAACTCGAACTGGTCGCGGATGCGCAGCCAGGCGAAGATCAGCACCATCGATCCGCCGATCAGCGGAAACATCAATTTGGAAAGATCGCCAGTCATTTTAACGCGCCCCCGCGGTTAAACGCTGAGGCAAGTATAGCTAGGCGAGCTTAATTTCACGTATCCGCTGTTGCAAAAACTCGTGTGCGGTGATCGGCTCGGCGCCGAGGTCTGGATGCTCAGGCGTGATGCAGTTCGGCAGGGTCTTGATGAGGTACGGCGAGTTGAAATGCAGGAAGAACGGTGTCGAATAGCGTGCGAAGTCCTTGCGCGCTTCGGCCGGGTTGATGACGCGGTGCTGGGTCGACGGCAGGACGCCATTGGTCAGTCGTGACAGCATGTCGCCGATATTGCAGACGATGCAGTCCTTTGGCGGCGTGATCGGCAACCACTTGCCGTCGCGGTCCAGCAGTTGCAGGCCAGGTTCCTCGGCGCCCAGCAGAAGGGTGATGACGTTGATGTCTCCGTGCGCGCCGGCGCGGACGCTTTCGCCCGGTGTGGTCACCGGTGGATAGTGCAACAGGCGCAGGACGGAATTGCCCATGTCGACCTTGTCGGCAAAGAACTGCCGGTCGAGATTCAGATGGACGGCGATGGCCTGAAGCACCTTCTTGCCCAGCATGTCGAGCGCCGTGTACAGCGCGTAGGTCGCGGCGTGGAAATCTGCCACTTCCTTCGGCCAGACATTGTCGCCCATGTGGTCGCGGAATGGATGGCCTTCCGGCAGGTCGCGGCCGACGTGATAGAATTCCTTGAGGTCGTGGTGGGTGGCGCCCTTGGCGGTTTCGACGCCGAACGGCGTATAGCCGCGCGCCCCGCCGGTCCGGGACTTGTGATAGTTGAGCTTGGTGTCTTCAGGCAGGGCGAAGAAGGCCTTGGTCGCCGCATCGACGCGCTTCAACAGTTCCGGATCGAGCCCGTGGCCGCCCAGGACGGCAAAACCGTAGCGCTCGAACGAAGCGCCCAGCTTTTGCGAAAAAACGTCGAAATCGCTGTCGAACAGGCTCAGCGGCACGGGCGGGATGGCGGATGGCGCGGGCTGATCGGGCATGATGTTTCCTTCGCAACGAACGGTTGGGCAAGGCTTAGCGCCGTGCGACGCGACAGGCAAGGGGCCGATTATTCAGCGCGTGGCGCGCTATAATGACACAGTGTCCCGAAAGCTTCGCTAGGGGGATGATTTTCCGCCACAATTCGGTTATTAACCTTACATAAACCTGCTTTACTCCAAAGCGGGAGGTGCGCGTGTGTGCGCCTGAAATATAGGGACGGGTGTTTAGTGGCGTCGAGGGCGGGCGGAGGTCTGCAGATTGTTAAGGCGGCACGGATCGGCGCGGCTGCGCTGTTCCTTTGCCTTGGCCTTGGGCTGGCGTTCAGCGTCGGTCATCGCGCCTCTGCGCTGGATGCGTCGTCCAGCCAGTCGATCGAAGGCGTCGATCCTGGCCTGCAACCGGTCAATTCCACCAAAGCCCTGAAGACCGCCGAACAGTCGGTGGTGCGCGTGCTGGTCGTCTACCGCGGCTATGGCGGCGTACCGCTGGATACGGTCGGCATGGGCTCGGGCTTCGTCGTCGCGCCGGGCTATATCGTCACCAACTATCACGTCGTCGAAGTGCCGCCTGAAGCGTCTTCGGCCGACGTCTATATCGTCCCGCACAAGGACTCGGGCGCCAGCTATCAGCAGGTGCAAGTCGTCAAGACCTGGACCGAGGGCGACCTGGCCGTCCTGCACGCCGACAACCTGAAGATCCCGCCGCTCAAGCTCTATCTGAACCCGTACAAGAACGAACGGGTCGTCTCGATGGGCTATCCCGACGTGACCGACCATCTGCTCAATCGCTCGGGCACGGAGCTGCTCAACCCGACTGACGCCTATGTGACGCAAGGGTCTATCGCCCTGTTTGCCGCCACCAATCCGGACGGCAGCCGCGTCGAAACCCTGTTCCACACCGCGTCGATCAATCACGGGAATTCGGGCGGGCCGCTGCTCAATGAATGCGGCCAGGTGGTCGGCGTCAACACCTGGACGGCGCCGTCGACGGTGTCGGCGGGCGGCGATGTCGATATCTCGTCGGGTCAGTTCGTCGCCACCCACGTGTCGGCGCTCAACACGTTCCTGGCTTCCGCCGGCGTGCAGGCGGCCGCCAGCAGCGACACCTGCTACGCCAAGTCCGAAGACGAGATCGTCAAGGACGACGCCCTGACCAAAGCGCTCAATGCCGCTGCCGACGCGCAGGCCGCGCGCCTGGCCGAGCAGAAGAAGGCCGAAGCCGACCGCGCCACCATGGAACGCTGGCAGCTGGCGGCGATGGTGCTGCTGTCGATCCTGGTGCTGATCCTGATCGGCCTGATCATCCGCCGCGAAATCCGCCACCGCCACGAAATCCATCAAAAGGAAAAGGACGCGCCGACGGCCTTCTCCAACGAGACGCCGTCGCCCGCGCCGATCCGCACCAAGGTGGAGCGCTTCAAGACCACCAAGTCGGGCAGTCTCAAGCACCCGATTCCGTGGGGCTGGATCCTGCTGGGTGTGGTGGTAGTCGCCGCTGTGGCCATGTTCCTGATCAAGGACCGCGACATCTACAAGCGCCTGACCCTGCCGAAGACGCCGGCGCCGGTGAGCAGCCTCGGGTCGGTGCACATGACCTGCCAGGTCGATGCCAAGGCGTCGCGCAACCCGATCCGGGCGGCCGGTCCGATCGACTTCGATTTCGACGCCAGCCACGCCTGTATCAACAAGCGCACGCCCTATCAGCGTCAGGCCGACGGCACGCTGCTGAGCTTTACCGTTACCGAAAACGAACCGGTGGCGTCGCGCAAGGAACTGTCGGCCGACGGCCTGACCTTCAAGCGTTCGGAATACCGGCTCGATCCGGCCAAGCTCCAGGAATATGTCTCGGAGCGCAAGGCGCTGGGCAGCCTGCGCTGCGTCATGACCGACAATGCCGGGGCCTCCGAAGCCCTCGATGAAAATCTGAGCAAGGTCCACGACCTGTCGCAGGCCTATCTGACCGTTCCGGCGGAAACCGAAACCGTGTGGCGTTGCCAAAAGGCCAATGGCTGAAAAAGCTTGAGGTTCTGCGTCCCGGCGTGCTGTATCGCGCCTTAAGTTTGCCTTCATCCTGTGTTCAGACCGCAACCGCTAGGGTTACCGATGGGCGAGCGGTTTGTCGGTTAGTACCCGCAAAGTGATTCGCACTGATTTTTTATGAGGTTCAGATCATTTCATTATTAATGCGGTTAACGGGACGCCGCCTGAAATGACAACCGAATAGAAGATCCTGCGGTAAACATGACTAGACTTAAGGTGAGTACATGGGGTGCGAACCAATAGTCAGCTATTTGTGTGAGAGGAGATAGCATGCGTAAATTCATTCTTCTGGCGACTGCGGCCGCCTTTGTCCTGGCCGGGTGCGACACTGTCGATCAAGGCAACGGCCTGAAGGTCCACAGCAACACCAAGACCGGCGCCCTGATCGGTGCGGCTGCGGGCGCTGCCGCCGGCGCGCTCAGCAACAAGAAGGGCGACCAGGCTCGCAAGAACGCCATGATTGGCGCGGGCATCGGCGCCCTGGCCGGTGCGGCGGTCGGCCACTACATGGACAAGCAGCAGGAAGAGCTGCGCAGCCAGTTGGCCAACAGTGGCGTGTCGGTGACCCGTGTCGGCGACAACATCGTGCTCAACATGCCGAGCGACGTGACCTTCGCGTCGGGCCAGGCCGACATCCAGCCGAAGTTCTTCCCGGTTCTGGACGAAGTCTCGACCATCCTGACGCAGTATCCGGCGACCTATATTGACGTGGTCGGCCATGCCGACTCGACCGGCACGGCGGCGCTGAACAAGGACCTGTCAGAACGCCGCGCCAATGCGACGGCGGGCTATCTGGCCAACCACGGCGTCAAGAGCCAGCGCATCTACATCGCCGGCATGGGCGACACCCAGCCGATTGCTTCGAACGATACGGTTGAAGGCCGCGCCAAGAACCGTCGCGTTGAAATCACCTTGCGTCCGATGACTGAGTAGGCAAGGGCCTTTTGCGCCTGCGCTAAGGTCCTGTTTACCTTAAGCTTTCAGGTTATTTCAAAGTAAATCCTGTAGACAGGCGATATGGAACCCCCGTATCGCCTGTCGCTTTTAGGGGCCGAGGTTGACAGCATCACCCCGGCCGACGTGATGACTTTCCTGGCAGAGCGCATCGCCGCCGGGACGCGCGGCATCGTTGCCAACCACAATCTGCACAGCCTTTATCTCTACCGGAAATCGGCCGAAATGCGCGCCTTCTACGCCAAGGCCGACCTGATCGAGATCGACTCGGTGCCGATGATCGCCTGGGGCAAGCTGTTGGGTCACAAGCTGTCACGCGCCAATCGCTGTACCTATCTCGATTTTCGTGAGGACTTCTGGGCGCTGGCGCAGACAAACGGCTGGCGCGTCGCCCATGTCGGCGGGGCACCGGAAACCAATGAGCCGTCGCGCCAGGCGATCCTGAAGCGCTATCCGCAGGTCCATCTCGACGTTTTCACCGGCTATTTCGATATGAATGGCCCGGAGAACGACACCCTCATCGAGGCGCTGCACGCCTGCCGGCCGAACGTACTGCTGGTTGGCATGGGCATGCCGCGTCAGGAGACCTGGATTCTGCGCAATCTGGAGCGTCTGCCGGCGTGCGTTATCCTGCCGGTCGGAGCGGCTTTCGACTATGAGGCTGGCGTGATGTACACCGCGCCGCGCTGGACCGGGCAACTGGGTCTGGAGTGGCTGGTGCGCTTTTTCCACGAGCCGCAGCGGCTATTCGAGCGTTATTTCATCGAGCCGTGGTTTCTTTTGCCGCCAGCGATCGGCGACCTGTTACGGCGTCGCTCGAACCGCCCGTAATATCGTTAACGTCATTTTAGCCGCGCCTGTGCATTACTCACGCGCAACGGGTGAATTGCGCCCGAAGCAGTAGAGACAACAGGGCATGACGACGCCGCTTTTACGTGATTTCGCGCCGCAGATTGATCCGGTCGCCAACAAGACCGTCCTGATCACCGGCGGTACCGGCAGCTTCGGCCGCCGCATGGTGCAGACCCTGCTGAAGAACTTCAATCCGAAGAAGGTCATCATCCTCTCGCGCGATGAGCTGAAGCAATACGAGATGAAGAACGATCTCACCGAAATGTTCGACGCGCCGAAGATGGCCAAGATGCGCTTCTTCCTCGGTGACGTGCGGGATCGCAACCGCCTGATGCTGGCCTTCCGCGGTGTCGATATCGTCATCCACGCGGCTGCCCTGAAGCAGGTGCCGGCGGCGGAATATAACCCCTCGGAATGTATCGCCACCAATATCAACGGTGCCGAAAACGTCGTCGCCGCTTGTCTGGCCAACCGGGTGCAGCGGATCGTGGCGCTGTCGACCGACAAGGCGTGTTCGCCGATCAACCTCTATGGCGCTACCAAGCTGGCCTCGGACAAGATTTTCGTCGCCGCCAACAACCTGTCGGGTGATATCGGCTCGCGGTTCTGCGTCGTGCGTTACGGCAATGTGGTCGGGTCGCGCGGCTCGGTCGTGCCGCTGTTCAAGAAGCTGCTCGACGGCGGCGCCAAGCAGCTGCCGATCACCGACGACCGGATGACGCGCTTCTGGATTTCGCTCGACCAGGGCGTGGCGTTTGTGCTGTCGTGCATGGAGCTGACCCAGGGCGGCGAGATCTTCGTGCCCAAGATCCCGGCGACCCTGGTAACTGACCTGGCCAAGGCGATGGCGCCGAAGGTGCCGCAGACCGTGGTCGGCATTCGTCCGGGCGAGAAGCTGCACGAGATGATGATCTCGGCCGACGACTCGCGGTCGACCTATGAGCTTGACGACCGCTACGTCATCGAGCCGGAATTCGTCGAATATTCGCGCAAGTCCTTCGCCAAGGTGCGCGGCTCGAAAAAGGTGGCCGAGGGTTTCTCCTACGCGTCCGACAACAATCCGGAGCGCCTCGATGCCGACGGCATCAAGGGCATGATGCAGGCCTATCTTGGCTAAGTTCCTTCCCTACGGTCGCCAGTCGATTTCCGAAGCCGACATCGCGGCGGTGACCGAGGTACTGCGTTCCGACTACCTGACGACCGGTCCCTTTGTCGGCCGCTTCGAGCGCGACCTGGCCGAGGCCGTCGGCGCCAAGGAGGCAGTCGTGGTGGCCAACGGCACGGCCGCTTTGCATCTGGCAGTGATGGTCGAGGACCTGACGGCCGATGACGTGGTCATCGTGCCGTCGATCACTTTTGCCGCTTCGGCCAACTGCGTGGCCTATTGCGGGGCGGGGGTGATCTTCGCCGATGTCGACCCGGCGACAGGTCTGATTACGGACGAAAGTTTTGACGAGGCGCTGTCGGTTTTGCGCCGCGACTATCCGGGTAAGCGCTTTGCCGGGGTGGTGCCGGTGCATTATGCCGGCCGGCCGGTAGAGCTCAGCCATATTTCGAGCGTATGTGAAAAGAACGGCGCGTTCCTGCTTGAGGATGCCTGTCATGCCATCGGTACGACCGGTCCGCAGGGGCGGGTCGGATCCTGTCAGGCCTCGGACATGGCGGTGTTTTCGTTTCACCCGGTCAAGACGCTGACGACGGGTGAGGGCGGGGCGATCACACTCAATGATCCGACCAAGGCATACCGGCTTAGAACCCTTAGGTCACACGGCATTGAGCGCAACCCCTCGAACTTCATGGGCCTTGGGTATGACCGGGATGACAACACCGGTCCCTGGGTCTATGAAATGCAGGACCTGGGGTATAACTACCGTCTGCCCGACCTGAATTGCGCGCTTGGTGTGGCGCAGCTGAAGCGTCTGCCCGAGTTCGCGGCCCGCAGGTCGTCACTCATCACGCAATATCAGGAAGCATTGAATTCAACCAATTTACCGGTGCGCTGGACGCCGCCTTCAGACCTGGTCAAACCGGTCTTCCATCTGTTCGCCGTCGACATAGATTTCGCCGCCCTGGGCACGACGCGCACGGCTGTGATGGCCGGGTTGAAAGCGCGCGGTATCGGCAGCCAGGTGCACTACATCCCGGTGCACCGTCAGCCCTACTGGCAAAAACACGCGCTGGGTCAGCGCGACTTGGCCAACGCCGACGCCTATTATCGCAACACCCTATCTTTACCCTTATATGCCGATATGGACGACGGCGATCCGGCGCGCGTTATCGCGGCGCTGGGCGAAGTTCTCGGCGTAAAGTGAGATCAACATGGCCTATGAAATCAGCATAGCCGGGCGCAAGATCGGCAGCGATCACGAGCCCTACATCATCTGCGAACTGTCGGGCAATCATAACGGGAGCTTGGACCGGGCGCTGATCATGATCGATACAGCGGCCGATACCGGTTGCGACGCCATCAAGCTTCAGACCTATACCGCCGACACCATCACAATGAAGTCTGACCGGCCGGAGTTTCAGCTCAAGGGCGGGCTGTGGGACGGCTATTCGCTCTACGACCTGTACGAAGAGGCGCACACGCCGTGGGACTGGCATCCGGCCTTGTTCGAGCGGGCGAAAAAGCGCGGCGTGACGCTGTTTTCTTCGCCGTTCGATGATACGGCCGTCGACCTGCTCGACGGCCTCGGCGCGCCGGCGTTCAAGATAGCGTCGTTTGAGCTGATCGACCTGCCGCTGGTCGCCTACGCCGCGTCGAAGGGCAAGCCACTGATCATGTCGACCGGCATGGCCAACTTCGCTGAAATCGAAGCGGCGGTGGCGACGGCGCGCAAGTACGGCACCGGCGAGTTTGTGCTGCTGCATTGCGTGTCGGAATATCCAGCCAATATAGCCGACGCCAATGTGCGTGTCGTGCCTGACCTAGGCGCCAAGTTCCAGTGTCCGTCCGGCCTGTCAGACCACACGTTCGGTACAGCAGCGTCGGTGGCGGCGGTGGCCTTGGGTGGCTGCGTGATCGAAAAGCACTTTACGTTGGCGCGCGCCGATGGCGGTCCGGACAGCGGCTTTTCGCTGGAGCCGGCGGAATTCACGGCGCTGACCAAGGACTGCAAGGACGCCTGGCGGGCGCTGGGCCATGTCCATTACGACACGCTGGGTTCTGAGCGCGGTTCGAAGACTTTCCGCCGGTCGCTGTACGTCGTGAAAGACGTGAAAAAGGGCGAGGTTCTGACTAAGGAAAACGTCCGCTCGATCCGTCCGGGTCTGGGTTTGCCACCAGTGCGTCTGTGGGATGTGCTGGGCAAGCCTGCCAGCCGCGATCTGACGCGCGGCGAACCGCTCAGCGACGAGATGGTAGGTTAGATCACTCGAGTTCGGGCGGCTTCAGAGCGGGGTGTTCCAGATAGATCGGCCGCAGGATTTCCGTGTAGATGTCCGCCATGATGGTGCCGATTTTGAGACGGTAGGCTTTGAAATCCTCGTCGCTTGCCTGTTCCTGAATCAAGGCAATGGATGTATCGAGTTTGGCCGATACTTCGAGCATGGCTTCGCTGAGCTGGCGAGACAGTTGTTTGTCCATCAGCCAAACTTCCCCGCCTGATAATCCGCATAGGCCTGGTGGATTTCCTGCACCGTGTTCATGACAAACGGGCCATGGGCGACAATCGGTTCGCGCAGCGGCTCGGCATGGCCGAACAGCAGGACGGCGTCAGTCGTGGCTGAAATTTCCACGCGGTCGCCTCCGCCAAATTCGATCAGATGCCACAGCTTCACCGCCGCGCCGTTCACATTGGCTTCGCCGCGCGCCACGTAGCAGAAGACATCGCGCTCCTTCAGGCCGTCGAAGGCAATTTTGCCGCCGGGTTTTAGAGCCAGGGTGGTCATGAAAATGCCGGTCAGCGAGGCGATCGGGCCATTTTGCCCGCTCCACTCGCCGGAGATCAGGTTCAGCGTTCCGCCGTCAAACGCTGTGGCCGGAATCCCTGCCTGCTGGACGCCGGTATAGCCGGGTTTCGACATCTTCAGCCGGGCGGGCAGATTGACCCATAGCTGCAGGATTTCCATCGGTCCGCCGGACGTCTTGAAGCGCTCCGGCGAAACTTCTTCATGCACGATGCCGGACCCGGCGGTCATCCACTGCACGCCGCCTTCGGTGATGATGCTTTCATGACCGGCGGAATCGCGGTGCGCCAGTTCGCCTTCGAGGATGAAGGTCACCGTCTCGAAGCCGCGATGCGGATGCGGGCCGAACGGGAGGCCACGATTGTTGGGCGCATAGGTCTGCGGGCCGTGGTGGTTCAAGAACAGAAACGCGCCGATATGTTCGAGGCCGTGGTTGGGGAGCGGCCGCCGTGTCACCAGATCGCCGATATCGTCACGATAGGCGCCGTGCAGGCGCAGGACAGGTTTCAGATCGGACATTTCAGGCCTCGCATAAACAGACGGCCAGCATAGGGGAAATCCGTGGAAGCAGGCAAACGCTTAGCCGCGATTTCGCCGCAAATAGAGCGTTAATCTATATCAAGCTTTTTCCGGACATCGCCCCATGCACGCACTTGTCAAATTCACCCCGGCCCTGGCCGCGGTCCTCCTGGCTGCCCAGCCGGTCGCCGCCTCGGCGCAGAGCTACTATCAGAGCAGCCAGTACGGCTATGGCGGCAACAGCCAGCCGTCGAATACCGGCTCCAACGCCGACAACTATCCCGACACGCCCTATGCGCCGACGCAGACCCAGCGCAACCTTGGCAGCAAAGATGTTCCGCCACCTCCGCCTCCACCAGGACCTGAGGTTTATCAGCAGCAGCCGCAGTACCGGAACTATGCCGACGTGCAGCGCGACGAACGGGAGCGCGCCAATCAGGGCCAAGATTATCAAGGCCAAGCTTATCAGGGTCAGGCCTATCAGGGGCAGGGCGGCTATCAATCCCGCCCGTATGACGATCGGCCCTATGATGATCGCGACTACGCCCAGAATTCCCAGCCCTATGTGCAGAACCAGTCGCAACAGACCCAGAATTACCAGCCGCCCGCGCCGGATCCCAATGACCGCCGTTTCGATGGCTATTGCTATGAGCGCAAGGACGACGCCGAAGCCTCCGGCACCGTTATCGGCGCTATCGCCGGCGCCCTGATTGGTAACAGCGTGTCCAACCGCTGGAACAAGGGCGCGGGCACCATCGCCGGCGCCATTGTCGGTGGCGCCGTTGGCTCCGCCGCCGGCCGGTCGAGCGTCGAATGCTATGGCGGGCGCTATTACAGCTACGACGAAGGCTACTACGCGCCGCCGCCGCCGCCGGAAGGTTATTCCGTCGTCTATTATTACGAGCGGCCACAGACGGTCTATTATGAGCGCGTCTACGGCTACCGCGACTTCTATGCCGGCTACGCTCGCCCGCGCGCCTATTCGCACTATTACTATTCGCCACGGCCCTATTACGCGCCGCGGTCGCACTACTACTACCGTCGCTGGTAGACGGCTTTTTTCTTATCGCGCTTTCTGGCCGAAAACCGCGCAGACTTTTCGGGAAAGCGCTCAGCCTCGCTTGCGGAGGACTTCGTAGGTCACTTCGGCGACCTCCCAGTCCTCCGGCGTGTCGATGTCGACGACTTCGGTGCGTGGCAGGATGACCGGCGCCGAGATTGGCGAAAAGGTGACTTCGCCGTTCAGCCAGGCGTCAGCCCAGCCCCAGTAGAACTGGGCGGCGTCGTGATAGGCCGGCTCAAGGTCCTGTGAGCGTTTCAGCAGGTTTTCCGGCCAGAACATGTCGACACTGCCGTCGGGTGTCTGTTTCAGCGACCGTTGGATCGGAAAGGCGTAAGACGTAACCGAAAAGGCGAAGCGGCGGCCGGGGGCCTGCAGCTTGTCCCAGCCCTCCGTCAGGCGTTCGGTTTTCAGAAATGGCGCGGTGGCGTAGATGCAACAAACGGCGTCATAGCTTACGCCCTGGTCGCGAAACCATTGAATGGCGTGGCAGATGACCGGTCCGGTGCCGGCGTGATCGTTGGCCAGCTCGGCCGGACGCATGAACGGGATGTCGGCGCCGAACGACCGCGCCACGTCGGCGATTTCCTCGTCATCGGTCGAGACAATGATGCGGTCGAACAGGCCGCTGTCTTGCGCGGCCTTGATCGGATAGGCGATCATCGGCTGGCCGAAAAACGGTTTGATGTTCTTGCGCGGAATACGTTTCGAGCCGCCGCGCGCAGGGATGATGGCGACGCGCTTCACTTGAAAAACAGTTTGTTCATATAGGGATCGAAGCGTGCATCCCTGTTGAGGGACGGCGTCTTCGGCGAAAACGGCGCCGGGTAGAGATTGTATTCGATGGCCAACAGCAGGCGCGGCTTGTCCTTCGGCAATTGCCCTTTGTGGAAGCCGTAGACGTCTTCCAGGAACCAGGACCCGGCCGGTGCCGGAATGGTGACGATGCGGTCGGCACCGAAAGTCGCCTCGATCACCTCATCGGTCTGGGCCTTGCCGCTGCCCAGTTTGGGATCCTGGTGCGAGCCGCGGACATATTTGTGCGGACCGGAGTTTTCATCGACATCGGTTAGGTAGTAGAAGGCCTTGAAGCAGCGTGAGCAGTCGAAATCGCGGTGGAAGCGCTGCACACCCTTGGCTGTGTCGCGGCCGGGGTAAGACCAGGTGGCGCCGATATTGTCGATCACCGGCTTGCAGCCCAGATAGGCTTCGGCCACGGCCAGGATATCCGGTGCGTTCATCAGCTCCAGCATGTGGGGCGCGGTGAGCACCTGTTCCCAGGTGTAGTAGCCGATATTGGTCTCGTCCGAGGGTTTGTCCCAGTCGAACGCGCCGAGATGCGGCCGGTACGGATCATGGCAAGGCGTTGTCTTGAAATAGCTGACCAGATCGCGCAGCACATCGGCCGGCAGGCGCGGTTGTACCGGTGTCAGGCCGTCGCGGCTCAAGGCGTCGTGCAGGTTCGCCTGATGCTGGTTGAGCTTGAAATCAGGCGTTTTCGGCGAAAAGGCAGCCAGGGTCTTCGAAAAGCGGTTGCGCTGGTCGAGATCGAGCACCGGCAGCAGGTCGTAGGCCGGATTGCGCACGTCCGTTCGAGCGCGCTCGAAGAAGCGTTGCCAGCTTGGCACGCGCGTCCTGAGACGTTCTGAAAATCTGGCCGAAAACGTCGCCATGACGGCTTACAGGCCAACCAGTTCGGCGAGGTCGTCGAAGGTCTTGGCGTTCTTCAGCTTTTCGCCGTCAACGATCTGGCCCATGTCGGAATCGACCATGGCGACGAACGAAATAACCGACAGCGAGTCCCAGTTACCGACGTCATTGATCTGTTCCGGGCCTTTGAAAGTGCTCGGCTCAACTTCGAGAATTTCCGCAACGGCGGCAAAAAAGGCGGGCTTGTCCATAAGCGTTTCCTTGAACATTCGAGACCGCTCCCGAAGCGGCTCTATTCAGGATAGTGAAATCCTGAATCCATCAATATTCCCTTAAAACTTAACACGCATTGTGGTTAAGCGCTCAACTGCTGCAAGGCTTCAGCGAACGCGAAGAGGTGATTGGAACGCGGTTTCGAATCATCGAAAATAGACGTTGCGTAAACGGGATGAGACCATGACTGAAGGCGTTTTGAAAGGCGTGAGTGTCCGCGGCGTGCGCGCCTGCGTGCCGGCTGAAACGCGCACGCTCGAAGAAGAAGGCCTGATCCCGGATGAAGCCGAACGCGAGCGTCTGATTGGCTCGATCGGCGTGCGGTCGCGTCATATTGCTCGTGCCGACATACTAACATCAGACCTATGCCAAAAGGCAGCCGATGGGTTGCTCGATGAGCTGGGCTGGGGGCGGGACAGCATCGATGTGCTGATTATGGTGACGCAAAGCGCCGATTTCGTCATTCCCGCCACAGCCTGTGCGCTGCAATCGCGGCTGGGCCTAGGGTCGTGCCTGGCGTTCGATATCAATCTGGGCTGTTCCGGTTATGCTTATGGCCTGTGGGCGGCCGCCAGCCTGATGCAGACTCTCAAGGTCGAAGGGCGTCCCGCGCGGGCTCTGGTGTTGGCCGGTGACGTGTCGACTTCGAAGCTTCTGGAAGGCGACCGGTCGACGATCCCGCTGTTTGGCGATGCCGGGTCAGCTACCGCCCTGGAGCTTGATCCGAAGGCGGACGATATGTATGGCGTGTTTGGAACCGATGGGTCCGGCGCCGCGCATATTCTGGTCGAAGCCGGCGCTTTGAAATATCCTTTGTTGCCGCCGAAGGCGCCCCACGCGGCTGAAAAAGCCGAGGAACTGTACCGCAAATCGCGCCTGCACCTGAACGGCACGGAAGTGTTCAATTTCACTTTGAAGAACGTGCCGCCGCTGGTGCAGGCCATCTTCAAGGCTGCAGAAACCGATGTCGAACATATCGACTATGTCCTGTTCCATCAGGCCAACGTCTTTATGCTCAACCATCTGCGCAAGAAGTCCGGCCTGCCTGAGGACAAGGTGCCGATTGCCATGGAAACCTTTGGCAATACGTCGTCGGCCTCTATTCCGCTGACCATAGCCGCTAAGCTTTCCGATGCGTTCGATACCCCGAAAGAGATCGTGCTGATGGGTTTTGGCGTCGGCTGGTCGTGGAGCGCCATGAAGCTGAAAATGGGGCCGATGCCGGCGCCTCAGGTCGTGGAACTTGTCTGATATGGACGACCGGATGGCCACGACCTATCAGACGCGGCTTGGTGATATTCCGGCTGACTATTACTGGCGCGAAGACGTGCTGGAGGCCGAGATCGAGCACGTTTTCAAGACGTCGTGGCTGTGCGTCGGATTTACGGACGATCTGAAGAATGACAAGGATTTTATTACGGCGCAGATCGGGCCGCATTCGATTGTCGTGCAAAACTTCGGCGGCGAGCTGAAGGCGTTCCGCAATGTATGTTCGCACCGGTTTTCGCGTATCCAATGCGATCGGTCAGGCAACCGCGTGCTGCAATGTCCGTATCACGGCTGGACCTATGGCGCCGACGGCAAGCCAATCGGTATTCCGCTTAACAAGCAGAGTTTTGGCCTGAGTGACGCCGACAAGGCGGCGCTGGCGTTGCATGCCTACGCGCTTGAAACCGTCGGGCATTTCGTCTTTGTGCGGATGGGCCGTGAAGGAATAGATTTAAAAGCCTTTTTGGGCCGCTTTTATGACGACCTGAAGCACGTCTCCGAGACCTGCCCCGACCGCTTTGAAAGCGCGTCTGAGGATTGGGCCGCGAACTGGAAGCTTGGCATGGACAATGCGGCGGAAGGCTATCATGTGCCGCTTGTTCACCCGGAAAGCTTCGGTGAAATCCTGTCGACCGACCTCACCCTGACAACCGATGCGGGTCACAGCCGATATGTCGGCAAGCTCAAGGAGCGGTCGCTGAACTGGTGGGCGACGGTTGGCAAAAGTATCAAGCTGGAGCCGAGCCCGGTTTATCCGGAGTATGCCAGCTTCCTGATCTTTCCCAATCTGGTGGTCATGCTGTCGGCAGGGGCGTTTCTGAATGTGCAAACGCTTGAACCGACCGGACCTGAAACCTTGCGTCTTCAGACCACGTCCTGGTTGGCGGCCAATAATGGCCGGGCGGCGCGGGCCATGGTGACAGACAGCCTGAAGGGCTTCGCCCGTCAGGTGCGCGAGGAGGATGCGGCCATCTGCGCTGTGGCGCAAAAGGGCACTCGCGAAGCCGGAACACGGGCGCCGCTTCTGGGCGACATGGAAGGCCGGATCGCGCATTTTCAGAAGACCTATGCGGGGTGCATGGAGGGGGCGCGTTTATGAGCTTCAACCCTATGTCCCTCGAAGGCCGGACAATTCTGGTGACCGGCGCCACCAGCGGCATCGGCAAGGCGACCGCTATCTATTTGTCGAAACTCGGGGCGCGCGTTGTGGCCTCCGGCCGCAATGAGGAACGCCTTAATGAGGTGCTCGGCCAGCTGCAAGGCGAGGGCCATATCGGTCGGATTTTCGATCTGGCGCAGCTCGACGGAATCGTTGCATGGCTGAAAGGCCTCTGCGCGGAGATTGGGCCGCTGAACGGCATCGCCCACTGCGCCGGCGTCCAGGCGACTCGGCCGATTCAGGCCGTAAATCCTGCATTTATTACAGATGTTCTAACGCAAAACCTGGGTGCTGCCTTGATGTTGGCGCAGGCTTTTCGTTTGAAGGCCTGTCACGGCACGCCGGCCTCACTGGTTTATGTGTCGTCTTCGGCAGCACTCAAGACGGCTCCCGGCAATGTCGTCTATGCCTCGTCGAAAGGCGGCATCGTATCAGCCGTCAAAGGCCTGGGTGTCGAGCTGGTGCGCGACGGTGTGCGCGTCAATGCGGTGGCACCGGCCATGGTCGACACGCCCATGTCGGATCAGTTTCGCACCATCCTGTCAGAAGACAATTTCAAGCGCGTGGTCGATATGCATCCGCTGGGGCTGGGCCATCCGGACGATGTGGCGGCAGCGATTGCATTTCTGCTTGCGGACACGTCGCGCTGGATCACCGGATCGATCCTCAACGTGGACGGAGGTTTCCTGGCATGACTGCCGCGGCCATCGTCAAACCATCTCGTAAGATTAGTCTGTCGCTGTGCCGGATGCACAGTCATGGCGACCTGAGCTACCTCGAAATGGGCCGGGCAGATGCGCCGACATTGTTGTTCTTGCACGGCTTTGGTGCCGATCTTCTGACCTGGCAGCTGTGCCTGGTGCCGCTGGCGGCCCACTACCGCCTGATCGCGCTAGATCTTCCGGGACACGGACGAAGCGCGGTTAATGTCGGCGAGGCATCGCTGAAATTCATGACCGACTGGCTTGCTGAGGCCTTTGACGTGCTTGATGTCCGGGAAGCGCATATCGTCGGCCACTCGATGGGCGCCAAGATTGCACTCGGATTTACTTTGGCGCATCCGGAACGGGTGGTGTCACTGGGTCTGGTGTCGCCCGCCGGTTTGGGGGGTGAATTTCACCACGATACGCTGGATTTTTTTTTGAGCGATCAGGCGCAGGCCGAGGGCCTCGCGCGGCATTTGCTCGGGCCACGAGGTGACAATCTGCTGCCATCCTTGATGCGTTCCCTCACCGAGGCTGCGAGTGACGCTGCCCGGAACGACGCGTTGAAGAAACTGCTCGGTCAGGCCAAGACCTATGGCCTGGCATTGTCGCCGGAAGGGTTCGACTGGTCGAAGATCCGGGTACCTGTGATGGTGCTATGGGGCGATCATGACCGGCTGATTCCGATGCCGGCGGCGCATCGTTTGCCGCCACGCGCGCCGGTTCACGTTATCGCAGGTGCCGGTCATCTGCCGCATATGGAAGCGCCGGGCGAGGTCGTCCGTGCCCTCAAGGAATTTTTAGCCTGATGTCCGCTCTTGTCCTCATCCATGACGAACTGATTCAGATCCTCCGCGACAAAGGTGCGGCGACCGGCGAGATCAATGCCGATACTTTGCTGCTGAACGGACCCTACGATATCGACAGTCTCGACCTTGCAACACTGGTGGTGAGCCTCGAGGAAAAGACAGGTATGGCTCCATTTGCCAACGGGTTTGTCCTTTTTCATACGGCCGGTGAGCTGGCGAAATTGTTTGGCGATTGATCCATGTCAGAAAGTTTCCTGAATCCCGGATTTGTTTTGATCGAGGAAGGGAAATCGTTTTCTGCCAGGGATTTTCACGGTAGTGCCGGCATAGTTGACGTCGGTATGGCCGGGGTAAAAGGTGTTATAGACGGGCTTCTCGCGGCAGAGGCTGGCGAGGACGTCTGGCTGTTGCGCGATAGTTCTGCTTCTCCAGAAATAATAAAGGCCATACCCGGGTCGGTCCATTTGCAGACCTCCGGTACGACCGGTAAGCCCAAATGGGTCGCTCACGATTTGACGCGACTGGTGTCGAAAATTTCCGGTGGACGTGAAGGATCAGAGCGGGCGCGTTGGCTGCTCACTTTCAATCCGGGTAGCTTCGCGGGTGTTCAAGTGATCCTGTCGGCGATGATTGGCGGTCATGATCTGGTCGCCCCGAGCTATGGTGCCAGCGTTGGTGAAATGGCAGATCTTGCCCTTAGGGCGCAGGTCAGGAATATTTCGGCGACGCCGACCTTCTGGCGCGCCTTTCTGATGACCTTGGGTGAACGTCCCTTGGTGCTGAAAAGCGTTACGCTGGGCGGGGAAGCGGCTGATCAAGCGATCCTGGATGCCTTACGCGCAAGGTTTCCTTTTGCAAATATCCGCCACATCTACGCAACCACCGAAGCCGGCGCGATTTTTTCGGTTAGCGACGGTCGCGCCGGATTTCCGCGGGCCTGGTTAGATAAGCCTTTGAATGGATTGAAATTATCCATCTCCGAAAATAGCAACCTAGAAGTTGCTAATCCCAATGCCTCCGATTTGGCCAAGGCTCGGGCCTGGGATACCGGGGATGTGGTCGAGCTGACCGAGGATCGCGTATTGTTCAAAGGACGGGCTGATTCGATGGTCAATGTCGGCGGTGTTAAAGTCTACCCGGAAAGCGTTGAATCGTTATTGTTGGAACTTCCGTTTATACAAGATGTGCGCATTTTAGCGAAGCCAAACCCGATTACCGGTCACATCCTGACGGCGGATATTCTTTTGAAACCTTTTTCTGGTCAGGTTGAGGAATTAACCAATCTGATTCGGGCCCATTTGGCGAGCCTTCCGCGCGCCTTTCGGCCCGCGTCTCTGCGCTTTGTCGACGCGCTCGATATCGGGGCGACTGGCAAGAAACTGAGGACATGAGCGACAACGCGTCGAAATGGCTGCTGATCAGCGGGGTGAGCCGGGGGCTTGGCCTAGCGCTGGCGCGCGACCTGCTGGCGCGGGGCTATGGGGTTGCGGGTTGCAGCACGACGTTCAATGACGATTTGCAGGCGCTGAAAGACGTACATGACGCGAAATTCGCCTGGTTTGCCGTCGATATGGGCGACACGGCAGCCATCGAAACCTACGTTGCGGAGGCCATGGCTGCATTTGCTGGCCAACGGCTGTGGGGCATTGTCAACAACGCGGGCATGTCGGTCGAAGGCATTCTGTCGACCCTGCCTGTGACCGATATCGAACGCGTGCTGCAGGTCAATCTGACCGGCGCCATTTGCCTGACGCGCGCCGGGCTACGGCAGATGATGAAGTCACGCAAAGCAGGCCGGGTGCTAAACATCTCGTCGATCACCGGCTTGCGCGGCTATACCGGCTTGAGTGCCTATGCGGCGTCGAAGGCGGGGATGGACGGCTTTACCCGCGCCCTGGCCCGCGAAGTCGGGCGGCTGGGCATCACCGTCAATTCGGTGGCGCCGGGATACATGAAGACGGCGTTATCTGAGGGCCTTGATGACAAGCAGTTGGAGCAGATCGTTCGGCGGACGCCACTTGGGCGCCTCTGCGAGCTGAGCGACATCGTCCATCTGGTGCACTTCCTGTTGTCGGAAGAGGCCGGGTTTGTCAGCGGTCAGACCCTGGTGGTCGACGGGGGGCTGACCTCGTGACCAGCTTTTCCGCCAAGGCTCCGAAGCTGTGCGGCGTCGTGACGGCGCTGCCGGAGCGCGTGTGTGAGAACAGCGATCTGGCGGAAAGCTTCGGCGCGGAAACCATGGGCAAGATCATCGCCGCCACCGGCATCGAGCGCCGGCCGGTCAGCGACCACCATACGGTCAGCGACCTGGGCTGCGCGGCGGCGGAGGTTCTGCTCGATAAACTCGGCTGGGATCGCGTGTCGATCGGCTTGCTGATCGTGGTAACCCAAACGCCAGACTATCCGCTGCCGTCGACTGCCTGCGTCATGCAGAACAGGCTCGGTTTGGGTACGCAGGTCATCGGTTTTGATCTGTCGTTGGGCTGTTCGGGCTATGTCTATGGACTGTCGGTTGCAACAGCCTTGATGCAGACCGGAGGTATCGAGCGCGCGCTTCTGGTCAGCGGCGATATCACGACACGGATGATTTCTGACGATAATCGCGCTCTGGCACCCTTGTTCGGAGATGCTGTAGCAGTAACGGCGCTGGAATTGTCCGAAGACGGATCGATTGCATTCGACCTGGGATCGGATGGATCGGGCGCGCCCTATCTGATCTCAAAAACCGGCGGCCTGGTCGAGCCTGGCAAGGCCGATCTGTTCATGGACGGCACCCAGGTGATGGCGTTTACGCTGAAGCAGGTGGCGCCGTCGATCGAACGAGCGCTGGCGGCCGCCAGTCTGACCATCGGCGATATGGATCACGTCATCCTGCATCAGGCCAATGCCATGATGTTGCGGACGCTCGGGCACAAAATCAAGGCCAGCGATGAACAGATGGTCTATGCCGTGCGCGACTTCGGCAATACGTCTTCGACCTCCATTCCGCTGGCCATCTGCGATCATTTGGGCCGGAAGCCGGTGAGCGGCAAGACCACCTTCCTGCTGTGTGGGTTCGGCGTCGGCTGGTCGTGGTCGACCGCGGTATGGAAGACGGAAGCGCCTGTTGTGCACGATATCGTCCGGGTTGCCTGAATGCGGCTGCTTGTCCGCACCGAAGCGTCCAATGCCGTCGGCATGGGGCATTTCATGCGCTGTTTTGCTATCGCTGAAGAAGCGCGCGCGCAAGGGTTTGACGTCACGTTTCTGATGAGTGAGATGTCGGCTCCCGTTGTTGAGCGGGCAAGCCGGATCGGTGCAACGGTTGAGGTCATAGGGGCTGCGGTTGGGGCAGACCTGGAAGCGATACGGGCTATTTCCTTGCACTCGGAAGACTGGCTTTTGGTCGACAGCTACAAGGTGGGCGTGGATTATATCCGTGTACTGAGTAATTTGACTCGGGTTGTCTTGATGGATGATCTCAATGTGCTCGACCGTTTTGATTGCGCCATGGTGATCAATCCGGCTTTGGCGACGGACGAAGCGCTTTATCGGCAGAAGTCCGACGCGAAGTTGTTGCTTGGGGCCGATTTTGCCTTGATCCGGCGGGAGTTCACTCAGTCTCATCCGCCTACGGAGCAACCGTTTGTCGCCGTGCTGTTCGGCGGCAGCGATCCTAATCGGCTGACTTGCCGGACGGCGCAGATGCTGAACGATGCCCTGCCCGGCGTGACGGTAAAGGTGATTGCCGGGCCGGCGCATATTCATGTCGAAGAGCTGCGTGGCCTCGAAAAAGGCCAGCCGCGCATTAAGCTGTATGTCGATCCGCCCAGCGTCGCAGCGGTGCTTGCAGGCGCGGGCCTGGTCATTACGGCTGCCGGCGGCAGCGTCGGTGAAATGGCCGCGATGGGCGTGCCGGCTTTGGCTCTGGTCGTTTATGACAACCAGGCGTCGGCGCTTGAGCAATGTCCGTACCCGGTCATTGATATTCGCCAAGGTTTGCCGGACGATCTGGGACTACAGGCCAAGGCGCTTTACGACGACCCGGCGAGGCGTGACGGCATTGCACGGTCGGCGCATCTGCTGGTCGACGGCAAGGGGGCGTGGCGCGTGGTCGAGGCCCTGAAGGAAACAAGCGAAAATGTATAAGTTCCTGTCCTACCGCCGTCCCACGGCTGACGATGCCAAGCTGCTGCTCGACTGGCGGACGGCGCCGCATATCACGCAATATATGCTGACCGATGTGCCGTACGACATCGAGCGCCAGAAGGCCTGGATCGATCGCTCGAACGCCCGTGACGATTATCAGCACGCCATTATCCAGATCGAAGGCAAGGATGTCGGTTACGCCTCGATCACCGTCACCGACAGGCAATCGCAGATCGGTGAGCTGGGGGTCTATATCGGCGATCAGGGCGTGCCGCGGGAACTGAGCATCTACAATTTTCTTGGTACGCTGAACCATGCATTCTTCACCATGGGCCTGCACAAGCTGGTCAATCATGTGGTGGCCTGGAACGAGCGAACCCTTCGGCTGCAAAAGTTCAACGGCTACCGCCATGTCGGTGTGCTGAAGGACCATACCTTGAAGGACGGCATTCGCCACGACCTGCACATTTTCGAGCTGTCGAAGGCGGAATGGGCCGAGTTCCGTAAAAAATTTAACGACACGCGTAACTGGGACGGGCAGGAAACAGTATATACTGGTCAGTAAGACCCCCCAACCACCGCATCTAGCCGGCGCAGGCGCCGTCGTCGTGCGGTCCCCTCCCCAGCAAGCTGGGGAGGTAAAGGAGCTGCCCATGACCAAGTCCGCCTCGGGTTTCGACCTCACTCCGCCTACCAGGGAGCAGATCCAGCAACTGGCTAGCCGGCTCGATCCGGAAGCGCGCCGCATCCTGCTCGATCACGGCACCGAAGCGCCGTTCTGCGGCAAGTTCGACGAATATGAGGAAGAAGGCACCTATGTGTGCAATCTGTGTGGCCTGCCGTTGTTCGACAGCCGCGCCAAGTTCCATTCCGGCTCCGGCTGGCCCAGCTTCTACAAGAGCATCGACGAGGACCATATCCGCTACCTGCGTGATGTGTCACATGGCATGACACGGACCGAAATCCGCTGCGCGCGTTGCGACTCGCACCTCGGACACGTGTTCGAGGATGGGCCGCGGCCGACCGGCATGCGCTACTGCATGAACTCGGTGGCCATGGACTTTGTGCCGGAAGGCCAGGCCCTGCCGGATCGTCTCGGCCACGGCGCGCCGGAAGGCGAACCGTCAAGGCCTAGAGCCCGCGCATCAGGGTTTTGAAGGCGTCGGGATCGTCAGTTTTCAGATCCTGCAAATCCTTACTCAGCCGCTTGAGCCGGTCGGCCTTCGCCTCTGTCTTGGCTTTCTCCACCCGAGCCTTCAGCTCCAGCAGGTCCGTGAAGGCCGGGTCACCCTTGCCTGCGCGTTCGATCAGCACTGCCACCGCGTCGGTCAGCTTGCCGAGCTGGCGGCCGTAGGATTCCTGCGCGACGATGCGGCGTTCGGTGTCCGGCGCCGAGGAATTACCCTCGTTCAGGGTGAATGACCACCCCGGCAGGATGGGCTGCGTAAAGGTCTCAGGCGCAAAGGGAAACCAGGGAAAGAGGGACATGGAAGGACGCTCCTTTTTGGTGTGGTAGCGGCGTTCTAGCATGACCATCGCTAAAAAAGACCCGCGTAAGGGAGGATTCACGTTTGTGCGGTAATGTGTTCGGCTGAACCAATAAAAAGCCGCGGCCTCAAGAATGCGGCAAATGATTGAAAGCCTGAAGAAAATCGGCTTTCGCAGAGAGTAGACGGCGGGCATGCAGAAACTGTGGCGGCGTAATATCAGTCCCAAGGCGCGAACGCTTCTGGCCTTGGTTTTCGCTGCGGGTATCGGGCTTTTGATCGCCCTGATCGCGCTGATCTACTCCTCGCTGACGACCATCACGGCCAAGACCAACGAAATCGACGCGCACCGCTCGACCGAAGCCGTGCAGGCGGCGGTCGATTCCTCCTTAAGCACCATTTCAGCCGTGCTGGTCGACAACGGCGTCTGGGACGACGCTACGGCCAAGACGTACCGGCCGGCGCCGGACACCAACTGGCTTTACCTGACCTGGGGCGCGGTGTCGAACGACAGCCACGTCTATGACGGCGCCTATGTGGCGGATGAGCATTTCCATGTGCTGTGGGGCTATTTCCGTGACGAGCCGTTCAAGGCTGACAGCGCGGTTTTCGGCGACGGCTTTCAGGCGTTGATCAAGCAGCACGCCGCTGATCTGAGCCAGGGCGGCGATCCGGCTGTCGGCCTGACGCGCACGGTTTACGGTCCGGCGGTGGTCGGGGTCAATCTGATCCGTCCTGCGACCGGCAAGTTGCAAGCCAAAGGCACCGAGCGTCGATACCTGATCATGACGCGGCATCTGTCTGCCTCGACCATTGCCGGTATGACGCGGACGTTCCGCATTGCCGGACTTGGCTTACATGACACCAGGCCCGCCACGGGACCTGACCTGCAACTGACCGCCGCCGACGGCAAGCCGGTGGCTTACCTGGGCTGGACGGCGCGCCTGCCGGGCGCCGAAGCGGCGCGTGCCGCCGCTCCTCGCATCCAGCACATTTCACTGGCGGCGGGTCTGCTGATCCTGATGTTCGTCGCTGTCAGCGGTTACAGCCTGCACAAGCTGGCCAAGAGCGAAAAGCTGGCGCACACCAGCGCCCTGACCGACGGTTTGAGCGGCCTGCCCAATCGGCGCGCCCTGTTCGAAAAGCTTGAGAAGGCCGGCACGGGGCGCTCAAGCACGCAGAAGACGGTGGTGTTCATCGATCTCGACGGGTTCAAGGACGTCAACGACATCTATGGCCACGACACGGGCGACAAGCTGATCGTCATTGTGGCTGAGGCGCTCAAGGCAAGGCTGCCGGAGCGGGCTCTGCTGGCGCGAATGGGTGGGGACGAATTCGCCATGATGATTGGTGGCGCGGAGGGCGAAGCCGCCTGCAACGCTTTCGCCAAGTCGGCCATCACCTTCCTGCATGCGCCGATCCGCATCGGCGAGCGCACCATCCAGATCGGGGCATCGATCGGCATTGCTTCGGCCGACCTGACGGATGTCTCGAGCCAGGAACTTTTCCGCCGCGCCGATATGGCGATGTACCACTCGAAATCGACCGGCAAGGGCCGCATTACGCGCTATGACGCAAAGCTGGACGCCGTGCGCCTGCACAATCAGGATATCGAAACCGGTATTCGCGACGGTCTGGCGCGCGGTGAGTTCGACGTGCTGTATCAGCCGATCCTGGATGCCAAGACGCAGGCCGTGGTGGCGGTCGAAGCGCTGGTGCGCTGGCCGGGCCGTCCGGGCGGGCCGCTGGGACCGGACCAGTTCATTTCCATCGCGGAGACGAGCGGTCTGATCCATCCGCTGGGTCAGTTCGTGCTGAAAAAGGCGTGCGCCGATCTGAAAAACGTGCCGGATCTGCGTCTGAGCGTCAACATCTCGCCCGCCCAGTTCCGCGATCCTGACTTCGAACATAAGGTGGCCGGCATCCTGCGCCAGACCGGCTTTTCGGTCGACCGTCTGGAGCTGGAAGTCACCGAAGGCTATCTGATCGAGAACCCGGACCGGGCCATCGCGGCGATCAAGACGCTGAAAGGTTTGGGCGTTTCGATGGCGCTGGACGATTTCGGCACCGGCTATTCGAGCATCGGTTACCTGCGCCGCTACAGCTTCGACAAGATCAAGATCGACAAGTCGCTGGCCGGGCTGGTTGATCGCGATCCGCAGGCGGCGGCGCTGGTGGCGGGGACGGTCAGTATTGCCAACGCGCTGTCGATTTCGGTGACGGCTGAAGGAGTGGAGACCGAGGAGCACGTCCGGCTGCTGCGCCTGGCGGGTTGTCAGAACCTGCAGGGCTTCTATTTCAGCAAGCCGCGCCCGCTGGCCGAAGTGGTCGGGATGCGTGGTGAGTGGGTCGATAAGGCGTCGGTGGCTTAAGCCGCTAAGGCGCGCGCTCGAAAATGGGCTTCCAAAGCTTCGAACCCTTCCGCTCTGGTCAAATTTTCCAGCTTGCGAAACCCAAGCGCAATGAAACGGCAGAAATCGGCCCTGTCTGTGAAATCCGCGGCGCCGCGAACGGCCTCACGCAGATATTCTAATCCGTTTTCGACCTCGCCTTGACGTATCAGCCAGGCACCACGCGTGCCTTGGGTTTCGGGGGCGTCAGGAACGGCTGCGAGTGCTGCGGCTGAATAGGTGTCTGCAAGAGGCTGCCACTCGGGATCGCCTGATTTGATCGCGCTCCAGGCGACATTGGCTTGAACCCACGGTAAGCCCTTTTCTGTGTCCTGTTCGGTTTCGCCGCAACCACCCAGGGCGACTTGATGCATTTTATAGAAGCCTAACGCCGCCTGGTCACCCTCGATGCGCGACAGTGCGTGCAACATGTTAGACGCGAACGTCAACCGGAATGGCGACATCCAAATTCCTTTGTCGAGAAACGCGATAAGCTCCGCATAACGGTGCGTTTGGGTTAAGCTGACGATATTCAAAAGTTCTTGGACATGAGCATCGGCAGAACCTTTCGGCTTTAATAAGTTGAGCAGGCCTTGGCCATCGGATACCAGACCTTCGTCATCGCCGAAGCTGCGGGGAATGAGATTGAACGCGCCCATGGTCAGTTCTGACAAGGCAATTCCCCCTGCAAAGGCGGCAAAAAAACCGTCGAACCTCATCGCCCAGCAGATTGTAAGGAAAGCGGCGCCGAAAGTCAGATTGGCCACAGGACCGGCGGCTGTAATAAGGGCGATATCGCTACGTCTAGCTTGCCTATCTATGCTGAAATAACGAACGAGGCCGCTAGCAAACGGGTAGCGGCGAAAATGGAACGGAACCCCGGAAAAACGCCACCGCCAGACAATTGGACCTAATCCGATACGTGCTTCAACGACTTCCTGTCCGACCATTCTTGCTGCGAAAGCATGACCAGCTTCATGGATAAAGATGCGTAATGGCAATGTCAGGAAAGAGGCCGCAATCATAATAAGCAGCGGGACAAACCACTGTGGATCGGCATGGGTAATGCCGACGGCTGTTGTGCCCCAGAGGAGCGGGCTAATCGCCAAACGGATACAGGTCTTATATTCCTTGTTAGCGGGCTGATAAGATTTGCAACCGGCGCAGACCGTTTCTTTGAAGCCGAATAGCCCACCAGGCTCACGACGGAAAAAGCCGGCGTCATGCGATTTGAAACCGCAATTGGAACAGCGTGTTAGTCTGCGATTAGCCCCCATAAGGGCACTATGCCGAACTGCAACCACAACGCAAGGTATAAAAAACCCGAGCCCAGTAATGGGCCCGGGTTGAAGGCATTTCTATACGGATGGTTCAGAGGGCCATCTGATAGGCGGTCTTGACGATGGTGTAGAACTCCTTGGCGTAGGCGCCTTGTTCGCGCGGGCCGAAGGACGAGCCTTTGCGGCCGCCGAACGGCACGTGATAGTCGACGCCCGCCGTCGGCAGGTTGACCATCACCATGCCCGCTTCCGAGCGGCGCTTGAAGGTCTCGGCGGCCTTCAGCGACTTGGTGCAGATGCCGGCCGACAGGCCGAATTCGGTGTCGTTGGCAACCTTGATGGCTTCTTCCAGGTCCTTGACGCGGATGACGGCGGCGACCGGGCCGAAGACTTCCTCGGTGTTGATCGTCATGGACGAGGTGGTCTTGTCGATCAAGGTCGGGGCGTAATAGTAGCCCGGCGTACCAAAGGTCAGGTCTTCGCCGCCGGTCAGGACGACGCCGCCTTCAGCCTTGGCCTTGGCAACGGCGTCGCGGGCGATGTCGAGTTGTTCCTGCGAAGCGATCGGGCCCATCTGGACGCCTTCGGCGCGGCTGTCGCCGACCTTGATGGCCTTGGTGGCGGCGGCCAATGCAGCGACGAACTTGTCGGCAATGCCTTCCGTGACGATGATGCGCGACGATGCCGTGCAGCGGTGGCCGGTCGAGAAGAACGAGGAGTTCATCACCGAGTTGACGGCGTTATCCAGGTCGGCATCGTCAAGAACGACGACCGGGTTCTTGCCACCCATTTCGCACTGGACGCGCTTGCCCTTGGCGACAGCGGCGTTGCGAACGCTCTGGCCGGTGGCAACCGAGCCGGTGAAGGAAATGGCGTCGCAGCCGTCGATCATCAGCGGACCGGCGATCGAGCCACGAGCGAAGACGACGTTCAGCACGCCCTTGGGCAGGCCGGCGCGGTGCAGGATGTCGGCCAGTTCCCAGGCGCAGCCCGGCGTCAGTTCGGCGGGTTTGCAGACCACCGTATTACCAAAAGCGATGGCCGGAGCGATCTTCCAGGCCGGGATGGCGATGGGGAAGTTCCACGGGCATATGAGGCCGATGACGCCGACGGGTTCGCGGGTGATCTCGACCTTGACGCCCGGACGGACGCTGTCGAGGACTTCACCATGGGCGCGCAGGGCTTCGCCGGCGAAGTACTTCATGATGTGGCCGGCGCGGGTGACTTCGCCGATGCCTTCCGGCAGGGTCTTGCCTTCTTCGCGCGACAGAAGGGCGCCCAGTTCGGCCTTGCGGGCCAGGATTTCAGTGCCGGCGTTGTCGAGCACGTCGAAGCGCTGTTGCGGCGTCGAAAACTGCCAGGTCTTGAAGGCTTCGCGGGCGGCAGTGATGGCGGCGCGGACTTCCGGCTCGCCGGCCTTGGAATAGACGCCGATGATGTCATTGGTATCGGACGGGTTGATGTCGTTGAAGGTGGCGTCGGTGGTGACCCACTCCCCGTTGATCAGGTTTCCTTTGACCGTCATGACGTGTCTCCTCATTTCATTTGGCAGGCGCTCTATAGACCGCAATGTTAGCGGTCACAAGATGTGCGTTTTGGGCTCGGATGTGGCGGCTGTATACTCAGACAAAAGGGTCAAGTCATCCAAAAAAGCGAATTAACCTAAGCCTTAGAAACTTTGGGTAATGCCTTTTGAGATGCATTGCAGGTGCGAGATGCCTAAAGGCATTTGGCGACCTATTTTTGAAGCCCATTATTTTTCAGCGAGCTCCTCCCATGGCTATTCCGTTTATCGACCTCGGCACCCAGCGTCAACGCATTGGCGGCGCCATCCAAAGCGCGGTTATCAAGGTGCTGGAACATGGCGCCTATATCATGGGACCCGAGGTCAAGACGTTCGAAGCCAACATGACGGGCTTCGCCAAGTCGAAGCATTGCCTGTCGTGCGCCAACGGCACGGACGCCATCGAGCTGATCCTGCTCGGTCTGGGTGTCGGCAGGGGTGACGCGGTTTTCGTCCCGGCCTTTACGTTCGTTGCTACGGCTGAGGTGGTGCCGATGACCGGCGCGGAGCCGGTGTTTGTCGATATCGACGCCCAGACCTACAATCTCGATCCGGCCAAGCTGGAAGCGGCCATCGAGGCGGTCAAGAAAGAAGGCAAGCTGAAGCCCGCCGCCATCATCGCCGTCGACCTGTTCGGCCAGCCGGCCGATTATCCGGCCCTGTCGGTCATCGCCAAGAAGCACGGCCTGCACCTGATCGCCGATCAGGCCCAGGGTTTCGGCTGCACCATCGACGGCAAGCAGCCGCTGGAATGGTGCGTGGCGGCCTCGACCAGCTTCTATCCGGCCAAGCCGCTCGGCTGCTACGGCGACGGCGGCGCGGTGGTGACCAATGACGACGCGTTGATGGAGCGCATGGTGTCGTTCCGCGTCCACGGTGGCGCAACGCCGACCGACGCGGCGACGATGAACTACATCCACGAAGCCAAGTATCTCAATGTCCGCATTGGCATGAACTCGCGCCTGGACACCATCCAGGCGGCGGTGCTGATCGAAAAGCTGAACATCTTCGGCGAGGAAATCGCCATGCGTCAGAAGGTGGCAGCGCGTTACAACGAAAAGCTCAAGGAGGTGGTCAACACGGTGCCTTACGTGAAGCCGGGCTACATCTCGACCTGGGCGCAGTACACCATCGAGCACGACAATCGCGACGGCCTGCAGGCCTATCTGCGCCAGCAGGGCATTCCGACGGCGGTTTATTACCCGATCCCGCTGCATCAGCAGCCGGGTTATGCGATGTACACGTCGGGCACCGGCGACCTGAAGGTCTCCGAGGACAAGTCGGCCAAGGTGATCAGCCTGCCGTTCAGCCCGTACCTGAATACCGAGACCCAGGATCAGATCATTGCGGCGGTTTCGGCTTTCAAGGGATAGTGTAACGCCCCCGGATTAGCTATAACGGCCTCAAAATCAGAGGAGGCTGTCATGATCCGTGTATCCTGCATTAAGGCCACGTCTTGGGCGTTGGCGTGTCTGTTGGCGGTTTCCACGCCGGTGATGGCTGCCGAAGTTCTGGTCAAGGACGCCAAATCAGCGCCAGAAAGCCTGACGGTTGCGCCCAATGGCGACGTCTTGGCCGGCAGCGCCTCTTCGCCCTTTATCTACCGCATCAAGGCGGGCGCTACGACCGCCGACGTGTTTGTCGACGCCACCGCCGAAGGTCCGGGCACCTTCTTCTTCGGGCAACTGGCTGACGGCGCGACGCTGTGGACCTGCCAGCTGACGCCGGTGCCGGACTCGAAGCCTGTGCAGCGCAAGACGGCTGTCCGCGCCTTCGACCTCAAGACCGGCAAGGAAAAGCTGCGCTGGAACCTGCCGGGCGACAACTCGACCTGCAATGACATGGCGATCGGGCCGGACAAGGCGCTCTACGTCACCGACACGGCCAACGCCAAGATCTACCGCCTGGCGCCGGGGGCGACGGCTGCCGAGCTGTGGCTGGAGCACCGCCTGCTGGCCGGGATCGACGGCATCACTTTCCTGAACGGCGTGATGTACGTCAATGGCGTTTGGTTCAACAAGCTGTACCGCATTCCGGTTGACGCCACAGGCAAGCCAGGCAACCCGGTCGATATATGGATGGACGCACCGGTGAAGGGTCCGGACGGCATGCGCGCCGCCAATGGCAAGATCTATGTCGCCGAAAACGCTTCCGGCAAGATCACCGCCCTGACCATCGACGGCGACATTGCCCATGTCAAAGTGCTGAAGGAAGGCCTGATGACACCGACGGCGGTGGAACCGGCGGGCACCGTGCTGTGGGTTGCCGAACGCGGCGCCGGCAAGGTTTTGTCCATCCCGCTGCAATAAGTCGCGCGGTGGCATATTAACCCTTAGGAAAATTTCCGAAAGTTAATTGCGCGCACGCAAAAAACTGGCTTTCAAAACGGAACATTTCCGGTTATGTGAAGTCGCTAAAGCGTCACATTTCGCATACGCACAAGTCGGCGCATTACAAGTTCGGTCAAGACAACGCACCCCGGGGCGGTCAACCGCAGCCTAAACGCTGTGGCGACGCCGTTACCGGGTTCGATCATTTGGGGCTCTGGATTTGATGACAGTCGCGTCCGTCAGCGCGCAAAGTGCTTCCGCAGCCGCTTCGGCGGCGGCTCCGGCCGTGGACGTGGCTGCGGCCGCGCCGCATCTGCTGGGGCATCAGGCGGTGCTTGCGCTGAACAGCGGCGACACGGCCTGGATGATCGTGGCGACGGCATTGGTCCTGTTCATGACCCTGCCGGGCGTGGCGCTGTTTTACGGCGGCATGGTTCGCCGCAAGAACCTGCTGTCGACCCTGGCGCAATCGGTCGCCGTCACCGTGGTGGCGTCGGTCATGTGGATTCTCATCGGCTATTCTCTGACCTTCGGTGTCAGCGGCGGGGCGTCCGACGCCTTTATCGGCAGCTTCGATGCCGCCCTGTTGCGGGGCGTGCGACTGGACACGGCCTACAGTGCTGCGCCGCAACTACCGGAATATCTCTGGGTCGCCTACCAGATGACGTTCGCCATCATCACGCCGGCGCTGATCGCCGGGTCGATCGTCGAGCGCATCAAGTTCTCCGCCTTTATCCTGTTCATCGCCCTGTGGAGCCTTCTGGTCTACGCGCCGGTGGCGCACTGGGTGTGGGGCGGCGGTTTCCTGGGTAAGTGGGGCGTGCTCGACTTTGCCGGCGGTGCAGTGGTTCACGTCAATTCAGGTGTCGCCGGTCTGGTCGCCGCCCTGACGCTCGGCAAGCGCAAGGGCTTCGGCCGCGACAACATGGCGCCGCATAACCTCAGCCTGACCCTGATGGGCGCGTCGATGCTGCTGGTCGGCTGGCTGGGCTTCAACGCTGGTTCCGAATGGAAGGCGGACGCCCTGGCTTCGGTCGCGGCGCTCAACACCATCGTCGCCACTATGACCGGGGCGATCGGCTGGATCGTGCCGGAATGGATCGAGCGCAAGCAGCCGACCCTGCTCGGCATGATTTCGGGCATGATCGCCGGCCTGGTCGCCATCACGCCGGCGGCGGGCTTCGTCAATCCGACGGGTGCGCTGTTGATCGGCCTGATCACCGGCCCGATCTGCTATGTCGCGACTACCTATGTGAAGAACATGTTCAAATACGACGACAGCCTTGACGCGTTCGGCGTCCATGCTGTCGGCGGCTTTTTCGGTGCCCTTTTGACAGCCCTGTTCGCCGACCCGGCGATCAATTCGCTGAGTGCGGATGCGTCGCTGCTCAAACAGTTCGTAGGCCTCGTTGTGGTCATCGCCTGGAGCGCGGTGGTCACATTCATTATCCTGATGATCTGCAAGTACACAACAGGTCTGCGGGTGACAGAGGAGGAGGAAATCGAAGGCCTCGATATGTCACAACATGGGGAGAGCCTGCACGGATGATCTGAGCAGGCCCTACACAAGGTCGGAAAACGGTCTCCCCCTCGCGCTTTCGAAGCTGCCGAGGGGGTTCGTGCGTTAAGGACCTGACACGTTTCGTAACCTTTATTGGCAGGTTCGTTACGATCAAAGGCTGATAATCCAAGGCTGTTCGTGGTAAAACGACGGAATTGGTGACGATTGAGACTATTACGGCAATTTTGCCATCTGGCCGAAAAAACCGGCAGGCAAGATTGTGAACGCAACAATTTGACTTTTCCCGCGTGGGCTTTTGGCTTTTAAAGCCCGCGCGGAACCCGGCCGGGGGTTCCGGTCACAGTGCGCAGAAATGCGGTCCAGAAGGTAGTAAAGGTATGACGGGCGAAACCAATCGTTTTGTGGTCGAGGTAAAGAAAACGCCGAAGAAGTCGGACGCGAAGACACGCGTCGGCAACTTCAATGAAATCTATGCCGACTTCAAACCGACAGAAGCCTCGCATCAGGCGTCGCGCTGCGCGCAATGCGGCGTGCCGTTCTGCCAGCATGGCTGCCCGCTGTCGAACAACATCCCCGACTGGCTGCGCCTGACCGCGGAAGGCCGTGTCGAAGAGGCCTATCTGCTGTCGTCGCAGACCTCGACTCTGCCGGAAATCTGCGGCCGCATCTGCCCGCAGGACCGTCTGTGTGAAGGCTCGTGCGTGCTTGAGCAGTCGGGCTGGGAAAACGTCACCATCGGTGCCGTCGAGCGCTATATCAACGACACGGCGTTCGAGCAGGGCTGGATTCAGCCGATCGTACCGGAAGTCGAACGTGCCCAGAGCGTCGCCATCATCGGCGCTGGCCCGGCCGGCATCGCCGCCGCCGACCGCCTGCGCACGCTGGGTTACAAGGTGACGATCTATGATCGCTACGATCGCGCCGGCGGCCTGCTAGTGTATGGCATTCCATCGTTCAAGCTGGAAAAGCATGTCGTCGCCCGCCGTACCGACCGCCTGGCTGAATCGGGCGTTGAATACGTGCTGAACTGCGATGTCGGCAACGACATCACGTTCGAGGAACTGCGCGAGAAGCACGATGCCATCCTGATCGCCACCGGCGTCTACAAGGGCCGCGCCCTCAGCGTGCCGGGCTGCGGTTCCAAGGGCGTGGTGGCCGCGCTCGATTACCTGACCATGTCGAACCGCGTTGGCTTCGGTTACGAAGTCGATCCGTCGGCGGAAACGCATCTCGACGCCAAGGGCAAGAACGTCATCGTTATCGGCGGTGGTGATACGGCCATGGACTGCGTGCGCACGGCGACCCGTCAGGGTGCCCGCTCGGTAACCTGTGTCTACCGCCGCGACCGCGCCAACATGCCGGGCTCCGACCGCGAAGTGTCGAACGCCGAGGAAGAAGGCGTGCGCTTCGAGTGGCTGTCGGCGCCGAAGGCGGTGCTGGGCGACGCCGAAGCCGTCACCGGCCTGAAGATCCAGCGCATGCGGCTGACCACGCCGGACGCGCAGGGCCGCCAGGGCATAGAGGACATCGCCGGGGCTGAGAACGACCTGCCGGCCGACCTGATCATCGAGGCGCTCGGCTTCGAGCCGGAAAACCTGCCGGTGATGTTCAATGAACCGCGCCTGGAAGTGTCGCGCTGGGGCACGATCCGCGTCCATGCGGGCGAGTTCCGCACCATGCTCGACGGCGTCTATGCCGCCGGTGACATCGTGCGTGGCGCTTCGCTGGTGGTGTGGGCCGTGCGCGAAGGCCAGGATGCGGCCGCCGACATTCATCACTATCTTCAAACGCAACTGCTTGCCGATGCGCAGGCTCAGCTCGCGGGAGCTGCGGAATAATCATGTCAAACTTCTCTGAAAAAGACTCAGCATACGAACACTATCTCTCGCAACGCCAGGCCCTGATCGAGGGCGGCGTCTATGATCCGTCAATGGAAAAGGACGCCTGTGGCGTCGGCGCGGTCTGTTCGATCGACGGCACGCCTCGCCGCGATGTCGTTGAGCTGGCCGTCAAGGCGCTGAAGGCCCTGTTCCACCGCGGCGCGGTCGACGCCGACGGCAAGTCGGGCGACGGCGCCGGCATCATGATTTCAGTGCCGCAGGACTTCTTCCGTGAGCAGGTCCGCAATATTGGCCACAGCCCGCGCCCCGGCCCGGTGCTGGTCGGCCAGGTCTTCCTGCCGCGTTCGGACCTGGGCGCCCAGGAAGCCGCCCGGACCATCGTCGAGTCGGAAATCCTGCGTTCGGGCTTCTTCCTGTATGGCTGGCGTCAGGCGCCGGTCGACGTGACGCAGCTGGGCCAGCGCGCCATGGCGACGCGCCCGGAAATCGAGCAGATCATGATGGCCGCGCCGGAAGGCCTGACCGGCGAAGCGCTGGAACGCGCCATGTTCCTGTGCCGCCGCCGCATCGAAAAGCGCGTCGATGAAGCCAACCTCGACTGCTACCTGTGTTCGTTCTCGGCCAAGACCCTGATCTACAAGGGCATGTTCCGCGCCGAGCTGGTCGACGACTTCTATCTCGACCTGAAGGACCCGCGCATGACGTCGAGCGTGGCGATCTTCCACCAGCGCTTCTCGACCAACACCTTCCCGGAATGGCGCCTGGCGCAGCCGTTCCGCATGCTGGCGCACAACGGTGAAATCAACACCCTGCGCGGCAACATCAACTGGATGAAGTCCCACGAAATCCGCATGGCTGCGGCGACCTTCGGTGAGCAGGCGTCCGACGTGAAGCCGGTGATCCAGCCGCGCGGTTCGGACTCGGCGTCGCTCGACAACGTCTTCGAACTTCTGGTTCGCGCCGGCCGTTCGGCGCCGATGGCCAAGGCCCTGCTGCTGCCGGAAGCGGCTCTGAAGGACGCCAACATGTCGGCGTCGCACCGGGCGCTCTATGCCTATTGCAACGCGGTGATGGAGCCGTGGGACGGCCCGGCGGCGATCTGCGCCACCGACGGCCGTTGGGTCATCGCGGGTAAGGACCGTAACGGCCTGCGTCCGCTGCGCGTCACCGAGACCAAGGACGGCCTGCTGATCGTCGGCTCCGAAGCCGGCATGACCGGCGTGGCCGAAGAGCGCATCACCCGTCGCATCCACATCGCGCCGGGCCGGATGATCGCGGTCGACCTGGAAGAGGGCAAGCTGTACTCCGAGCCGGAAATCCTCGACGCCCTGGCCGGCAAGCACAACTACACCAAGTGGCTTGAGAACATCATCGAGCTGGAGCCGCTGATCGCGCCGGGGCCGGAGCCGAAGATCTATTCGGGCGAGGAACTGTATCGCCGCCAGATCGCCGCCGGCTTCACGCTGGAAGACCTGGATTCCGTGCTCGACCCGATGGTCAAGGATGGCAAGGAAGCCATTGGCTCGATGGGCGACGACACGCCGCTGGCCGTGCTGTCGGAACAGTGGCGTCCGCTGGCGCATTATTTCCGCCAGAACTTCGCTCAAGTGACCAACCCGCCGATCGACCCCTTGCGCGAAGCCCAGGGCATGTCCCTGCGCACGCGCTTCAAGAACCTCGGCAACATCCTGGCCGAAGACGAAGCGCAGACGAACGTGTTCGTGCTGGAAAGCCCGTTCCTGACCAACCTGATGTACGAGCGCATGATCACGTTCGACAAGGCCGGTCAGGTCGCCAAGCTCGACTGTACCTTCACCATCCCGCAGGAAGGTGATCTGCCCGGCGATGGCCTGAAGGCGGCGCTGGAACGCGTCCGCGCCGAAGCGGTTGCGGCCGTCGAAGGCGGCGCGTCGATGATCGTGCTGAGCGACGAAGCTTTGGGCGAAGACAAGCTGGGCGTGCCGATGATCCTGGCCGCTGCCGCCGTGCACTCGCGTCTGGTGTCGAAGGGCCTGCGTTCGTTTGTGTCGATCGTCGTCCGGTCGTCGGAAGCCATGGACCCGCACGCCTTTGCGGTGCTGGTCGGCGTCGGTGCCACTGCGATCAACCCGTACCTGTCGCTGGAACTGCTGCAGGAGCGTCTGGCGGCCGGCCGTTATCCCGGCCTGGACGAGCACAAGGCGTTCTGGAACTACAAGAAGGCCATCGAAGCCGGTCTGATGAAGATCCTGGCCAAGAAGGGCATTTCGGTCATTTCGTCGTACCGCGGCGGTTACGAATTCGAAGCGCTCGGCCTGTCGCGCGCCCTGGTGGCGGAATACTTCCCGGGCGTGACCTCGCGCATCTCCGGCATCGGCCTGTCCGGTATCGAGCAAAAGCTGACCACGCTGCACAAGTCGGCCTTCGCGGTGAAGAAGCCGGTCGCTTCGATCGGCGGCTTCTACAAGCTGCGCGCCGCCGGCGAGACGCACTACTACCAGCCGAAGCTGATCCACCTGCTGCAGGACGCGACGACGCGCGGCGACTACGAAACCTTCAAGGTCTATTCGGACCTGGTCGGCAAGATGTCGAAGACCGCGCCGACCTCGCCGCGCGACCTGCTGGCCATGCAGGCCAAGCAGGCGCCGGTGCCGATCGAGCAGGTCGAAAGCGTCAACGAAATCCGTAAGCGCTTCTGCACGCCCGGTATGTCGCTCGGCGCCCTCAGCCCCGAAGCGCACGAGACGCTGAACATCGCTATGAACCGTATCGGCGCCCGTTCGGTGTCGGGTGAGGGCGGTGAGGACCCGGATCGCTACGTCCGCCGCGCCAATGGCGACAACCCGAACTCGGCGATCAAGCAGATCGCTTCGGGCCGCTTTGGCGTCACCGCGCAATACCTCAACGAATGCCGCGAAATCGAAATCAAGGTGGCCCAGGGCGCCAAGCCCGGCGAAGGCGGGCAGCTGCCCGGCTTCAAGGTCACCGAGTTCATCGCCCGCATGCGTCACTCGACGCCGGGCGTGGGCCTGATCTCGCCGCCGCCGCACCACGACATCTATTCGATCGAAGACCTGGCGCAGCTGATCTACGACCTGAAGCAGATCAACCCGATCGCCCGCGTCACCGTGAAGCTGGTCTCGCAGTCCGGCATTGGCGCTGTTGCCGCCGGTGTGGCCAAGGCGAAAGCCGACGCCATCCTGGTCTCCGGCCAGGTCGGCGGCACCGGTGCGTCGCCGCTGTCGTCGATCAAGTTCGCCGGCCTGCCGTTCGAACTGGGCCTGTCGGAAGCGCACCAGGTGCTGACGCTGAACAACCTGCGCGGCCAGATCCGTCTGCGCGCGGACGGCGGTATGCGGACCGGCCGCGACATCGTCATCGCCGCCATGCTGGGCGCCGAAGAGTTCGGTATCGGCACGGCGTCGCTGGTTGCCATGGGCTGTCTGATGGTGCGCCAGTGCCAGTCGAACACCTGCCCGGTTGGCGTCTGCGTGCAGGACGAACGCCTGCGCGCCAAGTTCACCGGCACGCCGGAAAAGGTCATTCACCTGTTCACCTTCATCGCCGAGGAAGTGCGCGAAATCCTGGCCTCGCTGGGCCTGCGTTCGCTGTCCGAAGCCGTCGGCCGCACCGACCTGCTGCAGCAGGTGTCGCGCGGTGGCGTCCACCTCGACGACCTCGACCTCAACCCGCTGCTGGTCAAGGTCGAGATGGATGAGCACGCGACCATCACGCCGCCGCATGAGCGCAACGCGGTTGCCGACACGCTGGATGCCCAGATCGTACGCGACGCCGCCTTCATGCTCGAGCGCAAGGAAAAGATGCAGCTGACCTACGAAGTGCGCAACACCATGCGCGCCGTCGGCACCCGGACCTCGTCGCACATCGTGCGCGAATACGGCTCGTCGCTGGACGAAGGTCACCTGACCCTGGAACTGCGTGGTTCGGCCGGTCAGTCGCTGGGCGCGTTTGCCGTCAAGGGCTTGCTGATCAACCTGATCGGTGAAGCTAACGACTATGTCGGCAAGGGCCTGTCGGGCGCGACCATCGTGGTGCGTCCGAAGGTGTGGCATGAGAACCAGGCGCTGGCCGGGAACACCATCCTGTACGGCGCGACCTCGGGTAAGCTGTTCATCGCCGGTGCGGTGGGCGAGCGCTTCGCGGTACGTAACTCCGGCGCCACGACGGTGGTCGAAGGTGTCGGCGCGCACGGCTGCGAATATATGACGGGCGGCAAGGTCGTTATCCTCGGTAAGGTCGGCGGCAACTTCGGCGCCGGCATGACCGGCGGCGTGGCCTATGTGTACGACCCGGACAAGGCGCTGGCGTCGTACGTCAACCCGGAAGGCATCACGCTGCGCAGCGTTCCGGACGCGTCGGAAGCGCAGTTGAAGACGCTGATCGGCGAGCATTTCGAGCGCACCCTGTCGCCGCGCGCCCAGGCGATCCTGGACGACTGGGACAATGCGCTGAAGGCTTTCGTTGAAGTGATGCCGAACGAGATATTGGCGATCCAGTCCAAGCTGGAAGCCAAGAGCGCTTAAAACGAGTGGGGTGTGGGGTCCGTGACCCCACGTCTTCTAAGCCCAATAAAAAAGCCTCGCCCCCAAAAAGGGCGAGGCTTTTTCATTGGAATAAGGAAAGTCTTGGGGCCGCAGGCCCCAAACCCCATTAGCTTATGCGGCTTTCGCCTTGCACCGGGCTGTGGATGCCGCACTCGACCTTCTCTGTCCCGGCCCAGCGGCCGGAGCGGGCGTCCTGGCCCTGTTCCACCGGCTTGGTGCAGGTGAAGCAGCCGATCGACGGAAAGCCTTGCTCGACCAGCGGATGCGGCGGCAGGTCATGGGCCTCGAAATAGGCTTCGATATCCGCAGCCGTCCAGGTGGCCAAGGGATTGACCTTGAAATGCTTGCCATCCCACTCGACGATGGGCAGGTTGGTGCGGGTGGCGCTCTGGTGACGCTTGCGGCCGGAAATCCAGGCGCCGTAGTTTTCCATGAAGCGCTCCAGCGGCCGGACCTTGCGCAGGTCGCAGCACTGGTCCGGATTGTCGCGCCACAGCGTGTTCTTGGCGTCTTCGGCCGCCGCTTCGGTCTCGTCGGCCTTGAGGTTGATGATGTTGGTCAGACCGAGTGTCTTTGCCAGCTCGTCGCGGTACTGCAGCGTCTGGAAGAAGTGCCGGTCGGTATCCAGGAACAACACCGGAAAAGCCGGATCGATCTCAGAGATCATATGCAACAGCACGGCCGAATCCGCTCCGAACGACGACGACAGGGTGATGTCGCCGACGAACTGGTTGCGGATGACGTCGCGCAGGATGTCCTGCGCGTTCATGCCCTCATACTTCGCGCTGAGTTGCTCAGCGCGGAAGGTCTGCTGGGATTTGGCGTGGTCCTTCAAATTATTGATCAAGACCGTCATGGTTTTTTAGCCCTTAAACCACGCCGTGGCGTAACGCCCAGGCGGGTTGCGCGGAATCAGCCGCGCTCTGATAGGCCATCGAGAAGCGTTTGGAAGCCGCGGCGATGGCGCCGGCGGGGTCCTTGTCCTTGAGCAGGAATTCATCGAAGCCGCAGCGCATCATGATGAAGAGCTGATCGCGCAGCACGTCGCCCACCGCCCGGATGACCTGAGTATAACCCAGATCGTCGCGAAGAATGCGCGCCGTCGAATAGCCGCGGCCATCGCGGTAGCCTGGAAAGGCCACCTCAATTAATGTAATCTTTTCAAGGAACGGTTCAAGGAGGCGGACGTCCTGGCCCGGCACAATTCGCACGCCGTAATGACCGTTCAGGCCGTCAAGTTCCTTCAGCGCACGCTCGAAACCGAGCACGTAGGGCCCATCGACGCCGTGGGTGTCCTCGTCGGCCAGCAGGCGCCAGCCGTTGGGCACGGTTTCGCCCTGGCGGGTGACCACAACCGGCTCAGCGGCGGAAAGCGGCGAGGGGATATCAGGCAGGTTCATGCAGGGCCTCCGCGAAGGCGTCACGGCCCAGTCGCTCTACGGTATCGATGAAGCGCTCGGTCTCGCCCGTGCGCAGTTTGAGATAGAGCTGCACCACGCGCTCGACGGCGCCCGGCACGGCTTCGGCTGACAGACCCTTGCCGGTGATGACGCCCAGGGCGGCGTTCTCATCGGCGCGGCCGCCCAGCAGGATCTGGTAGAATTCGATACCCTGCTTGTCGACGCCCAGGATGCCGATGTGGCCGACATGGTGGTGGCCGCAGGCATTGATACAGCCGGAGATCTTGATCTGCAGGTCGCCGATCTTGTCGGTCAGCTGCGCGTCTTCGAAGCGCCTGGAGATTTCCTGCGCCAGCGGGATCGAGCGTGCGTTCGCCAAAGAGCAGTAGTCGAGGCCCGGGCAGACGATCATGTCGGTGATCTTGCCGCCATTGGCCGTCGACAGGTTGACCGTGTCGAGCTTGCGATAGAGCTCATACAGGTCGGCCTTGGCGACGTGCGGCAGGATGATGTTCTGTTCGTGCGACACGCGCAGTTCGCCATAGCCATACTGGTCGGCGACATCGGCCATCAGGTCCATCTGCACGTCGGACGCATCGCCCGGCGGCAGGCCGACCGGCTTCAGCGAGATGGTCACGGAGATATGGTCATCGCGCTTGTGCGGGTTGGTGTTGTTCTTGACCCAGCGGGCAAAGGCGGCGTCGGCCGTCTTGGCGCGCTCAAAGGCGGCTGCATCGAAAGGCTTGGCGGTGTAGGCCGGATCGGGGAACTGGACGCGGATGCGGTCGACTTCGACCTGAGGCACATCGATCTTTGCCTTGTCGAGGGTTTCCCACTCTTCTTCAACCTGGCGCTTGTATTCCTGCGGGCCTAAAGCCGAAACGAGGATCTTGATGCGCGCCTTGTAGGAATTGTCGCGGCGGCCATAGCGGTTATAGACACGCAGGCAAGCTTCGAGATAGCTCAGCAGCTGGCTGCCCGGCAGGCCCGTGCGGATGCAGTGCGCCAGCGACGGCGTGCGGCCCATGCCGCCACCGACATAGACGTCAAAGCCTTCCGGCTTCACGTGCAGGCCGATGTCATGCAGGCGGATGGCGGCGCGGTCCTTGTCGGCGCCGGTGATGGCGATCTTGAACTTGCGCGGCAGGAACGAGAATTCCGGGTGGTTCGATGACCACTGACGGATGACTTCGGCCCATGGGCGCGGATCTTCGTGTTCGTCCTTGGCAGCGCCGGCGAACTGATCGGTCGTGGTGTTGCGGATGCAGTTGCCCGAGGTCTGCAGGCAGTGCATCTCGACTTCGGCCAGGTGTTTCAGGATGTCCGGCACTTCGGCCAGCTTGATCCAGTTGAACTGCAGGTTCTGGCGGGTGGTGAAGTGGCCGAAACCGCGGTCATAGGTGCGGGCGATATAGGCCAGTTTGCGCATGCGGGCCGACGACAGAACGCCGTATGGCACAGCGATACGCAGCATGTAGGCGTGCAACTGGTGATAGACGCCGTTCATCAGACGCAGCGGCTTGAACTGGTCTTCGGTCAGCTCACCCGACAGGCGGCGGGCGACCTGGTCGGAAAACTCGGCGATCCGGTCGCGGACAAAGGCGTGGTCGAATTCATCGTAGGCGTACATGATCTTAGTCCTCGAAAATGTCGGCGCGCTTGAACGCCTGAGACACGGCGTCGGCGGTTTGGCCAATCGTCGGGCCGTTGGCGCGAACGAACTCGCGTACGTGCTCGCGCTGCACGGGATTGCCTTTGTCGGTCAAGGGAATGACGTAGGGCGCGATCACGACGGTTTCGCGCGCCGCCCATTCCTTCTGCAAGGCATCGGCCCGGTCGTCCTCGAGCGCCAGCGCCAGAGCGCCGTCCTCGACCCAGCCGCGGTCAGTATACCAGAGCGTCAGGCCGTCCGTCAGACGGTTGGCGGTCAAAAGTTTCATAAAGCAATCCCTGAAGTATTTTGGGTCGACGTCGCGATGACGCCCGCGATATCGGCTGTGGCGTCGGATTTGTAAAGGGCGGCGACCTCGCCGATGATCAAAAGCGCCGGTCCCTTGGGCGGATTGGCGGTGATTGTGTCATGCAGGTCGCGCAGATTGGTCAGGGTGCGGACTTCGTCGGGACGGGTGCCGTTCTCGACAACCAGCACCGGAGTCTCAGGCGCGCGGCCATGGCGGGTCAGTTTTTCGGACAGCTCGGCGGCGGTGGCGACGCCCATATAGACGACCAGCGTATGGTGGGCGGCGGCCAAAGCTTTCCAATCCAGCGTCAGCGGGTTGCCGTGGTCGCCGTCCTTGGAATGGCCGGTGACGAAGGTGACCGACTGGGCGTGGCTGCGGTGGGTGAGGGGCACGGCGGTCGAGGCGGCGCAGCCGAGCGCGGCCGTTATCCCCGGTGTGACATGGACTTCGACGCCGGCGGCGCGCAGGGCGTCGACTTCTTCGCCGCCACGGCCGAAAACGAACGGATCGCCACCCTTGAGGCGCACGACGCGCTTGCCGGCCTTGGCCTGTTCAACCAGCAGGTCGTGGATCTGATCCTGCGGAACCGAGTGGTTGGAGCGCTGCTTGCCGACATAGAAACGCTCGGAGTCGCGGCGCGCCAGGTCCATGATGCCGTCGCCGACCAGGCGGTCATAGACGATGACATCGGCTTCGGAGAGCAGGCGTAGCGCTTTCAGCGTCAGTAGCTCCGGATCGCCGGGGCCGGCGCCGACGAGGTGGACCACACCCGTGCTGCCGCGTGGGTGGCCGAGGGTAGCGGTGGCTTGCTCGACGGCTTCCGCGACCTTGCCGCGCCGGGCCAGTTCGGCGGCAGGCGAATAGAGCAGCTCTTCCCAAACGTGGCGGCGGGTATCGACGTCGGTGATGCGCTCGCGCAGGATCGGGCTCAGGGCATGGGCGAAGTCGGCGACAAAGGCGTCGGACGGCGGCACGGCAGCTTCGATTTTGCGCCGGGTCTCGCGGGCCAGGACCGGGGCGCTGCCGCCGGTGGCGACGCCGATGCTTAAGGTTCCCCGGTCGATAATGGCTGGGACGTTGAAATCGGACAGATCGGGAAAGTCGACGACGTTGAGTGGTGCTTTGGCGGTGCGCGCCAATTGGGCGCCCTGTTCAGCCAGCTTGCGGTCGTCAAAGGCCACGATGATGAGGGTGGCGTCGGCCAACTCGGTCGCTTCCGGCCAGCGGTATTCGACGGAACCTTTCGTGTCGAATTTTTCCTCGCCCAGCGGCGCAAAAACGGTCAGCCGCGCCGGCGTGCGATCCAGCAGGTTGAGCTTGCGCTGCGCCCACGCACCCGCTCCGATCAGCACAATGTGCCGGTCTTGCAGGGGCCAGGACAGGGGGAGGGCTAGCATGCTTTACGAAAACACCGAGAAGGGCGCGCCCAACGCGCTCCCTTGTGAGCTTATTTGTAAGATTTTGCACTGCTGAGATAAAGCGATGGTTTATGCGGCGAGGCTTTAGGGCGGCTAAAGCCCCTTTTGCGCCAGACGCTTACGGATGCCGGCCAGGCCCCAGCCCATGACCACGTTGTGATTCCAGGCAAAGACCGGCGGCAGAACGGGCGCGCACAGCTGCATCCACGGCTTCGACACGGCGACGATCCAGTCATAGCGGACGCGGGTCTGGTTGCCGTCCGCGCGCAGGGTCCAGCGGCCGAGCCCGTTCAGTTCGCCGCTGGCCTGGCCTTCGATCAAAGCCTTAGGCTCGATCTTCGTGGTGCGCATGTCGAAACTCAGGGCATAGGGCAGGGCGGTGGCCCAGGTCATGCGGCGTAAGGATCCTGTGCCGTCGGAATTGCCTTTTTCCAATAGGTCGACGCGCTTCACGGCCTTCCACCATCGCGGCCAGTCTTCGGGGATGGTGAGAACTTCCCAGACGGCGTCAATCGGCGCGTCGAGCGTCCATTCGGTGATGAGGTGAAAGTCCTTCGCCGCCATTTTCTGTCCCCTGAACCTGCGGTTTATACGGCGGCGTGCACGGATCGGTTTGGGGCAATCGGTCGCATTGCAATTTCCGAGTCCGGCGCTAGGTTATTGCGCGAAGGAGATATGTCATGAGTTCGGAACACGCTTTGGAAGCGCGCCGCAAGATCCGCGAGGATGCTGCAGCCATCGGTGTCGATGAGGTGTTCATCTCGAATCTGGTCGATGAATTCTATGCGCGCGTCCGGGTGCATCCGCATCTCGGGCCCGTGTTCAATGGAGCGGTTGATGATTGGCCGGATCACCTGGCCAAGCTCAAGCAGTTCTGGGAATCGGTTGCGTTGAATGCCGGAGTCTATACAGGCCGGCCGATGCAGGCCCACCTCAAGGTCAAGACGATCGAGCCGGCGCATTTCGGCGAATGGCTGTTCCTGTTCGAGCAGACCCTGCGTGATCTGGCGCCGGACGAACGGGCGGTCGAATATTTCATGATCCGCGCCAACCGGATCGGCGAGAGTCTAAAACTCGGTCTGTTTTTCCGACCGGAAGCCGAAACGAGATAAATTTCAGGTCTTGGCGGCTTCTATTTGCCTGCCGGCTTCAGCAATAAAGCTCGCAATGTCGGTCTTCGATGCGAAGGCGCTCTTGGGAATGATGAAAGCAACTGCCTTATCTACAAACAGCAACACTGAACTTTTCACTTCGACTATGTCTTCCACCGTCCGCCATTTGACATCGTGAGTTTCGACATCGCTGAGAGCATGCACGCCATCCTGATCGAGTTTAATTACCCAGGGGCCAGAAAAATTCTTTCTTTTGTTGAGCTTGTCCCAAGTAAAAAGAGGGCAAAGCCAAAAACTATAGATGAGGTTGAAGAATAAAACTGCTATCGGGACAGCGATGAGCACAGCTATGTCTTTTGGAAACGAAAGAAAACATGATGCCCCGGCGCCACAACAAAGAGGCAGACCGATTTGCCGGGCTAGTGTTTTCGCAAGATTTTTCTTGAATGCAACATGGTAATTTAGTTCGTAATAGCCTTGCTCAGGCATTACGAAAGGCGCTGTTTGCAATGACATATATGCCCCCGATGTTTCAATAATATAACCATAGATTGTTCATTGAACGCAATATGTCGGAAGCGCTGGTCGAAATATCATACTGAAAACTAATAGGGTTTGGAACCCATGGCCCACGCCTGTGTTCCTATAAAAAAGGCCACGCCCAAAGAGGGACGGGCCTTTTTTATTGGAACAAGGAAGTCTTGGGGCCACGGGCCCCAAACCCCATTACTTTACGCCCAGCTTCTTCTGCAGATCGCTCGAGGACGTCGTGTACTGGAAGCGCAGCTTGCGGTCCGGGTGGACGTAATGGTGCGCCTTTTGCGCCATCAGCGCCGCCTCATGGAAGCCCGAGAGGATCAGCTTCAGCTTGCCTGGATAGTAGTTGATGTCGCCGATGGCGAAGATGCCCGGCGTCGAGGTCTCGAACTTCTCCGTATCAACGGGAATCAGGTTTTCATGCAGGTTCAGGCCGAATTCCGCCACCGGACCCAGCTTCATGGTCAGGCCGAAGAACGGCAGGAAGGCGTCGGCATTGATGTGCGATTCCGTGCCGTCGGCGTCCTCGATAGCGACCGACTCCAGGAAGTGGCCGGTTTCGCCCTTCAAGGCCGTGGCCTGGGCGATGACCAGGTCCATATCGCCATTGGCGACCAGCTCGCGCATCTTTGCGACCGAGTGCGGCGCGGCGCGGAAGTCGTCGCGGCGGTGGATCAGGGTGACGCGCTTGGCGATCGGTTGCAGGTTCAGCGTCCAGTCGAGCGCCGAGTCGCCACCGCCGGAAATGACGATTTCCTTGTCGCGGAAGGCTTCCATCTTGCGCACGGCATAGTGCACGCCCTTGCCGGCGCCGAGGTTTTCGAACCCGTCGATGCCGGGAATCGGCGGCTTCTTCGGCTGGAACGAGCCACCGCCGGCGGCGATGACGATGCACTTGGCGCGGATCACCGTCTTCTGGTCGGTGGTCACTTCCCACATGCCTTCCAGGCCTTCTTCATCGAGCTTGCGGACGGCGACGGCCATTTCACCGAGGTGATACTTGGCGCCGAAGGGATGGATCTGCTCGAGCAGGCGTTCGGTCAATTCCTGGCCCGAAATGATCGGCCAGGCCGGGATGTCGTAGATCGGCTTTTCCGGATACAGCTCGGCGCACTGGCCGCCGACCTTATCTAGGATGTCGACCAGGTGGCACTTGATGTCGAGCAAGCCCAGCTCAAACACGCTGAACAGCCCGACCGGACCGGCGCCAATGACGATGACGTCCGTGGTCCAGGTCTGGCCCGCATCCAGGGCCTCGACATGGTGCAAGGGGTTCACATCAGCCATTTTTATCTCCAGATAGTTTTATTAAACCGAAAAGCGCTATAAGAGCGCGGACGGTTGAGTGGAATTAAGGACAAGGCATGTCGCGGGATCGCTTGCCGCCCTTGTCGGCGCTTCGGGTATTCGAGGCGGCGGCGCGGCACGAAAGCTTCAAACAGGCGGCCGAAGAGCTGTTTGTCACGCCCGGCGCTGTGTCGCAACAGATCCGGCTGCTGGAAGAACATGTTGGTGTCGAGCTCTTCGTGCGCGATGGCCGCCGCGTAGTCCTCAGTGACGCCGGCAAGGCGGCCGCCCTGATCCTCAAGGAAGCCTTCGAAAAGATGTTCGAAGCCACCCGCCTGATGAAGGCCGGAACGCAGAAGGGCCGCGTGACCGTTTCCGCCGCGCCCAGCTTTGCCGCCAAGTGGCTGATGCCGCGGCTGTATGAGTTTAGCGAAGCTAACGAAGATATCGACGTCTGGGTGAGCGCCGACATGGCTCCGGTCGATTTCGCCGTGAGCGATATCGACCTGGCCGTGCGCTACGGCAACGGGCACTATACCGGCCTGCACGTTGAGCATTTGCTGGCCGAAGCCGTGGTGCCGGTGTGCTCGCCGTTGCTGTTCGACGCTGCGCCGATGCGCAAGCCGGCCGACCTGACCCACCACGTCTTGTTGCACGACGCCGGCGATGCCGATCCGTCCTGCCCTGACTGGGCGATGTGGCTGAAGGCGCACGCCGTCGACGGCGTCGACGCTTCGCGCGGTCCGCGCTTCAACCAGTCGTCCATGGTCATCGAAGCGGCTGTGGCCGGTCGTGGCGTGGCGCTGGCCAAGCGGACGATCGCCGAGGCTGACCTGCAGGCCGGCCGCTTGAAAGTGCTGTTCGATGAAAAGGACGCGCCGCTGAACTACGGCTATTACCTCGTCTGGCCGCAAAGCCGCGACCCCAGCCCGGCGCAGCTGCGCTTCATGGACTGGCTGCGGGCGGAAGCCGCCAAGGCGGAACCGGCGCCGCGTAAAGCCGGCGAGCGGCCGGTCTTTGCCGCTCAAGATATCTAGAGCGCTCAAGCGCCGCGCGGGCTCGCGCAAACGTGCGCGACGGCCATTCTTTTTTAAAAGGACTGGCGCCCTTGCCAAACCGCAGACGGTTTGGAAGTCTGTAATAAATGGCGACCTTTGAGACACCTTACGCAGCGGCCTCCGGTTGCGGATACCACGACGGGGTGGGCAGGCCCTTTTCAGCCAGAAACGCCGGATTGAAGATCTTCGACGCATAGCGGTTACCATAGTCGCACAGCACGGTGACGATGGTCTTGCCCGGTCCTAAGTCCCTGGCCATCTTCATGGCGCCGACGACATTGAGCGCCGTCGAAGTGCCCAGACACAGACCTTCGGTTCGGATCATGTCGTAGAGCACCGGCAGCCACTCCTCATCGGCGACCTGATAGGAGCGGTCGACCGTGATGCCTTCCAGGTTGGCGGTAATCCGGCCCTGACCGATGCCTTCGGTGATCGAGGACCCGTCCGACTTCAGCTCGCCGGTGGTGTAGTAGCTGTAGAGCGCCGCGCCGAACGGATCGGCCAGGCCGATCTGGATGTCCGGGTTCTGGCCTTTGAGATAGAGGCTCATGCCGCCGAGCGTGCCGCCGGAACCGACGGCGCAGATGAAGCCGTCGATCTTGCCGCCGGTCTGCTGCATGATTTCCGGGCCGGTGGCATCGATGTGGGCCTGGCGGTTGGCGACGTTATCGAACTGGTTGGCCCAGACAGCGCCCATTTCCTGGGCCAGCTGGCCGGAATAGCGGACATAGTTCTTCGGATTGGCGTAGGGGACGGCGTCGACTTCGATCAGCTCTGCGCCCAACTGGCGGATGGCGTCCTTCTTTTCCTGCGCCTGAGTGCGCGGGATGACGATGACGCACTTGTAACCCAGCGCATTGGCGACCGTGGCCAGGCCGATGCCGGTATTGCCCGCCGTGCCTTCGACGATGGTGCCGCCGGGCTTGAGTGTGCCCTTCTTTTCGGCGTCGCGGATGATCCACAGGGCCGCGCGGTCCTTGATCGACTGGCCGGGGTTCAGGAATTCCGCCTTGCCATAAATGTCGCAGCCCGTCGCTTCCGAAGCGGCCTTCAGGCGGATCAGCGGCGTATTGCCGATCAGGTCGACGACGGAATTGACGGTAGAGGCCATGGAACCTGCGCTCCTCTGTGATGATAAGGCGGTTTTCGGAGTGTGCGCTTGCTAACAAATCGGCCGCAAGAACCCAAGCGATGGATTCTAATCGCGGGCTTTAGTCAATCTGCGCCGTATTGGCAATTCCTGGCCGCATGGCCGCAGTTTCGCCACATTGGCGATTAAGCGTAATCCCGTTAACTATTTCGGAATGATGATTCGTCGGGCGGTAATATCGTCCGAGGGGCGGCGCCTGTTTCAGTCGCGTCACTCGGCGGCAAGCCGCATGGTATTTTTATAAAGCCGCGTCCTATGGTGAACGCGGGTTAATTGGAGCCTTCTATGCACGTATACGGCGTTCTGACGATGTTGTTGGTCGGTATTCTTTCAGGCGGATTAGCTCATTTTATCACGGGCGGGCGTGCGACCCTGCTCAGCAATCTGGTTACGGGTGTTCTGGGCTCAATTATAGGCGGTATGGTAGCCGATCTTGCTGGCCTTAACGGGTTCGGAATGCTGGGGTCGATCCTGGTTCCGACCCTGGGCGCCGTGCTGCTGCTGCTGTTGTTCGACGCCTCGCGACGCAGAAGAATATAAGGGAGAGATAGATGGAAGACGGCGTCAATATCTGGACGGTTGTAAGTTTTGCGGTCGCCGCGACGGCGGCCTTGCTGGCCGGGGGGCTCGTCTTTTTCATCATGAGCGGTCACGTGAAAGCGCCGTTCGGTGACAATCCGGAAAAAGAGTCCCTGCTTGACCGTTTCGGGATCGCCTGCTTCCGTGTTGCCAACCGGGTGGTCATTTCGACCCTGGGCGGCAATGTGTTGATCGGCCTTTTCCGCATGATCGCGCGCCAGCCGAAGCGCCGTCGCGCGTAAGCTTCGCAAATCCGGACTTGCACCCTTTCCGCCGCCTCGACTATAGGCGTCGGGTTTCTGGTTCAAAGGGCGCAAATTCAGAATGGCCGTTTTCACCCCCGTATCGCTGGAGGATGCCCGGTCTTACCTGCGCGCCTATGATATCGGCGAGCTGGTGCACCTTGAAGGCATCGAAGAGGGGGTGTCGAACACCAATTTCAAGGTCGAGACAACAACCGGCCTCTATGCCCTGACCCTGTTCGAAGCGGCGACTCCGCAAGAGGATCTGCCGTGGTTCATGGACTACACGCTCTATCTTGACCGCAGGGGCTACCCGGCGCCGGGTCCGGTGCTGATGCGCGACGGCGGCTCGATCGGCCATGTCAATGGCAAGGCCTGCGCCCTGATCAAGTGGTTGCCGGGGCGGTGGCCGCGCAATCCGAACCTCAGGCAGGCGACCTCGGCCGGTGAGTATCTGGCTAAATTGCACCTGATGGGCGGTGATTTCGGCGAGACGCGCGTCAACAGCATGGGCATCGCCGTCTGGCCGCACCTGATCGAACGCTGCGAGCCAAAGGCGCAGAATAATCCGCGCGCCCAGGCCGTGCTGGCCGACTTGCGTGAGGAGCTGGCCTTTCTTCAGGCGAACTGGCCGGAGGCCCTGGCGAAAGGCGCCGTGCACGCTGACTATTTCCCCGACAATGTGCTGTTTAGTGATGACGGACAGGTCACCGGCGTTATCGACTACTATTATGCCTGCACGGATTTCTTCGCCTACGACCTGGCGGTGGCGCTCAATGCCTGGGGATTCACGCCGGGCGGCCAGCCGATGCCGGCCATGATCAAGGCATTCGTCGGCGCCTATGCCGATACGCGGCGTTTGTCCGACGACGAAGTCGACGCCCTGCCGCTGCTGGCCCGCGGCTCGGCCCTGAGGTTCACGCTTACGCGGCTCTACGACCTGCTGAACCACGATCCGTCCTGGGTGGTGAAGCCGAAGGACCCGGAAGCCTTCTACCGCCGCCTCGACTATCATCGGTCGGTAAAAGACGGCGCCGATTACTTCTGAGAAGGCCGCCGGATTTCGCGTTGTGCGAGTGACAGGCGGCTGAGTGCGTGATAAGAGTTCGCCAGGGCAGATGATAAAGCTGTCGGGGGGATTCCATGATCAGCAAACGAGATGTTTTGACCGGTGCGTCAGCCGCGCTGGTGTCGATGCTTGCCGTGCGTGCCGCGCAGGCGGCTGGCAAGCCGATGGTCGTCCCCATTCCGATCACCCTGACGCGCGGCGGCAAGCCGGTGCTCAGCCTGACCATTGGCGGTAAAGGGCCTTACCGGTTCATCCTCGACACCGGGGCCTTTGCCTGTGTCATCAATGAGTCGCTCGCCAAGGAGCTCAAGCTGCATTCGGGGCTGCCGATCAAGACGGGCAGTATCAAGGGCACCGAAACCAGCTACACTTATGCGGCAGAAAACCTGATCGTCGGCGGGCGGCTGCCCATGTCGAGAATGAGTTTCGTGGGGGCTGCCAATTTTCAGGACCCCGACGCCGACGGGCTTCTGCCGGCCAGCTTCCTGACCTTCCTGCCGTCGCAGCTCGACTACGAGGCCAAGGAGATCCGCTACTACATCAACGGCGCGGAAATGGATCTCAACGGTTTCGAGAAGGTGCCTGCCTTCTTTGACGGCAACGGCGACCGCGACAGCACGCAAAAGGTTTATGCCGAGCTCAATTTCGATGGCCGCAAGCTGGTCTGCTGCGTCGATACCGGCGCAGCGGGCAACCTGCTGATCTACAGCGGTCCGGTTAGTCGCTACAAACTGTGGGACAAATATCCGGTCCTGCGCACCATGAAGGCGCGTGGCGTTAATGGCCAAAGCCTGGAAACGCGCGTGGTGCAGGCACAGAACATCAGCTTTGGTGGACTCAAGATTCCCAGTATGCCGGTCCAACTGAGCGATCCGAACGAATTGATGAGCGACGTCCATGACGGCCTTATTGGCACGCCTTTCCTGCGCCACTTCATCGTGGCGTTCGGGCCGGACAAATCGCTCTATCTCAAGCCGAACAGCTCGTTCGCTCAACTGACCAACTACCTGCCTGACGCCGCGGTGCCCGTGGCACCTCCCGTTTCGCTCGATCAGCCGGCGGTGCCGTTCCTGTATGGCGACGACCGCCGGATCATTGTGCCGGGCCGGGTCGGCGAAGGTTCGGCCTTCATGTGCCTGCTCAACACCGGTAACGCCACGAGCAAGGTAGGCAACAAACGTGCCGCCGAGCTGGGCCTACCCGCCACTCCCGACGGAGGTTTCGACGGCAGCGGCATCACTTTCTCGTCGATCCGCCTGCCGAAGCTGAAACTGACGCCGAGCGCCTCGGAAGCCGCCAATCCGGAACTGGGGACCGACTTCCTGACCCAGTTGCCGACCGGCATGGACTTCGACAAGAACCTGCTCAGCTTCTTCATCAAGACGCAGCCGGACCTGACCGGCTATGTCAAGCTGGCGGCGACCAAAACCGGTGATGGCCGTTTCCAGTTCAAGGCCACGCTGAACGGGCGGGACATGAACTGTCTGCTCCATACCGCAATGCCATTTGGCGTGCTGCTGCCGCCCGCCACCGTGAAGGCCTGGGACATGTGGAACGCCTTTCCGGATGCGGAAAACCGCGTGCTTGGCGGCCCCGGCAATCGCCCGGACAAGACGCGTTATGTCAAAGTGAAGAGCCTGGATTTTGCCGGGTTGCACGTCGATGTTGCGCCGGTCACGATGGTCGACCCCGCCGCGCCGCCGTTGCCATATGCGGATGGCTTTGACGCCCTTATCGGCATGGGCATCGTGCGCCGCCTCAACATCGTGTTTATCGGGGGCGAGATCTGGGTCAGGCCGAACAGCTTCTGGACGGACGCCAAACCAGCTCAGAGCCCGGCGCCGGGTTCCAGCACGCCGCCGCCGGCCAACTGATAAGTCTTGCCGCCGAGCGCCGGGTTGTGGCGGGCGCTATAGCTCAGCGTATGGCCGTTGCCGATGATGTTCGGCACGCTGTCGCCGGTGATCGCCACATCGGTCAGCTTGCCGACGCGGGTGTCGGCCGTCAGGGTCCAGGTGCTTGAGGCGTCAAGCGCAACGTCGACGTTCGAGGTCGTCTTGCCGGTGAATTTGGAGCCGTCCTGCAGCGACAGCGCGACGCTGCTGATCACATCCGTGACGAAGTCGCCGGTCAGGACCTGATTGCGCGCGGTCAGGCTGGCGTCGCCGCCATTGCGGCCCATCTCGCCCCAGGACGCGGCGTAGGCGCGCAGGATGACACCGTTGCCGCTTTGCAGGTCGACGTGATTGAGGGTGATGGCCGCCTTGATGTTGCTGACGGCGAGGGCCTCACGGCGCGCCTTGAGCTGGCCGTCCTGAATGGCCACGGTGGCGGTCCTGACCTCAGGTGCGCTGCCCGCGGCAGTCATGGCAATCGGCGTAAAGCCTGGCGTGGCCGGACCTGCGGGCGGGCCGCCTGGGCGCATGTTCGGGCCGGGGCCGCCGTCAGGACCCGGGGGGACCGAGGTGGCGCTGGTCTGAAGCAGGATGCCGACATCGTCGGCGGTCAGCGTCGCCTGGTTCAGGCTGATGGCGTGGGCGCCGTCGACGGCCAATCCGCCCGAGCCGGCAGCCGTCAGGCTGGCGCCGGTAACGTTCAGGTCGCCCGCGGCCGTCACGACCGGCGACAGGGGGCCATTTGTCGTAAAGGCGCCGCCGGTCAGGACGGCATGGCCACCCTGCAGGATCAGGGCCGGGGCGTGGTCGGAGTCGGTGGCTACCTTGAGGCTGTCGCCGGCCAGTTTCGCGCCGTCGCTGACGACAAAACCGGCGGCGTAGGAGGCCTTGGTGGAGACGGTCACGCCCTTGAACAGGGCCTGACTTCCAGGATCGCTTAAGAAGACGGCGTTGACGCTCTTGCCAGAGGTGGTGATGGCTCCGTTGCTGACCGTTGCCGTCGACTGGCCGTAGACGAGCAGGGCCGAGGCCAGGCCTGCCTGGCGGGCGCCATCCGGAATGGAAACCGGGGCGTCGCTGACCAGGTTGACGGTATCGAGCGTCAGTTGGGCGCCGCGCAGCAGGTAGACCGCTGAATGGTCGGATTCGATGGCGGTGATGGTGGCATGGCCGAGCGCCTTGGACTGGGCTGCCAGAGTCAGGACGCCGGTCAGGCGGTCGGCCGCCGAAAGGGTCGGAGGCGCGGGCAAGTTGGCGCGCGGTACGCCTTGGGCGCCACCGGCACCGCCGGCTCTGCCACCGCCTCCGCGTCGGTGACCGCCGCCACGGCCGCCACCCATACCGCCACCCCCCATGCCCTCGCCGCCTCCGCCGCCGTAACCGCCGCCCATGCCCTGGGCGAAAACGGGTTCGGCAACGGCGACAAATGCCGCAGTCAGCAGCAGGCAGGAGAGCAGTGTGCGCATAGAAAGGCCCCTTTTTAGTTATAGGGGCCGGATAGCAGCCGATATGGGCGTAAGTGTGCGGCCTTTATATCAGTCGCGAAACAGTCACACAGCGGCAAAGGCCTGGACGCGCTTGAGCGCCTCGGCCGGATCGTTCCTGAGCTCGGTGATCCGCTCAGGCAGGCCTTGCAGCTTTTCAATCGCCTCAGGCACTTGTGGGGCAAAGCCCAGCGCTCTTTGCACAAATTCAGGAAATTTGGCAGCATGGGCCGTCGACAGCACGATGCGCGGCGTCTTTTTTGTGTTCTGGGGATCGCGTTTCAGTGCGGCCGACAAGGCCACGGCGGTGTGCGGGCAGATGATCTTGCCATAGACCTTGTAGGCGTGGCGGATGGTGTCGGCGGTCTCTTCCTCGCCGACCGAGCTAGCGGAGACCTCGGCCTTGAGCGCGCCTTGCAGTTCCGGCGACAGGCTGACCCCACCTGTGGCGGCGAAGGTGTCGAACAGGGCCTTGGTCGCGGCGGCGCTGCGGCCGGAGGCTTCGAACACCAGGCGCTCGAAGTTCGACGGCGCCTGGACGTCCATGCTGACCGAAGCCGTTTCGACGGCTCGGCGGCGGACGTAGTGACCGTCATTGATGGCCTGGGCCAGGGCGTCGTTGGAATTGACTGCCGCGTGCAGGTGACCGACGTTGCCGCCGACCTTGCGCGCCACCCAGCCGGCGAAGGCGTCGCCGAAATTGCCGGTCGGTACAATGAATTCCGGCTGTTCGGCACCGGAAGCCGCCGCAGCCGCCAGATAATACGGCACCTGGCCGAGCAGGCGGCCCCAGTTGATCGAATTGACCGAGCTGATCAGGCCGTCCTGCTTCAGGGAGGCATCGCCCAGCAGGAGCTTGACGATCTTCTGGCAGTCGTCGAAGTCGCCCTCGACGCCGATATTCAGGACGTTGTCGGCCTCGACCGTGGTCATCTGCAGGCGCTGCACCGGCGAGACACGGCCGAGCGGATGGAAGACGACCAGGCGGACGCGCTGGGTGCCGGCGAAGGCGCGGACGGCGGCGGCGCCCGTGTCGCCCGAAGTGGCGGTGACCAGGGTCAGGTGCTCGTTGCGCTGGGCCAGGGCCGCATCGGTCAGCGGCGCCATCATCTGCATGGCCATGTCCTTGAAGGCCAGCGTCGGGCCATGCCACAGTTCCAGCATCCACAGATTGTCATCCAGCTGGGTCAGCGGGGTCTCAAAGCCGTTTTGCCCGGCGCCGTCGCCGGCCTTACGTAGGAAGGCATTGGTCGTCGCAGCCGATGCGTTGAGGACGGCTTGCTCTCCAAGGACGTCGACCTTGAAGTCGCGCAGCAGGGTTTCGGTCAGGGTGTCGTAATGACGGTTGGCCATGGCCGTCCATTCGGCCGGCGGCCGCGTCGGATAGCTTTCCGGCAGGTAGAGGCCGCCGTCAGGCGCCAGGCCGTCGAGCAGGGCATCGGCGAAGGTCTTCGACCCGGAAAAGCCACGCGTGCCAATGTAGTTCATTTTTCACCCAATTTCGTTGCCGGATGGAAAGGGTTGCGCGGGCGGCGGCATGTCCGTAAATAGGCGCGCCTCACACGTGTCCGGCCTTTGCGGGCGGCCGTAACATTTTACGTCCCTTGAGAAAAGACCCCTGATGACCTCTGGCGAGACAAAATCGGAGCGCCCGATGAATGCATTGCCGGATGTTCTGGCCGGGGCGCGGCGCATCACGATCAAGCTGGGCTCGGCCCTGATCGTCGATAATGAGACCGGCGGGGTCAAGGCCGAGTGGATGGCCGGGATGGCGCGCGATGTGGCGGCCATGTACGCCCAGGGCAAGCAGGTCATGCTGGTATCATCGGGGGCCGTGGCTCTGGGCCGACGCTATCTTGGCCTGTCACGCAAGAAGCTGAAGCTGGACGAGAAACAAGCGGCTGCCGCTGCCGGGCAGCCGCGCCTGATGAGCGCCTGGGACGAGGCGTTTTCGGCGGTGGGGCTGAAGACGGCGCAGGTTCTGCTGACACGCGAAGACACCGAAAAGCGGCGACGCTGGCTGAACGCACGAGCGACTATCGATACGCTTTTCGATTTAGGTTGCGTGCCGATCGTCAATGAAAACGACACGGTGGTAACCGAGGAAATCCGCTACGGCGACAATGACCGGCTGGCGGCGCGGTCGGCGATCCTGGCCAAGTCGGAAGCGCTGATCCTGTTGTCGGACATAGATGGTCTGTATACGGATGATCCGCGCCGCAATCCCGGCGCCCGACACATTCCGGTGGTCGAAAAGCTCGATGCCGAGATCGAGGCCATGGCCGGCGGCGCCAATGCCAGCGCCGGTGTCGGCACCGGCGGCATGGTGACGAAGATCGCCGCCGCCAAGATCGCCGGTTCAGCGGGCTGCGCCACCCTGATCGCGTTCGGCGCGGTCGACCGGCCGCTGGCGTCGTTAGGTGCGGGCGCTCGGTTCACCCTGATCAAGCCGCAAGCGTCGTTGAGCGCCGCCTACAAAGCCTGGATCGCCGGAACCGTCGCGCCTGCGGGAAAGCTGATGCTGGACGAAGGGGCGGTGCGGGCGCTGCATAATGGCAAGTCGCTTCTGCCGTCCGGGATTGTCGATGTCTCAGGTAGCTTCGAGAAGGGCGATACAGTGTCGATCGCCGCGCCTTCGGGTGAGGAAGTGGCGCGCGGCATCGTGTCGTACAGCGCCGATGAAATCCGCCAGATCAGAGGCCGCGCCAGCAAGGACATCGAGGGGATTCTTGGCTATACTGCGGGGGATGAGGTCATCCATCGGGATGACATGGCTGTAGGGTGAAAAACACGCCCTGGCCTCGGCGGCCCCATGGTCTGTAAACCGTCATCTCGCTGCGATACGATGCTCACGTACAAGGGTACGCTCCGCTTCGTTTCTCATTGGCCAGCACTTTTCGCCATGCCATAACGCGTTTTTGCGGTATGATAGAGTGCTGGAGGGGGGGGACGATACGAATGAAATTCAAGAGTTTGCTGGCGGCGTGCCTGGTGTTGGCGGTGCCCGCTATTGCGTCAGCGGCAAAGCCGTCATTTCTGGAGAAGGTGGTAGGGTCGCCGTCCGCCGAGCGGGTTGTTCTTATTGTCGAAGACCCCGGCATCCTGCCGCCACGGAACATGAATGATACGACAGGCGTGGGCTTCGATCAGGTCGACCTGGCGAAAAATCACAATGTCATGGACGGCTACAACAACGTCTATCTTGGCGGCACCCAACTTAAAGAAGGCGAGATCGTCAAGGGCTGGTTTCCGAAAGAGGCTGTGCCGACCGCCTATCACATATTCGGTGCGCCGGGGGCTTACGACTATGCGCTGACCTTCTATTCCCGCACCAACCGCGTAGCCGTTGAAAATCAGTGCTATTACGAGCAGGCCGTCGTCTTTCGCCTGAAGCCGGGCGTGATCAATTACATTCCCAAGACGTTGCAGCCACCTTTGTACGACGGTAATCCCGTCGATTCAGCAGCGCTGAAACCCGATACGACCGAACTGCGGCGAGTGCTGGCTAAATATCCTGTTTCACAGATGGAGATTGTCGTGCCGGATGTTGTCGCCATCGTCAAATACACTCCGAACAAGTTCGATCGGGTGGTGAGTCGCAATCCTTGCAGCTTCAAGGACGATTTCACCGTCATCCGCCAACTCATGCCGGTGCAATAACTGCCAAACGACGCGGCGATTCCGCCAAATGCGCCTGGTTGCGGCAAGAGTTATGGTTTTTTCCGGTGTTCGCGCTATATAGCAACGGACAAAAAGGATTTTGACAATGGACGACCAAAGCCGCCTTTCGCTGACCGATCTGATGACCTCTATGGCCGCCAAGGCCAAGGCGGGCGCCGAGGCTCTGCGGCTGGCGGGTCCAGAGGTGCGGACAAAGGCGATCCTCGAAGCCGCCAAGGCGATCCGCGCCCGCGAGGCGCAGATCCTGACCGCCAACGAACAGGATCAGGCTGGCGCCAAGGCCAAGGGCCTGACCGACGCCATGATCGAGCGCCTGATTCTCAATCCGGCGCGCGTCGAGGCCATGGCTAAGGGGCTGGAAGAAGTTGCGGCACTGCCCGATCCGGTCGGGCGTGAACTGGCGCGCTGGACGCGTCCCAACGGCCTCGATATCGCCCGCGTCTCGACCCCGATCGGCGTCATCGCCATCATCTATGAGTCGCGTCCCAACGTGACGGCTGATGCCGCCGCCCTGTGCATTCGCTCGTCCAACGCCGCCATCCTGCGCACCGGTTCGGAAGCGCTCAATTCGGCCCTGGCCATCTATGCGGCGTTCGAGGACGGCTTCAAGGCCGCTGGCCTGCCGGAGTCATGTGTGCAACTGGTGCCGACCTCGGATCGCGACGCCGTCGGTCTGATTCTCGGCGGCCTGAACGGTACGATCAACCTGATCATTCCGCGCGGCGGGCGTTCGCTGGTCGAACGCGTGCAGAAGGAAGCGCGTGCGCCGGTGCTGGCCCATCTGGAAGGCCTCAACCACACCTATGTCCACGCTGACGCGGACCCCAAGAAGGCGGTCGAGGTAACGGTGAACGCCAAGATGCGCCGCGTGTCGGTGTGCGGCGCCACCGAAACCTTGCTGATCGATGAAGCGGTGGCCGCTCAGCTCCTGCCTGAGATTTGTAAGGCGCTCGAGGCCAAGGGCTGTGAGTTGCGCGGCGACGACAGGGCCCGGGCGATCTACGCCATGAACGCGGCGACCGAAGACGACTGGCGGACGGAATATCTGCTGCCGATCATTTCCATCCGTGTCGTCAAAGATGAGGCCGAAGCCATCGGGCATATCAAGACCTACGGCTCCGGCCATACCGAGGCGATCATCACGGAGAATGCCGAAGCCGCGGAGACCTTCCTGAATGAGGTCGACTCGGCCATCGTGCTATGGAACGCCTCGACGCAGTATGCCGATGGCGGAGAGTTTGGCCTGGGTGCTGAAATCGGCATCTCGACCGACCGGTTGCACGCGCGTGGGCCGGTGGGTGCCGAACAACTGACAACTTTTAAATATATGGTGCGGGGAACAGGCCAGACGCGGCCCTGACGCCCGTTACGGTTGCGCGCGCCGGTGACATAATCGTTACCGGTGCGTTTCCCTGACGTTATCTTTTAGTCACGCAATTGTCGTCAAATCATTCTAGTAACGCTGCTCTTTTCGGTAAGTATTTCATTGCGTTGAGGTTAATGCGCCTATGGACAGACGGCGGACCTTCATAGGAGCGACACCGGTCGGTGCCTGGGTTGGCGCCGCCGTGGCTGTTGGCATGACCTTCGTGCCGCTGTTGCATCCGTTCGTCCCGTTCTTCGCCGGCGTCGTTTTCCTTTACATGGCCTACGAAAGCTGGGTGCGGCAGAGCGACCTGTATCACCGGCTGACAGCCGCAAAGGCGCCGGAAGTCCAGGTCAAGGTCCAGCCGGAAGGCCCAAGTTTCCAGGAAGTGCTGCGCGCTGTGCCCGATCCCGTGATGATTGTGTCCGGTTTCGAGCAGGACGACATCGCCGGCCGCTGGATCGTTTTCGCCAACGACGCCGCGCGCAAGGAATTCCACATGGAAGGCGAAGGCGGCCTGCTGGTGTCGACCGTGCGCAACCCGGAAGTGCTGGAGTGCGTCGATGAGGCGCTGTTCGGCCGTATTCCGCGCGTCACTGTTTTCGACACGACCGGCGGGGCGCGTGAGCAGTACTGGCGGGCCTTTGCCTCGCCGCTGCCGGTGGCCAATGAGCGCGACCCGCACAACCGGCTGGCCCTGCTGGTCATCCGTGACGAGACCGACAGCCGCCGCATGGAGCGGATGCGCGCCGACTTCCTGGCCAATGCCAGCCATGAACTGCGCACGCCACTGGCGTCGCTGACCGGCTTTATCGAGACCCTGCGCGGTCCGGCCAAGGAAGACGAAAAAGCCCGCGACAAGTTCCTGACCATCATGGCGACCCAGGCTGATCGCATGGGCCGGCTGATCTATGACTTGCTGTCCCTGAGCCGCATCGAGATGAACGAGCATGTGCCGCCGGCAGGTGAGGCCGACCTGGTGCTGGCCGTGCGCGATGTCGTCGAAGGCCTGACCCTGATCGCCCAGGAAAAGGGCGTGAAGCTGAAGATCACCGCCCCCAAGCCGGGTCTTTATCCGATCATCGGCGACCGCGACCAGATCCTGCAGGTGGCGCAGAACCTGGTCGACAACGCCCTGAAATACGCCCCCCGCGGCTCCGAAGTCAGCATCGATGTCGACTTCGATCTGAAACCGGACCAGGCAATGGCCGGCAGCGACAAGGCGGCATCGAAGCTGGTTCTGCTGCGGCCGGACCGCAACGTGCACGAACACTATGCCCGCGTCCGTGTCCGCGACAATGGGCCCGGCATCCGGCGTGAGCACTTGCCGCGCCTGGCCGAGCGCTTCTACCGGGTCGAGGGCCAGAAGAGCGGCGACCGGCTGGGGACCGGCCTCGGCCTGGCGATCGTCAAGCACATCATCAACCGCCACCGTGGCGGCCTGGTGGTTGAAAGCCTGGGATCTGTGGTCGATCCGCGTGATGCGGGTGATTTGCTCGCGGACGAAAAAGTGGCGGCCTTACCCGCGCAAACCGTGGCGACTTTCACCATCTTCAGCGCCTATTTTCCGCAGCCGCGCGCCTTTGGCGGTACGGATGCCACGCCGCGCCTGGCGACATCGGATGGAGTCCTGCAGCCTCGCACCTTGCCGCTCAAGGACGCCGGTTAACCTATTCGTGGTCCGGACCGTCTTTGTTTTTTCATAAAAGCTTGTCTTAAATTATAAAACTGTCACAGAATTCGCCTAAACGCCGGGAAGGAAATCATAGTGGCTACGTTCAGCAAAATGAATCCGCATATCGTCAAGACCTACGAGGAAGAGCTGGATCAGCTCAGCGCCGAAGTCGTTCTGATGGGGGGCTTGGCCGAAGCGCAGGTCGCTGATGCCGTCGAATCGGTGGCGCGTCGCGACGTCGCCCTGGCCCAAAGTGTCGTACAACGTGACAATCGTCTCGACGAACTGGAAAAGGACGTCGAAAAGAAGTGCATCCGTCTGATTGCGCTGCGTCAGCCGATGGCCGACGATCTGCGCAAGACGGTGGCCGCCATGAAGATCGCCACCTCGCTTGAGCGCACAGGCGACCTGGCCAAGAATATCGCCAAGCGCGCCATGGTCATTGCCGAAGCCGAGCCGATGCTGCCGCTGACCCGCTCGATCGAGCGCATGGGCAAGCTGGTTTCGTCGCGCCTGCGCGACGTGCTTGACGCCTATAAGGGTGGCAAGATCGACCTGGCGCAAAGCGTCTGGGCCTCGGACACCGAGGTCGATGAGCACTACAATTCCTTATTTCGTGAATTGCTCACCTATATGATGGGTGATCCGCGCACCATCTCAGCCTGCACGCATCTGTTGTTCATGGCCAAGAACCTGGAGCGCATCGGCGACCATGCCACCAATGTCGCCGAGCACATTCATTACGAACTGACCGGTGAAGACTATGTCGAGGATCGTCCCAAGGGCGATACCCTGACGGGACATTAAAACTTAGTCGCGCTTTTTATCCGAAAACCGCTGCACACTTTTCGGAAAGCGCTTGAAACTGTAACACGTGGACTCATGAAGCCCTACATCATCATTGCCGAAGACGAAGACGCTCTCTCGACCCTGCTCAACTACAATCTTGAGAAGGAAGGCTACGAAGTCGGAGTCGCCACCGACGGTGACGAAGCCCTGATGATGATCAAGGAGCGCCAGCCCGACCTTCTGGTCTGCGACTGGATGATGCCAAAGGTATCCGGCATCGAGGTCTGCCGTCGCCTGCGCGCCCAGGGCAATACGCGCAACCTGCCGATCGTCATGCTGACGGCGCGCTCGGAAGAAAGTGACCGCATCCGCGGGCTGGATACCGGCGCCGACGACTATGTGGTCAAGCCGTTTTCGATGGTCGAGCTGATGGCGCGCATCCGCGCCGTCCTGCGCCGTATCCGTCCGGGCCTGTCGGAAGACCGGGTGATCTTCGGTGAAATCAGCGTCGACCGCCTGTCGCACCGCGTCCAGCGCGGCAGCCGCGACATCCATCTGGGGCCGACGGAATACAAGCTGCTCGACTTCTTGATGCAGTATCCGCGTCGTGTGTTTTCGCGTGAGCAATTGCTCGATGCAGTATGGGGCAACGACGTCTATGTCGAAGCGCGCACCGTCGACGTGCACATCGGCCGCCTGCGCAAAGCGCTGAACGACAAGGAAGAGTTCGATCCGATCCGGACGGTGCGGTCCGCCGGTTATTCCCTCGACATGCAGGGCTGATCAGTCGGTCCGCATTGGCGGGCTGCAAACCTCAGGCCCTTCGCGGCGGCTTACTATTCCTCCGGAGAGGCTTTTGCTGTATTGCCCCAGACGGCAATCTTTCGCATCAGCAAGCCGCAGCCGTAGAGAACAATCCCCGTCAGCAGCAGGCAGAAAATGCGCACCACGGTCGGCGCTGAGGCGGCATCGTACAACAGCGCCTTGCCAGCCGACAGGGCCAGGATGACCAGGGCGGATTTGGCCATGGTCTCGTCCTTGCGGGCGAAGGCGAAACTGATAACAGCCACGGCGTACAGCAGCCACGAGGCGGAAACGGCCAGCGAGCCGACACCGGCGGTCAGGCGATAAAAGCCCAGTATGGCCAGAAGATGCGCCAGCCCCAGCACGGCATAGCTCCAGCCGGCCTTGGCGCGATAGTGTTCGCCGCGCAGGATCAACACCCACAGGCTGGCAAAGGTGGCGGCCGAGACGGCCAGGGTGGCGGCGTCGAAGGTGGCGAACAGCTGTACCAGCATTCTGAGATATTCGATGCCGGCAATGACAAGGGCGGCCACGAACGGCACCCACATGACACCCTTCGGGCGGGCGCCGGACGACAGCGGCGTGAAGGCAATGCCCAGCGCGATGGCGACGAACAGCCATGGCTTGGCCGGGTCCGGCATGAGTTCCAGGTAGCCGGAATGAAAGGCGACGACAGTGGCGTAGGTCAGCACCAGCGACTGGCTGGCCATCTGGGTGGCGAGCAGCTTACGCGCCGCCAGGTAAAGGCCGATCAGGACGGCAGCAAAGCCAAGCGATATCCACGGCGCCAGAAGCGGTTGAAGGCGATTGAGCAGCTCATATTCAAAGGCATAAAAGGCGATCAGGACCGGCAGGAAGCTCCAGGCTTCGATATCGGTAAGTGGTTTGCGGCTTTCGCGCGTGTAGAGCCAGGTCCCGGCAGCGAAGATCAGGAAATGCACCGCCAGCACGCCTGCGGCCAGGCCGTCGTCGTGCAGGTCGTTGTTGAGCGTCGCCGTCAACAGCATGGCAAGGTAGGCGGCGACCAGGGTCAGGGTGCGGGTACGCAGCCAGATCGAAATGGCGGCGAAGGCGACCGAACAGCACAGGAAATAATACATGGCGAAGACGGCTTCGCCATGCAGGTCGAGAATGACTGGCGACAGATAGGCGCCGACGGCCGCCGTGATGGCGTAGATGTCGTGTTTAAGTTCGGTGTACAGCCAGATGCAGATCGCCGAGACGATGCTGACCACCGCAATGCCGACGTCGAACGGCAGCAGCGAATACAGGCTGTGGGCGGCATAGGTCGTCAAGTAAAGGACGATAACCCCGGCAGCCGGCAGGAAGCTGGCATATTCACGGTCTGCCCGGCGCAAGACCAGGCCGGCGCCGATCAGGGCGAGACCGAGAAGCGCTGCCAGGCCGATCTGGCGTGGCGGCGTCAGCCAGCCGGACTCGATCGACAGCTTGACGATAAAGCCGGCGGCAACCACGAAGCAGATGACGGAGGCGATGCCCAGCCAGTTGCCGGACCGGACGATGGTCGGGGCGGCGGGCTGGGGCTGAACGGACTGCCGGACGGCGGAGGGGGCTGTGGTTGGTGTATCGATCTCTGCAGGCGCGGGCTCTGAAGGCGCGGATACCTGCCCAGGTGGCAGGGGGCGCAGGCCGAGATGCTCCTCCACCCGTTTCAGCCGGTCGTTGAGCCGGTGCAGGGCATAGTCGATTTCCTGTGGCGTCATGAGGCGCTCCCCCGTTTTGTCAGGGGTCAGGAAACACCGTATTTCTTTGAGAAAGGCTTAATTGCCCTGGATCAGAGCCCGACCAGGAAGGTCTTCGAGCAGTATTCGCAGGTGATGTGCACCTTGCCATCGGCCTCGAGCATGTCGCGTTGTTCTTCGTCGGAGAACGACTGCACCAGGCCTTCGACGCGGTCCTGCGAGCAACGGCACAGCTTGAACACCTGCTTGAGCGCCGACAGGCGGACCCCGTCTTCATGGAACAGGCGGTATAGCAGCCGGTCGGCAGTCAGGTCGAAATCGGTCAGTTCGTCTTCGCCCAGGGTCTCGAACAGGGCGCGGATGTGGTTGAACGATTCCTTGGTTTCGCCACGCGATTCGTCACCGGCGATTGCCTGGATCATGGCGCCGGCGGCGCGCCATTGCGCCGGGCCGTCGCCCTTGAACTCGCTGACCGCCAGCTTGATCTGGGTCGGGACCTGTTCGGACTGGGCGAAATAGTGCTCGGCACACAGGGAGAGCGACTCGCCTTCGATCGGTGTGATGCCCTGGTAACGCTCGGCATGATCTTCCGGATCGAGCGTCATGATGAAGGTGCCCTTGCCCAGCAGGGTCTGGGCCCCAAGGCTCTGGAAACTGCCTTCGTTGGCGGCGATCAGCGCGTTCAGTTCGCCTTCGTCATAGCGGCAAAAGCCGCGCAGGCCGCCGCGGGTGTCATAATCGGCGACGACATAACGCACGGCGCCGTCGCCCTGGGCCTGGAGAATCAGCCGGCCTTCGAATTTCAGCGAAGCCCCGACCAGGGTGGCGAGCACGCAGGCTTCACCCAGCAGATTGGCGATAACATCGGGATAGTCGTGGGCGCGCAGGATTTCATCGAGGGTGCCGCCAAGCCGGACGAGGCGCCCATGCACCGGGTGCGTCTCGATGACGAAACGGGCGGAATAGTCTTCGGCGATGTCGGAACTGTCGGGCATGAAAACGGTCTGGCTACCTTCGTGACAGCGGCGTTGTTTAGCAACGCGCCATCCAATGTTTAGAGAATAACGTCACACATCGCCATAATAAATGACGAAGGCGGTTGTACCTGAGCCACTTTTATCCTATCTGCGGCGCAAATGTTCTGGCTGGGCGCGGGGCCAAAAACCGGCCGTTACCGTGCGCCAGCCCTCCCATATGGGCGTCACCGTCATGAATGCAAGCTTCAATCCGCCGCAGCCCGCCACCCTGGTGCTCGACTTCGACTCGACGTTTACGCAGGTCGAGGCGCTCGATATCCTGGCCGAGCAACTGGCACATGCCGATCCGGCGCGGGCCGCCGATGTGGCGCAGATCAAGACGCTGACCGATCAGGCCATGTCGGGTGAGATTTCCTTCTCGGACGCCCTGCAACGCCGGGTGCAACTGCTGAAGCCGACGCGCGACGATATCGCAGCCCTGGCCGAAGCGCTTAAGGAAAAGATCAGCGCTTCGATCCTGCGCAACAAGGCGGTGTTCGCTGAACATCCCGGCAAGTTCCGCATCATCTCGGGCGGGTTCCACGACTTCATCGATCCGGTGGTCGCCGATCTCGGCATCGACGCTGAGTACGTGCTGGCCAACCGCTTGGTTTATGACGAAAACAGCGTCGCCATCGGCGTCGACCTGACCAACCCGCTCAGCCAGGACGGCGGCAAGGTCGTGGCCCTGCAGGCGCTGAAACTCGGCGGCAGCGTGGTCATGGTCGGCGATGGCTGGACCGATTACGAAGTCTTCAAGGGCGGCGCGGCCGATCGGTTTTATGCCTTCACCGAAAACGTGGCGCGCCCGAAGGTGGTCGAGGCGACGAAGGACTGCGAGTCGACGCATGTCGCCGCGTCGTTCGACGAAGTGTTGCACGCCGAAGGCTATCAGGGCCGCTATTCGTTCCCGCGCTCGAAGCTGAAGGTGCTGCTGCTGGAAAACATCCACCCGGAAGCGGTCCGTCGTTTCCGCGAGGAAGGTTACGACGTGACGACCGTCAAGGGCGCGCTTGATGAGGACGACCTGATCAAGGCGTTGCAAGGCGTGCATATTCTTGGCCTGCGTTCGAAGACGAACCTGACCGCCAAGGCGATCGAGGCGGCCGACAAGCTGATGGCGGTCGGTGCTTTCTGCATCGGCACCAACCAGATCGACCTGAAGGCTTGTTCGAAGCACGGCATTGCCGTGTTCAACGCGCCCTATTCGAACACCCGTTCGGTGGTCGAAATGGTCATCGGCCTGATCGTCATGTTGACCCGCAACATCCCTGACAAGTCGCAGGCGATGCACGTCGGCAAATGGGACAAGTCGGCGACCGGCGCCCACGAAGTGCGCGGCAAGACCATGGGTATCGTCGGTTACGGCGCTATCGGTTCGCAGCTCAGCATCCTGGCCGAAGCCTTCGGCATGCGCGTCATCTACTTCGATCTGGAAGAGAAGCTCAGCCTCGGCAACGCCAAGCGTTACCGTTCGCTCGACGCACTTCTGGCCGAAGCCGATGTCATCAGCCTGCACGTCGACGGCCGGGCAGAAAACAAGAACATCTTCGGCGCGGCGCAGTTCGCCCGCATGAAGCACGGCGCGTTGTTCATCAACCTGTCGCGCGGCCATGTGGTCGATATCGAGGCCCTGGCGGCGGCGCTTTCATCGGGCAAGATTTACGGTGCGGCGGTCGATGTCTTCCCGGAAGAGCCGCGCACCAACGACGATCCGTTCAAGAGCAAATTGATGGGCCTCAAGAACATGATCCTGTCGCCGCATATCGGCGGCTCGACCGAAGAAGCGCAGGAGGCCATCGGTGAATTTGCTTCGGAACGGTTGCTCAACTTCCTGAACCGTGGCGACACTACCTTCTCGGTCAACATGCCGCACGTGGCGTTGTCGGAAGTGGAGGGGCGGCACCGCTTCCTGCACCTGCATGCCAACGTGCCGGGTGTGATGGCGGCGATTAACCAGGTGCTGGCTCAGTACAATCTCAATGTCCTGGCGCAGCACCTGAAGACGAGCGAGACGCTCGGCTACGTCATCGTCGATGTTGACAAGGGCTATCCGAAGGAAGCGCTGGAGGCACTCAAGACCGTGCCCGGTACGCTCAAGTTCCGCTCTCTTTTATAAGCTTTTTGCCGGGCTGGACGCCGCGGTGGTGGCGTTTGCCAGCCTTGGCGTCATGGTCGTCCTGATAGCGGGCTTCGCGGATCGGTGACGCGCCGTACTGCGCCTTGCCGTCGCCGAGCGGGTCGCCATCCTTGTGCTTGAAATCGTCGGGCATGCGCGATGGGTCGATGATGCCATAGCCGCCGGGCACGTCGGCTTTCAATTCCGGATCGGGCTTGGTGATAAGCGCCGTATCGGTGTCGTGGGGCGAGTCCTCGTGTTTTTTGGACATGGTGGCCTCCGTGAAAGGGGACCACAAGCCTGCGCGCGAACGGATAAGCACGACATGCCCAAGGGACTGCCTGGCATAAGAAGGCGGTAAGCTTAGTCGAAATAGAGGACGTTGTCGTCGTCTTCATCGGGCTTTGGCGCTTGATCGACGGGTGTTTGCCCTGTCAGGCGCAACCATGTGCCAAAGACATCCTGCGGAATTTTGGCGGGTCTTGGCTGGCCCGGCACCAAGGTCTGGACGAAGCTGAACTTTAAACCCATTCGTGTTGGCGTCGACCATGCTGACGCACCGCGTCGCGCCATGTGGGTATCGAGGTCAATAAGCCAGATCTCGGCCGGGATATTGCCGATCTTGTCGAAAGCAACCCGCGCGCCCGACGGGCTCTGATCCAGGATGCGCACCGTGACGACTTCGCTGGTCGACAGGAACAACATGGCGCCGCGGTCATCACAGTCGGTCCGCGGTTCCGAGCGGCGCTCGAATTCCGACGGCTGGATGATTTCGACGCCTTCGCCGCGTGGCGCCATCTTCTGCGTCGCCGCCCGGATGGCTTCGGCCCGCTCTGAACCGGCCGGGTTCGAAGCCAGGGGAGCGCGGGCGGCAGGACGCAGAGGTGGGGCCATGAAAAGCGTTTCCGATTAAAGACTTGCGGGAGCGGTGGCGAGGCGGATAAGCGCATGCCTTGCGCTACAGCCGGATCGTTATCGCCCCGGAAGCATGCTACGCCACTTTGGTTTAAAAAGGGTTTTTAGCCGCAACCGACGTCAATCCGCAGGCTGAGCGTTAAGCCGTTACCGGGCTTGACTTTTTTGCTGATCGCAGGCATTAGGTCGTCTTCGCTTATGCGAAATAATTTTTGGGCCGCCTGTCCGGACGTTTCCGGGCATGTTCAAGCCCCCTGCTGGCCGCGTGAGGTATGCTCTGGATTTCAGGGTACATATCGCCAGCTTTTCCAAGGTCGCCCCTCTTACCAGCGGCCTGCCTCCCATTCGAAGTCCGTACACGCGCTTGCTTCGTTCCCACCCGGCCTGTGACCCCACAGGCGCGGGCGAGCGTGTTTTTGCGCTGCCCGTCTGTTTTGAAAGCACGATACGTGACTAAAACAACCAACAAGACCTTCGCCGATTTGGGCCTGAGCCCGACCCTGCTCCTAACGCTGGAGCGCGAAGGCTATACCAACCCGACACCGATCCAGGCCCAGGCCATTCCCCACCTGCTGCAACGTCATGACCTGCTGGGCATCGCCCAGACCGGTACCGGCAAGACAGCAGCGTTTGCCTTGCCGATCCTTCAGCACATCCTTTCCGATCGTAAGATGCCGGCGCCGAAGACGGCGCGCGTGCTGGTCCTGTCGCCGACGCGCGAACTGGCCTCGCAGATCGCCGACAGCTTCAAGACCTATTCCAAGGGCATGGGCCTGCAAATCGCCACCATCTACGGTGGCGTCAAGTATGGCCCGCAGTACAAGGCGCTGGCCAGCGGCCTCGACATCCTGGTTGCCACGCCGGGCCGCCTGATCGACCATATCGAACAGAAGACGGTCGACCTGCGCCAGGTCGAATATTTCATCCTCGATGAAGCCGACCAGATGCTCGACCTCGGCTTCGTCAAGCCGATCCGCCAGATCGCCTCGCGCCTGGCGCCGAAGCGTCAGAACCTGTTCTTCTCGGCGACCATGCCGAAGGAAATCGGCGCGCTGGCGTCCGAACTGCTGACCGAGCCGAAGCGTGTTGAAGTGACACCGGAAGCGACGACCGCAGAGCGCGTCACGCAAAGCATCATCTTCATCGAAGCGGTGCGTAAGCGTGCCCTGCTCAGTGAAATGTATGCCGACGAAAAGCTTGATCGCACGTTGGTGTTCACCCGCACCAAGCGCTCGGCTGACCGCGTCGCCGCCTATCTGCAGGCCGGCGGTATTGAATCCGCCGCCATCCACGGCGACAAGTCGCAAGGCCAGCGCGAGCGTGCGCTTCAGGCCTTCAAGGCCGGTAAGCTGCGTGCGCTGGTGGCCACCGATATCGCCGCGCGCGGCATCGACGTCGACAATGTCTCGCACGTCATCAATTACGAGCTGCCCAACGTGCCGGAAGCCTATGTCCACCGCATCGGCCGGACGGCGCGCGCCGGCCGCGCCGGTGAGTCGGTGACCCTGTGCGCCGATGACGAACGCAAGCTGCTCAAGGATATCGAGCGCACGACGCGCCAGCGCATTCCAACCTTCGACCGCCGCAAGGACCAGGCCCTGAAGCTGCTTGACGAAGCCATGCTGGCGTCAGGCGTCGCTGAAAAGCCGACCACGCCGGAGCGTCTGCCGGAACACCGCAAGAAGGGTGATCCGAAGCCGGGCCGTGGTCAACGTGGTGGTCGTGGTGCTGGTCGCGATGGCGAAGCCCGCCATTTCGATCCGGAAGCGGAAAACGTGCATAAGCGCAGCCGCAACCGTTCGGGTTCCGGCGCGCGTGGCAAAGCGTCGAATGGCGACCGTCCGTCGTTCGCCGACACCAAGCCGATCCGTTATGACCCGATGGCCGCCGAGCGTCCGGCGGCGACGGCTTCGGCTGATCGTCCTGCCAAGAAGCCCTTCAAGAAAGCCTGGAACAAGGACGCTCCGGGCAAGAGCTTTGCCGGCAAGGGCGGCCCGCGCGGTGAAGCCCGCTCCGGCGAAGGTCGTTCATCGGAAGGTCGGGGACATGACGCTCGTGGTCCGAAGTCCGGCGGCAAGCCCGGCTTCAAGGGCAACCGCACCGGCGGCGATCGCGCGCATTACTCCGAGCCGCCGCGTCCGAAGTCGGAAGGCGCCCAGTTCAAGCGCCGCAGCCGCTCATAGGCTTAGCAAACAGAAGGGGCGGCCGGCATTGGCTGCCCCTTCTTCTTTTCCGTCTGCGGCAATTTCACAGTTGTGTGAAGCTTTGTTTTTCAGTTACATAGTTGTGAACAGTTTGCTGCCGACTCCGCGTTGAATCCCTGGGGCCCGGCTGAATTCGGGGGTAACGCCGCCATGAAATTTGAGCTTCGCGCAGGCAGGACGATACGGCGGCTGGCGGCAGCGTGTCTGGCCGTGGTCGCGCTGGGCGGCGTGGCGGCGGGCCTGACGGTTGGACTGCAGGGCTGCATGCGCAAGGAGTCGGCTGATGGCGAGCCCCAGGCGATTGTGGCGCGCACGGTCGACGACCACTCCTATGCCCGCCCGCAGGAGGCGCGCGTCGTCAATGTCGACCTCGACCTGACCGCCGATTTCCAGACCAAGACGCTTAAGGGCACGGCCAGCCTGCTGTTGCAGACCGAAGCCAATGCCAAGCAGGTCATTCTCGACACCAAGGACCTGGATATCGAGGCGGTGACCGACGCATCGGGCGCGCCCTTGAAATATACGCTCGGGCGCGGCGACGACATGATGGGCCAGCCGCTGACCATCGAGCTTCCTCAAGGCGCCCAGCGCGTCGTGGTGCATTACAAGACCCGCAGTGACGGCAAGGCGCTGCAATGGCTGGCGCCTTCCCAAACCGCGGGCAAGCAGAAGCCTTTCCTGTTCAGCCAGGGTGAGGAAATCAACACGCGCACCTGGATTCCGACCCAGGACAGCCCGTCGATCCGCCAGACCTATACTGCGCGCATCGTCGTGCCGTCGAACCTGGTGGCGGTGATGAGCGCAGAGCGTCTGACGCCAAAGGGCGAGGCGGTGCCCGGGCATTCGAGCCAGCGCGCCTTCCGCTTTAAAATGACGCATCCGATCGCGCCCTATCTGATCGCCATCGCCATCGGCGATATCGGTTTCAAGGCCGAAGGCAGCCGTACCGGCGTCTATGCCGAAAAAGCGATGCTGGACAAGGCGGCGTTTGAATTCGCCGACATTCAGCAGATGCTCGACGCCGCCGAAAAGCTCTATGGACCCTATCCGTGGGGCCGCTACGACGTGCTGGTGCTGCCGCCGTCGTTCCCGTATGGCGGTATGGAGAATCCGACCCTGACCTTCGCGACGCCGACTGTGCTGGCCGGCGACCGGTCGCTGGTGTCGCTGGTTGCCCACGAGCTGGCCCATTCCTGGTCTGGTAATCTGGTGACCAATGCGACCTGGGAAGACTTCTGGCTCAACGAAGGTTTCACGGTCTATTTCGAGAACCGGATCATGGAGTCGGTCTATGGCAAGGAACGCGCCGACATGCTCACGGTTCTGGGCTATCAGGACCTGCTGGATACGGTCAAACAGCTCGACGGCGACGGCCACAGCGAATGGACCCGCTTGCATCCTGACCTCAAAGGCGTCGATCCGGACGAATATTACAATCAGGTGCCGTATGAAAAAGGCGCCGCCTTCCTGCGCATGCTCGAAGCCAAGTTCGGCCGCAAGAAGTTTGACGCCTATCTGAAGGGCTATTTCCAGCGCTACGCCTTCAAGAGCATGACGACCGACGCTTTCCTCGCGGATCTGCGCACCCACCTGCTGCACAATGATGACGATCTGGAAAAGTCGCTCAAGGTGCACGCCTGGCTGTACGACAAGGGCTTGCCAGACAATCTGGCGGTGCCGACTTCGCCGATGTTCGACACAGTGGCCGACACGGCGCGCGCCTTCGTGGGGGGGCAGGACCCGAAGACGCTCGACGTACATGGCTATTCCACGCAGCACTGGCAGTATTTCCTGAGCCAGATGCCGGACAACCTGACCATCGAGCAGATGACGGCTCTGGACAATGCTTTCCAGTTCACGCGCACGCACAACGCGGAAATCCTGTTTGCCTGGCTGCAACTGGCCATCAAGCATCATTATCAGCCCGCCATGCCGGCCTTGCACGACTTCCTGCTGGCGCAAGGGCGGATGAAGTTTTGCACGCCGCTGTACCGCAGCCTGATGGCACAGCCGGGCTGGGGGCCGGAAATGGCACACAAAATCTACGCCGAGGCCAAGCCCGGCTACCACGAGTTGACTCGCGCTTCAGTTGAAAATGTGGTTAAATAGGTAGTAACCATAAAGGTTTTGCGTTGTTTTCGGCAACCGAAGCGGGAAGTGCGTCTAAAATCTTAACTCTTTGTCCCTAGATTGGCATAACCGCGTTTTCAGAAGGATCTCGTGCGTTTTGGCTGTAGGGGACGTCATGACGGATACCAGTGACAAGGCGATTGCCCGCACCCGCGTCAAGGGCGTGATGACGCGCCTGGCTCTGGCTGGTCTGGCGGCTGCCCTGGCCTATCTGCTGCATCCGGCGTACTGGCCCGCCCTTTGGCTTGGTGTTTACTGCGCGGCGCAGGCCGTCGATTACGCCCTGTTCCTCAACCGGTTGAAAGAAAACCCCAAGGTGCAGGAATGGCATTTGCTGACCAGCATCGTCGCCAATGTGCTGATCTTCTCGTCGATCACCGCCTACAACTGGTTCTTCGGCGGCACTGCCGGCAAGATGTTCGCCGCCATTTCGATCTGCTGTTCGCTGATCAATGCCGTGCTGACCATGCATTACCGTAAGCAGTATCTTTATGCCTCGCTGCTTCCGCACGCCGCCTATCTGCTCGGTCTGCCGATCGTGACCCTGTGCCTGAGTTCGGGTGCGGAGTTCCTGCCGATGGCGGTCGTGATCGTCAGCATCGTCACCTATCTGGTCTATCTGATGAGCGCCGTGCGCGCCCTCAACAGCAGCATGGTCCGCCTGCAACGCGCCGGGGAGACGGCGCATGACGCCCAGCTGGCCGCCGAGCATGCCAATGCCGCCAAGTCCAATTTCCTGGCCGTCATCACCCACGAGATTCGCACGCCGATGAACGCCGTGGTCTCGGCCGTGCAACTGATGCGCAAGACGCCGCTCAATGACAGCCAGAAGGCGCATCTGAGCATGCTTGGCGATGCGTCCGAAGTGCTGCTGGGCCTGTTGAACGACGTGCTCGACCTGTCGAAGATCGAGGCCGGCAAGATGACGTTCGAGCGGTCGGCGATCGACCTGAACGATATGTTGCATAATCTGGAAGCGCTGTTCCTGCCGCAGGCGCGTGAGAAAGGGCTGGAGATCAAGACCGTCGTGGCGCGGGATCTTGATAGCCATATCATTTCCGATCCGCTGCGGTTGCGGCAGATACTGTTCAATCTGGTGTCGAATGCCGTCAAGTTCACACCCAATGGGACGGTATGGTTGCGCGTGCGCAAGGTCGAGAATGAGATTGTCTTTGCCGTCGAGGACGAAGGCGTCGGCATTGCGGCTGAGGATGTCGAGCGCATCTTTTCCAGTTTCGAACAGGGCGAGGCGGCGACGACGCGGCGCTTTGGCGGCACGGGTTTGGGCCTGGCCATCTCGCGCAAGCTGGCGCGACTGATGAGCGGCGATATCACCGTGCGGTCGCAGGTCGGGCGCGGTTCGTGTTTCTATCTCAGCCTGCCTTATGAGGCGGCCAGCCGGACTCCGGAGCCGGAACATCAGGAGGAAATCATGGCTGAGACGTCGGACGAAGCATCCATGCACGTGCTGATCGTTGACGATCATGAGGTCAACCGGCGCATCGTGTCGCTGTTCCTGGAGCCTATGGGCTGGGCGTGGACGATGGCAGACAATGGCGAGACGGCTATCGAGCTGTGCCGCACGCGCAAGTTCGACATCGTGCTGATGGACATGCAGATGCCTGGGATTGACGGCATCATGGCGACGCGGCGCATCCGCGCCGAGCGTGGTCCGAACCAGCTGACGCCGATTGTGGCGTTGACGGCCAATGCCATGGACTATCACAAGAAGGCGTGGGCTGAGGTTGGAGTGTATGACTTCCTGACCAAGCCGATCGATGCGGAACTGCTGCTGAGCACACTGCAGAAGAATGCGCCGGTGCCGGAAGCGGAACCTGCGGCGTTGCGAGCGTAAAGCGAATGGGGTGTGGGGTCCGTGACCCCACAAAACCTTATCTTAAATCCAATAAAAGAGCCCTCGCCCCTCTTCGGGGCGGGGCTTTTTATTGGATATAGGTAAAGTCTTGGGGCCGCAGGCCCCAAACCCCGTCACATAAAAAACTTCTGGAAAGTAATTTGGA
>JBEHYZ010000004.1:0-145259 GCA_048497915.1 Pseudomonadota bacterium
CACTCAAGGACGCGGCGGCGGCGGCAGCCACCAGCAGGTGGGAATAGCGAGGTTTGAACATTGGAGGTCCCTTTCACGAAGACGTGAAACTATGGCCCGAACCAAAGTTGCGAAGCGTTGCGGTTACCCTGCCGAATTTATAAAAATCGCATAAGGACCGCTTTGCGTTCGATCCGTCAGTCGATGATGTGCGGCACGAAGCGGGCGGTATTAGAGGTAATCGGACCGTCTTCGCGAATGCCCATGCCAGCGGGCTCGCCATCGATGATCCAGCTGCCGATGACCGGCCGGTCGCCGTCAAAATCCGGGAGATCACAAAGCGCCTGGAAGACTGAGGCGCCTCCGTAATCGCCGTCGGTTTCAGCGATAACCTGTCCATCGCATACGATCTGCACATTGCTGCCTTCGCGCGCCAGCACCGGCTTGCGGACGTGATCGAAAGCCGGGACGTCGTGGCCTGCCCACAGCAGGTTCGGATGGTCCGGGAATAGCTCCCACAGGACCGGCAGGATCGCCTTGTTGCTCCAGATCATCTTCCAGATCGGTTCCAGCCAAAGGGTGCGGCCATAATTGCCGCTCAGGTGCCGACCAAACGATTCGCGCACCAGCCATTCCCACGGATAGAGTTTATAGAGGGCACGGATCTCGCGGTCCTGCAGGTCATAGAACCCACCACCCGCGGCATTGTCCGCCCAGCCGATCTCGCTGAGACCGAGGCTTTCCGTCATCCAGCCCGCCTGGCGCGCCGTGTCGACCAGATAGGCGACCGTCACCGCGTCCTCACCCGCCATGTCCTCAATGTAAGCAAAGTGCATCAGGTCGGTATCGAGCGTCTGGCGGAGGTCCGCCCATTTGGCGACCAGCTTTTCGTGCAGCGAATTGAACTGATCGGCGCGCGGAAAGACCGCCGTCTTCCACTGCCACTGAACGACGGCCGCTTCGAGCAGTGAGGTCGGCGTGTCGCAGTTGAACTCGAACAGCTTCGGCGGATCTTTGCCGTCAAAGCCAAGATCGAAACGGCCGTAGTTCAGCGCTGGCGGACTGTCGTGCCAGGCCTCGGTGACCAGCGGCCAGCACCATTCCGGAATGTCAAAGCGGCCAAACAGACCATGCTCAACCACATGATCGCCAGCGGCCAAAAACAGCCGATATAACTCCGCCGTAGCGGCCTCGATGTCGGCTATCTCTTTAGGGCTGAACCGATAGCAGGCGCTTTCGTTCCAGTATGGCTGCTGGTCGCCTGAATGCCAGATCAGGCCACAGGCTTCGACCTCGGCCTGCCAGGCGGGCCGAGGTTTTACGGACAGGCGCTGCATCTATTCTCCGAAACCGTGTCCGCCACCGAAGCCTTCACCGATGCCGCCAAAGCCGCCCCGGCTGACGCCGCTGTTGGGCGCCAGACCATAATTGACGCCCATTCGGGGCGAAGTCGAGCCTTCGGTCGTCGAGCCGCCTACAGCGGGTACCGTGCCGCCATTATAGTAAAGCCAGCGGCTGCCCCCGCCTGAGCGGCTGGAACTGCCGCAACTGCGGTCCGGCAGGCGCTGGCCGTAGGCATCACTGCACACGCGCATGGAATCGTATGAGCGGCTGCAGCCGCTCACCAAGCCCGCCGATACCGCCAGAACGGTTACCAGCGCAGCCTTGTCAATCGTTTTCAAAAGGTCCCCCTTACGGTCCACCCCCGGACCGTAAGGCGAATTATAGCGTGGGCGCGGATCGCCGTCGAGCGTTTTACGCTGCCGTCCAGCCGCCGTCGATCGACAGGGGGGCGCCGTTGATCGACTTGCCGGCGTCCGACACCAGGAACAGCACAAGGGCCGAGATATCCTCGACCGTGACGAATTCCTTGGTCGGCTGAGCCGCCAGGATGACGTCCTTGATCACCTGTTCGCGCGTCATGTTGCGCGCCTTCATGGTGTCGGGGATCTGCTTGTCGACCAGCGGCGTGTGCACATAGCCCGGGCAGATGGCGTTGGTGGTGATGCCGAACTCGGCGCCTTCCAGCGCGATGGTACGGGTAAAGCCGAGTAGGCCGTGCTTGGCCGACACATAGGCCGACTTGAACGGTGAGGCGACCAGGGCATGGGCGGAGGCGATATTGACGATCCGGCCCCACTTCTTGGCCTTCATGCCCGGAAAGGCGAGGCGCGTCGTATGGAACGAGGCGGTCAGGTTGAGGCCGATGATGGCGTCCCACTTTTCCGGCGGGAATTCCTCGATCGGTGCGACATGCTGAATGCCGGCATTGTTGACCAGGATATCGACGCCGCCGAGCTTGGCCTTGGCGTTATCCATCATGGCGGCGATCTGATCGGCCTTGGTCAGGTCGGCGCCGTCGAACAGCACCTCGACGCCATAGTCCTTGGCCATGCCGGCGCGCTCGGTTTCGATCGCGGCCGCGTCGCCGAAACCGTTGATGACGACATTGGCGCCCTGCGCCGCCAGGGCCTTGGCGATAGCCATGCCGATGCCGCTGGTCGAGCCGGTGACCAGTGCGGTTTTACCTGTCAATTGTGCCATGGGAATAGTCCTTCGGGAGGAGGAAATAGGGGACACGCGTTAGCGCGCTTCCGCGTCAGAAATGCGACCGGAGTGTTACTCTTTAACTCCGGGATTAGGCGCCCGGAAATAAAAAATCAGTCCTTGGTTTTCGCCCGGGCACGCGGTTTAGGCGCCGGCGTGCTGACTTGTGGTTCGGCCGGTGTTTGCGCGCCGTCTGACGCCGTGCTGAGCGCCTGCTTGCCGCACTGTTCGACGAAGGCCATGGTGGCCCGGGTCTGGTCCTGGGTGTATTTCACGCAGGTCTGCGCCCATTTTTGTTGCAGTTCGGCCAGGGCACCCGGATCGCGGGTGGCCGACGCTTGACGCATCAGCTCCATCGCGTCGCGTGTAAACGCCGTCGTTTCCTGGGCATAGCGGTGCGAGGTCGTGCTGATCATCTCGATGAGGTTGACGAGGCTGCGCGCCGCTAGCTGCTGCTGCGCGCCCATCATGCGCAAAGGATTGAAGGGATTGTCCTCACTGAAAGGACCCTTGCCGAATGGAGATGATGCTTCGCCCATGCCTGACCCTCCGCAGCCGCCCCGGCCACCATTTCATTAACGAATTATGGCGCGTTTCCCGTTGGTGTGCAATGCAAAAATTGTGCGCAAAAAAGACGCTTTTCTGAATGCTTACAGATGTTTGAAAGCGATCAGTTCAGCAGGACGGAGCCGATCAGCACCTTGGCGCCGGCAACGCCCAGCACCTGGTTGGTTACCGTCTGCAACTGCGTCGACAGATAGTCGGCGTCAGCCAGAGAGCTCGACGTCAGATTGGAGGCATAGCCCTGGAGGCGGCTGATATAGGCGTCCTTCAGGCGCGGCATGTACAGCTTGATGCGGTCGACCATCTTCGGATCGGTCGCATAGAGGCCCATGTCGACACTCAATGTGCCATGGCGGTGGCCGCTGCCCGAGGTGAAGACGGTCAGCATCGGAAATTGCGTGAAGCCTTCGCCGCCGCCCTTCTTCTTCGGCTCGCCGTGGCCGCCTGCTGTGGCTGAAAGCGGGACGGCCGCGGAAGCGGCGAAGACGGCCAGACAGGCGATGAGGAGGGCGCGGCGTTGCATGCGCGCAGTCTAGGACTTGCCGGTTAAAGAGCCGTTTAGGCGCGGCAAGCTGCATTCATAGTAAATTAACTATGAAATACAGTAACTTAATCAACCGTAGATTAAGAGGTTTGCGCTAGTCTGGGCTGGTATTTGTTTATTGGACAGAAGTCTGAGCGCGGATGAACACGCTGCATACCCAAACCCAGCGCCTGCTGAACAAGGTCGACCTGGCCCGTATCAGCCTTCTGGTGGTCGAGGACAATGACGCCTCACGGCGCCTGGTGCTGGAACTGCTGCGCGCCGCCGGGTTTGATAATCTGAGCTTCGCCCGTGACGCCGAAGAAGCGATTGAGCAGATGCAGGGCCACAACCCGGACCTGATCCTGCTCGACTGGGGCCTGCCCGGCATGTCGGGGCTGGAACTGGTCCGCGAGATCCGCGCCGCCGTCAACAAGCCCGATCCGCGCTTCGCCAATCCTGAGCTGCCCATCGTCATGCTGACCGCCCGTCAGCGCGCCCGCGACGTCACCACGGCGCGCAACGCCGGCATCAACGAATTCGTCATCAAGCCGTTTTCGACCGCTTCGCTGCTCAAGGCGATCTCGTCGGCCCTGGCCCGCAAGCGGGATTTCGTCGTGTCGCGTGAGTTCACCGGTCCCGACCGCCGCCGCCGCAAGGCCGAGAACTATCCGGGGCTGCTGCGCCGCGAGTCGGACATCGCCGCCGTCGTCGCCGAGCAGCGCCAGGACATGCTTCAGGAAAACCTGAACACGGAACTGAACGCCCTGCGCGAGTTCATGAAGGTGCGTGGCGGTCTCGATCGCCGCACGCTCAATCATCTGGTGTCGCGCCTGCTGGTGGCCGAACGTACCGCCCACGACTTCCGCCTCCGCCTGATCGAACAGGCGACCCGTTCGCTGAACGACTACGTCAACACTTGCGCCGGAGAAGCCGATCCGGATGTGCTCGACGTTCACCTCGACGCCTTGATCAAGCTTAACCAGATGCCGGTCGGCGGCGAGGCGGAAGCCGCCAATGTCGTCAAACATCTCCACAAGGCCGTCGCCAAGCGCCGTCCCAGGAAGGCGGCGGGCTGATGAACGCAATCCTGCCTTCGGACGGCAAAAGCATCGGCAACATGGCCAGCAGCCGTGACGTGCGCAATCTCGCCAATCTCGGCGAGACGGCCTCGACCAGCCGCGTGCTCAACCTGGCGGCCATCAGCATCACTTCGTCGCGCGACAAGGAATATCAGCTCAAGCGTTTCTTCCGGGATTCGGCGCTCAACAAGGCTATCCTGGTCAAGCACACCCTGCGTGCCAACGAGCGCGACCTGTTCGGCCGGTCGAAACGCACGGCGACCAAGATCATCCTGCCGTTCGACGTCAACGACCTGCGCTTGGGCGGTCGGTCGATCTTCGTCAACCAGGTTGGCTTCGATGCCTTCTGCCGCGCGTTCTTCAATGTCGACGACATCCATTCCAATCCGGATGTCGTGCTGTTGCGCCTGCTCGATCAGTTGCCGTCGCTGGACCCGTTCCTGGTCCGCGAGCACCTGAGCCGCAACAATTACAAGCCAGGCGCCTGCTACCTGCGTATCTCGCCGTTCGACGTTCAGCGCATGGTTGGCTTCGCCAATGCCGAAATCGAACGCCTGGTTTGCACCGCCTTCGGCGAAGGCTTTACGGGCGATGCCGGTCTGAAGCTGGCCGGCAAGATCCTGGCTGACGAGCTGGATAAGGAATTGGCGCCGCTGCGCCTTGTGCTGGCCATGTCCGAAGCCGAATTCTCCGACGGTATCTTCTCCTGGCGCGGCTTCCTCTATTTCAAGTGGCGCCATCTGGAGCTTCAGGAAGAGATGCGCCGGGTGCTTGAAGGCCTGGCGACCTATCAGCCGATCGGCGCCGCCGACGAAGCGCTGAAGGAATATCTGCGCGAAGTGCGCCCGCGTCTGGCGCGCCGCATTGTCACAGCCATCGCGGGCGTCGGCCGGACGCTGAATGTCTACGACCAGGCGTATCATGCTCTGGTGGCGGGCGAAAACCCCGGGCCGTTCCGCCGCTTCCTGCTCGACGGGCCGGAGCTGTTCTTTGAACTGGGCGAGAATATCGGCATCCTCAGCCATATCGGTTCGTTCTGGAGCTACCGAATGGCCAAGACCATGGATGACAAGCGCCTGACGCCCGCCGAATACAGCGACATCCTGGCCGATTTCGAGGATTCGCTGGCGGTGGTGTCCGGTGGAAGTGACGAAAAGATCTAGTCGGGCCTCCGGGCCTGTGAGTGACGTGCGTAAGTGACGGGCGCCAGGAGGCGCTTGAGCCACATAATGGAGTTGTCTTGTGTTTGTTGAAGCCCCCATTATGGCCAAGCTGGCCGACAGCCACTTCACCACCTCGCGCGAACTGCGCAACCTGGCCAATCTGAACTACACCAGCGCTTCGAGCCGGGTGCTCAACCTGTCGCGGCTCTACACCATTTTCCGCGACGACGACGAATACAAGGCGGCGCCGGTGTTCGAGAATTCCGCGCTCAACCGGGCCATCATCCTCAAGCACAATCTGCGCGTCGACGAACGCCACCTGTTCCCCAATCACCGCCAGACGGTGACCAAGATCATCCTGCCGTTCGACCCTTATGATCTGTCCCTGGGCGGCCGCGCCGTCTTCGTCCGCCAGCAGCACTTCGAACAACTGGTCAAGACCTTCTTCGGCATCGAGGACCTGAGCCGCAGCAAGGATATCGACATCCTGCGCACGCTCGATCGCCTGCCGTCGCTCGATCCGTTCTTGGTGCGCGAGCACCTGATGAAGATCGGCGTCCGGCCGGCGCGCATGTATTTCCAGATTTCACCGAGCGACCTGAAAAGCATGGCCGCCTTCACCGCCCAGGAGGTCGAGAACCTCGTCGCCGCGGCTTTGGGCGGCGAAGTCATGCAGGGCGGCGCCAAGTTCTCCAGCAAGATATTGTCCGATCAGCTCGATCAGGAACTGTGGCCGCTGAAGGAAACGCTCGGCATGACCGACGACCAGTTCTCCAATGGCATCATGTGCTGGCGCGGCTTCCTTTATTACAAGTGGGCCTATGTCGAGTTGCAGGACAATATCCGCGACGTGCTGCACGGCCTGTCGAACTACAAGCCGGTGCCGACGCATGAGGACATGGTGCGCAACTACCTGCGCCGCGCCCGGCCGCGCATCGCCAAGGCGCTGGTCAAGACGATCAAGGAAACCGGCCTGATGCTGGAAGCCTATGACGATGTCTACCGCGCCATGGCGGTTGAGCGCGACCCGGACCCGTTCCGCTCGTTTCTGCTACGCGGCTCGAACCTGTTCTTCGAACTGGGCGAGAAGCTCGGCGTGCTGAACCACATCGTATCGTTCTGGAAATTCCGCATGGCGCGGGTGCTGGCCAACAATTCGCGGCCGCTGGAAAGTATCGAATATGCTGACATCCTGATCGACTTCGAAGCCAGCCTGTTCAACTCGCTGGTCCGCGAAGACGACCGCGCGGCGTAGAGAATTCGATGTCGGAGGCGGTCGGCAAAAATAACTGCCTTTCCCCGTCGCGTTTGGTGGCAGGCTTTATTGCGGCAATATTTACGCCGCCAGTGCTGATGGTCGGATGGGGCATTTTATCTGGCTTGGACCGGCTGCAAGCTGCCCTTCTGTCACTGATGTTGCTGCCGTTCTACCTGTTCTTTTCGGCGGTTGCCATTTTGCTGATCGGGGGTCCGATTTTTTGGCTCCTGGCACGTGCCAAATGGATCAGTTTTGCGTCTATTCTGACGACCGGCCTTGTCGGCGGGGCGGCCGTTGAACTTGTCATCTATGCCATAGGCTGGCGCATGGACAAGACAGGTTACGCCTTCTATCTCGGCGAAGGCGTGCTTTCCGCGTTGGTGTTCTGGTGGGTGGCAGTCAGGGTTACAGCGAATAGAGCGGTCTAGGCAGTCCCTCCTCCCCCGCTTCGCAGGGGAGGAGAAATTTAATCCATCAGCTTCTGCGCCAGGTAGGTATATTCGATCGCATAGCGCCGGGCGGTTTCCGCCAGGTTGGCCGCCGCTGAGTGTCCGCCTTCGATGTTCTCATAGTAATAGTACGGCAGGCCCATCGCCTCGAACAGCGCCGCCATCTTGCGGGCGTGCACCGGGCCGACCCGGTCGTCCTTGGTCGAGGTCTCGAACAGAGGCTCCGGATAGGCCGTGCCCGCCTTGACGTTGTGATACGGCGAGATTGAGCGCAGGAACGCGCCTTCGACCGGATCGGCGGGATTGCCGTATTCGCCCTGCCACGAAGCCCCGGCCGACATGCGCGTGAAGTTGACCATGTCGAGCAGCGGCACCTGCACCACCACGGCGTTCCACAGGTCCGGCCGCTGCGTCAGCTGCACGCCCATCAAAAGTCCGCCGTTCGACCCGCCCATGATGCCCAGCCGGCGCGGCGAGGTCAGCTTGCGGTCGATGACATCCTGCGCCACCGCCTGGAAGTCGTCATAGATGCGCTGGCGGTTGGTCTTGAGACCGGCTTCATGCCATTTCGGCCCGAACTCGCCGCCGCCGCGGATATTGGCCAGCACGTAGGCGCCGCCCTTTTCCAGCCACAGCTTGCCGATCGCCGCCGAATAGCCGGGCAGCATCGACACTTCGAAACCGCCATAGGCGTAGATGATGGTCGGCGTATTGCTGTCCAGCTTCACATCTTTCCGCGCCACCAGGAAGTAGGGCACCTTGGTGCCGTCCTTCGACGTCACCCAGAACTGCTGGACCTGCAGGCCGGCGGCGTCGAACCGTTCCGGCGCCGATTTGATCTTTTCCACCTTTCCGGAAGCGGTGTCAGCACGATAGAGCGTCGACGGCGCCAGGAAGCCCGAGGACGCAACGAACAGGTGGTCGCTGTCGTCATCGGCCGACACTAGGCTCAGGGTCGAATTGGTCGGCAGGTCGATCGTTGCCGGCTTCCACGTCTTGCCGTCGAATTCGTAGCTCAGGATCTCCCCGGCGACGTTCGACAGTACGGAAAGGACCAGCCGGTGCCTGGTCTGGGTCACGCCCTCGACCGACTGGTGTTCCGACGGCTGGAAGATGACGGCGGGCTCCAGCGCCTTCGGATCGGCCAGCGCCGCCTTGAGATCGAACGCCACCAAAGCGCCGCTTTTAAACACCGTCCCCTTGGCGCTGGTCCAGTCTTCCTTGAGCAGATAGACCGCCTGCGCCTTGTGATAGGCCTGGAACTCCGAGGTCAGCGGCAGGGGCAGGGTGATCGGCCCGTTGTTGGTAAAGAAGGTGGTCAGGGTCTCGAAGAAGCTCGGGCTGCGCGTCGCCACATCCATGACGTACTTGCCGTCGATGTCGCGCAACACGCCGCGATCGGCAGATACGTCGTCGGGCTTGCCGCGGAAGACCTCGACGGCCTGGTCCAGCGTCTGGCCGCGCTTCAGCCGCTTGGTCACGTAAGGGTATCCCGAAGAGGTCACTTCGCCGGGCAGCCATTCCCGCGACACATAGAGCGTGTCCTTGTCCACCCAGGTCGCCGACTGCTTGCCAGCCGGCAGGTCGAAGCCGCCCTTCACGAAGGTTTTGGTTTCGGTGTCGAACTCGCGGATCACTTCGGCGTCGGTGCCGCCATCCGCCAGGCTGACCAGACAGTAGCGCTCGTCCGGCGGCAGGCAGTCGCTGCCGTGATAGACCCACATCTTGCCGTCGGCCTTCGACAAGGCGTCGATATCGAGCAGGATGTCCCACTTCGGCGTGGCGGTCTGGTACGACTCCCAACTTGCTCGCCGCCACAGGCCTTGCGGATGCTCGGCGTCCTGCCAGAAATTGTCGATATTGCCGTGCTTGGCGAAGGAGGGACTGGGGATGCGGTCGTTGGCCTGCAGGATCTTCAGCATGTCCGCCTGGTTCTGCGCGAACCGCGGGTCCTTCGACAGCTTGGCCAGCGAGGCGTCATTGCGCGCCCGCACCCAGTCCAGCGCCTCCTTGCCGTCGATGGCGTCGAGAAAGGCGCGCGGATCGGCGTCTCCCGGCTTGGCGGTATTCGGATTGGAGGCGGCGGGCTTGGCGATGGTGGTCATTTGGGCCTGGACGGAAAAGGGCGCGGCCGCCAGCAAACCGGCGACGAGAGCGGAGAGGAACCGGAATCGGCTGGGCATTAGATGAGCCTCATGAAACGGCGCGCAAGCCGTAAAGCTATCGGCAGGAAGGATTTCGCCAAAGCAATACACCGGATTGCGGCGAAATCGCGCCGAAGCCGTTAACGGCCCCATTTTTCCTGCTGTCAGGAAATTTTCCAAAAAGTACTTTACAAAATAAAGTTCTTTTTGTATCTGTTGACCATCGACAATTCCAAGGGGCTCACAACCATGTCCAACTCGATGCAAGACGATATCGACTATATGAAATCCCTGGCTCAGTCGGGTGAGCGCGGGCCGCTGCCAAACGGCGCCTCGCTGTTCTGGGCGGGCCTGATCTATGGCGTTGCCTCGGTCGCCCAATATGCGTCGGCCGAGCGCTACCTGCCGAGCGGTGGTTGGACCAGCACTTTCATCTGGGGCGGCGCCAGCGTCCTTTTCTTTTTTGTTTCACTGTTCCTTGGGCTGACCCGCCGGGGCTATGTAAACAACACCGCCAATCGCGCCGCCATATCGGCCTGGACGGGTGTCGGCCTGGCGTGTGTCTTCTTTCTTGTGAGCATGGTTGTGATCGCCCAGCAGGTGAGCGACTTCAACACCATCTCCTTCCTGTTCGCGCCGGTCATCCTGATTATCTACGGCATGGGATGGTGGGTGAGCGCGATGATGTCTGGCCGCGGCTGGCTGAAACTGGTCGCTTTCGGTTGCTTCCTGAGTGCGCCGGGACTGTCCGCAATGGTGCATCGGCCGGAGCAACTGCTGGCCTATGCGGCCTGCCTGATCCTGTTTGCCTCCGTGCCTGGTCTGATCCTGATGCGGGAAAAGGCGTAAGGCGCTATGCCCGAAGACTTCAATATCGACGCCATCGACGACGTTATTCACGGCCGGTTGCGGCTGGGGGTCATGGCCTACCTGTCGACGGCGGGCTCGGCCGACTTCCCCCTCCTGAAGGCCAAGCTGCAAGCCACCGACGGCAACCTATCGGTTCAGCTGCGCAAGCTTGAGGAAGCCGGCTACGTCACCATCGGCAAGGCCTTTGTCGGCCGCAAGCCGCAGACGACGGTGACGCTGACCCCGCAAGGCCGGACTGCCTATATCGGCTACCTCGACGCCATGCGGAAACTGATCGCCGATAGCACCCCGGACTAACCTTTCGGTGCGGCGGCCCATATCCCAAAAATGGTTGTCCGCGCGGACGGCATAGGCTCCCCTCCCTGGTGGGCCTATGCTGCGTTCACGGCATGGTGACGGCCACGGGTTCATTGTGCCGTGATCCGTCGGCCTGATGGGCGTATACTACGCGCAAAGGAGGCATCCCGATGGCGAAGCTTACTCCCCAGGATATCGCCCAGCTCGGCCGCGACCTGCCGGACTGGAAAAATGACGGCAAAGCGTTGTCGCGCGAATTCACCTTCAAGGACTTCAAGGCGGCCTTTGCCTTCATGACCGAAATCGCCGCCGAAGCCGACCGGGCCGACCACCACCCCGACTGGTCGAACGTCTACAACAAGGTGTCGATCAAGTTGTCGACTCACGACGCCGGCGGCCTCACGGACAAGGACGTGAACCTGGCCAATTTCATCGACGCAACGGCACGTAAGTATGAAATACAAGCCGCGCCGGCTTGAGCCGGTTACCGTTCCAACAGGTTGTTTTTGTGGCGGAATATAGCAATTGTGACCGCCAAAAGGCGGCGAGAGCCATATTTAATTTTTATTTTTTGCTGCCTACTTCTGTGCGTGTTGTCGGGGTTCGTTTATGCGAGCCTCTCACTCCAGCCAAAGGGTAACGAGTCACATATGCTCGAGAAAAAAAACACCATTCTGATTGTGGATGACGAAGAAGAAATCCGCAAAATGCTGAGCATTTTTCTTGATGCCGCGGATTTCAAGGTCTGCGAATGCGACAGTGGCAAGCAAGCGTTGCGGTTATCGGCGTCCGTTCGTCCCGACCTTATCCTCCTCGACCTCGGCCTGCCGGACATCGACGGCAAGGAGGTCATTACTAAAATTCGCGAATGGTCGAATGTTCCGATCGTCGTCCTGACGGCCCGTGCCGAGGACGCCGAAGCGGCGCCGGCGCTGAATATCGGCGCCGATGACTATGTCACCAAGCCGTTCTCCGCCGAAGTGCTTCTGGCGCGCATCAACGCCAATCTGCGCAAGTCGGCGGTCCGCGAAGTCGGCGAGCCGGAGATTAACCACGGCCCGATCCGCATGGACCTGGTCCGCCACGAAGTCTTCATCGACGGCGAGCGCGTCGGCTTCACGCCGAAGGAATACGACCTCCTGCGCTACTTCCTGGTCAATCGCGGCCGCATGCTGACCCACAAGCAGATTTTGAAGGAAGTCTGGGGTCCGGCGCACCTCGAGGACACGCAGTACCTGCGCGTCTATATCGGCCAAGTCCGCGACAAGCTGGAGACGCGTGAGGGCCTCGGCAAGTCGATCGTGTCGGAATCCGGCATCGGCTACCGCATGGATCTGGTTGACTAAAAAGGGAAGAAGCCACTCACATAAGGGCATCGCCCGCGCCGTTAATCACGGCGCGGGCGCTTTTATTTCATTCTTATCAATAGCCTGAGTGTCGTCTTTGTATATTTATACCGGTTTTCCTATCCTGAATTCAGCATTTCGGGGCGCCCAAAGAAATCCTCGCCCTTCTCACAGGAGAAAGTCATGCTGAACTGGATCGTCACCTTCTTTATTCTGGCCGTCTTGGCGGCGTTCCTGGGCTTTACCGGCCTGGCGGGCACCTTTGCCGATATTGCCAAGTTCATTGCGATTATTTTCGTGGTGCTGTTTGTCGCCAGCCTGGTCTATCGCATGATTACCGGACGCAGCGCCAATCCACCGCTATAAAGGCGCGTAGATAATTAAAAAGGCCGCTCGAAAGAGCGGCCTTTTTAATGCCTGACCGAAAGCAAATCAGTTGCGGTGGTCCTTGTAATACAGGGTAAACACTGCTCCGCCTTCCGGATGGGTGGTCAGGTCGATGCGCCCGTCGAGCAACTGCATGATGTGCTGGCAGATGGTCAGGCCGAGGCCGGTGCCGGCGTTCTGCTGATCGGTCTTCTGCAGGCGCGTGTACTTGTCGAAGACCATGGCCTGCTTGTCGAACGGAATGCCGTCGCCGTGGTCGCGGATGCGTACGAACCCCTCGGTCCGGCCGTTCTCCTCGATGACGCCATGATCGACCTCGATATGCGGCTCGCTGGCGCCGTACTTGCGCACGCCGTGCTTGAAGGCGTTGTGCAGCACCAAGCCAATGGCGCGGGCGCCCAGCATCGGGTCGGTTCGGATTTCGTCCCGGTCACCGGCCTGGCGAATGTCCAGCTTGCCGCGCGTCTTGAGCGGCCCCAGCCGGGTCAGGCTGTCTTGTACCATCTGGCCCAGCCGGCTGGTCTCGAAGCGCGGCTTGACGGCGGCGGCCTCGAATTTCGCCATGTCGAGAATATTGGTGATGAAGTAATCCAACCGGAAAGCCTCGGTCAGGGCCGAGCTGATCAGGGACCGCCGCTTTTCCTCCGGCAGCTTGTCGTAGAGCATCGTCATGACTTCGAGCGATCCGATGATGGTGGCCAGCGGCGTCTTCAGGTCATGCGACACCGAAGACAGCATCTGGCGGTGCAGATACTCGCGAATCTCATCGTGTGACGGGGAGGACAAATCGTCGGGAGTCATGGTCGAAATCATAGCAACTCTGCCGGGCCGGTGCAATTGAACCGCGCGGCCAACCCTGAAATTGGGCGGCTATCGCAAAAGAAAAAAGGGAGCAAAGGACGGTATCGCCTTGCTCCCATTTCGCAGGCCAGCCGACCGCTGGGGTTGAAACGGCCGGCCGTATGCCTGGATGTCTGACTGTTTCCTCAATGGACCACATGGAACATGTAGAGGAGAATGATAACCGGGATCGGGATCCCGAGCAGCCACATGAATATGCCTTTCATAGGCGTGTCCTTTCTGGTTAGTTGTTAGTGTCCTTGCCGGCGGCGCGATCCTGTTCCTTTTGCCTGGCGGCCGCGGCCTTGAGGTCTTCGGAAGTCTGCGACAGCGCTGAGGACGCGGCTGAACCCGTCTTCGAAAGCGCACTGGAAGCCGACTGGCCGGCGTCCTTCAGGTTGTCGCCGACCTTGGCCAGCTTCTGGTTGTCGTCGAGATCGTCGGCGGCCTTGCTCACCGTGGCCGGGATGGCGTCGATAGTGTTATCGACCGCCGAGCCGACTTTTTGGCCCAGCGTGCGGTGATCGTCATTGCGGCTGGTCAGCCAGGCTGCGGCGACCACGACGACGATCAGGAGCACAAAGACCATCAGGACGCGGCCGAACGAGCTGGGGCCTGAATCGGAATAGGTCGTCATGACCGCCTCCGCTTATTCGTCGATGCCGCGGGCCATATCGAAATACATGGCGACATCTTCGCGGTCTTCATCATTGTCGAACAGTTCCGGCGGCAGTTCGTCGCCGTAGAAGTCGTTGTCATACTCGGTTCGCACCGGAACCGGGCGCTGACGCGGCGGCGGTGCATAGGGGATGGCGGTGGCCATGGGAGGTTTCCTTCTTATGCTTGGGATTTAATTTCAGGCCGTTCGACCGGCGGAATGTCCGGCTGAACAGCCGGATCATTTTCCGGCGGAGGCGGCGGATTGACCTCGGGTTCCTGCACAGGCTGGACATCGGGGGCGGGTTGCGGCGGCATTTCCGGCTCACCGTCAGAGGCGCTAGTTGAGGTGTCGAAAGTGGCGCCGACCGTGGTAATCAGGCTGTGCACGCGGCGCAGCGCCTTGGCCAGTTCGTCGGTGTGCTGCTGCTGTTCGGGTGTCGCCGGATTGCCGCCTTCGTCCTCAAGGCGGAGATATTCTTCGAGGCCCAGCGACAGTTCCTTTTGCGCTTCGATCAGCGTGCCAACGGCGGACCCAGAAATCTTCTGCGCTGCGTCCAGGCCACTGAGATAAGCATCGGTCCAGGTGTTCAGACGTTCGATATGTTCCCGGACGTCGGCCTTAAGCCTGGCTTTTTCACAGCCGCTGAGCAGGCGCTTCAGATCGTGCGACACCTGTTCGACATCGGCGATATGGGCCAGATTGGCAGCCGCCACGGGCGTGGGTTCCGCCACCGGCGTCTGGGTTGTCGAAGTGGCGGGCGGTACGATCAATCCGTCAACCGGACTGTCCGTCTTCATCTGGTAATTGAAGTCGTCGGGCATGGGCGGATCCTCGGGACAGGTTTCTGCGGGTCGGATTTGACCCTTGAACAAAAACGATAATCCCAAGGCTGCAAAAGCGCAGTGCCGAAGCTTGAGGACCGGCATAAGGAGCCGGTAAGCGGGTGTTTATAAGGAACTCGCGCTGCTGCTGGCCCGCGCGGACGCGGATTCCGGGCGCAGTTGCCCCAGTTTCAGGGCCAGGATGTCCGGCAGGACGGGCTTGGAGATATAGTCGTCCATGCCGGCCTGCAGGCAGCGTTCGCGGTCGCCGGCCAGGGCGTGCGCGGTCACGCCGATGATGGTGTTGCGATAGGTGCGGCCGGTGTGCGCCTTGGCGGCTTCGAGGTCGCGAATCCAGCGCGTCGTTTCAAGGCCGTCCATGCCTTGCATCTGCACGTCCATCAGGATGGCATAGTGCGGACCCGGCGTTGCCTTGATGATGTCGATGGCTTCGGTGCCGGAGGCGGCTGACACGGTGTCGTAGCCCAGCTCTTCCAGCATCAGGCTCAGCACCATGATGTTGGGCGCATAGTCCTCGACGATCAGCACGCACGGGCGGCCGTTCGGCCCGGCCACCGGCTTCTGCTGGCTGCGGCTGAACAGTGACGCCAGGCTGATCGGTGCGCCGCGGGTTTCCGGCGCCACGGCCGCCGCGCCGGGCAGGGCCTTGTTGAGCTTCAGGACGACGCGGAATTCCGAACCATTGCCGGCGCGGCTCTCGACACTGATATTCCCACCCATGAGCTCGACCAGCGAACGGGCAATCGACAGCCCAAGGCCCGAGCCGCCATAGCGCCGGGTGATGGTCTCGTCGGCTTGGGTGAACTTGTCGAAGATCAATGGCAGCTTGTCTTCGGGGATGCCTATGCCGGTGTCGTGCACCGACAGCCGCAGGGTTGTCTCGTCGCTGCCTGATGCCTCGGTTTCGGCGGTGAGCGAAATCTCGCCGGAATCGGTGAATTTCAGAGCGTTTGACACCAGGTTCATCAGCACCTGCTGCAGCCGCGTCCGATCGCCCATCAAGGCGACGCCGCCGGTGCGGTCGGTGATCTCCAGGTGCAGGCCCTTGCGCTTGATGTCGGGCTCGAACATCGTCCGGATATCGGTCAGCAATTCACCTGGCTCAAAAGCGATGACCTCCAGCGCGATCCGGTCGTCCTCGATGCGGCTGATATCGAGCAGGTCGTTGATCAGCTTGAGCAGCAGATCAGCATTGGTGCGCAGGGTCTCGACGATCTTCTGCTGGTCCTCGTTGAGCGGCGACTTGGCCAGCACGGTCGCCAGGCCTGTCACCACGTTCATCGGCGTGCGGATTTCGTGGCTCATGGTCGCCAGGAAGCGGCTCTTGGCCTCGCTGGCCTGTTCGGCCTTTTCCTTGGCCTGGGTCAGTTCCTCGCGCTGGCGGGCGTTTTCGCGCAGCAGCTGGTCCTTGGTATAGGCCGCCTGCATGATGGCGGGCAGCAGGTCGAAATAGGTCTGGTTGACGTCCTTGACCGCATAGTCGGCAGCGCCGCGTTCCAGCGCCTCCAGCGCTATACGTTCGTCACCCCCGACGGTGAGAATGACCGCTGGCGGCGAATCCTCCAGGCTGCCAAGGTTTTCCAGAAGCTCCAGCCCGCTCATGCCCGGCAGGTTATAGTCGACCAGCAGCAGGTCGTAATCGTGGTCCTTCAGGATTTCCAGCGCACGCTCGGCGGTTTCCACGGTATCGACACGCAAACCTGCCCGATCCATGCGCTTTTGCAGCAGACGGGCCAGCGCGGCGTCGTCTTCGACATACAGGATGCGCTGCATGGCGGATTGCGGATGCGACTGCGGATCGGATTCAGCGTCCAGAGGCATGGGGTTACACGGTTTCAATCGTGGATATGGGGCACGCGAACTATGGTCAACATAAGGCCAAGTTTGCGGATCGCCTCCGAAAATTCTTCATAGCCGACGGGCTTGGTCATGAAGACGTTACAACCCAGGGCATAGCACAGGTCGATGTCCTGCGGATCGCCGGTGGTGGTCAGGACGACGACGGGCATACGGCGGGTCGCTTCGTTGGCTTTCAGGCGGCGCAGGATTTCGTAGCCGTCAACGTCGGGCAGGTTCAGATCGAGGACCGCGACCATCTTGTCGTAGGCGCGCAGCGGCTGGTTGGCGCCGAAGAAATAGTGCAGCGCCTCCTTGCCTGAGGCCAGATGCGTGACCGGATTCTGCACGCCGACACGCTGCAGGTTCTTGCGGATCAGGCTGGCATGGCCGGCGTCGTCCTCAACCAGGACGACGGAAAACGGCTCGGAAAAGGCTTGGTTCATCATGGGAATGTCCTTATCCGGCGCCGGATTCGGCCAAAGCGTGCGGCTGGTTGGTATTGGCGGCGTCCATCTGCGCCATAGCGCCGACCCTGGGGCCGGTACCGGCCGCCGCCGTCTTTTTCGGCAGGCTGACATAGAAGGTGGTGCCGACATCGACGGTCGAATCGAACCAGATGGATCCGCCCAGCTTGCGCAGGGTCGCCTTGACGAAGGCCATGCCAAGCCCGAGGCCCCGGACATTGCCGGTATTGCGGGCACGGCGGAAGATGTGGAAGACGCGGGCGCTGTCCTCAGCCTCGATGCCGCGGCCATTGTCGCGGATCGAGAAGACGTAGTCGCGGCCGGTCTCATGACAGGCGACCTCGATGCGGCCGGGCTGGTCACGGCGGAGGAACTTGATGGCGTTGTCGAGCAGGTTGCCGAGGATCTGCTCCAGCGCCACCGGGTCGGTGATCAGTGTGGGCAGGGGTTCGACCACGACCTCGACCTTCTTTTCAGCCACCTCGTAACTCTGCGCCCCCAGGCACTTGTCGAATATCGCCTGGGCATCGACCCACTCGTCGCGGTAGATGTACTTGCCGATGCGCGACAGGTCGAGAATGGCGGTGGTGAGGGTGTCGATGCGATCGACGGCATTGCCGATGAAGCCCAGCGCTTCCGGGACATCGGTGTTCAACACCGTGTTGATCCGTTCGCGGTCCTTGGCCGTCAGCTTGGCCTTGCCGAGGAGGCTGCTCAGCTCCTTCACGGCCAGCGACAGCTCGTGCGAAAAGCCCTTGAGGTTGACCAGCGGCGCCCGCATGTCGTGCGAAGTGATGTAGGTAAAAGCTTCCATGTCGGCATGAAGTTGCTTGAATTCTTCTTCGCGCGTCTTCTGCTCGGTGATGTCGGTATGGGTGCCGATGATCGAGCGGATCTGGCCGAACTTGTCCCAGGTGCCGACACCGCGCGACATCACCCAGCGCCAGGTACCGTCCTTGTGCTTCATACGGAAGATGTTCATGTAACGGGGCGTCTGCTTCATGATGTACTGGCGCCGGACCTCCAGCGCCTGCGGCAGGTCGTCCGGATGGATCAGGCCTGTCGCCATGTCGACCGTGTCTTCCAGCTCGTTTTCCTCATAGCCGAGCATCGCCTTGAATTCCTTGGAGGCATAGAGCGATTCATTGACGAAGTTGAGCTCGTACAGACCGTCATTGATGCCGTTCATCACCCGGCGGAAGCGGGCTTCGGCCCTTTCGGTCTCGTCCTCGAAACGCTCCCTGTCGGTCGCCTGCTTGAGGATGACGACGGTACCGATCAATGCGATGCCGATGCCGAGCGAAGCGCCGAAAATCAGGATGAAGACGAAATGGTTTTTCTGCGCATCGGCCTCTTTGAGGCGATCGTTCAGGGTGTGCGTGCGCCGGTCGATGCTGGCTTCGAGCGCCTGGCGCAGGCTGGTCGTAGCGGCGCGCTGCTTGTCCAGGTCGGCGGCCTGGATATTGGCGGTGCGGCCGTGGGCCTGAACCGTAGCCACCTGACCTGACAGGATCTTTTGGGCGACTTCGAGACGATCGAGCCAGCCATTGGTCTCGGCAAAGGACTTTTCTTCCCAGTAATTATTATTGCGAAAATCCATGATTTCCTTGCGTATCCGCGCATTGGCAGCGGTATAGGGCGTGAGGAACCGGGGGTCGCCCGTGATCACAAAGCCGCGGACGCCGGTTTCCATATCGGTTACTTCGACGATAATGGCGCGGGTCTGCTGAATGGACTCGTATTGTCGCGCCGTATAGGTATTGAGCGACTGAACTTTTTTGTACTGATTATAAATAATCATAGTAAAAGCACACAGGGCGATCGATATGATGCTGAAGAAAGCAAGGTATATGTGCTTGGCATTTATTCCCCAGGGATATCGCATAAGCTTAAACCCGCCCCTTCCATAGCGCCCTTTCGCAGCATTGTACCTCAAGCCGTTTTTGTTTTATATGTATAAATTTTTCCAATATTTTTCAAATGGTTAATGCCTCGTTGCCGGACTTGGCGACGGCTCTCGAAACCACCCTACGCTTGCGGACAGACAAACGACAATAAGTGATCACAGCAAAAAAATAAAAAGCCCATAAGAACAGTTGGGAACCGCCTTATGGGCTTGAAGTTTGTTTTGGACCGGGAAGAAAAAAGAAGAAAGGAACGCGAATACTGGTAAGCTGAGGATCAGCGGCGTGTCAGCAGGGCGCCAAGGATAAAGCCGGCGCCGAGCGCAATGATCGACGAACGGATGGGATTGGACTTGATTTCGGCTTCGATGTCGCCGGTGACGCGCTGTGTGTGGTCGAATGTTCGATCGACCACGCCGCGTACCTTCTGGCCCGCTTCGTTGGCATAGTCGGAAACGTCGTCGATGACGCTGCGGCCTTCCGCCTCGACGTCGCGCACGGCATTGCGCACATCGTTCTCGGCGAGAATCTTGGTGACACCGGCAGCGGCCTTGGTGGCGGACGATAACATTGCGGAAGTCTCCTGAAATACAAATCCGGCGGTGAGGAAAATGGCTGGGTTGTCGGGGGAATGAGGCACCAGGTTCACGGAGGCGCTTGTCTGAGGTCTTAGGCTAGGGGGGGCGATGAAGAGCCCCAGGCCGGCTTCCGTGAACCTGATAAGCAAAGGTTAGCGGATAGGGTCCTCAAAGGGCGATGCGGTGCGTCGCGCACGAAAATAAAAAGATGATAAGGATCGTAACCTTTCGCGTGGCACGTGTAGCGGACGAAGCGAACGTTGGGATGATCTTATCCAATATTTACCGGGGTTTGGTCACTACGCGGCGCCAAATTTATGCCGGTCCTGATAGGTTGGGGAAGATCGGGACGCACGCGTCGCGACACATATTTTCAGGAGAAAATCATGTCTATTAAATCGACGATTAAAGAAACCGCCGGTGCCACCGAGGAAGAACTGGGTGAAGCCGTCCACAACGACAAGATGGCTGAAAAGGGCCGCCGCCTGCGCAATGAAGGCCGCGTCGGCAATGGCAAGATGCCGAAGGTCACAAAGGTCGGTTCGGAAAAGTAATTTATCCACCGGCAAGAGCCTCGAAAATAAAAGCCTCCCGGCCTTGCGGCGGGAGGCTTTTTCGTTGGCAATACGGGGAGGAAATATGGCTTGCCGAATTATAACGAGAGCTTGATAGCGCGGTTACGCGACAAGCCCATGACAGAACACGGTTAAATGCCGAGATGGCTCAGCAGGTCGCTGATCTTGATCGACGCGAAGTGGATGCTGGAGTCGGCCACGCCGTAGGGCATGAACAGCCACTCGCCGACCCGCATGGCGCCGCAGGTGTAGATGACGTTCGGCACATAGCCTTCGCGATTGTCCTCTGAGGGCGACAACAGCGGCTCCTTCGAACGCGCCAGCACCTTGCGCGGATCGTCCTTGTCGAGCAGCAACGCCCCCAGCGAATAACGCCGGACCGCGCCGACGCCGTGCGTCAGCACCAGCCAGCCTTCGTCAAGCTCGATCGGTGAGCCGCAATTGCCCATCTGTACCAGTTCCCACGGCGCTTCCGGGCCGATCAGCTTTTCGCCGATGTTCCAGATGTGCCGGTCCTCGCTCTCCAGATAGAAGATGCTTTCATGGTCCAGCCGGCCGACGGCGGCAAACCGGCCGTGGATGCGGCGTGGGAACAGGGCCAGGCCCTTGTGCATCGCGGCCTGGCCGCGGAATGGCGAGAGCTTGAAGGCCCGGAAATCGCCGGTTTCGAATAGCTCGCAGGCGGTTTCGCGGCCGGAATAGGCGGTGTAGGTGCCGAGGTAGGTCTGGCTGCCGTCTTCTTCGGTGAAGCGCAGCATGCGCAGGTCTTCCAGTCCGTTCATCTGGGCGCGTGTCACCGGGAACAGCACGGTTTCCGACACCGGACAGGCCTGGTGGCTGTAGACCGTGACCGTGCCTTCATTGGGCGGCGTGTCCTTCGGCCGGGCGGCGACGGCGAAGTCGGTTTCCGGCTTGAGCTCGATGCTGCCGTCCGGATGGAAGGTGCCTTCGCGGAAAGAGATGGTCGAGATATGGCCTTCGCCGACAGTGCGCGTCGACAGGATGAAATTGACCGAACCATTGGTGGCGCCGGTCTGGTCGGGGTGGATGACCACGGACGGATTCATGACAGCGGCGGCCTGGTAGCTGTACTCATGGCTGAAATAGGCGCCGATCAGCGTCATGTGGTCTTCGTCGATGTTTTCCGTGCCGGTGGCCAGCGGCTGGATCTGGCGGAAGCGGTCGAGGAAGATGCCGCGCGTCTGCCAGTGCCGCCCCTGGAAGTCGCGATTGACGACCTCGAGTTCGGCGCGCACCTGTTCGGTCGACATGGCGACGATGGCGTCGCAGATGCGCTGGACGCGCGAAAAGGCGCCCATGGCGCTGTCACGTGGATTGATGCCGATTTGGAACGGCAGGATGACCACCCGTTCCGGGTTGGCGCGCAAGGTTACCGGACTTTGCAGCATCTCGGTGGCCGGTTTCTTGATGTGAAGGTGTGATCGGTCATCCATGAATTTAACCCCTTTCAACCAACGCCGCTACCCGCAAGGAGCACTTGCGGGATTTATGCGGCTTAAGACGCTGCCACGGCTTTCGGCCGAAGCGACGCAATTCAAAGACCGGCATGCTTTTTACAGTCCAGCATTCAGGGCGGTCCAACTCAAGTGATAGGCAAGGATGGATTCCGCGCCCTGGTTTTCGTTGCAGCCGGACGGCGTCAGGCCGTCATGGCAGCCGCCGTCGGCATCGATCAGCGCCAGCGACTGGGTGTTGTCGCCTTCGAACCATGCGTAGGCGCGCAAGGCCTCGTCGCGCCATTCCTCGTCGCCGGTGACGCGCCAGGCGGTCAGGCAGGCCTCGACGCTGGCATAGACTTCCAGCGGCTGCTGGTCGTAGAGCGGGTGGGTCTCGCCGTCCTCCTTGAAACGCGAGGTCGGTACCGGCATGAAGCAGCCACGGGCATCATGCCGTTGTTCCTGCATCAGCCAGTGCAGCGCGCCCAGGCCGTCACGCAGCATCTCCTTGTCGGCCAGGAAGTGCCCGGCAAGGACCAGGGCCTCAGCCAGGCGGGCATTGTCATAGGACAGTTGCGGCTCGAACCACATATGGCCGGCGGTCGAATGGCTGCGGTAGAAGCCGTGCAGGATTTCCGCCAGTTCCCGCGTTGCAGCCTGGACATCCTGCGGCGGAGCGATCAGGCTGAAGCCGCGGGTGAACGCCTTGATCAGGATGGCGCGCGACCGCATCGACGTCCATTTCAGGCTTTGCGGGAAGACGCGTTGCCCCAGTTCCGCCGCCCAGCCGCGCAGGTCGGCCGGCAGTGACGAACGGGCGACGTCGACCAGCGATTCAAACGTCCGCGCACAGCAGTCGTTTGACCCGCCTTCGTCCAGCCACTTGCGGTCGAAGCTCATGAAGTTGCGGAATCGCTCGCCGGTCCAAGCATGGTTGACGAACGACGCATAGGTGTAGGCCATCTGCATCTGGGTTTCGTCCAGCCGGGTCAGGCGCGACAGCTGCGCCGTCAGCGACAGGGCCCGGCAGTTGTCGTCGGTGCAATAACCGTGCGCCCGGTCGGGCAGGCGGTACTTGCCATGTTGATACATGCCGGTTCCGTCGCTCATGCGGCGGATGGCGGCCCAGGAGGGCTTGGAGGTGATCACGTCACGGCGGCGTGCATCCATGCTTTTTCCTTTGCGGACGTCGTCGCTGGCGCGCGCGACATAGGCATTGGCGACCGCCGACCAGCGCGAAGGCAGGCCGGACAGGTAGGCGCGCCGCGACATGGCTTCGCGTTCCGGTGCCGACTGGAGCAGTCCGGAAATGGCCTTGGCGAAGGCATTGGTGTCGTGGAACGGGCACAGGATGCCGACGCCATTGGCCAGGGCTTCGGCGGCGTGCCAGTAAGGCGTGGAAACCGTCGGCCGCCCGAGCGCCAGCGCATAGGCCAGCGTGCCCGAGGTAATCTGGGTTTCGGTGAGGTAAGGCGTGACATAGATGTCGGTCGCCTGAAGAATATCGCACAGCTGATCATTGTCGACGAAGCTGTCGATGAAACGGATGCTTTCCGCCACGCCCAGATCACGCGCCATGGCCTGAAGGCCGTGGCGGTACTTTTCGCCTTCATGGCGGATGAGGTGCGGGTGGGTGGCGCCGATGATCAGATAGACCGCATCCGGGCAGGCCTTGAGGATCTCCGGCATCGCCTTGATCACCGTCTCGATGCCTTTGTTGGGCGAAAGCAGGCCGAAGGTGGTCAGGGTCTTCTTGTGTTCCAGGCCCATCGCCGCCTTGAATTCGCGGGTCGGCGACAGCGGCCGCGACGGGGCGCCGTGCGGCACGATGGCGACCTTAGCGTCGGGGGCGTTGTAGACGCGCTTGAGGATCTGGGCGCCCTTGCGCGACATACAGACCACGGTCGCGGACAGGCGCAGCAGCGAGTCCATCACCCGGCGCTGATCATCATTCGGGGTTTCCAGAATGGTGTGCAGCGTCGTGACGATTGGCATGTTCAGCCGTTCCAGGCAGTCGATCAGGTAGCTGCCGGCTGGACCGCCATAGATGCCGAACTCGTGCTGGACGAACAGCACCTGCGTACCGTTGCGGTTCAGCGTGTCGGCCAGGTCGATATAGGCGGCGGCTTCGTTCTGCGGCAGTTGGTGGTTGACTTCCGGCGGATAGTCATACGACCCGCCCGGATCGTTCATGGCGATCACTTCCCAGTGCGCCTGGGGCAGGGCATTGGACAGGCAGGCATACATGTCGCGGGTGAAGGTGGCGAGGCCGCACTGGCGCGGCGGGAAATTACCAATGATGGCGCAATGGCTTAGGCCGGCGTCGGGCTTGGCCTGGGGGGGCGGAGCGATGTGGGCGATATCGGCGACGGTGAAGTCCTCGCCTTGCGCCTCGAACAGTTTGGCTTCCAACATGATGCGTCTCGTCTTTCTGACCAGCAGGCGCGACGGGGCAATGGGCGGCGAAGCGCGCCACCGCGGGCCTGGGCGGTAAGGGAATAGCGGCTGGAATGAGGACTGCCGCGTTGCATCGCACCATGCGGACGGCAGCATAAAGATTCAGTAGGGAAAGCGCCGGAAGCGGTAAGTGGTGGATTATTTCAAAGGAAACAGGCGCTTCTTCAAGCGAACGTGATCAGACCGTTTCCCATTTTCCGGAACGTTCCGAACGGAACAGCGCGTCGATCACGCGCATGCTGGCGCGAGCGTCATCGAGACCATAGGGCAGGGGGATCTCGCCCCGGACAGCGCGCGAGAAATCCTCGGCCATCCGCGTGTACTGATCCGATATGTCCTCGGCATGGACATGTGCGCTGGAACCATTGAGCGCCGAGCCGTCGTCGGTCAGCCAGGTGTTCCGCTCGTCCGGCTGGGCGTTGTAAGGCACTGTGATGGTCAGCCGCTTGTCCGGACCGAAGATCGTCAGTAACTGCCCGCGCGCCATTGCCGTCGACACCGAGAACGATAGCTGCCGGCCGCCGCCGAAATCGAGCAGGCCGGAGGTGATGACGTCCGTACCGAATGTGGCGCTGCGTTCGACCAGGGCGATCACCCGCTTCGGCTCGGCCTCGAAGAAGAACCGCCCGGCGGTGATCGGATAGCAGCCGATGTCCATCAGTCCACCGCCGCCGACATCCAGCTTGTTGCGGATATTGTTCGGGTCGGGATTGTTGTAGCTGAAAAAGGACTGGATCAGCTGCACCGGCCCAAGCTCGCCGGCGCGGATGCGCTCGCGCGCCGCCTGCCATTGCAGCGAGTGGCGGACCATGAAGCCTTCCATGATCAGGACTTTTCCTTCAACCGGTTTCAGTTCCTCGATTTCGGCGGCGCCGAGCGCCATCGGCTTTTCGCACAGCACATGCTTGCCGGCCTGGGCGGCCTTCAGGGTCCACGGCACATGAAGATGGTTCGGCAGCGGATTGTAGATGGCGTCGATATCTGGATCGGCCAGCAACTCCTCATAGGAACCGTAGGCCTTTTCGATGCCTATCGAGTCTGCCGCCGCCTGTGCCGCCGCGATGCCGCGCGAGGCAATGGCGGTCACTTCGATGAACTGGCTCTTGCGCAGCGCCGGAATGACCTTGGCCAGGCCGATCTTGGCCGTCGACAGGATGCCCCACTTGACCGTTTTCATGCTTGCACCCGTGTCATGGCTGTTCCAATAAGGGTTCAATTAGCGCACCGCGCCACACCCTGCAATCTTATGGAGTTGCCATGATCACCGAAATCGCCACCTTGCGCATCAACCCGTTACGCGCGGCCGATTTCGAGGCGGCGGTGGCCAAGGCAGCGCCTTACTTCCAATCGGCCAAAGGCTGCCACGGCATGTCGCTGGAACGCGTCATCGAAACGCCCGGCACCTATCACCTGCGCGTTCTGTGGGAGACGGTCGACGCGCACATGGTCGACTTCCGCAATTCCGACAACTTCCAACAATGGCGCGCCCTGGCCGGGCCGTTCTTTCTGGAGCCGCCCGCCGTCGTCCATGGCGAAGCGCCGGTGGTCTATTTCAGCTGATGGCGGAAGCGGCCCCTCAGCAAGGCGGACCGCGCCTGAAGGTCGCCACCGGTTTCGCCAGCGAGACCGGGCCACGCCCTGACAATCAGGACTTTGCCGCCGCCTTCCTTGAGGCCCTGCCGCGCCACCATGGCCTTGCCGCCGCCGTCGCCGACGGTGTCGGCGGCCAGAAGGGCGGCCGTGTTGCCGCCGAGCTTTCCGTCCGCACCTTCATCGAAGACTATGTCGGCCAGAGCGACGCCCTGCCGCCGCGCAAGACCGCTGCCCGCGCGCTGGAAAGCATCAACCAGTGGATCTACCTGCAGGGCAAGAAGGACGAGAACCTGAAGGGCATGGCGGCGGTGTTTACCGGCATCGTGCTCAAGGGCCACCGCCTGCACAGCTTCCACGTCGGCGACACGCGGCTCTACCGGTTGCGCGACGGCGTTTTGAGCCTCCTGACCCACGACCACAAACCCGAAGGCGCGGAGGAGACCAGCTACATCACCCGCGCCATCGGCATGGAAGAAGGCGTGCGCATCGACTACCGCATGCACGACGTCCAGACCCACGACCGGCTTCTGCTGTGCAGCGACGGCGTCCACGGGCCGCTCAGCCATGCCCAGATAGAGGCGGTGTTGCTGGAGCGCGCCGGCCCGGAGGAAACCGCCCGCCGCCTGGTCGCCGAAGCCTTGGGCCACAACGGCCAGGACAATGCCACCGCATTAGTTATCGACGTGCTGGAACTGTCGGCGGCGACGCTTGAGGACCTCGACGCCGCCTTTTCGCGCCTGCCTTTGCTGGATGCCCCAAAGGTCGGCGACAAGGTCGACGATTTCGTCCTCGAGGCGCAACTGGCCGACGGCGATTACAGCCGTGTGTTCCGCGCCCGTGATGCGCTGGAACCGCGCACCGTGCTGCTCAAATTCCCCAAGCCGGAAACCATCGGCAGCGAGACCTCGGCCATCAAGGTCTTCGCCCGCGAGGCCTGGGTGGCCAGCCGCGTGCAGCACGCCCTGGTCGGTGGTGTCCTGAGCCTGCCGCCCGGCCGCCAGACGCGGCTGTATATTGCCCAGCCATTTTACGTTGGCGAGACGCTGGAAACCCGACTGACGCGCAAGGAGCCGGTCCCGCTGGCGGATGGCCTCGACATCGGCACCCGGCTGGCCAAGGCGGTGGCGGCCCTGCACCGCGCCGGCATCATTCACCGCGACATCAAGCCGGAAAACATCATCCTGCTCGGCGATGGTGGCCTGAAGCTGATCGATCTCGGTGTGGCCCGCCTGACCTATCTCGACGACCGCAACCCGATGGACCATACGCCCGGCACAGCCAGCTACAAGGCGCCGGAAATGTTCGACGGCAATGCCGGCGATGAGCGCACCGACATCTTCGCCATCGGCGTCACGCTCTACCGCATGTTCACCGGCGGCGACTATCCCTATGGCGAGATCGTCAGCTTCAACAAGCCAGCCTATGGCCGCCCGCAGCCCTTGTCGGCCAAGCGCAAGGACCTGCCGGCGTGGCTGGAAAACGTCATCCTGACGGCGATTGCGCCCGATGCCGACGAGCGCTTCCAGGACGGGTTCGAGCTGGTCTACGAGATGGAAAACGCCATGCTGGCCACGGCGCCGCGCTCGGTGACCCATGGCAAATGGTGGCAGGACAAGCCGGAAAAGCTGTGGCAGATGGTGTCGCTGGTCCTGGCGGTGCTGTTGCTGATCGTCCTGGGAACGAAGTTGTTCTGACCGCCGGACAGCTTTATCAATTTTTCACAGCCTCTGGACGCTTGTCCGCCGTTTCCTTATTTTGGGAAGGGTATGCTTTGCCGCGTCGCGAAAAGCAGGAGGGACCCATGGATACCCGTACCGGAGACAAGATCGCCAACGATGTGCCGCTCAAGGACACGGTCATGCCTCAGGCACCGCAACCGGTAACGCCTGAGCCACAAGCCGATGTCTATGCCTGGTCGCCGCGCCGCGAGCCGGAACCGGCACCGTTTGTCCTGACTGGTGACGAGAGCGAGGACGAACCGGCCCCCGATGTCGGCGGCGAAGTCGGCAAGACGCCGCGCCTTTTGACCGCTTGGCAGATCACCGGGCTAGTCTTGGGCGGTATCGCCCTTGCGGCGGCTGTGGTCTATCTGGCGCGCCGGCGCGATTAAGCGCTTCCCGAAAAGTGTGAAGCGGTTTTCGGACAAGAAGCGCGCCGGCGCGACTAAGCGTTCTCACGGCGGGCTTTTTCGATCGAGCCCAGCAGGTTTTCCAGCGCATCGAACGACAGCGGCTTGACCATGTGGTGATGGAAGCCGGCGTCGCGCGCCATCTGGCGGTGTTCGTCCTGGCCCCAGCCGGTCTGGGCGATGAATATCGTGTCCTTCAGCGCCGGATCCTGACGCAGGGTGCGACACAGGTCGTAGCCGTTCATGCCGGGCAGGCCGATATCGAGCATCATCACGTCGGGCTTGTAAGCGCCGACATTGGCTAAAGCTTCCGGACCACTGCGCGCCAGGCTGTAGTCATAGCCCAGCATCTCGACCAGCCAGCCGGTGGTCTGGGCCAGGGCATCGTTGTCTTCAACGATCATTACGCGCATGTGACCATGTTCCTCACCGGCAGCCACCGGTTCCACCGCTTTCGGGGCGGTAGCGACAGGCGCCACAGGCAGCCGGACGACGAACTCGCTACCCTTGTCCGGCCCGGCGCTGGAGGCGGTGATGCTGCCGCCATGCATTTCCACCAGGGTTTTGACAAGAGTCAGGCCGACGCCCAATCCTCCATGCGCCCTCTCAAGGGAGTCGTCAACCTGGGCGAACATGTCGAAGATGCGCCCCAGCATTTCCGGACGGATACCGATACCCTTGTCGGCGACATGCACGGTGACGAAATCGCCGTCCATCCGGGTGAACAGCCGGATTTCGCCCTTTGGCAGGCTGTATTTTGCTGCGTTGTTGAGCAGGTTGGAAAACACCTGCGACAGCCGTGTGAAATCGGCTTCCAGCCACACGGGCGTGTCCGGCAGATCGGCGGCCAGGGTATGGTCGAACTGGCCGATCAGCGGATTGGCGGTTTCCACCGCCACCTTGAGCACCTCGGCCAGATCGACTTTTTCCTTCTTCAGCTCGATCTTGCCGCGTGTAATGCGCGAGACATCCATAAGGTCGTCGACCAACCGGACCATCTGCTTGACCTGCCGGTCCATCATGCTGAGCGCCTTGTCCTGCACTTCGGCCGATAATTTGCCCGACGACAGGATGCTGACCGAATTGCTGATGGGCGCGAGAGGATTGCGCAGCTCATGGGCCAGGATGGCCAGGAACTCGTTCTTGCGCCGGTCGGCCAATTCCAGGGCGGACTCCACCCGCTTGCGCGCCGTAATGTCGGTCAGCGTGATCACCGCCCCGCGCGCCGTGCCTTCCGGCCCATACAGGAAGCCGACATTGAGCAGCAGGTTATAGGTGTTGCCGCGTGGATCGGTATATTCGACGTCCCAGCCCCGGATCGTCGGGCTTTGCATGATGGCCTGAAAGCTCAGGGTCTGGCTTTCATTGCCATCGATAAAGGCCCGGAGCGGCACCACCTCATCGAAATAGCGTTGCAGCGGATCGGGGCCGGTCATCGCCTCGACTGTGCGGCTGGCGCGGATAATCCGGCCCGAAGCATCGCAGACGATGATAGCGTCGGCCACCTGTTCCAGGATCGACTGCGCCAGGATTTCCTCGGAAATGATCCGGTCGCGCAGCCGTTCTTCGGTATAGTCCGACAGCAAGAGGCTGGGCCCCGCCGGATTGTCCTTAAGGGGCCGCACCCCGAGGCTCAGCGGAATGCGTTGTCCCGCGCGATTGCGCAGGATCAGTTCCTTTTCGGCTTCCGCTTCGGCGCCCTCGCGGAACAGCGCCCGCAATGCCGCAAGGCTGCCCGGTTCGACCAGATCGCCGAGCAGCGTGCCGGTCAATTCCTCGGGCGTCCGTTGCAGCAGCTTGGTCAGAGCGGCATTGACGTGCAGGATGACGCCGTCGGGCGATACCACGGCCCGTGCCTGCGCCGACTCATCGAGCAGGATGCGGTACGGACTGTCGCTGGGGCCCAGCGTCATCACTGTCGCGCTGTCTTCGCCCTTGATCAGGACGGCATCGATTTCCCCGGCCGAAATGGCGCGCAGGGTTTCCTGCGCTTCGTCGAGACTCTGCCTCAGCGCGTTGATTTCGGCCAGCATGTCGTTGGCGCTGAGTGCGCTTAAATCCTCGGGGGAAAGCTTTGCGGGGCGTACCATTCTGGAGGCCTAGTGCGGCTTGATCTGCAGCCCTACGAGCGCACGGTCGGTGTTGCTGAGATCGCCGATAATTTTACGGATGGGGTGGGGCAATTGTCGCACCAGGGTCGGGATGGCGACGTTTTCATCGCCCTTGGCCAGCTGCGGGTTCTTCATCAGATCGATCAGTTCGATGGTGTATCGGCCGGCAAGGTGCTCCTCGCAAATCTTCTTGAGATTGTCGTAGGCGCGCACCGACTTGGGCGTCTGGCCGGCGACATACAGGCGCAGGTGGAAATGCTCGTTGAGATCGCCGGCGCCGGTTTCGTTTTCCGTTTCCATCCCAGATATTCCGTCACCCATGTCAGTTACCCTTGTCCTTGCCCCGGCTGCTAGCCATGTCGTCGCGTGACGCCTGCAGGATGCGTTCGCCTTCCTGGAATTCATTGACCAGTTGGGCGGCTTCAACCTCCTCGGCGTCGAAGGCGGCCTGCAGCGCCAGGATTTGCGCTTCCAGCGCCTTGCGCTTGCGATCCAGCGCCCGCTTGCGGCCGTCGGCCTCCATCTGCCGGGCCCGCTTGCTGGCGGCCTCGCGCGCCTCCTGCTGCACGCGCGTAGAGCCGGTCAGAACGCCTTCCGGCCCGACATAGACATCGCGCAGATCGATGCCATGGCTGCTGATGATGAATTCGCGGATCTGGTTGGAATGGGCCGTGCCGCGCGACTTGAGCACATACATGCCGCGATTGCGTTCGCCGCCCAGTTCGATGTCGCGTAATAAAATCCAGGTGTCGATCAGCGACGAGATACCGATATCGGTGGCTTCCTGGGTAGCGCCGCCGTTGGTCAGGCTGACCAAGACGGCAGTGATGCCCTTCATCTTCAGAAAATCGACCAGCCGCAGCATCATGGCCATGGCTTCGCGCTCCGAGCCAGCCGAGGCGAAATTGCTGATCGGATCGATGACGACGACCGAGGGCTCGTACTTGTTGACGATCTTGTGGATTTCGGTCAGGTGCATTTCAAGGCCGTAGAAGGTCGGCCGGGTGGCGACGAACTTCAGCAGCTGTTTGTCCACCCACTGCTTGAGATCGATACCGATCGAACGCATGTTGCGCATGATCTGCGGGGGCGATTCCTCGAACGAGAAATACAGGCACCGCTCGCCGCGCTTGCACGTGGCGTTGGCGAAGGATGCCGACAGGCTCGATTTGCCCGACCCGGCTGTACCCGAGATCAGAACCGACGAACCGCGATAAATACCGCCGGCCAGCATCGAATCCAGGCTGGGGACACCGGTGGCGATGCGCTCGTCCGAGATCTTGTGCGTCAGGCCCAGCGACGTGACCGGCAGGACGGAAAAGCCTTCTTCGTCGATCAGGAACGGATACTCGTTGGTGCCGTGCGAGGTGCCGCGATACTTGACGATGCGCATGCGCCGCGTCGAGGTCTGGTCGGTGATGCGGTGATCGAGCAGGATCACGCAGTCGGAGACGTATTCCTCTAGCCCCTGGCGCGTCAGCGTGCCGTCGCCGCGCTCGGCGGTGATAACGGCGGTGACGCCCTTGTCCTTCAGCCAGCGGAACAGGCGGCGCAGCTCGGCGCGCAGGATGGCTTCGTTCTGCAAACCGCCGAACAGGGTTTCCAGCGTATCCAGCACCACGCGCTTGGCGCCGATGGAGTCGATCAGGTAACCCAGCCGGATGAACAGGCCTTCCAGGTCATATTCGCCGGCTTCCTCGATTTCGGACGGCTCGACGTGAACGTGATCGACGATCAGCTTGCCGTCGGCCTCGAGCTGGTTGAGGTCGAACCCCAGCGACGCCACGTTCTGCTTCAGCTCGTCGGAGCTTTCCTCGAAGGCGAAAAAGACGCCCGGCTCGTCGTACAGGGTGGCGCCCAGCACCAGGAATTCCATCGACAGCAGGGTCTTGCCGCAACCGGCGCTTCCGCATATCAGGGTCGGCCGTCCGGCGGGAAAACCGCCTTCGGTAATTTCATCGAGGCCGGCGATCCCTGTCGGGGCTTTCGGCAATGTGGGAAGCGGAGCACTGTCTTTGGGCAATGGCCTATCCTTCAGAGCACCGGGCGATCGCGCCGGCTGCCACCGATGGAGTATCAATTCTAAAGATCGGGAAAGGCTGCATTTTGCCTTTTGATCCCTTTTGCCCCCAACGGCTCTTAGGCATAATCAATGGCGTGCAAGCGCATGGTGCTAAAAGCCCGTGAATATTATAAAAAACCCATAAGGGCGGCAAATGGGTTGCGGACGCCGGGCGTATTGACTCCTCTGCCGCCACGCCGTAAATGCAAATCATTCGCATATCCTTGGCGGCTTTTGATGGTTCCCGATTTCGACAGGCGTGTGGTCATCCCCGACCTCACCGAAATACCGCGCCGCCAGTCCTTGGCTGAGGGGCTGACCCTGAGCGGCGCGGCGTTCGGCACGTCGTGGCAGGTGTCGCTGTTCGCCGATCCGATGGCGACGCCGGGCGGGCTCGACCGTTTGCAGGCCGATTGCGAGACCCTGGCCGCCGGCTGGCTGGAGCTGGTCGACCGCCAGATGAGCCCGTACCGCGAAGAGTCCGACCTGACCCGTTTCAACCGTGCCCCAGCGTGGCAGTTTGTCCCCTTGCCGACGGACATGATGCAGGTGGTGCACCATGCGCTTGAGATCGCCGCGCTCAGCGAAGGCGCCTTCGACCCGGCCCTGTTGCCTGCCGTCGAGCTGTGGGGCTTCGGCGCCCGCGCCGTGCCGCAGGGCCTGCCGCCGGAGGCCGAGGTCCTGGCCCTGCGCGATGTCCGGCAGGGCTGGCGCGACCTGATCTGGCAACCCGAAGGTATGATCCGCCCGGAAGGGGTGAGCCTGGACCTGTGCGCCATCGCCAAGGGCTATGCCGTCGACGGTCTGGCCCAACGCCTCAAAGATCGGCCGGGCGTCATTGCCGGACTGGTCGAGATCGGCGGCGAGCTGAAAGGCTGGGGCGTGCGTCCGGACGGCCTGCCGTGGTGGGTCGAAGTCGAAGGCGGCGATGGTTTGGCACAGACCGTCATCGCCCTGAGCGGCTGGGCAGTGGCAACCTCCGGCGATGGCCGCCGTTCCTTCGAACATGACGGTGAGCGCCTGTCGCACACGGTCGACGCCCGCACCATGCGCCCGACGCGTTCGACCATCGCCAGCGCGACAGTGATCGACAGGGACGCCTGGCGCGCCGACGCCCTGGCCACGGCCCTGATCGTCATGGGCGAGGAAGCGGCACTCGACTTCGCTGAAGCCTACAAGATCGCCTGCCTGCTGCGGGTGCGCGACGGCGACCGGATCCGCGAGGCGACGAGTCCGGCCTGGGAGCACTGGGCATGATGGACACCCTCACTCACGATCATCTGCGTTTATCGCTGGCAGGCGTTACCGGCGGAGCTTTGCTGCTGTCCTTCGTCTGGGCGGCGGTCAAGCGGACACGGCCGGTCATTGGCCCGATCGTCGGCCTCGACGATTTGGTGCTCTACGCCTCCCAGACCGGTCAGGCGGAAGGCCTGGCCCGCTTGACCGCGGCACGTCTCAAAGCTGGTGGTCACAAGGCAGCAGCGGTGTCGGCGCGCGATGTCACGCCGGAAGCGCTTACCTCCTGCCAGCGTTTGTTGATTGTCGCGGCCACAGCCGGTGAAGGCGAGGCTCCCGACGATGCGCACCGCTTCGAACAGGACCTGATGCAGCGGACCATCGACCTGTCCGCGGTCCGTTTTGCCGTCCTGGCCCTGGGTGACCGCAGTCACGGCCATTTCTGCGCTTTCGGTCATCGCCTCGATACCTGGTTGAAGGGGTGCGGCGCGCAGGCCTTGCAGTCCTGCCTGGAGGTCGACGATCTGGATTCGAAAGCCCTGTCCGCCTGGGAAGGCTTCCTGAGTAGCCTGGGCGCCGGCGCGGTGGCCGAGGCGGCCGACACGACCTTCTGGCGGCTGAAGGACCGGCGCGTCCTCAATCCCGACAGTTCGGCGCAAAAGCTTTATCAGGTCGATCTTGCCCCCGACGGCGCGCTGCCGGACTGGCAGGCCGGAGACCTGGCCGAAATCGTCACGCCCAATGGCCGCCGCCGTGACTATTCCATTGCTTCCCTGCCGTCCGAAGGTGTGCTGCGGTTCTATGTCCGGCAGGTGGTCAAGGACGACGGCCAGTTCGGTGAGGGCTCCGGCCGCTTGACGGAAGGGTTGCAAGCCCATGAGCGTCTGAAACTGCGCCTGAAAAGCCATGACGGCTTCCATGCGCCGCAAGGCAATGGTCCGCTGCTGCTGATCGGCGCCGGATCGGGTCTGGCTGGTCTGCGTGCCCATATCGTGCAGGCACAAGCGAAGAACCGGCCCTGCTGGCTGATCTATGGCGAACGCAACCCGGCGACTGACGGTGTGTTGTGCGAGGCGATGCAGGCCTGGCGGGCCGATGGCACCCTGGCGCGCCTCGATCTGGCGTTCTCCAAACCGGCGGAAGGGGAGGGCCGTTACGTCCAGCACCTCCTCGCTACGTCGGACGTCAGCGATTGGCTTGGCGCTGCCGGTTCGATCCTGGTGTGCGGCGGTCTCGACATGGGCAAGGGCGTTGAGGCGGTATTGCGTGACCATATGGGCGCGGACTGGGTCGAATCGGCGATTGCGTCTGGCCGTTATCGCCGTGACCTCTATTAACCTGGCGTGCACGCCGCGCTTGTAAAAACCAAAATGTGATTTCATCAATGGGTTGTGCCGCCGTAAGGTCCGGCCGCCCACGGGCGGGGTGCGCGTGCCAGGCGCCCGTAGCGATTCCAGCATGATCGGGAGGCTTCTTGGTGACCCCTCATAGTCCGAAGGAAAATCTGTACGCCCGCCACGCGACGCTGATTGCCATAACCGCGGTTACCGTGGCGGTTCTGATCGCCAGCGGTGTGTTCTGGATGCAGGGGCAGGCGACAGCCGATGGCAAGGCCTGGCTCAACCATACCTATGTCGTCCGGCGTCACATCAACCTGCTTTATCGAGGTTTGCAGGCGGCGGAATCAGGCCAGCGCGGTTATCTGATGACCGGCAATGACGACTATCTCGTACCTTATCGCGAGGTCCTGAAGGACGGGAAAGGGCCACGAATTAACGATCCGCTGTTCGAACAACGCCGATCGGCGGTCCAGGAACTGGCGGCCCTGCGTCAATTGATCTCGGACAACCCCAAACAAGCCAGCAATCTTGACGACCTCAACGACGCCGTGCGTCAGCTGATGGTTTATTTTGACCAGACCATTCGCCTGCGCGCCACCATGCCGGCCGGGGCCGCGGACATGAACCGCTTCGACCTTGGTCACGGCAAGATGCTGATGAACCAGGTGCGGGCCCTGGTCTCTGTCATGGATGCCGAGGAAAACCACCTCCTTGAGGAACGCCTGCACATCGATGAGAACAATGCCGAACGCAATGTCGGCATGGCGGTGGCGGTCACGCTTATCGGCTATCTGCTGATCGTCGCCGCCATCTGGGTATATCAACGTTACCGCGCCAGGGCGCAGACACAGCTCCTGCTCTATACCCAGGAACTGGAACGGCGTGAAGAGGAACTCAAGCAGCAGCAGGAGGAACTCAAGGCTTCCAACGAGGAGATCGAAGCTTCGAACGAGGAGCTCGAGGAAAAGACCGCGGCGCTGGAAGAACAGAACACCCGCATCCGCGAGCAGTCGCGCATCATCGAACAGGCGAACAAGCTGATCGAGGAAAAGGCCGCCGAGGTCGAGCAGGCGTCGAAGTACAAGTCCGAATTCCTGGCCAACATGTCGCATGAACTGCGCACACCGTTGAATTCGCTGCTGATCCTGTCGCGCGGATTGGCCAGCAACGAGGGCGGCAACCTGACGGCCGAACAGGTTGAGGAGGCGCGCGTCATCCATAGCGGCGGGCTGGAGCTGCTGGGCCTGATCAACGACATCCTCGATCTCTCCAAGGTCGAGGCCGGCAAGATCAGTATTATTTCGGAAGACGTCTACGTCTCCGGCATCGTCAAGCGTCTGACCCAGGCCTTCGAGCCGGTAGCGAAGGAGCGCGGCGTCACCTTCCGCATTGAGACCGCCGACAACCTGCCTGAGATGATCCGCACCGACGCCCAGCGCGTCGAACAGATCGTCAAGAACCTGCTGTCGAATGCGTTCAAGTTCACCGAAAACGGCTCGGTGACCCTTGATGTCCGCCCGGCTGCCGACGACGCCGATCTGCACAAGGTGGCGGCAGGCAGCGGGGTCATCGCCCTGTCGGTCATCGACACCGGCATCGGCATCGAGGAAAACAAGCTGCGCGATATCTTCGAGGCCTTCCAGCAGGAGGACGGCTCGATCGACCGCCACTACGGCGGCACTGGCCTCGGGCTGACCATCGCCCGCAAGTTTGCCCATATCCTGGGCGGTGAAATCCACGTCACCTCGAAGAAGGGCAAGGGTTCGACCTTTACCCTCTATCTGCCGGTGGCTTACGATGGACAGGTTATCCAGCCGCCAGCCGCGCCGAAGCCGTTGCCGGCGCCGGTGGCCAAATCGGCGAAAGCCAACGTGCGGTCGTTCATTCCTGATGACCGGAAGTTGGTCACTGCCGGCGAGTCGGGCGGCGACAAGGTCCTGCTGATCATCGAGGACGACCGCGACTTCGCCATGACCTTGATGAAGACCGCGCGCAAACGCGGATACAAGGTGCTGGGGGCGGGGGATGGCAGGAGCGGCCTCCTGCTGGCCTCGGAATATCCGGTGACGGCCATCATCCTCGACCTGCGCCTGCCGGACATGAACGGCCTGAGGGTGCTGGATCAACTCAAGCATGCGCTCAGCACCCGCCATATCCCGGTGCATATCATTTCCGGCGACGACTCCGGCGGCACGATCGGGCCGTTGCGCAAGGGGGCGATCGGCTACCTGGTCAAGCCCGTCGGGGAGGAGGACATCGACGGCGCCTTCGCACGTATCGAAGGCCTGCTCAATGCCGAGGTCAAGAAGGTGCTGGTGGTCGAGGACGACAAGACCACCCAGGCAGCCATCCGCAGCCTGCTCAAAACCAAGAACATCGAAATCGTTGTGGCCGGCACCGGCGAGACGGCCCTGAAACAGGTCAAGTCGGAAGCTTTCGATTGCATTATCCTTGACCTGTCCTTACCCGACATGACCGGTTTCGACTGGTTGGAGGCGGTCGAAAAGGCGGCGGGCGAGGCCAACGACGAAGGTTTTGTCGCCCCGGTTATCGTGTATACCGCGCGCGACCTGACCGAGGATGAAAATCGGTCTTTGAGCCGCTACACCGACTCTATCGTCATCAAGGGAGCGTCGTCGTCCGAGCGGCTGCTCGATGAGGTGACCCTGTTCCTCCACAGCGTCGAATCCAACCTGTCCAAGGACCAGCAGGCGACCCTGCGCATGCATCACGATCCCGACCGTGCCTTGCAGGACCGCACGATCCTGCTGGTCGACGATGACATGCGCAACACCTTCGCCCTGTCCAAGCTGCTCAAGAAGCACGGCCTCAATCTGGTGATCGCTGACAATGGCCAGATGGCGCTCGACAAGCTTAAGGAAGACAGCAGCATCGACCTGGTCATCATGGACATCATGATGCCGATCATGGACGGCTATCAGGCCATGCGGGAAATCCGCAAGGTGCCGGCGTGGGCCCGGCTGCCGATCATCGCGCTGACCGCCCGTGCCATGCCGGAAGAAGTCGACAAATGCATGGAAGCCGGCGCCAACGACTACATGATGAAGCCGGTCGATATCGACCGGCTGCTCACCCTGCTGCGCGTCTGGTTGTTCAAACAGGAGAAGGTGGCGTGAGGAAGGCGGCCAATGACAGTCCTGAGTCGCCCCCGTCCGGCCTGACGGCGCGCAAGGACGTCGACGCCCTCGAGATCGAACTGCTGCTTGAGGGTATCCGGCGGCGCTGGGGCTACGATTTCACCCACTATTCCTACGCCTCGATCAAGCGCCGGCTGGAGCACGCCAAACGCGAAAGTGGCTTCGGACGGTTTACCCAGCTACTCGACCAGCTCCTGCACGATGAGCGCGCCTTCGACAACTTCCTGCGCTACATGTCGGTGACCGTCACCGAGATGTTCCGCGACCCGCCGTTTTACCAGTCGGTGCGCGAAAAGCTGATCCCGGTGCTCAAGACCTATCCCTTCGTCAAGATCTGGTGCGCTGGCTGCGCCACGGGCGAGGAGGTCTACTCCATGGCCATCCTGCTGCATGAGGAAGACTACCTCGGCCGCGCCCGCATCTACGCCACCGACTTCAACAAGCACTCACTCGACATCGCCGAAAAGGGCGTCTACCCGGCCCGCCATCTGGAAACCTATGCCGCCAACTACCGCGCCGCCGGCGGCCAGCGCGACTTTTCCGACTATTACAGTTCCGGCTACGATTTCGCCAAGATGAAGGATTTCCTCAAGGAGCGGATCACCTTTTCCTATCATAATCTCGTCACCGATGGCGTGTTCGGTGAGATGAACATGATTTCCTGCCGCAATGTGCTGATCTATTTCGACAAGACCCTGCAGGGCCACGTGCTGGAGTTGTTCACAGACAGCCTGCGCCACGGCGGGTTCCTGTGCCTGGGCGCCAAGGAGACGCTGAATTTCTCCGAAGTGCGGCCCCTTTACGATGCCGTGGATGGAAAGCAGAAAATCTACAAGAAAACGGCGGTGAACCATGGCTAAGGCAACCAGGGCAAGCCTGGCGCCAATGTATGAAGCCGTCGTCATCGGCACTTCCGCCGGCGGTATGCAGGCGCTCAGGGTTCTGCTGTGCGGCTTGCCCGCCGACCTGCCCATGGCCGTGGCGGTGGTCCAGCACGTCGAAGCCAGCAGCGATGGTTTTCTGAGCGAATTCCTCAATGACTCCTGCGCTATCGCTGTCAAGGAAGCTGAGGAGAAGGAGCCGTTCGCCAAAGGCACCGCCTATATTGCTCCGGCCAATTATCACCTGCTGATCGAACCGGATCACACGTTAAGCCTCTCCGCCGACGACAAGGTCAACTACAGCCGCCCGGCTATCGACCCGCTGTTCGAAAGCGCGGCTGATGTGTTTGGCGACCGGTTGATCGGCGTGGTGATGACCGGCGCCAGCAGTGACGGCGCACAGGGCCTAAAGACCGTCAAAAACCGCGGCGGCCGCACGGTGGCGCAGAACCCGCAGACGGCCGAGTCGCCGTTCATGCCTCAGGCGGCGCTCCGCGCCGCTGACCCCGATCACATTGTCGATCTCAAAGACATCGCGCCGCTGCTCATCGGGCTGTCGGCGCTCAAACGCAGGGAGTTGCCCCATGGCCGTCCGTAATGCTGCCCGGATCGTTGGCGTGCCGGCCGTCGAGGTCGCGCGGCCGAAAATCCTGGTTGTCGACGATCGCTATGAAAACCTGCTGGCCACGGAAAAGGTGCTGCGCCCGCTCGATGCCGAGATTTTCAAGGCGTCGTCCGGCAACGAGGCGCTGTCGCTGGTGTTACGGCACAACTTCGCCATCGTTCTGCTTGACGTTCAGATGCCGGAAATGGACGGCTTCGAGACCGCCATGCTGATGCAGGAACATGAGTCCATGCACAATGTGCCGATCATCTTCGTCACGGCGATCTCCAAGGAAGAGAAGTACGCCGAACAAGCTGCCGAGATCGGCGCGGTCGACTATATATTCAAACCGATAAATCCGGAAATATTGAAAAGTAAGGTCAAGGTTTACCTCGATCTCTACCTGCAGCGCGAAGAGATTTTGAAGCTGAATACCACGCTCAAGCAGTCGAACGAGGAGCTGGAGCGCTTCGCCTATATCTGCTCGCACGATATGCAGGAGCCGGTGCGCATGATGAACGCTTACGCCGGCCTGCTGTCCGAAACCACCGAGAGCCAGCTCGACGAAGGCGCCGCGCGTTATGTCCGCTTCATTCGCGACAATGCCCAGCGCATGCAGAAGATGATCCAGGACATTCTCAAATTCTCTCGCATCGGCCGTGAGGACATCCGTATCGAGCGCGTCGATTGCGGGCGGATCTTTGACGAGGTGATGGAGGAATTCGCCGATGTCATCGCCAAGAAGGACGCCAGGGTGACCTGCGGATCTCTGCCGGTAATCGGTACCAGCACAACCTTGATGCGGGTGCTGTTCCAGAACCTGATAGGCAATGCGTTGAAATTCCAGGATGGTTCGCGTCCGCCGGAAATTGATGTCTCTGCCGAGCAGCAGGGCAATATGTGGGTGTTCAATGTCCGCGACAACGGCATCGGCATCGATCCGGCGTTCAACTCCAAGATGTTTACGATTTTTCAGCGCCTGAACCGCGAGGCCGACTATCCTGGCACGGGAATCGGCCTGTCGACCTGTCGCAAGTTCGTTCAGCTGTGTGGTGGTGAAATCCACTTTAAATCAACTCCGGGTGAGGGTACTATCTTCACCTTCACCCTGCCCGCCAAGGAGATGTGACGTGCGTAGCCCTCTGGATATCCTGCTTGTCGAGGACAATGAAGGCGACGTTGAAATGACTCGCCGGGCGTTGCGCACCGCCACGCCGGAATGCCGGATTGCGGTGGCCAACAATGGCAACCAGGCGCTGGAATTTCTCAAAAAGGAAGGCAAGCACGTTGAGGCGCCGACGCCGGACCTGATCCTGCTCGACATCAACATGCCGCGCATGGATGGCAAGACGTTCCTGAATGTCGTTAAGTCCGACGACGACCTGAAGGCCATTCCGGTGGTGATGTTCACCTCGTCGCAGTCACCGGCCGATATCCGCGAATGCTATGAGCGCCACGCCTCGAGCTACGTCGTCAAACCGTTCGACGGCACGGAATATGCCGACGCGCTGCGGCGGGTGGTCGGCTTTTGGGGCGGGCTGAGCGAGCTGCCGAACTAACGGGGTTTGGGGCCTGCGGCCCCAAGACTTCCTTGTATCCAATAAAAAGCCCCGCCCCGAAGAGGGGCGAGGGCTCTTTTATTGGATTTAAGAAAAGGTTTTGTGGGGTCACGGACCCCACACCCCATAAGTTCGGCAACTACGCGCTCCAGCCACCACCCAGCGCCCGGATCAGGCCGACGGTCGACTGATACTGCGCCGCCCGGACCCGCAAGGCCTGCCGCCGGATGGCTAGCTGCTGGCGTTGCGCATCCAGCAGTTCCAGTTGCGACGACGAGCCGTTCTTGTAGCGCGACTCTGCCTGGGCGAAAGCCCGCCCCGCCGCATCCACCGCCGCATCTTCGGCAGTCCGCTGCTGTTGCAGGTAGGTGAGGTCCGACAGCTGGTCCTCGACATCCGCGAAAGCGACAAGCACCTGCTGCTGATAGCTGGCAAACGCCGCGTCCAGCCCGCCCTTGGCATAGGCGACGCCGGCAGTGCGCCGTCCGCCGTCGAACACCGCCTGCGACAGCACAGCCGCCAGCGACCAGCCTTCGGCGCCCTTATCGAACAGGTTGCCGAGATCGTTCGACGCATAGCCGCCACTGGCCGTCAGGCTGAGCGACGGGAACCACGCCGCCTTGGCGACACCGACGCGCTTCTGCGCCGCGTTCAGGCCCGCTTCGGCCGCCAGCACATCCGGCCGCCGTTGCAGCACCTGCGACGGCACGCCCGCCGGGACGACCGGCACCGCGCCCGCCCATGGCTGGCTGTTCCACGTGGAAGCCGCCACACCGAAGGTCGACGCCGGCTCGCCGACCAGCACCGACAAGGCATGCGCCAGGTCGGCCCGCTGCTGATCGAGCGCATAGGCCTCGGCCTGGGTCGATTGCACTTCGGTCTCCAGCCGCGCCACGTCGAGCTGGGCGACGTCGCCTTCCTCGAAGCGGCGACGGATGACCTTTAGACTGGACTGATAAGCCGTCAGGGTGTCGGCCACGATCGCCCGGTCTTCGTCCAGAGCGCGCAGGGCAAAATAGCTCTGCGCCACTCGCGACTGCACCAGCAACCGCGTGTCCTTCAGCAACGCCTCGCTGGCCCGAGTATCGAACCGCGCCGCTGCCGAAGCATTGCGCACGCGGCCGAACAGGTCGACCTCATAGGACAGGTCGGCATCGAGCGTGTGCAGGTTGCCCGCCTTTGGATAGGGCAGCCCGGCCGTTGAGCGGCTGGCGGCATAGGTGGCGCCGACCTGCGGCCAGTAGTCCGTCCGCGCCGACTTGAGCAGGGCGCGCGCCTGGTCGAGATGGGCGGCGGCGACCTTGATGTCGCCATTGTTGGCGGACGCCTTGGCGATCAGCTCATTGAGCACCGGGTCTTCGAACACCAGCCACCAGGCGCCACCGGCCGGAACCGCGACCGGCGTACCGGACGTCGTACCGGCAAACGCGGTGGGCGTAGCGACCGAGGCATGCTCCAGCGGGGCCGAGGCACAACCGGTCAGCAGGGCCGCCAGACTTAACGAGATAAGGATACGGGGCATCAGTGGGCCTCCTCGGTATGGGGACGCGGCGACACGGGCGGCAGCGGATCGTGCGCGTCGGCGTCGTCATCGAGCGTCGACTTGTGCGCTTTCAGCGGCCGGTTGCCCGACAGGGCGCGCAGCAGGACATAGAAGAACGGGGTGAGGAACAGTCCGAGCAGGGTGGCGCCGATCATGCCGGCGAACACCGCCACCCCCATGGCCCGGCGCATTTCTGCGCCCGCGCCCTGGGAAACGACCAGCGGCAGCACGCCCATGATGAAGGCGATCGAGGTCATCAGGATCGGCCGCAACCGGAGCCGTGACGCCCGGATGGCTGCCTGCATCGGATCGAGCCCGGACAGCTCCAGTTCGCGAGCGAATTCGACGATCAGGATGGCGTTCTTGGCCGACAAGCCGACCAGCACGAACAGCCCGATCTGTGTGAAGATGTTGTTGTCACCATGGCTGAGGAACACCCCGATCAGGGCCGACAACAGACCCATCGGCACGATCAGAATGATCGAGATCGGCAGGACCACGCTTTCATACTGGGCCGCCAGCACGAGGAAGACGAGCAGGATGACCAGTGGGAAGACCAGTGTGGACGAATCGCCCGCCAGGATCTGCTGATAGGTCAGGTCGGTCCATTCGAAGTCCACGCCTTGAGGCAGGGTTTCGGCGGCGATGCGCTTCATAGCCTCTTCGGCCTGGCCGGACGAAAAACCAGGGGCAGGGCCACCGGAGATATCGGCTGTCAGGTAGCCGTTGTAGCGGCTGGCGGTCACCGGCCCGTAGGACGGCTTGACGTTCAGCACAGCCGACAGCGGGATCATCTCGCCGCTGCTGGAACGGACCTTCAGGTTGCCGATGTCCTCGGCATGGGAGCGGAACGGTGCGTCGGCCTGGACACGGACGGAATAGGTCCGGCCGAAGCGGTTGAAGTCGTTGACATACAGCGACCCCAGATAGACCTGCATGGTCGAGAAGATGTCGCTGACCGAGACGCCCAATTGGCGGGCACGGGTGCGGTCGATATCGGCATAGATCTGCGGCGTGTTGATCTGGTAGCTGGTGAACACGCCCGCCAGTTCCTTGGTCTGGTAGGCCTTGGCCACCAGCGCCTTGGTCGCCTTGTCCAGCTCAGCGTAACCAAGCCCGGCGCGGTCTTCCAGTTGCAGCTTGAAGCCGCCGGTGGTCCCAAGACCCAGCAGAGGCGGGGGCGGGAAGACGATGACATTGGCTTCCTTGATGCCAGCAAACTGTGCATTGAGCGCCCCGGCAATCGCACCGGCGCTCATGGCGGCGCCGTGCCGGTCATGGAACGGCTTGAGCGGCAAGAAGACGACGGCCGAAGACGACGAGATGGTGAAGCCATTGATCGACATGCCGGGGAACTGCACGGCATGGGCGACGCCGGGCTGCTTCAGGGCGATGTCGCCGACCTTGTGCACCACAGCCTCGGTCCGATCGAGCGTCGCACCGTCGGGCAATTGCACCATGCCGACCAGATAGGCCTTGTCCTGCTGCGGGATGAAGCCGCCGGGGACCACCTTGAACATCAGGAAGGCGAATGCCGCCAGCGCCGCGTAGACGCCGAGCATGGTCACCTTGCGCGTCACCACGCCGCCCAGTGACTTGGAATAGCTCTCCGAACCGCGCTTGAACATCTTGTTGAAGCCGGCGAAGAAGCCGCCGAACACGCCGTCCATGAACTTGGTCAGGCCGTCCTTGGGCGCGTGGTGCCCCTTGAGCAGCAGGGCGGCCAGGGCGGGCGACAGGGTCAGCGAGTTGACCGCCGAGATCACCGTCGAAATGGCGATGGTCAGCGAGAACTGGCGGTAGAACTGGCCCGACAGGCCGGAGATGAAGGCCAGCGGCACGAACACGGCGACCAGCACCAGGGCGATGGCGATGATCGGACCGGACACTTCGCGCATGGCCTGATAGGTGGCTTGGCGCGGGGTGCGTCCGGCTTCGATATTGCGCTCGACGTTTTCGACCACGACGATGGCGTCATCGACAACGATGCCGATGGCGAGCACCAGCCCGAACAAGGTAAGCGCATTGATGGTGAAACCGAAGACCTGCATGACCGCGAAGGTGCCGATGATCGACACAGGCACGGACAGCAGCGGAATCAGCGATGCCCGCCAGGTCTGCAGGAACAGGATGACCACGATGACCACCAGCAGGATGGCTTCGAGCAGGGTGTGGATCACCGAGTCGATCGATTCATGCACATATTCGGTGGTGTCGTAGACGATCTTATAATCTACGCCTTCCGGCATGGCCTTCTTCAGGTCGGTCATGGCGGCGCGCACGTCGTCGGCCAGTTGCAGCGAATTGGCGCCGGCGGTCTGGAAGATCGGGATGCCGACCGCCTGCTGGTTATCCAGCAGCGAACGCAGCGAATAGTCCGACGCGCCCATCTCGATGCGGGCGATGTCGCCAAGGCGCGTGACGGAGCCGTCGGCGCCGGTCTTGACGATGATGTCGCGGAAGTCGTCTTCGGTCTTGAGGCGGCCTTGCGCATTGACCGACAACTGCAGCGCCAGGCCCGGAATGGCCGGGGCGCCACCGACGATACCGGCAGCCGCCTGGACGTTTTCCTTGCGGATGGCGTCGGTGACGTCGGAGGCCGAGAGGCCGCGCTCAGCGACCTTTTGCGGATCGAGCCAGACGCGCATGGCATAGTCGCCGCCACCGAACATCTGGATCGGGCCGACGCCCTTGATCGCTTGCAGCCGGTCCTTGATGTGCAGCAGGGCGTAGTTGCGCAGGTAGTTCACATCATAGCGGCCGTTGGGCGACACGATGTGCACGACCATCGGCAGAGACGACTGGCTTTTCTGAGTGGTGACACCAAGCGCCCGCACATCGGCGGGCAGGCGGGCCTCGGCCTGGCTGACCCGGTTCTGCACCATTTGCTGGGCGAGGTCGGGATCGGTGCCGAGCTTGAAGGTGACGGTCAGCGTCATGGTGCCGTCGGTGGTCGTCTGCGACGCCATGTACAGCATGTTTTCAACGCCGTTGACCGACTCTTCTATGGGGGCGGCGACGGTCTCGGCGATGACGGCCGGGTTGGCGCCGGGATAGACGGCGCGCACCACGACCTGCGGCGGCACCACTTCCGGATATTCGGACACCGGCAGGACCTTGAGGGCCAGGAGGCCCGCGACCAGGATCAGCAGGCTCAGGACACCTGCGAAGATCGGCCGGTCGACAAAAAATTTGGAGAGGTTCATTTGGGGCCTCTTGGGGTGAATCTGGGCAAAGCCGCCCTATACCTCCCCAGCTTGCTGGGGAGGGGGACCGCCGCGCCTCTTCGGCGCGGGGGTGGTGGGGTTTCTTACTTGGGCCGGATTAAACCACCGGCTGGGCCGTGACCTTGTCCATGCGGACGACCTGTTCGGCGACGACCGAGCCCGGACCGACATGCTGGATGCCGTCGACCACGACCTTTTCGCCATCCTTCAGGCCGGAGGTAACGATGCGCAGACCGTTGGCCGCGGCGCCGAGCGTCACTTCGCGATAGCTGACCTTATGGTGAGCATCGACGACATAGACGAAACGCTTGCTCTGGTCCGTGCCGACCGCCATTTCGTTGATCAGCAAAGCAGGCTTGGTCGCCGCCGCGCCGAGATGGACGCGGACGAACTGGCCTGGGATCAGCTTGCCGTCAGCATTCGAGAACACTGCGCGGGCCTTGAGCGTACCCGAACCATTGTCGAACTGGTTGTCGATCAGCTGCAGATGGCCGTCGATCGGAGCAACGCCCGCCTCACCGGTTTCCAGCGTCACCGGCACCTTGTCGAGACCGGCATTGGTTGCCTTGAGGTCTTCCAGCGTGCGACCGACTACGGTTTCGTCAGCGTCGAAGCTGGCATAGATCGGGCTGACTGATACCAGGCTGGTCAGCATCTGCGCTTGTGGGCCGGAGCCGACCAGGTTGCCGACGGTGACTTCGATCTTGCCAACGCGGCCGGAGACCGGCGCGCGCACCTGGGTGTAGGACAGGTTGAGATTGGCGATCTGCAGTTGCGCCTGGGCGGCATCGACACCGGCTTGGGCGGCCTTGAGCGCGTTGACCTTGCTCTCGACCTCCGACTGGGCGATCGCCTGGTCGTTCCATAGGCGTTCGGCGCGGGCCTGCTCGCTCTGAGCCAGGGTCAGGCGGGCCTGGGCGGAAGCGACGTCGGCCTTGGCGCGGTTGACTTCGGCCAGATAAGGCGCCGGGTCGATGGTAACGAGCAGGTCGCCCGCCTTGACCAGAGCGCCTTCGCGGAAATGGATGGCCTTGATGGCGCCGGCGACGCGCGGCCGGATATCGACGCGCTCGACGGCTTCGAGGTGGCCGGAGAAGTCCGTCCAGGACGAGACGTTCTGAGTGGTGACGGTGGCGACGGAGACAGGCACGGCCTGGGTGGCGGCAGCCTGCGACTGCGCATTGGTGGACAGGGCCAGCCCGGAGACGCCGACGCCCGCGACCAGGCTGACGACGGCGACCGAGGCGATGAGCGTGCGGCGGCTGGCCTGGGTAAGGGTGCTGATGAATTCAGTAGGCAACATGACGAAATCCTTTGGGGAGAAAGGAGGGGGGAGGAAACGCAGCCCGACTTGAAAGACACGTCGGGCACACTATTTTATGCGAACTCGCAGTTAAATAGTCCCGCAATGCCATCTTGTAAACATATTTTTATGCGAATTCGCAAATAAATATGTTAAGGCCTGTTTTCGGGCACAATCCACCCGCTCGCCGCCCGGCCATTCCTGGCTGGTCATCGGCGATAAAGGGCGGTATTCTGACGATACAAAACTGTCTTGGGTGTGGTTCTAATCCGCACCCGGCCAGAAAATGTCAGGAGGCTGTACAGGATTTGTTCTGGTGCCCCTGAAACAGGCGGGTACGTGTAAAGGAGTTGGCGGAACTATGGATGACGCGAAAACCGGGGCGGTGTTGAACCTGCAGGAGACGGTCTGCTGTGCCGGTCAGGGCACCGAAGCCGCCTGCGCCGCTGCCAAACGCCGTGGCCGTCCGCGCGCCTTTGATCCGGATGCCGTCCTGGAGACTGTCCTGGAGATGTTCTGGGAAAACGGCTTTGCCGCCACCTCGCTCGATGACATTTCCGAAGCCACCGGCGTCAGCCGCCCCAGCCTGGCCGCCGCTTTCGGCGACAAGCAGTCCCTCTATATCAAGGCCATGGAGCGCTATCAGGCGCGCATCGCCGAACAGCTCGACAAGGTCCTGACCTGCAACGGCTGCGAAGGCGGCCTGCGCGGCATCATCAACCGCTATTTCGACATCATGATCCGCGCCTATACCGGTGAGGCCGACCATCCGCTCGGTTGCGCCTTCATGTGCACGGCGCTGAATGAAGCCCCGCAGCACGAGTCGATCCTGGAGATGCTGCAAGGTACGATCCAGAACTTCGACCGCCGCTTTGAGGAATTTTTCACGGTGGCGAAAAACATGGGCTTCCTGCGTCCCGATTCCGATCCGAAAATCCTGACCCAGATGATTTCGGGCCTGACCTCGAACCTGCTGGTCCGTGCCCGCGCCGGCGCCAGCCGCCAGGACCTGCAAAAAATTACCGAGTCCACGACGGCCTTCCTGTTCGGCTGACACCGGTAGCCATGCCGTTTCGGCATATGTTTATGCTTGCCCGTCGGATTCATTGACATCCATCCGTATAAGGCTTTTAGCTCCGATAAGAAGCGGTGGTAAAACCGCGAAAACCAACCAGGACAGCGGCGTTTTCTGACAACGAAAACGATTAAGGGAGAGAGGGCTTATGACCCGTACAATGAAACTGCGCACCGGTTGCGCGGCGCTTGGCTTGATTATGGCTGCCGGGCTGATTGCGCCTGCCGTGGCTCAAGCGGCCCAATCTAATAAAGATGGCCTGCTGTTCTATGTTTCGGGCGACAAGGGGCTGAATGCCGATGTTGCCAACGGTCAGGCCGAGCCCAACTATGCCTCGAAGATCACCGTCCAGCCCGACGCCAACGCCGCGTCCGGCCGTGGCGCCTATATTTCGTGCTCGAACGATCAGGCCCTGAGCTGGATGGCGCCGGGCAATATCTACGCCCAGCGCGGCACGGTCAGCTTCTACTGGCGCGCCCGCGATCCGTTGGGCCCGACGCCGTTCCCGCTGTTCCGCGTCGGCTATTCCGACCATACCAGCTGGGACATGGCCTGGCTGCGCATCGACTGGAACGGCCACGGCTACGACGCCTTCGTCACCGACACCAGCCTGGCCCGCGTCCGGGTCTCGAGCAAGGTCACCGACGTGCCGAAGCCCGACCAGTGGATCCTGGTCACCTTCGCCTGGGACGAGGCCAAGGGTGTCACGCTCTATATCGACGGCAAGAAGGTCGGCAGTGTCGCCCAGACCGCCGTGCTCGACGCCGGCCTTGACCAGTTCGGCCCGCACAGCCGCATCATCTCGCCGCATCAGGTGCATTCGATGTACCAGTTCATTCGCGGCGGCGACATTGATGACATCCGCATCTATGACCACGCTTTGACTGACGCCGAAGTCACCGGCCTGGCCTCGGGTACCGCGCCGGCCAGCGTTGCGCCGACGCGTGATCTGGCCACCGCTGACTGGCAGAAGGAATGGCTGTTCCGCTATGGCTGGAACCGTCCCGCCGACATGCCGGCTTATCTGAGTGATGCCAAGACCCGCATCCGCAAGGTCGAGTTCGACGACCAGTTCGACCTGAAGGAGCGCATGACCGCCGGCTCCGACGGCATCGCCGAGACCACCTGGCCGGGCGTCTATAACCGCTCGAAACTGGCTGGCCGCCATGACTATTTCGAGCTGCCCGACTGGAACGTCTATACCGAAGGCGGCAAGACGCTCGACCTGACCCTACCGAACGAGCCGTTCAACCATCTCGAATTCCAGGGCGCCGCCCACGGCAGCTTGACCTATACCTCGGCCTCCGGCGCGACAAAGGTCCTGGCCAAGCGCCCGGCCGGCGAAGAGCGCACCTATTACAGCTTCGACAGCCTGACCGGCGGCAAGATCCGTTTCAGCAACGACGTGCAGGAAACGCCGATCCAGGAAGTCAACGCTTTCAACATCACCTCCGGCGCTGAGCCGGACGAGCTCACCCTGAGCTATCGCGTGTCGGCTTCGGCGGATCCGGACGGCTTCCCGACGCTTGATGAACTCACCGGTTTCGTGCGCGGCCGTTACAGCGCCGACGAACAGACCATCGCCGTCGCCATGCCCGCGGGAGGCGGCCGCCGGGGCGCTGCTGCGCCGTCTGCTGCGCCGCGTGCTGATGCCGCCAAGGCACCGTCAGGCAAGCTGCCGATCGTCCATGTTTTGATCCCGTTCGATCTGCGTCTGGCGAAGGGCCCCGTCGGCTCGGCCTCAACCAGTGCTTCGGCGGCTGCCAGCTACACCTGGGAAGGCATCGACGGCGGGCTGGACGGCATCGCTGTCGACATTCCGGCGCTGAACGTCAAGCCACTGGCTAACGGCCTCTATCCGCTCAACATCCAAGTCAAGGATCCGCTGTGGCCGGCCCGCGACCTGATGGACGTCAGCGTCTCGGTTAAACCCGGCGAAGCGCGCACCGTCTTCCTCGACACCCGCGACCGCATCATGCCCGACGGCAAGAGCCTGTACCTGTCGATCTCCGGCGCCAGCGCGGACTTCGACGCCCGTCAGTTGGACGGCATGAGCGTCCGCCTCAAGTTCAAGCCGCGCAAGGATGCCGCCATCGAGCACGTCGCCGACCGTTTCGCCCAGGCGCGTGACAACCTGGCTTTCATGGTCGAGGAACACACCAACACCAAGCGCCTGGCCCGCTTTGCCCGCTTCGATGCCGAGCTGCTCGACCTGCTGAAGGTCGATCCCGACAACCAGCACGGCCGCGAGATGATGTGGGAAACCAACCCGGAACAGACGCCGAAAGCCGTTGAAGTGCCTGTACCGGCTGGCGTTCCGGCCTGGGCTTATCTCCAGACCGAAGATCTCAAGCGCGTCCGCAAGTTCGTCGAATGGTGGGTCGATGAGCGTCAGGCCGATTACGGCGACTTCGGCGGCGGCATCTCCGACGACGTCGACCTGACCGAACAATGGCCGGGCCTGGCGCTGATGGGCGTCATTCCGGACAAGCTGACCCTGTCGCTCAACCGCCTGGTTGATGCCTCGTTCCGCAACGGCATGTGGACCAACGGTTTGAGCACCATCAAGACCGACGAACTGCACTCCTACGAAGAAGGCATCAACGCCATCTCGGAAGCCATGTTCCTCAACTACGGCGACCCGAAGGCGGTCGAACGCTTGATGTCGACGGCGCATGCCTATCCGCATGTCTTCGGACCGGGCGTCGACGGCCACATCTATCCAAAGAGCCGCTTCTTCTCGGGCAGCGACATCAGCCTCGACGGGCCGTGGGCTTGGTCGCACCCCTATTCGGTGCTGATCCTGCAACCGGGTCAGATGCTGGTCGACTATAACGGCAGCCCGGCGCCCAAGGCGATCATCACCGGCATCGCCGACACCTATAACGCCAAGGCCAAGCCGGACGCCAACGGTGTCCCGGCCTATCCGGAAGACCTCAACTCCCAGACGGGTGAATCGCGCGGTGCCCTGCGCGGCAATACCCGCGCCAACAATGCCGCCGTGCAGATCTTCTGGGCGTCGTACAACTGGACCAAGGACCCGAAGTACCTGCAGATCTTCAAGTCGCAGTTGGCCCAGGGCGGCACCGAGCAGTTCAGCTACATCAACGGCGACGTCATCTCGGCGATTGGGCAAACTGACGCCCTGGCGCCGAACTTCAAGGCCAGCGCCGACGGTGGGTCGAACAACGACTCGCTGCTCTATTACGTCTGGCGCAAGACCGGCGACACCAAGTATCTCAGCCGCGTCTTCAATAACGAGATCAACAACGCCGAACGCCGGATGTGGATGGTCACCGACGCCCATTGGTGGTCCGACCGCGTCGAACTGCCGAGCAATGTCCTGCAACGGACGCGCCTCGGCGGCGTTGCCCTGCTGCGTAACCAGAACTACCAGGGCAACACCGTCAGCTGGCGCTTCGACACGCCGGATGCAGCTGAAAAGGTTGGCATACTGCTCAGCGACGTGACCGCCGACCACTTCAAGGTCACCGGCTACAACCTGTCGGATCAGCCGCAGCACGCGGTCATGACCGGCTGGGTGGTCACTGCCGGCCAGTGGCACGTCAAGCAGGTCGAGGGCGGAAACGAGGAGCGCGACATCGCGTTTGAGCGCACAAAGAGCACCGACCTGACCTTCCCGGCGGGCAAGCAGGTCACCTGGGAATTCACCCTGAAGACCCCGACCACGCCGACCAATGAGCGCTTCGACCTCGGCATCGGCGTGGACGACGTTAAGGCCGCGGCCGGTACGATCAAGGTGACCGTCCACAGCCTTGGCGCCAAGACGGCTCCGGTCTCGGCGGTGGTGCTGGAAGACGCCTCGGGCAAGGAACTGGCGCGCGCCGCCACGCCAGAACTGGCCGCGCCCGTCGACCTGCTGCCGAAGATCGCCACCGTCAGCCTGAAGACCAAGGTCAAGTGGGCGCCTGGCCTGCGCGTCCGCGTCGTCGGCCCAGCCGGCCAGGACGAAGTGACCCAGATGAACAACGTTGTGATGGCTAAATAAGCGATGTGCCAAAAAGTGCCAAAGACGCTTTTTGGGGTTTTTGGCTTAAACATCGCGACAAGCAAAAATAGGCCAGAACACTTTGTTACAACGTTACAACAAAAGCCGCGACGGTTCTCCGTCGCGGCTTTTTCGTCTCAAAATCCGGGCAAAAAAAATCCTGACCGAATGGCGATGAACAGGGAGGGTTGTCTCATCGCGGCCGGTCAGGATTTGGCGTCAAAGCCTTGAGTCGTTGGCGTTACGGGAACGCACTTTGGGAACAACGCATAGCGGAAGGGAAAACCTGTCCTGCGCAAGTCAGGCAAAGGTCGATACCACTATGTGAAATATTATCATACAAAATGGTAGCCAAGTTGTCAAGCCACTTATGCGGCAAACAGCCGTTCTGCCCGTGAACCTTTCGTGACTATTTACCGGTCAGGTCATCGACCGGAACGATCACCAGCGACAGCTTCGCGCCTTGGGTCAGCATGCCCGACTGGATCAGAATACGCTTGCCGTCGGCGCTGAAGCTGGGGTGGATATGGTCGGGCTTCATGTAATGCCCGGCCGACAGGCGCGTGCGCTTGCCATTCGACCGGTCGATCAGCCACAGATTGCCGTCGAAGTCATCGCCGGCGGCCCATTTGCCGTCATAGGTCACGCCGTTGTGCCAGAAGGTGTTCGGACCCTTGCGCGGCGTGGTGACCGGCTCCGGCGTCGCCAGCGGCACTTGGCCGAGGTTTTCCATCATGCCGTCGCGCAGGGAGATGACGAAGATTCCCGACGGATGCTGCTGCAGCTTCGGCGTATGGCCCATCATGTTGAAGATGACATGGTCGGCGTCGGCGAACTGCTCATGCGTCACCCAGTCGTCCGGATTTTCCTTGTAGACCGGCCGGTTGCCCGAACCGTCGCCATTGACCACCCACATGCGGAAGTCGGCGTCGCCGCCGGTTTCGTGGCAGTACAGGATCTCGCCGGGCTTGAACGGATTGGCCTGGAGGTGGCCGACGGTGAAGTCCGTATGCACCACCTGACGCGTCGCGCCGGTGGCCAGGTCGAGCGCCATCAGTCCGCCGGGGCCTTCGATCACTGGCGGCTTCTGGCCGGGCGCCAGCGGCTCGGTGCGCGGCGGCGGCGCCTTGTCGCGGAAGCCGAAATAGGCGGTCTTGCCGTCGGCATCGATGGTGAAGCCGCCCGACATGATGAAGCCTTCCGGTAGGGTGGCGACCAGCTTTTCGTAGGGCTTGCCGGTCAGCTTGCCGGCCATGGCGTCGCTGAGGAACGGCGTCAGTTCCAGCGACATCAGTGACAGCCGCCCGTCATCGCTGCGGCGGGTGTAGTAGACGCGGTTGGCGAGGCGCGACACCATGATCGAGCTGATGCCGACGCCCTTGCCTTCGGTCAGCTGGACGACGTCGCCGGTCTTTTCATCGATCGAAAAAATCTGGCCGCCTTCGCCCGCCGCCCGGCCGCCGGAGCGGAAGATGATGTGCTGGCCGTCGAAGGCCCATTGCTGGTCAGTCTGGTACTGCTTGGCGTCGCTGACCGTGCCGTTGGTCAGCAGGATCAGCTTGCGGCCGGTCACCTTGTCGGTGACTTCCTTGCGCCCGGACGGGTAGCGTTGGCCGAGCGTTGCATGGGCGGGCAAGGCGGCGGCGGCTGCGACGGCAGCCAGCATGGTGGTGAGGAGGAGGCGCTTCATAATAATTTTCCTTCAAGCTCCCGGCTTTCAGGTTATTCAATGATCAACAGAGATACGCCCTGACGGGGTAAGGCGAAGTTCAGGTCGGCCGCGCCCTTCTTGACCGCGACCGGATCGGCCCAGGCCTGCGGCTGCATGGCGGAAGCGGTTTCCATGACGGCATATTGCTTGGCGTCGGGCGATTGCGGCGAGCCCATCTTTTGCCAGGCGGTGAAGGCGTTGCCATTGTCACGGTCGACCCGCCATTGCGTGACCTTCACGGTCTTGGTCTTCACCCCCGTCAGGTGCAGCTTCACATCGGCGGGCGGTCCGGACAGGTCGTCATCATGGTAGTGCCAGACGAACACGGCCAGCTTCTTGTCGGCGGTGCGCGTGGCCAGGATGCCGACGTCGGGCTTTCCGGTCACGCCATTGGCGGTGATGTCATCGAGCGCCAGTTCGTTGTCGCTCGTCGCCGCCAGCTCGGTCGGGCCCATCTGTGAGAACATGCGGAAGACATTCATCACCGGCAGATCGATGCCGTTCGATGACAGCTGGCGATAGCCCGGGAACCACGGCTGGTCCTCGAATTCAAACGCCCAGGTCAGGGCGCCGTCAATATTGACTCCGCGTTTGCTGGCCAGCGCCCAGATGCGCGGATAGCTGGCGGCCGTGTAGCTGGCGTAGAGCGTGCCGTTGCGATAGGCGTTCGCAGGTCCGGGGCAGGCAGCGCAGCCTTCCGGATCGTTTTCGCCGATGACAATCGGCTTGGACTTCAGCTCGGGGACAGCGGCGATCTTGCTGAACCCGGCATCGACCGTCTTGAGCTGGTTCGATATGCCCATGCGGACGTGCCCGTCCACAATCTTCGGCTGGCCCTTGGCGTGGAAGGCCAGGAAGTCGGTCGGCGTGCCGGTGCCGCCGGTCGCTTCGTTCTTGCCGGAAACAACGTGCTTCAGGAAGCCGTCCATGAAGGTGCCGCCCGCACCAGCCGAGTCCATGCCGCCCACGCGGGCTTCGGGCAGGGCGCGCTTGACGCCGGCAATGGCATAGTCGTGCAGCTTGTAGAATTCCTCCGGCGTACCGGTCCAGTAGGACGGGCCGTTGGCTTCGTTCCATACTTCGAAATACCACTTGGCGACCTCTTCGCGGCCATAGCGTTCGATATTGTGCTTGGTCCACTGATAGGACAGCTCCTCCCACTTCTTGTAGTCCTTGGGCGGAGCGTTCCAGGCGCCTTCGATCAGGTTGTAGGCAAAGCCGGGCCGCCAGCTATGCTGATAGGGCGTGCCTGGCTTGGCGCTCGACATGGCCTCGGGCATGAAGCCGATCTGCAGGTAGGGATGGACGCCGTTTTTGCGGTAGGTGTCGATGATCCCGTCCGCCACGGTCCAGTCATAGACCGGATTGCCCTGCGCATCCTCGGTGTAGGCGTTGGTTGAGCCCCACTTGAAGGCAGGCGTGCCATCGCCGGTATTGAGCAGGTTGTGCGTGCGGAAATATACGTCGCCGGGCTTGAGCGAGCCCAGATGCGACATCAGTTTCCGGCCGTCCTTCATGGTGGCGTAGTTCGGCTCGTCCGCCCCGAAGAACCGCCAGATCGGATTGAGCGTACCGGCCGACTTGGCCGCATCGACCGTCATGTTGACGGTGAACGGCTGGGCGGCCGGATCGGTCCGGTCCTGGGCGCTGGCCGCCCCCGACAGAACGGTGACAGTAGCTACAGCGGCAAGCAACAGGCGTTTCATGGCGTTCTCTCCCGGCGAGAAAATTAAGGCTTGGCGGTCAGGGTTGCGGTCCCGGCCTTGAGGCCCGGCGCGGTGGCGCTGACCGTGATGGCGCCCGACGGCTTGTCGGCGCGCACCATGATCAGGGCGTTGCCTTGCCAGGTGTCGCGGACCGGCGAGGAAAACTCGACATGGTTCTGCGGGCTGCCGTTGTCGGCAGCGGCGAACGAGCCTGAGCCCTTGACCGAAATCGTCAGCGGCACGGCGGCCGACGGCACGCGAATGCCCTTGGCGTCGACCACCTCGGCGCGGACGAAACCGACATTCTCAAAGCCAGGCGACAGGGTCTTGCTTTCGCTGATCAGCTTGACGGCGGCAGGGGCGCCGGCGGTCTGCTGGACGTCCTCGCCGATAGTCTTGCCCGACGCATCATAGCCGACGGCCTTGATCGTCCCGGCTTCGAAGGTCACGTCCCAGACACGCGGGCTGTCGTCGGCGTTGCGCGGCTTCTTGCCGAGGCTCTTGCCATTCAGGAACAGCTCGGCCTGCGGGGCGTTGGAATAGACCTCGACCTTTTCCGGATGGGCCTCAAGCTTGGCCGGTGTCCAGTCGGCATAGGCGCCGGCATCCTGGCGGCGGGCGGTCTGGTTGATAGCGTTCAGTTCGTTGCCGACCAGTTCGGCATTATCCTTCACCACGACGGTGCGACGGGCCAGCTTGACCACGGGTGTCTCGGACCACCACGAAGCGCGCTCCCAGCCGTTGGCCTTGACCACGTCATCGCGGTCCATCAGACCCGACGGGTTGGAGATGAACGGCCAGCCGGCGCGGTCGGCCTCGCCCAGATAGTCGATGCCGGTCCACAGGAACATCCCTGCATAGGCGGGATTATCGCGCACGAACAACCATGGCGTCCGGTCCTTGGTGTTCTCGGTGCCGATGATCTTGCGCTCCGGCTTGTCGGCGTGCGCCTTGGTCAGCTCGTTCTCGCGGTAGTTCTGGCCCACCACGTCAAGCAGATCGGCCAGGCCGTTGTCATAGTCGTGGCTGACGTTCGGGCGGAACAAGGCCTGGGTCACCGGCCGCGACAGGTCTTCGGCATGCACGACATCGCGCAGGCGGACCAGAATCGGCTTGGCCTTGTCGGGGTTCGGCGTATCGTGGATCTCGTTGCCGATCGACCAGATGACGATCGACGGGTGATTGCGGTCGCGGTCGACCATGTCCTTGAGGTCCCGCGACGACCATTCATCGAAGTACTGGTGGTAGTCGTACGGGTTCTTGGCGACCTGCCACATGTCGAAGGCCTCGCCCATGACGACAATGCCCATGCGGTCGCAGGCATCGAGGAACTCCGGTGAGAACGGATGGTGCGCCGTGCGGATGGCGTTGACGCCCAGCGCCTTCAGGTCGCGGATGCGGCGCTCGTAGACCGACACGGGCACTGCCATGCCGAAAGCCCCGCCGTCGGCATGGATGGCCGTGCCCTTCAGCTTGATGTTCTTGCCGTTCAGCCAGAAGCCGGTGGCGGCATCGAAATGCGCGTCACGCACGCCGAAGGTGACGGTGTCCTGGTCCAGAACCTCGCCGTTGTCGGCCACAACCTTGATCACCGCCTTGTGCAGGGCCGGATCGTCCATGTTCCACAGATGCGGCTTGCTCAGCGCCGTATCGGCCGACAGCTTGGCCGACTGCCCGGCGGCGATGGTCGTGGCGCTGCCCTTGACGGTGGTCAGGGTCTTGCCGTCGGGACCGAGCACGGCGACTTCCAGGTGGGCCGACCGGTCGGCCTTGGCCTGGTTGACGATGGTGCTTTCGATATGCACCGACGCGTTGGCGGCATCAACCTTCGGCGTGGTGACGGCGTTGCCCCAGGTGTCGATATGCACGTCGCCGCTGGTGATCAGCTTGACGTGGCGATAGATGCCGCCGCCAGCATACCAGCGCGAAGCGGGCTGCGCCGAGGTATCGGCGCGCACCGAAATGACATTGTCACCGGCCTTGAGATACGGCGTCAGCTCATAGCGGAAGCTTGAGTAGCCGTTCGGCCGGAAACCCAGCTGCTGGCCGTTGATCCACACTTTCGACAGGTCCATGACGCCGTCGAATTCGATGAAGACGCGCTTGCCTGCCCCATCCTTGATGTCGCCGGCCGGGACGGTGAAATGCTTGCGATACCAGGCAACACCGCTCGGCAGCCAGCCGCCCGAGCCGGTGGTCGCGGCCTTCTGGTCGAATGGCCCGGCGATCGCCCAGTCGTTGGGCAGGTCGACCTTTGTCCATTGCGCGTCATTGAAAGCGGTCGTATCGGCGCCCGTCGCGTCGCCCTTGGCGAACAGCCAGCCGGCGTCGAAATTGCTGACCGTGCCCGCGTGCGCACCGGTGGCCAGCATCAAAGCCGCTACGGCGGCGGCGCAGCCGGAAAGAAGTCCCTGGCGCATGATTGTCTCCCTGATCCCTAATTGTATGCTTTTAACGCATCTCAACCGTTCGCCCGGCGCGCGTCGAGTCGAATTATTGCCGGATCGTTACAGTCTGCACCGTGTCAATCGTTAAGAAAACTGCCAAATCCCTGTCATGAAAGCGGTTTATGGGCTCTTTCTCGCCGGACAGGATCCGGTGTTGCCCGCCGAGGCCTCCGATGACGCTCAGCCGCCGCCGCGCCCTGCTCAGTTTCGGCAGTCTGTCCGCCGTTCCCGCTCTGGGCGGGTCGGGCCCTGCGCCGGCGCAGGGTCTGCGCTTCGAGCATGGCGTCGCTTCCGGCGACCCGCTTGGCGATCGGGTGATCCTGTGGACCCGGATCAGCGGCAGCGAAACGCCCGTCGACGTCATCTGGCAGGTCGCCGCCGACGCGCAGTTCAAAGCCATAGTCAGCAACGGCAAGCTCACGACGGATGCGGGCCGCGACTTCACGGTGAAGGCCGATGCCACGGGCTTGAAACCGGGCAAGGACTACTATTACCGTTTCCTGAGCGGCAGCCTGGTTTCGCCGGTCGGCCGGACGCGCACCCTGCCGGAACAGACCAGTGAAGTCACATTGGCCGTGGCGTCGTGCGCTCTGCATCCCAACGGCTATTTCAACGCCTACCGCGCCATTGCCGACCTGGAAAAGGTCGACGCCGTGGTGCATCTCGGCGACTACATCTACGAATACGGCGCCGAGCCGGCCGATTATGGCATGGGCAACGGCCGCGACCTGGGCCGAATCCCCGAGCCGCCGTACGAGATCATCAGCCTGGCGGACTACCGCACGCGCCACGCCCAGTACAAGCGCGACGCCGACCTCCAGGCCGCCCACGCCCGCGCGCCGTGGATCGTCGTGTTCGACGACCACGAAATCGCCAACAATCCCTGGACCGACGGCGCCGAGAACCACAATCCGGAAAAGGGCGAGGGCAGCTGGTGGGACCGCAAGGCCGCCGCGCTCAAGGCCTATCGCGAGTGGATGCCGATCCGCGACCCGAAGCCCGGTCAGCTCAGCGAGGCCATCTATCGCAGCTTCCGTTTCGGCAAGATCGCTGAGTTGGTCATGCTGGAAACCCGCCTCCTGGCGCGCAGCAAGCAGCTCGACTATACGGAACTGGCCTTCAAGGCCGACGGCACACCGGACCTCGGCGCCTTCCGCACGCAGCTGAACGACCCGTCGCGTCAGCTCCTCGGCGCCGAACAGCGGCAGTGGCTGGGCGCCACCCTGCAAAGCTCGGTCACCGACGGCGTACGCTGGCAGGTGATTGGCAATCAGGTGGTCATGGCGCGCGCGCCGGGCCCGGACATCAACAAGCTGGTCGACGCCCAGACGCTCAATACGGTCCTGTCGGCCCTGCCGGCGGCCACCCGCGCCCAGGTCATGGCCATGCGCGCCCTGTTCGACGCCTCGAACGCCTTCCCGCTCAACCTCGATGCCTGGGACGGTTATCCGGCTGAGCGCGAACGTTTCTACGGCCTGATCTCGCAGGCCGGTGCCCGCGCCGTCGTCGTGTCCGGCGACAGCCACACCGCCTGGGCCAATAACCTGGCCGACGCCGCCGGGAAGCATGTCGCCGTGGAGCTGGGCGTGACTTCGATCACCAGCCCGACCAAGTGGCTGGACAAGTGGCTGCCGAACATGCCGCTGGCGAAGACCCTGGCGGCGCAGAACCCGGAAATCCTGGCGGCCGATGACGATCACAACGGCTTTGTTCGCCTGACCCTGACAGCCGACAGCATGACCGGTGAGTGGATCGGCGTCGACACCATTACCGCCGCGTCGCCCAAGTCGGCGACAAAAGGCCGCTTCACCGCTCCGGCCTTGCCGGCGGGCGTCGGGCCTCTGACCCAGGTCTAACGCTTGCCGTAGATCGGACTCGGGCCCGGCAGGGCGGTTGCAGGCGCGGCGCCATTGGCCGAGGTAATCAGCAGATTGTCGAACCATGGCTGGCTGGTCTTGCCGTTGGCTTGCGACACCAGCAACCCTGCCATGCCGCGGTTGTAGAGCGTATCGGTCGCCGTCAGCGCCACCTTGCCATCCACGAACCCCGTGATCGTGCTGCCGCTGAATTGCAGCCTGAGGCCATGCCATTGGCCGGGGCCGATCCCGTCGACCTGCGCGGTGGTCAGCACCCGCTCGCCGCCGACGCTGTCGTCTTTGCTGGCCAGGATCGCCGCCTGCTGTTCGGCGTCACCGACCAGCTTCTTCTTGTCGATCTTGCCGCGCATCACCGACAGCTTGAGCGCGCCCGTATCCGACAATTGCAGGACATAGCCCTTCGGCAGGAAGCCATAGCCGGTGCCGACATCATTGATCCGGCCCATGACGGCGCCAGACTCGCCGGCGTTCAGATAGACATCGGCACTGACCTCGTAATCCTGCCACTGACCGTCGCCGATGATGGTGTAGGGCATCCAGTCCGGCGCCCACGAAATGGTCGGCACCGGCACGGTCTGATGCAGGCATTGACCCGTCTGCTGCGGACAGGCGGCCAGCTCGAACGCGCCGGCAATATCGGCGAAATAGCGCGGCAAATAGCCGGACGCTTTAGCATCGTAGGCGTCGAACGTCTCAGCATAGGGGAACGGAAATGCCGCCTTTTCCGGCGCAGCCTCGAACTGGCCCTTCTGCTGGCCGCGCGTTGTGCTCAACGAATAAACCGCGTTGGCATCGAGCGTGATCGTCACCACGCCCTTGACCGGTTTGAGGTCAGCCTGGCGGATGAATTGTTCCGCTTCGGTGCTGCGCCACACGGCCAGTGACTGCCCGGACAAACCCCCGCCGATTTTCAGGCTGACGGCCTGCGGTCCCTTGGCGTCCTTGGTTTCGATGATGACGCTATAGTCGGCTTTCGGCGATTTCAGCGTCACATACGACCCGCCCGCTTTCAGCTCCCCGCTGCCGCCGTCGAGATAGGTCCAGCCGGCTTGCGAAAACTGGCCGTAATGCGCATAGGCCCAGAGTTTCGGATTGATCTCGTAATGCCCGCTCCACGGCCAGTTGGCGCGGACGGTCGCCTCCTTCTCACCCGAATAGGGCTCCATAGTGTAGAGCGCTGCGATGCCGTACCAGTCGGTGATCTTGGTGAAGCCGCCGCGAATATGGTTGAGGTTGAAGGCCTGGACGGTGCTGATCAAGCCATCGAACCCGGCCTTGTAGACATGCTGTTCGGTGTTCCACAACGGCTTGTCCATCACCCTGGAGAGCTGTTTCACCTCGGGCGGTGTCACCGAGCCGGGATTGTTATGGGCGCTGATGATATCGAGCGAGTCGCGCAGGGCCTTATCCTTCGCCATTTCGGCGACAAATTTGAACTTCCACGGATCGGGCCAGTTGTCGAAGCCATGCAATTTCACCTCGCCAAAGCCGTTGGCATTCAGCGACGCGCGGAACGCCTTGGCGAATTCGTAGCTGGCGCCTTTTTCGTTGCGGACGCCGATGGCGTCAAACGCGAGGCCGCGTTGCTGCGCGCCTTTGAGCCAGCTGATGTAATAGTCGATCGTGTCCTGCGAGAAGAAATTGGCGTCGCCCTTGTAATCCTTGCCGGTACTCTGCGCGAACAGCGTGCCCTTCGTGCCGATCCAGCCGGGCGCGCTCCACGCTGCGCCATCCAACGTCAGGGCCGGATTGCGCGTTTTCGCCTCGGCCATTTCCCACCACAGATAGCCGCGCCCGTAGTTCAGGTCGTCACGCGTGTGCCTGTGGCTGGGCATCGACCCTTGCGTGGCATTGCCATCGCCGGGGATTTCGACATAGAGCGCGCTGACCGAGGCACCGAACTTCGGTTTGAACACCAGATCTAGGATTTGCGTACGCTGCGGCTCCGGATAGTCTTTGAGCAGGACGCCGGTCCCGCCACCGCCTTCGACCACGCCGATACCGTCAAAGCGCGAACCGCCGGCATCGCCGCGCAGCTCGATCGTCTGGGCATCTTGCGCGGCGGCGGCCACCGGCAAACCGGCCAGCGCGATCAGCACGAGAGCATTCAAAAGACAATTGCGCATGACGTCCTCCCGAGGTCTCTTATTATACTATAATTTATGCCCTGCCTTTCTACATGCGTAAAGCTTCGGCCATAAAAAAATGCGGCAGCCGAAGCTGCCGCATTTCAATTTCAGACGCTGGCGTTAGCGCGTCGTCAGCACCGGCGCCTGCAGCATACCCGACGGCAGGGCTTTCAGGTTATTCATGCCCTGCGCCGTGAAGCGCTCGCCGAACTTGGCAGTCAGAGCACTGTAATCAGCGTTCGGCCGCCCGGCCAGCAGGTTGACGTCGGTATTGGCGACGCGCACCTCGATCTGGTTCGTCCCGGCATGGACGAAACCGGCCAGGTCGACGGTGAAAGGCGCGGTCCAAACCGCCCCGGCGCGTTTGCCGTTGACGAAGACCTCGGCGGCCTCGCGCACCGGCGGGGTCAGCGCGGCGCTGGTGCCTTGGGCGCGCGGCCCGCCCGGGGGCACGATTTCGCCGTCGCCAAAGTTCAGCACCACCTGGCCGCCGGCGATCTGCGCCTGGGTCAGGGTGAGCGTGCGCTTGTAGCTGGCCGTGCCGGAGTAGAATTGTGTCGCTGCGTCATCGCTCCACGAAGTGAAGCCCTTGATCGGCGTGGCCTTGCTCTTGTCGAGGCCATTATAGGTCACCGTCCAACCCGTTTCGAGCTTGACCGGCGCCAGCTTGACTGACTTCGGTTCAGCCACGACCGGGGCCGAAGCCGCCGCGCCGAAGACAAACACCCGCGATTCATACGGCGCCAGGGTAACGCTCGCGCCCGGCTTGAAGGCGTGCGCCTCGCCGGAGCGCGGTTCCCACCATTGCGCCTTGGCGGTCTGCGCCCGGAAACCGAGCGGCGCACTTACGGCCTTGTTGCTGGTGTTGACGACGAAATAGAGGTCGCCGTCGGCCAGTTTCCGGTGCACGAAACCGATGTCCGCCGTCTTGCCGGTCAGGTCCGGCTTGGCATGCGCCAGCAAGGTTTTGCCCAAGTCGGCTTCGGCGGTTTGAACGCCCGAACCAACGCCTGGACCGAACAGCGACCCGCTGGTCATGCGCACCGCAGTGGTGTCGGCATCGCCGTCGCGCAGGCCCGGACCCAGGTCAGGCAGGCTGTCGACGGCAATGACCACGCCACCGGCCTTCGAGAAGGCTTCGATCTTCTTGTAGGTCTCCGGATCGATGCGGTGGACCTTCGGCAGGATCAGCACCTTGGCTTTGAGGCCCAGCTTATCGATGGCCGTGCTGTCGACGAAGTCGAAGTTGAAGCCGGCGTCGAGCACCTGCGAGGTGATCGCTTCGGACATCATGTTGCGGTTCATCTGGTCGTTGACCGAAGCGCCGCCGCCCGGCTTGATATTGGCGAAGGCGTCGTCGGTCGGGATGAAGATGGCCACATCCGCCTGGTTGTCGCCCTGGCGCAGCAGATAGCTCATCCGTTGCAGGTAGGCGGTGACGTCCGGCATGACGCCCCACCACGGGTTATGTTCGTTGAACACGGCGGCGGCGTAGAACGCCCAGCCCGGCTCAGGCGTGCCGGGCGGTGAGTAAGGCCAGCCGTGGGCGATGAACTGGTTGACGCCGGCCAGCATCAGCGTGTCGGCCTCGGCCTTGATGTCAAGCGGATTGGCCCGGAAGGCAGCGCCATGCAGCCACGTCCAGCTTTCGGCCGAGGTCACCGGATTGCCGTAGAGGTGGTTGGCCGAACTGGCCCAGCGCGTAGAGGTGAAACGCCGCCAGTTGGCCCCTTCGCCTTCCGGCAGGGCGACCAGCCGCGCCGAAGACAAGGTCACCGGCGGGATGCCGTAGGTCTGCGAGCGGAACTTGGTGCCGTGCGCCTTGGCCCAGTCGTTGACCGGCGTGAGATAGCGCTCGTCGGTCAGCTCGGACAGGGTCTGCGCCCAGTCGTGACGGACGGACGCGCTTTCGGGGCTGTCGTAGAACAACTGCAGCAGGTGCGGCGTCAGGTCGTAGCCGCGGCGCTTCTGGAACTCGGCAATCAAATCGTCGGTCCAGTCGGCGCCGTAAACTTCCAGGCTGTCGCTGAACACGGAATAGGGCGGATGATCGCCGAACGCCGAGATCAGCCGGTCGGCGACGTGGTGCAGGTGGTGTTGCACGGCGGTGGTGCTGAGGTGGTCGAGCACATTGCCTTCGCCGCCGACGCCGGGGCGCTTGACCTGCTGGCCGGTCCGGCCCTGCATGACGACCAGCAGCGTCCGCTCCGTGGCGGCGGCCGTGACCTTGACATGACCTGAACTGTCAATGTTGACGGCGGTCGCCTTGGCCGCGCCTTCGGCGGTGGCGGCATCGGCCAGGAAGGCGGCGACGCGGCGCTCACCGGCGCCCGGTGCCGGCAGGGCGACATCGGTGGCGTTGGCGGGCACGGCCACCTTGTTCATGACCACCTTCGACGAGGCTTCGGTCACCGGGATGTGCGGCCCGCCATAGGGCCAGCCCGAACCAAGCGTCACGTCGACGCGCATGCCTTCGGCGCGGCCGGTATCGTTGGCGACGGTCAGCGCCTTTTCGAAGTCGTCCGACAGATAGGTCAGGTTGGTGATGCCCTTGGACGGATCGTCGAGCGACAGCGGATAGACCGGCTGGATTTCGAAGCCGCCGAAGCCGCCCTGCTTCATCGCCTTGATTTCGCGGGTGATTTCATCCGGCACGACGGACGGGCCGAACCACCACCAGCGCACCATCGGCCGCGCATCGGCGGGAGGCTTGGCGAAGTCCTGCGCCAGGGTGCCAGCTTGTGCGCCTGCCGCCCCAACTCCAGCCCATAAGGCCCAGCCAAACGCGATCGAGGCCATCAGCCGCCGCTTGAAAGTCATGATGATCTCCTGCCTGTGTGTCTTAGAATTGCGTGGTGGTTGCTGTGTCAAACCGCTTGTCCGGCACCGTTCGGCTGCCGAAGGTGCGGAACCCGGAAACATTGTCAAGCTTGAAGCCCGGCGCGCCGGCCGGCAGCTTCAGGAATGAACCGTCGAAGCCGTCGACATTCTGCAGGAACAGCGCCGTGCGCGGATCGGGATTGATCGTCGTGATTTCGACATGGCTCATTTCGACGTTGCGGGCGTTGCGGACATAGAAGCCGGTCGCCGGCAGGTCGCCGAAACGGTTGGGTTCGGGGTAATCCGTATCCTTCGGCGTCGGATTGAGCGCCGCCATGGCCGCGGGCGCGCCGCCGACCTGTTGCAGGTAGACGTTGCTGATCTTGACGTCCTGCACGAAGCTCTTCTCGACACCGCAGATGATCGACGGCAGCTGCACCGCGCTCGAGCTGGTAATGTTGTCGATGGTGACGCGCTTGATCGAGCCGATGGCGGCGTCCTTCGGGCCGCGCATCCGGGTGCCAACGCGCAGGAACAGCGGCGAGTTGTTGGTCTCGCGCATGGTGATGTTGGAGATGGCGATGTCTTCCAGCAGCGCCCCATCCACGGTTTCCAAAGCGATGCCGCGCGACCGATCGAAGACGCAGTTGGTGATGGTGATGTTCTTGAAGCCGCCGTTGGATTCGGTGCCGCACTTGATGCGCCCGAAGCCGGTGCCGAACAGATGGCTGTCAGCGATGCGCCTGAAGGTGCCGTCGATCACTGAGCCCACTTCGTAGCTTCCGGAAAGGTAGCAATTGGAAATCGTGACGTTCTCGGTCGAACGGGCATAGCCCAGCGAGAAGGATGACTTCGGGCAGATGCCGTCATCGTAGGGTGAATTCATGGTGCAGTTCGACACCCGCACGTTCTTGCAGCAGTCGATGTCGAAACCGTCGCGGTTGGTGTCGACCACCAGGTTGTCGATGGTCATGTTATCGACGCCGGTGGCCAGCAGCGCGAACCAGCCGCCTTGCAGGATCGAGAAGTCGCGCAGCTGCACATTGCGGCAGTTCTTCAGCGCGATCGCCTTGTTGCCGACGCCGGGCAGGTTGGCGCGCGGCAGGTCCTTGTCCTCGCGGTGGTCGCGCGTCAGGCCCTTGCCCCAGATCAGGCCGTCACCCAGGATGGCGAGATCGTGCAGGCCTTCGCCGTAGATCAGGCTGTTTTTCCAGTGGTTGTGGCCATAGTCCTGGTACTCGTTGATCACCGGGTCCTGCGGCTCGGCGGCGTCGTAGCCGCCTGTCGTCGTGCCTTCCAGTGGCACCGAGGCCGCCAGCAGCACGGCGCCGCGATCGAGATAGAGCGTCACCTGGCTTTTCAGGTGGATGGTGTAGCTGGCATAGGTCCCGGCGGGGAAATAGACTACCCCGCCGCCGCGCGACGAAGCCGCATCGATCGCCTTGTCGATGGCGGCCGAGTCGATGGTCTTGCCATCGCCCTTGGCGCCGAAATCACGAATATTGAGCAGCCCCTGCGCGCCCGGTACGACCTTCTGCACAGCCGCCAGAACGGTCGATGGCAACAGGAGCGCGCCTGCGCCGGCCGTCAGAAGAAAACGCCGATCCATCATGACTTATCCCCCCCTTAAAACGACGTCTTGGTGGCGGCGTCGAAGCGCTTGTCCGGCACGACGCGGCTGCCGAAGGTGCGGAAGCCGGACACGTTGTCGAGCGCGAAGTACGGCCCGCCCGTCGGCAGCTTGATGAACGAGGCATCGAAGCCGTCGACATTCTGCATCCAGAAGCCCGGCCGGGCGTCGGCGGCCTGAGGGACGATCTCGACATGGCTCACGTCAACGTTTTTGGCGTTGCGGATGAAGAAGCCGGTGGCGGGCAGCATACCGAACATGCCGGGCTCCGGATACTTGTCCTCATTGGGCGGAACCACGATGGCCGCATCGGCGGCCGTGCCGCCGCCGACATGATCGAAATAGACATTGCTGATCTGCACGTCCTCGACCGGATGGCCGTCGACGCCGGCAATGATCGACGGTAGCTTGGTGCTGCCGGACGAGGTGATGTTGTTGATCATGATGCGCTTCAGGACGCCTACGGCTGCGTCCTTCGGCCCGCGCATCCGGCGGCCGAGGCGCAGGAACAGCGGCGTCGACGACAGGTTGCGCATGGTGATGTTGGAGATGGCGATGTCTTCCATCAGCGCCCCATCGACGGTTTCCAGCGCGATGCCCTGGCACTCATCGAACACGCAGTTGGTGACGGTGATGTTCTTGAAGCCGCCGTTGGATTCGGTGCCGCACTTGATCCGGCCGGTGCGGAAGGCGCGTTGGTTGACGCCGTCATAGCGCTTGAAGGTGCCGTCGATCACCGAGCCGACAATGTAGTTGCCGCTGACGTAGCAATCGGAAATCGTGACGTTTTCGGTGGCGCGGGGATAGCCGAGCGCAAAGCTCGACTTCGGGCAGATGGCGTCGTCATAGGGTGAATTGACCGTGCAATTGTGCACGCGCACGTTCTTGCAGCAATCGATGTCGAAGCCGTCGCGGTCGGTATCGACCGTCAGGTTTTCGATGACCAGATTGTCGACGCCAGTGGCCAGCAGGGCGAAGTGGCCGCACTTCAGCATCTGGAAATCGCGCAGCTGCACATTGCGGCAGTTCTTGAGCGCGATGGCCTTGTTGCCGACGCCGGGCGTTTCGGCGCGCGGCAGCACCGGATCGCGGCGGCCGTGCGTCAGGCCCTTGCCCCAGATCAGGCCTTCGCCCAGGATGGCGATGTCGTGCAGGCCTTCGCCGTAGAACAGGCTGTTTTTCCAGTGGTTGTGGCCATAGTCCTGATAGGGCTCGATGGCTGGGTCTTGCGGCTCGGCCAGGTCGTAGTAGCCGGTCTGGCCGCCGGTCAGCGGCGTCGATCCGGCGATGATCACCGCACCGCGGTCGAGGTACAGCGTCACCATGCTCTTCAGGTGGATGGTGTAGCTGAGGTAATTGCCCTGCGGGAAAAAGACCGTGCCGCCGCCGCGCGCCGAGGCTTCAGCGATGGCCTTGTCGATGGCCGGGGAGTCAATCGCCACGCCGTCGCCCTTGGCGCCGAAATCGCGGACATTGAGCACCTGGCCGGTCGGGAGCATGGCAGGCTTTTTCGTTGCCGCCTGCGCCAGACCCGGCAGCAATAATGCGCCGGCTCCGGCCGTGAGAAGAAAACGCCGATCCAGTTGCATGGCCTGTCCCTGTTTGCTTTTATTGTTGAAGCGCGTGGCAGCCCACCACGCGCTTTCTTAACGTCCGAGACGCGAACAACCCGTCGCAATGTACGATAATTTACGGGTTTGGCACCGTGAACAGCCGGTCGTAATCGCGCCAATGGGCGTTCATGGTGTCGACCTTGTGTTTGAGTTGCCCGGCCACATTGGGCCCCAGCCGCATGATCGTCTCCTCGTTTTGGACAGGCGCCAGGTCGAGGATCGGCTCAGGCGTGCTTTGCAACAGCCGTTGCAAGTTGACTGTGTTGTCGATCTCCTTGCGCGCCGTTTCCATCAGGTCGGTACGGTCCCAGCCCGACTGCACGCCCAGCACCGGATCGGTCTCCGGCTTGGCGCCGATGGCCTTTACACGGTCGAGCTGCGCCTGATAGGCGACCATATTGTCGGCCGAGTTCATCAGGTAAATCAGCGCCTGTGTCCGCTTGGCGGTCAGGTCCCAATACGCCTTCTTCGCCGGATCGGTCTGAGCGTCGCGGATAGTGCTGAACAGCGTCAAAGCCCGCTTGGCGCGCGGCACGGCGGTTTCGATATCGCGCTGGAACAGCAGCTTCGCGCCATAGCCGTCGTACATCCGCATGGCCTGGATATCGATCAGGTTGTTGGCCTGGGTCTCGCCCTTGGCCTGGAAGATAAAGGCGCGATAATCGGCCTTGTCGGCGTCGGTCAGTTCCTCCGGGAACGGCACCATCGGCCGGTTGATCCAGCGGTTGAGCACATGGCCGAAACGCAGCATGCCGCCGAAGTCGAGCACGTCCAGGTTCTGCTTGACGTCGTTGAGCGCGCTCCACGCTTCGAGCAGGTTATCGGCCTGCTCCTCACCGACTTCGGTGACGGCAAAGGCGCGTAGGGCTGTCATCCGCTGGCTGAGGGTGCGCATGGCCGTGCCTTTGGTCGCCTTGGCCAGCCGATAGTTGAAGTCCATGCTGTTGATGTCGCCCAGGTCGACCACGACCTTGTTCGGGCCGTCGCCCGCCTTCGGGCTGTTGACGCCATCCAGCGTCGGGATGGCCAGGCCGGCGATCGGATAGAAGGCATTGCCGTTGCCGAGCCCCTGCACGACGCCGCTGTTGAACGGCCGCCCGTCGGGGCCTTCCTGCCCTTGCACCGCCAGGCCGCGCGGCAGTTTGCGCACGATGTTCTGCAGTACGTCCGGTGAGAAGGTCGGGATCATCCATTGCCGCGCCGCGATCGGATTGATGTTGATCTCGACGTCATAGCCGGCCTCCTTGGCGGCCTTCTGGACATTGATCATGAAACCGGCCACCCGGTCGGCCATCGGTTTGTCGCGGTAATTACTGTTGCCGTTGACGCCCGGATAAAGCGACGGCGACCAGTCAAAGCCCGACCCTGCATCCGTCGTCACCCAGTTGAACTGCGCCACTTCCGGGCAGGTCTTGAGCAGCGACTGCACGGAATCCCGGTACATACGCAGCGTTTCCGGCTCATCGACATTGGGGGCGTAATAGATCTTGCGCGACCGGCTCGGCTGGTCGATACGCGGCCCGCGCAGCTGCGGGTAGGCGGTGAAGAAACTTTCCGGCAGCACCGCCGGTTCGTTGGCCCGCCACAGACCCTTCAGGTCGTATTTTTTCAGGACGGCGCAGCGCTGGGCCAGGATCCCCTGAATCCGGCGGGCATATTTCATGTCGACATAGGGCTCGACATCCTTGGCCGGGAACATGATGAACAGCCCGGCATGATGGGCGAACCAGGCGGGGTAGGGGTCTCCCGCGTCCAGTTCCCAATAGGCTATCGGCAGGTTATCCGTCAGGTTGACATAGGTGGCGCCGGCCTCCTTGGCCATCTGCGCCTTGCGTTCGAACAGCGCCTGATCGTCGGCGTCGCGCTGGCCGGAGTTGTCGCTCACGGCGGTGGACCTGGCCTTGGCCGGAGCGGTCATCGCGGGTTGAGCCTGCAAGGCCGTGGCGGCGCCCGCCAGCAGCAATACCCTTACGAGCGCGGAAGCGGTTCGTTTCATCATCACCCTGTTTCCTGTTCTTATCGTTTCCCTGCGGACCCAGAATAAGGACGGAACCGGAAAATTGGCAAGGCCAATGCGTAATGCTGCGCGAAAAGGCGCGAAACTGGTGCATTGACAAATATGCTTAGCGGTCGAAAGGTGCGCGCCTCGGGAGGAAAATCATGAAAAAATGGGCGTTGGTGGCTTTGGCAGGTCTGGTACTGGTCGCGGGACCGGTTGCCGCGAAGCCGGCGAATGACGGCTGGGTGCGGGCCTTCGCGGCGGCGCCGATGTGGATTCCACGCGCCACCGAACTAACCGTTGAGAACCAGACCGTCCGCTTTCCGGTGCGCCTGAGCCTGTCCGGCTCGCAGCTGACGGTCCGCCTGAGTGGGGAGCATGACCGCGCGCCGGTGACCATTTCCGCCGCTTCGCTTAAAGTCGGCGATAAATTCGTGCCCTTGCGTTTCAGCGGCGATGCGGGGGTAACTCTGACGCCCGGAGCCGCGGTCGTGTCCGATCCGGTTGCCGCCAAGGTCGCTGCGGGTCAGATCGTCGAAATCAGCCTCTATCTCGCCCAGCCAGCTTTACTATCGACCATTCACCGCGATCCGATGAACGCGGCGGTCATTTCGCAGGCGGGAGATTTCACGCAAAAAGCCGATGTGCCGGTGGCCACGACGACGGTCATGCGGCCCTTCCTGGCGGCCATCGACATTGTGCCGGACAAGCCTGCCAAAACCATCGTGGCTTTCGGCGATTCCATCAGCGACTGGGACTGCCCGTACACCGCCGGCGAATGCCAATGGGAACTGACCCTGCAACGGCGTCTGGCCGAAGCCGGCAAGCCTTACACCATCGCCAACGTCGCTGTCAGCGCCAGCCGTGTCCTGAAGGACGGTCCGGCCGCCCCGTGGAGCGCCCTTAACGCCGAGGCACGCTTCGAGCGCGACGCCCTGTCCGCGCCCAATGTCGCATATATTGTTATCATGCAGGGCGTGAATGACCTGGGCATGTCCGGGCCGAGCGCAGATCCTGACAAGGACTCACCAGTTGTTTCCGCGGACGCGCTGATCGGTGCCTACAAGCGGCTGATTGCGCGTGCGCACGCCAGGGGCGTCCGCATTTATGCCGCGGAAATCTTGCCATTCGCGGGCGCAAGCTCATGGTCGGCCGACCGCGAGGCCGTCCGCCAAAAGGTCAATGCCTGGATTCGCACCTCAGGCGCCTTCGACGGCTTGATCGACTTCCACAAGGCGGTTGCCGACCCGGCCGATCCGACAAAACTGGCCAAGGCCTTCGACAACGGCGATCACCTGCATCCCAGCGCCGCCGGACAGAAGGCGATGGGCGAGGCGATCGACCTGAAGCTCTTTCAGTAGGCCAAGCGCTTTCCGAAAAGTGTGACGCGGTTTTCGGACAAAAAGCGCGACAAACCTAGTCCAGGTCGGCCAGCGAGCGGACCAGTTCCAGGATCTTGCGGCGCTGTTTCGACACGCGGATGCGCGGAAAAGCTTCGGCCAGTTCGATACCTTCGCTGGTGGCCAGGAAACTCTGCACGGCATATTCGGATTCCGAAGCGCCGGACAAGCGTTCACCTTCACCGAAGCCTTCGAAGAAGTAGGTCAGCGGGATCTGCAGGAACTGCGCGATCTCGTACAGTTTCGAGGCGCTGATGCGATTGACGCCGCGCTCGTACTTCTGCACTTGCTGGAAGGTGAGGTCGATGGCGTCCGCCAGTTGCTGCTGGCTCTTGCCGAGGAACTTGCGGCGCAAGCGAACCTTGCTGCCGACGTGGAGGTCTACGGGATTGATGGTTTTGTCCGCGACCTCGGAATATTTACGCATTTACAGTCATCCTACTCTGTTACTCATCGGCAGCCCTGGGGGGTACGGGTAAATGCCGCCGGAGTAACATTAACTGCTAAATCTGTGCCAATGCGTATAATATTTCAAGGAAAAAGTTTGTAATATTTGTATTCAAGTATTTATGTTCGAATTGACTAATTGAGTACTTGTATATGCTATATATATGCTTTCCCTTCCGCAAAGGAACGGAGCCGCGAAAATTAGTTTTATGAAATAAATTTGACAGTTTACCGTAGGGGAAAGATTTGTTTCACCAGTGAATATACTCCCCCTGCGTCTTTTTTAAACACGAACAGAACGCCGTTCGCGAATGTGAGCATACTATAGCGTGGGTTGCGGAAACGTCGAATGCCGCCTGCTCGCTGTGCCGAATTGGGTGCCGGACTGGTCTGGCACAGCCACGGGTCCCGCTTTGATACTCTTTATATGTCAGATGTTTAGATTGTATCAACCATGGTTACGGTACAATTCCACCCGTACGCGCATTGACAGCCGGCGGCTGCGGCGAAAAAATGCCGGATGACCGTCGCTCCTAAATCTTCCTGTTGCCCCCCGGCACGTCCGGCGGCAGCGTCCCCGGCGGCGCCTGGCCTTGCGGCTTTGGGCCCAGGGCGCCGCAGTATCAGCCTGCCTGGCGGGCCGTTCCGTATGGGCACGGATTATGCGCGCGGGTTCCCGGCCGATGGCGAAGGGCCTGTGCGGCCGGTCGCCCTGTCGCCGTTCGAGGTCGACGCCTTTCCGGTCACCAACGCCGATTTTACCGCCTTTGTCGAGGGCACCGGCTACATTACGGAGGCGGAACAGTTCGGCACCTCATTTGTCTTCAAGGGCCAGATTCCTGCCGACCGGATCGCCGATACATTAGCGGCAGCGCCGTGGTGGGCCTTGGTCGAAGGCGCGTGCTGGCATGCGCCGGAAGGGCCGGGCTCGGATGTCACTACGCGCGGCAGCCATCCGGTAGTGCATGTGTCGTGGAACGACGCTTCAGCCTTTGCCGCCTGGAGCGGCGCGCACCTGCCGACCGAAGCGCAATGGGAATATGCGGCGCGCGGCGGGCTGGACCAGAAGCTCTATCCGTGGGGCGACGTCCTGACGCCCGGCGGCAAGCATCTCAGCAATATCTGGCAGGGCGAGTTTCCCGATCACAACAGCAAAGACGACGGTTTCGCCTTTACCTGCCCGGTCGATGCCTTTCCGCCCAACGGTTTCGGGTTGTACTCGATAACCGGCAACTGCTGGGAGTGGTGTGCCGATTTCTGGGGCACAGCCTTCAGCCCCGAGCCCGCTTTCGATCCGCAAGGCCCGGCGTTTGGTGCTGCGCGGGTGATGAAGGGCGGCTCGTTCCTGTGCCACGAGTCCTACTGCAACCGTTACCGCGTGGCGGCGCGCACCCAGAATACGCCGGACAGCTCGGCGTCGAATATTGGATTCAGGTGCGCGCGGTCGCTTGAGTTTTAGAACACCGGCGCCGGCTTGGACACCGTGCCGGGTGCCGGATCGGGATATTCCACCGACGCCTTGTGTTCACGCGCCATGCCGTCTTCCATGAACTTGATCATGTCCGGATTGGCCGCCGCCAGGTTCTTGCTTTCCCACGGATCGACCGACACGTCGTACAGCTCGATCTTGCTGCCGCGCGTCCTCCGCACCGCCTTCCATTTGCCGAAGCGTGCCGCCTGGCAGAATTCGGGCGAATAGAACTCCCAGTACATGAAGCGGTCTTCCGGCTTCTTCTTGGCGTCGAGCAGATAGGGCTGCAAGTTGATGCCGTCACCCGCCTGCGCCGAAGCGCCTGCCAGGGCCAAGGCCGTCGGCAGGAAGTCGGGGAAATAGACCGGCACATCGCTGACCGCGCCCGCCTGGATGTGACCGGTCCAGCGCACAATCCACGGATCGCGGATGCCGCCTTCGTACATGTCGCGCTTGTAGCCGGTCAGTCCGCCGTTCGAGTCGAAGAAGTCGGCCATCCGCGTCTGGTAGGGATTGGGCTCCGAGCGCGGCCCGTTGTCCGAGGCGAAGAAGATGATGGTGTCGTTGTCGAGCTTCAGGTCGCGCAGCTTGTCGAGAATCCTGCCGATACCGACGTCCATGTAATGGATCATGGCGGCATAAGTTTTCTCGTCGTCGGGCCACGGCTTGTCGGCATAGGGACCCAGATCCGGCGCGGTGTACGGGCTGTGCGGGCTGTCGTAGGCTGTATAGAGGAAGAACGGCTCGGCCTTGTGACGCTCGATAAAGTCGATCGAGTCGTCGGTGATCATGAAGGTGTCGTACTTGCCGTGCTTGCCGCCGGCGTTTTCCGGGATGTCGATGATCTGGTCGCCGTTCATCCGCTTTTCCGGCCAGTAGCCGCCGGTCGCCGCCACGCTGATCAGCCAGCCCTTGAACTCGTCGAAGCCGAACTTCGTCGGCCAGGCGCTGGGTTCGTAGCCGTCGAGGTGCCACTTGCCCATCAGACCGGTCTTGTAGTTCGCCGCCTTCAGGTATTGCGCCACGGTCTTGTCGTCGGGGGTCAGGGCGGCGCGACGGATTTCCTGGTTGCCCTTCTTGCCGACCTGGCCGCCGGCAATGGCGAAGTTGTCGCGGATGCGGCCGTGACCCGTGTGCAGCCCCGTCATCAGGGCGCAGCGCGACGGCCCGCAAACGGGAGCCCCGGCATAGCCCTGGGTGAAGCGCATGCCTTGGCCGGCCAGGCGGTCGATGTTCGGCGTCTTGACCCGCGTCTGACCGTAGACGCTGGTATCGCCCCAGCCCAGGTCGTCAGCCAGAATAAAGATGATGTTCGGCTTACGCCCGCCGGTCGCCGCCTGGCTGCTCAGCGCCGCCATGGAAGCGGCGGACAAACTGCCCATAAGGAAACTGCGGCGGATGAGTTCGGCGGGCGGCATGACAGTCTCCATTTATCCGTATAGTCTGCTCTCAAACGCGGAGGCGAGGCGAATCCGGCGCGGATGGCCGACGGTTAACCTACAGGCCGCCGTGTAACCGAACAAGGGCTGGCTGCGCATTGTCTATCGATGGTGCGTGAAAATGACTGGCCATGCAGGAGGGATTCCCAATGGCCGCCACGCGCCGCTCGATGCTCATGTCTTCAATTGCTCTCTTCGCTGCGCCAGTCATGGCGCGGGCCCAAGCGCAATCTTCGGCTTCTTCGTCCTCAGTGGCGGCTGCGCCCGCCGCCAAGGCCGGTTCACCCGATGTCGTCGCCGGCATTCCGGTCAATTACGACGAAAGCAAGGTCGGCGACTATGTCCTGCCAGACGCGCTGACCGCCAGCGACGGCACGAAAATCACGACGGCTAAACTTTGGATGTCCAAGCGTCGTCCCGAAATCGTCAAGCTGTTCGAGGAGCAGCAATATGGCCGTATCCCGGGCAAGCCCGCCGATCTCGCCTTCGAGGTCCAGGACAAGGGCACGCCGGCGTTCGGCGGCAAGGCCACGCGCAAGCAGGTCAGGATCACCTTCACGAAAGACAAGTCCGGCCCGTCGATCCAGCTGCTGATCTACACGCCAGCGGCGGCCAAGAAGCCATCGCCGCTGTTGCTGGTCATGGGCTGGGGCGCCAACGGGGCGGCCGTCGAAGATCCGGGTGTCATCTCCAACCCGGTCTGGAACGCCAAGGAAAAGAAGCGCGTCGAATTTGTTCCCGGCGCCGGCCGCAGCTTCGGCCGTCTCAATGTCCAGCCGCTGATCGATGCCGGCCTGGGCGTCGCCACCTTCAACTATGGCGATGTCGATCCGGACGATCTCGACGGCCTGAACGACGGCATCCGCAAGCTCTATCTGAAGGCCGGCGAGACCAAGCCTGCGCCGGACGAGTGGGGTTCGATCGCTGCCTGGGGCTGGGGCATCAGCCGCGTCATCGACTATTTCGAAACCGACAAGGCCGTCGACGCCAAGCGTATCGCCATCCACGGCGTGTCGCGTCTCGGCAAGACCGTCGCGTGGGCTGGCGCCCGCGACACCCGTGTCGCCGCAACCATCGCCAGCTGTTCGGGCGAGGGCGGCGCGGCCGTTTCCCGCCGCAACTATGGTGAAACCATCGCTCACCTGACCGCGCCGACGCGGTATCCGTATCAGTTCGCCGCGAATTACGCCAACTGGGCGGGCTTCCCGGACAAGGCGCCGATGGACGGCAACCTGCTGGTCGCCCTGCATGCGCCGCGTCCGCTGCTGCTGCAGACCGGCACGACCGACAACTGGTCCGATCCGAAGGGTGAGTGGGTAGCCGCCGTCGACGCGGGCAAGGTCTATAAGCTCCTCGGCAAGCAGGACCTCGGCACCGACGTCATCCCGGCGCCGAACACCCCGATCCTGCGCGACCTGAGCTACCTGATGCACGAAGGCGGCCACGGCACCATCCCCGCCGACTGGCCGGTCTATATCGACTTCCTCAAGATGCACCTGAAACCGGAGGCCTAAGGCTCATGCGTCGTATTTTGCTCGGCGCCACGGCGCTCGCCTGCCTGTTCCTGTCCGCGCCGTCGTTCGCCCAGAACGCCTTGCTCGACGGCTTCAAGACCCCGCCGGATTCGGCCAAGCCGCGCACCTGGTGGCACTGGACCAACGGCAACGTCACCGAAGACGGCATCACCAAGGACCTGGAGTGGATGAAGCGCTCCGGCATCGGCGGTTTCCAGCTCGTCGATGTCGCCGCTGGTGGTGGCCAGACGGTCGATCAGAAGGTCAACTTCGGCACGCCGGAATGGCTGCACGCCGTCAAGCACGCCGCCGAAGACTCCAAGCGCCTCGGCTTGGAAATGTCGCTGTTCAGCTCGCCGGGCTGGAGCGAAGCCGGTGGCCCGTGGGTCAAGCCGGAAATGGCGATGAAGCGCCTGGTCTGGAGCGAGACCGATATCGCCGGCGGCAAGGCCTATACCGGCAAGCTGGCCGCGCCGCCCAGCAATGAAGGCCCGGTGCGCGATTGGGCACCTGGCGCTGCCCGTCAGGCGGACCCGAATGTCACCATGGGTGCGGCCCCGGCGAAGGGCTTCTACCGCGACGCCAGGGTGCTGGCCTACAAGATTCCGACCGCCGCCAGCACTGCCGCGCCGAAGGTGACCGTCAGTTCCGGTGCGGCCGATGGCGCGCCACTGCTTGACGACAGCCTCAACACCACGGTCAAGCTGACGCCCGACAAGGACGGCACCGCCTGGGTGCAGCTCAGCTATGATCAGCCGTTCACCGCCCGCGCCGTTTCGTTCGGTCACCGCGGCGGCATTCCGGTCGGCCAGATCCAGGCCTCGACCGACGGCACCACCTGGAAAACCATTGTCACGACACCGGGTCCGCAGGGCTACCACGGCGCGCAGATCCGCACCTATGCCTTCGAGCCGGTGACGGCCAAATATTTCCGCGTCCGCCTCGAAGGCGCGCCGGTCCGTCCCGGTCAGGTCATCCAATGGGGCCCGGTGGTGCCCGCCACGGCGTTCGAGCTGACCGAGTTCAAGCTGTTCGCCGATGCCCGCGTCAACCGCTGGGAAGACAAGGGTGCCTTCGGCAGCCTGATGAACGTCTACGAACCCGTCCCGACGCCCGATGCGCCGAAAGAGGCCGTGATCGGCGACGTCATCGACATTTCCTCGAAAATGGACGCGGATGGCACCCTGCGCTGGACGCCGCCGGCGGGCCAGTGGAAGGTCATCCGCTTCGGCTACGCCAATACCGGCGCCCGTAACCGTCCGTCGGTCCCGGCCGGCAGCGGCCTGGAAGTCGACAAGCTGTCGTCGAAATATGTCGCGCAATATGTCAGCGGCTATCTCGACCCGATCCAGCAGGCGCTTGGCCCTCTGATGGGCGACCATCCGGCCTATGTCACGATGGACAGCTGGGAAGCCGGCATGCAGAACTGGACGGACGACATGGCTGCCGAGTTCCAGACGCGCCGCGGCTATGACCCGACGCCTTATCTGCCCGTATTGGCCGGCCGCGTGGTGCAGAGCGCCGATGTCTCCGACCGCTTCCTGTGGGACTTCCGCCGCACGCTGGCCGACATGTACGCCGACAACTTCTACGGCGCCATGGACGCCGAGTTCGGCAAGCGCGGCCTGAAAACCTATGCCGAAGCCTCTGGCGTGGCGCTGGAAATCCCCGAAGATACCCTGCGTAACAAGTCGAAGGTCGACATCCCGATGGCCGAGTTCTGGGTCAAGGCCTTGCACCCGGAGTCGGAATACTATGTCGACGTGCGCGGCGCCGCTTCGGCCGGCCATGTCTTCGGCAAGCCGATCATCGCTTCGGAGGCCTTCACCGGCGGCGGCTACGAAAGCCCCTATACCCTGAAAAAGGTTGCCGACTACTGGTTCGCCCAGGGCATCAACCGCCTGGTCTTCCACACCTCGGCCCAGCAGCCGCTCGACACCAAGCCCGGCAACACCATGGTCGGCACGCACATCAACCGCAACATCACCTGGGCCGACCAGGCGAAGCCGTTCATGGACTATGTGGCGCGCAACGAATATATGCTGCAGCAAGGGCGCTTTGTCGCTGACCTGGCCTATCTGCTGCCGGAGGGCGCGCCCGCGACTATGCCGTTCTGGGGACCGGGCCTGAACCCGGCCCTGCCGAAGGGGTACGACTACGACTTCGTCAATACCGATCTGCTGTTGCAGCAAATGACGGTCGGCGACGACGCCCGCATCCACCTGCCCAGCGGCATGAGCTATCGCGTGCTGGTCCTGCCGCCGACGGATCAGATGTCGGTGGCGGCGATTCACAAGATCGACGAGCTGGTTCGCGCCGGCGCCTGGGTGGTCGGCCAGCGGCCGAAGCACTCGACAGGCCTTACCGGCTATCCGCAGTCCGAAGCCGAGGTCAACAGCGTTGCCGAAACCCTGTGGGGCGGTCTCGACGGCGTCACCAACACCCAGCGTCAGGTCGGCAAGGGCATGGTCAATTGGGGCATCACGCTCGATGAGGTCATGCAGAAGTCCGGTGTCGCGCCGGACGTCGACACTTCGGCCGCGCTGGATGGCGGCGTGGTCTGGCTGCACCGCACGACGGCCGACGCTGAAATCTACTACCTGGCCAACCAGAAGGACGCGGCACAGGACGTCCAGGCTCGTTTCCGCGTGACTGGTAAGGTGCCGGAACTATGGAGCCCGATGACCGGCGAGACCCGCCCGGCCAAATGGACGGCGACGACGACTGCCACGACGGTCAGCATCCCACTGGCCGAACGCGAGTCGGTCTATGTCGTTTTCCGCACGCCGACGCGCGCACTGTCCGGTGATGCACCGGCGCCGGTCGCCAAGACCATCGCCACGCTCGAGGGGCCATGGTCCCTGAGCTTCGTGCCGGGCCCCGGTGCGCCCAAGGCGGCGGTAACGCTTCCGGAACTGGCGTCCTGGACCGCCAACAGCGATCCGATGATCAAGTTCTTCTCCGGCACCGGCGTCTATACGAAGACGGTCGCCGTCACGGCGGCGCAGCTCAAGGCGGGGCACATTGTGCTCGATCTCGGTGTGGCGAAAGACGTCGCCGAGGTCCGTGTCAACGGTCAGGCTCAGGGCGTCGTCTGGGCGCCGCCCTACACCGTCGATATCACCAAAGGCCTGAAAGCCGGCGCCAATACCGTCGAAATCCGCATCACCAACGAATGGACCAACCGTATCACCGGCGACCGTTCCGCCCCTGCCGATCAGAAAGTGCTGAACGTGCCGACTTCGGCGCGTGGCATGTTCGGCCAGGCCGCCGAGCCGCCGGTTTCGGGTCTGCTCGGGCCGGTGACGTTGAAATCGCTGCCGTAAGCGCGGATAAAATTGTCAGACATTAAGGGCGGGTTTCGTGAAGAAATCCGCCCTTTTTGCGTCTGTGGTTCCGCAGTACCCTTGCCAGTCATGCTGCGGCGCACACCCCCGAGCCTGAAAAATATGGTGTTGACACCGCTTCCCGCCTTGCCGCTTTCCGGGAAGAATGTTAAGCCTTGTTTTGTCTGAGTATAAATGCCGCATTTTGACAAGCGGCGGCTCAGCGACGGGACAACGGTCGGCGCAATCGCCCTACCGGCAAACAGGAGAGGGCAGGCGGCCATATCCGCCGGCTCCGCAGATTTGCGCCAAAAGGCGCGGGAGCAGGGTGGCGTGAGCGGCATCGAAATCAAGGGCGTCAGCAAGGCTTTCGGCCAGACCCAGGTTCTCGACGATATTTCCCTGTCCATCGCGGCCAACGAATTCGTCGCCTTTCTCGGGCCGTCGGGCTGCGGCAAGACCACGCTCTTGCGCATGATTGCCGGCCTTGAGACGATCGACGCCGGCGAGATTCACATCGGTGACCGGCGGGTTGATACCTTGCCACCGGGCAATCGCGGCGTGGCGCTGGTCTTCCAGAATTACGCCCTTTATCCGCACATGACGGTCGCCGACAACATGGCGTTCGGCCTGAAGAATACGGGCGTACGCAAGGACGAAATCACCCGCCGCATCGAGGAGGCCGCGCGCATCCTCGAACTCGATGCCCTGCTGGCGCGCAAGCCCGGCGAACTCAGCGGCGGCCAGAAGCAGCGCGTCGCCATCGGCCGCGCCATCGTCAAGAATCCGGACCTGTTCCTGTTCGACGAGCCGCTGTCCAATCTTGACGCCGCGCTGCGCATGCGCACTCGGCTGGAGCTGGCGCAACTGCGCCGCCGCCTCAAGGCGACCATGATTCTGGTCACCCACGATCAGGTCGAGGCCATGACCCTGGCCGACCGCATCGTCGTCATGAAGGACCGCAAGGTGCAGCAGGTCGGCGCGCCGATGGACATCTACAACCGCCCGGCCAATGTCTTTGTTGCCGGCTTTGTCGGCACGCCGCGCATGAATTTTCTGACGGCGGTGGTGGAAAACAGTGACGGCTTTGCCGGCGCGCGCCTCAAGGGCGACGTCCTCATATCGACCCGCGTGCCGTTGGCCGGCTTGCCCGGCGGCCAGAACTGGCGCCTGGGCCTGCGTCCGGAGTCGGTGCGTGTCTGTCCGTCAGGCCAGGGTGACCTTACCGCCCAGGTCGAGCTGGTCGAGCGCCTTGGTGAACGCACCCTCGTCTATGCGAACCTGAGCGACGGCCTGCCGATCACCGCCGAAGACGCCGGCAACAGCCGCGTCCAGATCGGCGATACGGTCGGCCTCAAGGTCAATGGCGCCGCCGCGCACCTGTTCGACGCCGACGGCCACGGTTACCACGGGGATGCCGCATGACGAGCCCCGTGAAAACCTGGGGCAAGCAGGCGTCATGGTCCAACGCGCTGTTTGTTGCGCCCTACCTGTTCGTTTTCCTGGCCCTGCTGATCTATCCGCTGCTGTCCGGCATCGCGCTCAGCCTGTTCAAGGCTGACCTGTTTGGCGGCCGCGAATTTGTCGGCCTGGAAAACTTCAGCCGTTTGCTGCGCGACGACGTGTTCCGTCAGGCCATCGCCAACACCTTCTATTTTGTGCTGTTGAGCGTCCCGCCGCTGACCGTGCTGCCGCTGTTTCTGGCGCTGCTGTTGAACCGTCAGACGCGAGTCGCCGCCTTCTTCCGCGGCGTCTTCTTCTCGTCGTCGGTGTTGTCGGTGACCATCGTTACCCTGATCTGGCGGATGATCCTGATGTCGGACGGCGGCTTCGTCGCCGATGTGCTGGCGTTTTTCAACCTGCCGCCGATCATGTTCCTCAACGATCCGAAGATCGTCATGCCGTCCATGGCGCTGATGACCGTGTGGTGGTGCCTGGGCCTGCCGATGATGCTCTACCTGTCGGCCCTCCAGCAGATCCCGCAGGACATCTACGAAGCCGCTGCCCTCGACAATAGCTCATGGTTCCGCACCCTGTGGTCGATTACCCTGCCTTCGCTCAGCCGCACCGTCATCCTGGTCGTCATCTTCCAGTGCGTCCTGCAATTCCAGCTGTTCGGCCAGCCGCAACTGATCACCCAGGGCGGGCCCAACGGCGCCTCGCGGCCGATCGTGCTGTTCATCTTCGAGATCGGCTTCCGGCGCTGGGATATCGGCTATGCCGCGGCCGCGTCGCAGATCCTGTTCGCCATCATCCTGATCGCCACCCTGATCCAGTACCTTGTGACCTCGCGTAGCAAGGGAGCGGCCCAATGACCGCGCAACAGGCCAAATCCCTCCGCGAAGGCGCCGTGCTGGTCACCCTGATCGTGCTCGGCCTGATCATGCTGATCCCGCTGATCTGGACGGTGCTGCTGTCGATCAAGTCGAACACCGACCTGCTGCATTCGACGGCCAACGCCTTCCACCCGCCCTACACCGCCGAGAACTACCAGGCCATCGTCCAGAACAGCCAGGTCTTCCGCTGGCTGATGAACTCGGTGATCGTCTCCGGCCTCACGACCCTGGGGGTACTGGTCCTGTCGTCGCTGGCCGGCTACGGCTTTGCTCGGCTCGACTTCCCCGGCCGCGACAAGTTGTTCTTGTTCGTGCTGTTCGGTCTGGCCATCCCTGAGCAGGCGGTGATCATCACCCGCCACCAGATGTTCAGCTCGCTTCACCTGCACAATTCCTATCCGGGTCTGATCCTGCCCGGCCTGGCCGCCCCGTTCGGCGTCTTCCTGATGACGCAGTACTTCCGCGCCATCCCGAAGGAACTGGACGAGGCGGCCCTTCTTGATAATGCCAGCCGCTTTCAGGTCTTCTGGAAAGTGTTGCTGCCGCTGACCCTGCCGGCCCAGGCGACACTCGGCATTTTCACCTTCCTGGCGTCGTGGAACGACTACTGGTGGCCGCTGATTTCGGCGACGCGCGCCCAGATGTTCACGCTGACGGTCGGACTGGCCTCGTCGCAGATCAATTTCGCCCAGACCAGCGGCCTGGGCTACCTGATGACCCAGGCGGTTTTCGCCTCTGTGCCGATCTTGATTGTCTATGTCATCTTCCAGAAGTATATCGTCAAAGCTGTGTCGGGAGCAGCGGTGCGATGAGGAAACTTGCTCTCTCCCTCATCGCATTGCTCGCCTTTACGGGCTGCCAGCCGAAGGACGATCACACGGTCATCACCGTGCAGCGCATCTTCGGTGAGTGCCGCGCCAATGTGCCGAAAGGACAAGCGCCGCTGCGCAATCCGGACGGCGAATGCGAAGTCGTGACCGGCCTGCTTGATCAGTTCGAGAAAGAAAATCCGGACATCCGGCTGAACGTCAATATTGCCGCCTGGCCGGGCTATGACCAGCTGTCGGCGGAATACGCCGCCGGCGATCCGCCCGACATCACCACCATGCACATGTCGGCCATGCCCGACTATGCGTCGCGCCACCTGATCGAGCCGCTTGATCAGGACTTCGCGAAATATGGCATCGATCCGGCCGTCTTCACACCATCTGCGCAAAAAGGCGTCACCATTGGCGGCCATGTCTACGGCATGCCGTTCGACAACTGGACGCAGCTCTGGCAGATTAATACACAGCTGTTCACCAAGGCCGGGCTGATGAAGGACGGCGAGCCCGTCCTGCCGCACTCGCCTGACGAGCTGCTGGCCCAGGCCCGCCAGTTCAAGGCGAAGACCGGCCTGCCGTACCTGCTGCAGCCAACCGATAACGAGCGCGCCGCCTTTGTGCGCAACCTCTACACCTACCTGCTCGATCAGCGCGCCGTGTTTTTCCCGGATTCCAAGCACATCAAGCTCGATACGCCGGAAGCCCGCCGCATCGTCCAGCTTTACCGCACCATCTATGCCGAAGGCCTGATGGCGCCCGGCCAGGACTACCCGGCGTCGATGGCGGCTTTCCTGAATGGCAAGGGTGGGGTGTGTTTGGTCGGCACCTGGATGATCGGCACCTTCACCGCCGAGTCTGAAACCCCCGGCCGGCCGCTCTACCACGCCTACACGGTCAAACCCTATCCGATGCTCTATGGTTCGCCGCAACTGGCCTATGTCGACGGCCACGCCTGGGTGGTGCCGAAGCGCGACCGTACGCCGAAACAGCGCGATGCCGTCATCCGCCTGCTCAAATTCCTGCAACAGCACGATTACGACTGGGCGCGCACCGGCCACCTGCCGAGCCAGCAGCCCGTGGCCGACAGCGCCAAATACCTGGCCCTGCCGCACAGGACCGACATCGTCGAGCTGGCCCACGAAGGCCAGACCCTGCCGCAGGACGTACAGCGCCAGTTCGCCATTCAGGACATTGTCGGCGACGAGATGGCCTCGGCGGTCACCGGCCACAAGCCGATCGACAAGGCGCTCCAGGACGCCCAGACCCGGGTCAACGACCTGCTTTTCCACTTGCTTTAAACTGAGACTGCCATGGCCCTGAAATCCACCGTGATCGCCGACCGCGATTTCATCATCGCGCCGCTTGACCGCCGAGTCTTCGGCACTTTTGTCGAGCATTTGGGCCGCTGCGTCTATGGCGGCATCTATGAGCCCGGCCACAGGACTGCCGACGCCAACGGCTTCCGTCAGGATGTCCTGGCCTTGACGCGTGAGCTGGGGCCGACCATCGTCCGCTATCCGGGCGGCAATTTCCTCAGCGGCTATGATTGGGAAGATGGCGTCGGCCCCAAGGAAGACCGGCCGGTGCGTCTAGACCTGGCCTGGGCTTCGACCGAGACCAACCAGTTCGGCACCAACGAGTTCATGGTCTGGTGCAAGGCAGCCGACATCGAGCCGATGTTCGCCGTCAATCTCGGCACCCGCGGCCCGGCCGAAGCGCGCGACTTCATCGAATACTGCAACCATCCTGGCGGCACCAAGTTCTCCGACCTGCGCAAATCCCACGGTGTCGACAAACCGCACGACATCAAGTTCTGGTGCCTGGGCAACGAGATGGACGGGCCGTGGCAGACCTGCGCCAAGACCGCTCAGGAATATGGCCGCATCGCGCTCGAAACCGCCAAGATCATGCGCTGGATCTCGCCGGACCTGCAACTGGCGGCTTGCGGCTCATCGCAGCGCGCCATGCCGACCTATGCCAAGTGGGAGTACGAAGTCCTCGACCTGTGCTTCGAGCAGGTCGATTTCATTTCGCTGCACGCCTATTTCCGCAACGATACCGACGATATTAGCGACTTCTTCGCCGAGATCGACAATCTTGACTTTTACATCAAGGAAATCGCCGCCGTTGCCGATGCTGTCGCCGCCAAGCGCCGCTCGAAAAAGCGCATCATGCTCAGCTTCGACGAATGGAACGTCTGGTACCGCACCCACGTGCCGGAGCATCTGAAGAAGCCCGGCTGGCCGCAAGCGCCGGAACTGCTCGAGGAAATATACAGCTTCGAGGACGCCCTGGTGGTCGGCGGCGCGCTGATCGTGCTGATCAACAATGCCGATCGCGTCAAGGCAGCCTGTATCGCCCAGCTGGTCAACGTCATCGGCCCGATCATGACCGAAACTGGCGGCGACGCCTGGCGCCAGACTATCTTCTACCCGTTTGCCGATGCCTCGCGCCTCGGCCACGGCGAGGTGCTGCGCCTGAAGATCGACACCACCACTTTCACCACCAAGGCACACGGCGAGGTGCCGCATCTGGTGGCCACAGCGATCTACAACCCGGAAACCGGCGAGATTGGTATCATGGCGCTTAACCGCGCCGGGGAGGCGATGGACCTGGAGATCGACCTGCGCGGGATGGGCGAGGGCCTGAAAGTTACAGGCGCCACCGAACTGCACCACGCCGACCGCAAGAAGGCCAATACCCGCGACGACCAGAGCGCCGTCGTACCGGCCGGCAACGATTCGGTCAGGGTCTCCGGCACGCGCTTCACGGCGAAACTGAAGCCACTTTCGTGGAACGTTTTCACCCTGTCCATGTGACGAGTTTGAAATCCTCAGTCTATTGATGGCCGGATTAACGCGATGAGCCAATCTGGCCATATTTGTCGTACAAGAAAATGGACCTTTTTGAAAAATCCGTTTCAAATTACGGCGTTACCGCAGGCGCGAAATGCCTGAATCGAGAAAAATAATATAATTAATCCATATTTGCATTATTTTTCAGGGAGTTGAACTTGTTGTGAAATTGCGACAATAGGATTAACTAATCAGACAAATCTGTGAAATTCACCCACCGCGCTCTTGACACTATTTATTTGTCTGACAAAACTCTCCGTCAGAGTCTGAAAATAACGGACCAGAAAGTTAACGGAGGGAATTTACATGACTGACATCACGTCAGCTCGCCGCCGCACGCGCGGCTCCAGCATTTTCAAGTCAACCCTGTGCATAGCAGCTTCCGCCGCGGCGCTCACCTTTGCCGCTCAGGCGGCCCACGCTCAGGGCACCACCGCCGCCGCCGCTGATAACGAAGTTGTTGTCGTCACCGGTCAGCGCAAGGCCATGCAGAGCGCTCAGCAGATCAAAAAGAAGAGCGATCTCGTCACCGACTCGATCGTCGCCGAAGACGTCGGCAAGCTGCCCGACAACAACGTCGCCGATGCGTTGGCGCGTGTCACCGGCATTCAGGTCCGCCGGGATTCCGGCGAAGCCAACTCGGTGCTTATCCGCGGCCTGCCGAACATCGTGACGCTGCTGAACGGCCGCGAAGTGTTTACGACCTCGGGCCGTTATATGGCCTTTGCTGATGTTCCGGCCAACATGCTTCAGCGGGTCGATGTCTATAAGACCGCTTCGCCGGAACAGATCGAAGGCGGCATCGCCGGCGCTATCGACGTGCGCACCCGCCGTCCGTTCGATACCAAGGGCCTGCAGATCAACGGCAATGCCCGCGCCGTCTATTCCGATAAGGCCAAGCATTGGGATCCGGATCTGGGCGCCACCATTTCCAACCGCTGGGATACCGGTAATGGCGAAGTCGGGGCCTTGCTTGGCCTGTCGTACCGCAAGCAGAATTTCCATGAAGAGCGCGCCTTCAACGTTCGCTCCGACGATCACACCGGCTCGTTCAGCCCGGCGCATCCGCTTCCGACGGGCATTACCTCGATCAACGGCCCGTTCGTCATGGGTTATATCCCCATTTCCGGCGAGCGCGAGCGGTCGGCGGCCAATTTTGCCTTCCAGTGGCGGCCTGACGCTACGACCGAGCTGTATGCCGAAGGTTTTGTGACCGACTACAAGAACCTGTTCTCGCTTGATTTCTTCGTCGGCCTTCCCTGGCTGGGCGACGGCAACCTGCAGGCGACCGTGTTCCCCGGCACGAACCAACTGAAGACCCTGACCAACCACAACGTCTTCACTATCACCTCGACGCAAGCCAACGATCAGCACTCGCTTACCAAGCAATTCGCCGTCGGCGGCTCGAAAATCGCCGGCCAATGGAAGTTCACCTCTGAACTGGTCTACACCGACTCGAACTTCGATTATGAAAATCCGATCATGGATACGAGCACGGTCGTGCCACTGGTCCATGTCGATACGTCGGCCAACGGTACCGCTCAGCTCGATTACGGCGGGCCTGGCTATGACATCAAGAAGGGAAGCAATTACAGCATTGCCAACTGGTTTGACAATTACGGAACCCAGAAGGGCGACTCTGTTGACCTGCGCGCCGATGCGACCTGGACTCCGGCCACTGAAGGCTTCTTCAAGGATCTGAGCTTCGGTTTCCGCTATGCCGACCGTAACGCCGAATCGATCACATCCTATGGTGGGGCGGCTTATCCGTTCGCCGCCAAGCCGACGTCTACCCTGTCGGGCCTTGATGGATTGTCCGAGCCCATGGCCAAGGGCGGTCCCGACTACATCATGTACCAGTGGTACACGCCGTCGCGCGACTACCTGCTGCAAAATGTCGATATTGTCCGCAAGCTTGTCCGTGACAACTGGAATCCGTATGTCATGAACCCCGATGGCAGCAGCTCGGGCACGACAGCGAAGGAAATCGCCCTGCGCAACGATCCGACCACGGGTAAGCGCCTGATTGATCCGGGCTCTTTCTTCAGCGACAACGAAGTCACCAAGGCTGTCTACGTGAAGGCCCGGTTTGGTGGTGAGATCGGCTCCATTCCGTTCTCGGGCGTCGCAGGTATCCGGGCCGTCCAGACGGAACAGACCTTGGGTGGCAATGTTGCCCAGGCCGTGCGTTTGACAGTGCCTTACAACACCATCAACCTGAATGCGCCGGAAAACTTCCTGCTGACCTATACGCCGACAACGCGCAAGAACAAGACCACTGACGTCATGCCGAGCTTGAACCTCAAGTTCGACCTGCGTCCCGACCTGATCGCCCGCTTTGGCGCTGGCCGGACCGTCACCCGTCCGGATTTCGCGCAGCTTAATCCGGGTCTGTCGCTGGCGACCATCACCAGCAACACGACCTTCAAGTCGGGTTCGGGCGGTAACCCTGAGCTGAAGCAGGTGACGTCCGATAACTACGACGCCACCCTGGAATGGTATTTCGCGGCTGACGGCTCGCTGACGGCATCCAGCTTCTACCGCAATATCGACGGCTATGTCGAAGGCGGTTCGGGCAACGAAGTCATCAGCGGCGACACCTACATCATCACGCGTCCGACCAACTCCGGTAAGGACAAGTTGTATGGTTTGGAAGTGGCCTACCGTCAGTTCTACGACTTCCTGCCGGGGCCGTTGTCCGGCCTGGGTCTGGAAGCCAACGTGACCATGATGGACGGCGAGATGGAAAACATCGCGTCGAATACCAAGACGGACTTCCGAGGCCTTTCCAAGCTGTCGTACAATGTTGTGCTGCTGTATGAAAAGGGTCCATGGTCCGGTCGTCTCGCCTACAACTGGCGTCAGCACTTCCTGGACACGCCGAACTTCGAAAATTCAGGCTTCAACCTGATTGTCGACGACACGGCGCAGATGGACGGTCAGGTCTCCTACAAGCTCAACAGCAAGGTCACCTTGACCCTGGAAGGCATCAACCTGCTCGATACACACTTCAAGGACTACTTCACCGACGCCCATCTCTATCCGCGCGACACACGCCGGTATGACCGTATGGTCATGGTGGGTCTGCGCTGGAGAATGTAAAATAGCGTGAACAGTAATCCCTAAGCCTAACGGGCGCTGTCGTTGGTGACAGCGCCCGTCTTTTCTTCAAGGAGGCAAGTCATGACGCAAGCTGAGCAATGGACAAGGCGGCTCGCTTTGACGGGAGGCGCGGCGGCTGGAGCTGCCGCGTTGTCGCTGGCCCACCGGGCCGATGCCCAGGGCTCGATCAACGCCGCGCTAACCGGCGATATTTCGCCGGTTCATGACCCCTGCATCATCAGGCAGGGCGACACCTATCACCTGTTCTGCACCAGCCAGATGCGCGAGGGCAAAGGCCTCATCGCCTGGCGCACTTCGCCGGACCTGATCCATTGGACCTTCAAGGGCGCGGTCATGCAGGCCTTTCCTGACTGGGTGATGCAGGCCATTCCGGACACCAAAGGCGCCTGGGCGCCGGATATTGCTTTCGTAAACAATGAGTTCCGGCTCTATTATTCGGCTTCGCTGTTCGGCAAGAACCAGTCGGTCATCGGTTTGACGACGACTCCGACGCTCGATACGTCCGATCCGGCGTTTGGCTGGAAGGATCGGGGATTGGTCGTTGCGACTACGGCGCAGGACGATTTCAACGCCATCGATCCGAATCTGGTCGTCGATGCCCAGGGCAATCACTGGCTGGCGCTTGGCAGTTTCTGGACCGGCCTGAAGCTGGTTGCGCTGGACCCGGCGACGGGCAAGCCGAAGGACGCGAAGCCGAAATTCCTGTCGATAGCACGGCGGCCAGCGCCTGATGCCATCGAAGGCGCCTTCATCGTCCGCAAGGGTGAGTGGTACTACCTGTTTGCGTCCTACGACTTCTGCTGCCGGGGCGCGGACAGCACCTATTACACAGTGGTTTGCCGTTCGAAGGATGTCGCTGGCCCCTATGTCGATCGCGATGGCCGCAAGATGATGAACGACAGCGGTTTCCTGGTTTTGCACGCTGATCTCGATCCGCAGAAGCGGTTCAAGGGGCCAGGCCACTGCGCCATCCTTCAAGACGGAGGGGTGGAGTACATTGTCTACCACGCCTACGACACGCAGAATAACGGCCGCCCGACCTTGCGGATCCAGAAGCTGGCCTGGACGGCGGACGGCTGGCCGGTGGCGGTTTAAGGGTTCGAAGACTTGGGGTCCAAGGACCCCAAACCCCACAACTCGACGGAGTATGGATCGAACTATAAACATCAATAAAAAGAGGCCCCCACTTCGGAGGGCCTCTTTTTATTGATGTTATTAGCTTGCCTCACGCTCTGGCGCGTTTCGGGGTGTGGGGCCTGAGGCCCCACGACTTTAACCTTACTCTACGGCCACCACGGTCACCGACTCCGGCGCCAGTTTCAGCACCAGCTTCCCATTGCTGCCGGCCTTGGCGGAGTAGGGCGCCGGCTTGACAACATCCGGATGCTCGAAGGTGTTGGTGCTGTCCATTTTCGGCGCCGCCAGCGTCTCACCCTTTGCCGCCTTCGCCTTCAAGCCCATGGCCGACAGATCGACCTCCAGCGGTTGCGTCGGGTCGATATTGGTCAGCGACACATAGGTCTTGCCGTCCTTGCCCTTCGCCGCGGTCACATCCAGCCGCGGCGTGGTGACGTCGCCATGCACATAGCTGCCGCCGTCATAGGTCACCGGCAGGTAGGTCGCATCCTGGAACGGCACGTACATCCGGAACAGGTGATAGGTCGGCGTCAGCACCATCTTGTCGCCCTTGGTCAGGATCATCGACTGCAGGACGTTGATCATCTGGGCGACATTGGCCATGCGCACCCGGTCGGCATGGCGCGTGAAGATATTGAGCGTCACCGCTGCCAAAACAGCATCGCGCTGCGAGTTCTGCTGCTGCAGGAAGCGCGGGTTGGAACCCGGCGCCGGCAGGTACCAGGCGCCCCATTCATCGACCACCAGCGCGACCTTCTTCTTCGGGTCGTACTTGTCCATGATAGCGGAGTGTTTGGTGACCAGCTCTTCCATCTTGTAGGCCGAGCGGATGACGTGGGCATAGGCCTTCTCATCGAAGCTGTCGGCCGTGTTCGACGGCGGCCAGTTGTCGAAGCCGGAATAGAAGTGCAGCGATAGCCCGTCGATCGTCCAACTGAAGATCTGGTGCGTCGACGCCTCCATCATGACTTCGGTCCAGTGATAGTCGTCGACATTCGGCCCTGACGAGATGCGCTTCATGCCATTGGGATCGTAGTCGCCGTTATTGATCTGCTGCGCCAGGTCGTAATTGCGCGCGAACGTGGCGAAGTTTTTGTAAACATTGGCATAGTGCTCGGCCGTCATCGAGCCGCCGCAGCCCCAGCTTTCGTTGCCGACGCCGAAAAACGGCACCTTGAATGGTGCCGGATGGCCATTGGCGGCGCGTTCCTGTGCCAGCGAAGAGATGGCCGGATCGGCGGTCATATATTCCAGCCAGTCGGACATTTCCTGCGGCGTGCCCGAGCCGACATTGCCGGAGACGTAGGCCTCAGAGCCGATCTGGCCGATGAAGTCCATATATTCGTGCGTGCCGAACTGGTTCGATTCCGGCACCCGGCCCCACAGATAGTTGACGGTGGTCGGCCGCTTGGCCGGATCGCCGATGCCCTTGCGCCAGTGATAATCGTCGGCATAGCAGCCGCCCGGCCAGCGCACGTCCGGCACCTTGATGGCCTTGAGCGCCGCCACGACATCGCTGCGGATGCCGCGCACATTCGGGATTTTCGAGTCCTTGCCGACCCAGATGCCGTCATAGATACCCGTGCCGAGATGCTCGGCGAACTGGCCGAAGATGTGCCGGTCGATGATCGCGCCCGGCTGGTCCGCCTTGATGGTCACTGCCATCCGTTGCGGTGCCGCGTCCTTGGCGACTGCGGGTGAGGCAAGCGTGAGCGCCAGGAGGCTGGCGGACAAAAAATGAATGATGGTGCGCATGGCCGTTGGTCCCTCCGTCTGATTTTTGTTTAATTAGTCTGACAATTGAAAGGTTTAGGATGTGGCTTTACAATTGTCAAATGTCTGAGGAAATGCTAGCGTTCTTCATGGCAACAATAATGCGAACGGGGACAAATAAGGCACAAGAGGCCGTTTTCGCAGCGGAAGGGCAGGGTGGCCCTGCCGCCTTGAGCCGCGACCGTCTCGATACGCCTTTCCGGAACCTGTTGTCGCAAGGCCGTCTGCACGGCGAACTGGCCCACAGCCTGGGGGTTCGAATCCTGCGCGGTATTCATGCGCCGGGTGATATTCTACCGAATGAGATCGAAGCCAGCTCGTCTTTGGCCATCTCGCGCTCGGCCTATCGCGAGGCGATTCGCATCCTTGCCGCCAAGGGCATGGTCGAAAGCCGTCCAAAGACCGGCACGCGCGTCACCGAACGCGCCCGCTGGAATGTCCTGGATCCGGAAGTCCTGGGCTGGATGTTCGAGGCGGAGCCCAGCGAATCCTTTATTATCAACCTGTTTGAGCTGCGCCTGATCACCGAGCCGGCTGCCGCCGCGTTAGCTGCGCAGCGTCGCGACCAGAGCCATATCGACGCCATGGACGAGGCGCTCAAGGTCATGGCCCGGGAGACCCTGGCCACCGAAGCCGGCCGCCAGGCCGATCTCGACTTCCACTATGCGCTCTTGCAGGCCACTGGCAACGAAGCCCTGGCCTCCTTAAGCAGCTCGATCGGCGCGGCCGTGGCGTGGTCAACCCGTTATAAGCAAAGGGTTGAGGCCTTGCCGCGCGACCCGGTGCCGGAACACGGTGCCGTTTTTGATGCGATCAAACGCGGCGATGCCAGTGACGCCCGCTGGTGCATGGAAACCCTGGTCCGCCTGGCCTTGCGCGATACCCAGGAAAGCATGAGCATTAAATAGCTGTCACTCGGGCTTTATTTGTCTGAGGAATTGATGCGCATGCGCCGGGCATTATTATACCCTGACCGAGCGCTGCGCCTGTGTTAACCGTGCCACAGTCCCAGATGTCGGGATGAATTGTACTATAATAACCGTGGCCAAGCCCGCAAACGGTGTTATAAATCCGCCATAAACGACTCGCTTCAGGCCGCGAACCGGCCGTGGCGAAAGAAAAATACAAATAAAATACTGGGAACAGGCGGAAAATCTGATGCCGTACATCTTATCAGGGGGGAACGGTCATGACGGGCGCTGCCGCTAATCGCGCCGCGCTGCTGGCCTTTGTGGGCACGCAAATCCTGCCGCATGAGGCAGGGCTGCGCCAATGGCTGACGCGACTGGGTGTGAAAACGGATGAACGCGATGACATCATTCAGGAGGTTTACTGCCGCCTGCTGCGACTGGAACGCTTCGACCACATTGAGGACGCGCGCGCCTATCTGTTCCATTCGGCGCGCAGCGTCGTGCTCCAGCAGGTCCGTCGCAACCGCGTGGTGTCGATCATGACCGTGCAGAATCTTGACGAACTTGGCATTGCCGATCGCTGCCCCAGTCCCGAGTCCCAGGTCTCGGCGCGCAACGAACTGAGCCGGGTGCTGAACCTTATCGGCGGCCTGCCGGAACGGTGCCGGCAGGTGTTCGAACTGCGCAAGGTCCACGGCCTGTCGCAGGCCGAAACCGCCCGGGCCCTGCGTATCAGCGAAAACATCGTCGAGAAGGAAACCGCTAAGGGTCTCAGCCTGATCCTGCGCCACCTTGCGGAACAATCGGCGGGTATCGCCCGGGCGCATCCCGAGCGGATCATGCCGCGGCCGAAAACGCATAATGCGTTGGGAGCGCTCGATGTCGCGGATTGACGACGAGGCCGCCGCCTGGGTTGCGCGGCGCCACGCCACTGACGTAACGGAAAGCGACGCTGAGTTTCACGCCTGGCACGACGCCGACCCGCGCCATGCCGGCGCCTATCTGCGCGCCGAGGCTGCCTGGGTCTTGCTCGATCGCTCGCAGGTCCTGGCGCACGGCCAGGACGATAGCGCACTGTCAGCCCGGCTCGCCGCCGGCCGCAAGGCTGCGACGCAGCGCCATACCCGCCGCACCATTCTGGGCGGCGCCATTGCCGCCTCGCTGGCCGGGGCCGCGACCCTGGGCTATGTGCTGAAAGACCGCCTGAGCCTGGAAACGCGGCGCGGCGAACTGCGCAACGTGCCGCTCAGCGACAAGTCGGTGGCCGCCATCAATACCGACAGCCATATCGACGTCGACATGACCAGCCACCTGCGCCACATCCAGGTGGTCAAGGGGGAGGCCTGGTTCCAGGTCGCCAGGAACAAGGAAGCTCCCTTCGTTGTCTCGGCCGGTGACGTCCGCGTCCGCGCCGTCGGCACTGCCTTCAGTGTCCGCCGCCGCGACAATGGCGCCGACGTGCTGGTCACCGAAGGCACGGTCGAGACCTGGAACGTCCATGATCTCGACAAGCGCATGACCCTGACGGCCGGCAACGAGGCCTTCGTGCCGTTTGCCCCGGCGCCGGTCGATGTCGTCTTCCGGCCGCAGGAAGTGACGCGCAAGCTGGCCTGGCGGGAGCGCGAGATCATTCTCAAGGAAGAGGATCTCGCCGTCGCCGCCGCCGAGTTCAACCGCTACAATGAGCAGCAGATCGTCATCGCCGATCCAGGCCTTCGCGACATGAAGCTGGTCGGCGGTTTCGAGGTCGATCAGCCGGAGGCATTTGCCCGTGCGGTAAGGGCTGCCCTGAACGTGCCGGTCAGCATCGACAGCGACCGTATCATAATTGGCACAGAGCCCTCCGCCGGATAAATGATACAATAAAATCCGGCGGAAACTCCGCACCCTGTGCATCTGTTATTTTGAAGGGGCCGCAAGCGCTCCTCAATCGAATAAGCCAGGGAAGATCACTATGTTTCAAAAGTATGATGCGGCGTTTCGCGCCGCACTGATGGGCTCCGTCGCGGTCGTCGCTGTTATGGCGCAGCCGGCCGCCGCCCAGGACAAGGCCTTCAACATTCCGGCCCAGGACGCCGTCACGGCGGTGCCGAGCTTCGTGCAGCAGTCGGGCCTGCAGGTCCTGGCCACGGCCAACGACCTGAGAGGCATCAAGACCAACGCTGTCCAGGGCAATATGAGCGCCGAAGCCGCTCTCGGCGCCCTGATCAGCAATACCGGCCTGACGATCAAGTCGCGCGACGGTTCGTCCGCCGTTATTGGCCGCATCGCCACCGCCGAGTCGCGCGCTAGTGACGCCGCCGCCGAAGCCCCCGCCGACAGCCAGGACGTCGTCGTCGTCGGCATGCGCAAGTCGATGCGCGATGCATTGGCCACCAAGCGCGCCGAACCGGGCGTGGTCGAAGTCGTGTCGTCGAAGGACATCGGCGTCCTTCCCGACGTCACCATCGCTGAAACCCTGGCCCGCCTGCCGGGTCTGAACACCACCCGCGACCGCGGCAATGACAGCCAGGCGGCGATCCGCGGCCTGGGTCCGCGCATGGTGCTGGGCCTGATCAACGGCCGCGAAATGGCGTCGTCCGAACCGGACCGCAACGTGCGCTGGGAAATCTTCCCGTCGGAAGTCGTTTCCGGCGTCGAGGTCTACAAATCCTCCGAAGCCAAGCTGGTCTCTGGCGGTATTTCGGGTACGGTCGACATCCAGACCATCCGTCCGCTCGACTATCGCGGTCCGTCCCTGACCTTGCGTGGCGGCCCGGTCTATTATGACGGCGGCTCCAGCCTGCCGGACTATGACGGCCTGGGCTATCGCGCGTCGGGTGCATTCGTGACGAAGCTGGCGCCGAATGTCGGCCTGGTTATCGCCGCCTCGATCCAGAAGCAGAAGAACGGCTACGAAAATATCATGGGCGGCGGCTGGAACACGGCGCCGAACACCGGTCCGGTCAGCCCGACGGCCGGTTCTCCGAACATCGACACGCCGTGGGGCGCGTCGTTCGAGGAAAAGGCGATTGACACCGAACGCAAGTCTATTTCCTCGACCTTGCAGTGGAAGGCGTCCGACACCTTCGAGGGCCGAGTCGACCTGCTGAAGAGCGACATCGACATCAGCGAAGAGGACAACGGCGGCTGGTATACCGATTGGGGCAACTGGGGCGGTTACGAGACCGGCACGACGGCGGCGCCGGGCTTCACCAACAACGTCATCGAGAATGGTGCGCTGGTGAAAACCGACATGACGTTCAACTCGACCTACCATCCGTACGTCGCCGAATATAAGCAGAACATGAAGTTGTTCGCTGCCGGCGCCAACGGCAAGTGGCGCACCGACAACTGGACCGTCGTCGCCGACGTCGCGTGGTCGCAGGCCGAACGCTACGGCGTCTGGCATGCCGCCGAGATGTCCAACGACGCCGGCAAGGCCTCGTACGATTATCGCGGCGACTCGCCGTCGATCACCGTGCAGAAGAGCGCCTGGGATCAAGCCCAGGCCGGGCAGCTTTACGCCGCCAACGGCCAGGCCGATGTCAGCCATCTCAGGGACACCCTGACCACGGCTAATCTCGACTTCGACCGTCACCTGAACGGCGATTTCTGGACCAGCATCAAGTTCGGTGCCCGCCTGGCGGATCGTCAGAAGGACGATGCCGAACCGGCGACCGTGGCGACGGCGACGCCGCTGGCCACCTTCGACTCGACCCACCCGATCAGCGCCACCCTGGCCAAGTCGCTGTTCATGCCGTGGAACTACAAGAACTTCTCGGTTCCGACCTTCATCGCGGGTGACTTCGAAAAGGTGGCCACCGCGCTCTACGGCGCCAACGGCTTCAAGGCGATCAGCCCGGACTACAAGCACGCGCCGTACGTTTCGACGGTCGAGGAAAAGGTGTCCGAAGCCTATTTCGAGGCGACCTATGACTCGACCTTCAGTGGCGTGCCGGTTGACGGCTTTGTCGGCGTCCGCGCCATCAGCGTCGAAAACACCTCGACCGGCCCGAGCAACAGCACGCGCGTCACGGTCGGCCAGAAGTACACAGAGGTGCTGCCCAGCGCCCTGGCCCGCTTCACGGTCAGTGACGGCGCCTTCCTGAAAGTCGGTGTGTCGCGCGCCCTGTCGCGTCCGCCGTTGAATGACCTGCGCGTCGACCGCAGCTTCAACGTCACCACGCCGCCCTATTCCGGCGGTGGCGGCAACCCGCTGCTCAAGCCGTACCTGGCTGACCAGATCGACGTGTCCTACGAAAACTATTTCCGCAAGGACGGTCTGTTCGCTGTCTCGGCCTTCGCCAAGAACATCCAGAACTATATCGGCTATGAGACCCGCAATATCGTCCCGACCGGCGTGACCATTCCGGCGCCGCAGACGACCATTCCGTTCACCTCGCCCTATAACCGGGCCAAGAACGGCACCCTCAGCGGTGTCGAATTCACCTACCAGACGCCGTTCTACTTCATTCCGGGTTTCGAGAAGTTCGGTGTCTATTCGAACCTGGCTCTGACCTCGTCGAACATCCACGAGACCAGCCCGGCGGCCAACCCCTTCCCGATGAACGGCGTGGCCAAGACCACGGCGACGCTTGACCTGTGGTACGCCGACGACCGCTTCGAACAGCGCCTGGGCTTCAAGTACCATACGCCGTTCACCATCCTCTACGGCTGGAATTCGGGGGCCCTGACGGCGGTGCGCTCGGAACTGACGGCGGACTACAGTGCGTCGTACAAGTTCAGCGACCGCCTGACGGCCCGCTTCCAGGCCGGCAACCTGCTTGACACGCCGCTGCGCACCTACGTCAACAACAACAAGTCCGAGATCGAGCGCACCGACAAGTACGGCCGCCGCTTCCTGATCGACTTGACTTACAAGTACTAGTTTGAGTTAGGCCTTCCCGTCTCCCGGCGGGGAGGCCTTTTTTCCTGTTGGTGGTAAACTCGCGGCCGGACCTCTTGACATCGGGAGGTTCGGCCGTAATTGTATGATAATAAATAAGAATCCGGAAACGCAGAGCCAGAAACACAGAGAAGGAAAGTCCCATGTCCCATCCCGCCCGTCGTGATGTGCTTATCTCCGCTTCGGCCCTGGCCCTGCTGGCCTCGGGTACGGTCGCCGAGGCCCAGACCCCGGTCGCGAAAACGACGGATGTCGGCCGTACCGGACGCACTCTGTTCGATGATGGGTGGCGGTTTAGCTTCGGCCACCTGTGGGATCAGGACAAGGATTTCGGCTTCGGCAAGAACCTGCGCACCTACGCCAAGCAGGGGCCGGACGGTGGCGATGCCTCCAAGGCGGCCTTCGACGATTCCAAATGGCGTGAACTGAACCTGCCGCATGACTGGGCGGTGGAGCTGCCGTTTGTCGACAGCGGCCGCGCCGCCAGCCTCAAGGCCGACGACCATGGCATGAAGTGGGATCCGGCCGCCGACCACGGCTTCAAGCCGCTCGGTCGCGATTTCCCGGAAACGAGCGTCGGCTGGTACCGCAAGACTCTGACGCTGGATGCCGCCGACAAGGGCAAGCGCATCAGCCTGGAATTCAATGGCATCTTCCGCAACGCCATCGTCCTGTTCAACGGCTATATCGTCAAACAGCACGACGGCGGCTACACGCCGTTTTCGGTCGACGTCACCGACTTCCTCAATACTGACGGCAAGCCGAACATTGTCGCCGTGCGCGTCGATGCGTCGCTGGGTGAGGGTTGGTTCTACGAAGGCGCCGGCATCTACCGCCACGTCTGGTTGACCAAGACGGACCCGGTGCATATCCCGCAATACGGCGTCTGGGTGCGCGCCAGCCCGGATGGTTCCGTCGAGGTTCGCACCACCATTCGTAACACGACCTCCGCGTCACGCTTGATTTCAGTGGCGCAAACCTTCGATGCCGACTTGGCCGCCAACACGACGACCAAGTCCGTTGCGGCCAATGGAACGCTCGAAGTCACGCAGATCTGGACCGCCGGCAAGCGCCGCGCCTGGTCGCTCGAAGATCCGCATCTCTACATGCTGCAAACCGTCCTGCTCGATGAAAACAAGGCTGAGATAGACCGTGTCGCCACACGCTTCGGGTTCCGCGATGTGAAGTTCGACGCCGATACCGGCTTCTTCCTGAACGGCAAGTCGATCAAGCTCAAGGGCACCTGTAACCACCACGACCATGCGGGGATCGGTTCGGCCCTGCCGGACGCCATCCAGCGCTACCGCCTGAATGTGCTGAAGGAAATGGGCTGCAATGCTTACCGCACCTCGCACAACCCGCCGACGCCGGAACTGCTCGACCTGTGCGACGAGATGGGCATGCTGGTCATCGATGAGACGCGCATGATGACCTCGTCTGAAGCCGGACTTGACCAGTTGTCGATCATGATCCGCCGCGACCGCAACCACCCGTCGATCATTCTCTGGTCGATCGGCAACGAGGAACAGTCGCAGCAGGGTACGCCGCGCGGCGCCGTCATCGCCCGCACCATGAAGCGCCGGGTGAATGAGCTCGACCCGACCCGGCTGGTCACCGCCGCCATGGACAGCGGCTATGGCGAAGGCATTACCGAAGTCCTGGACGTCATCGGCTTCAACTACCGCGACAACAAGATCGACGACTTCCACAAGAAATTCCCGAAAATGCCGATCATCGGCACCGAGACGGCCTCGACCGTCTCGACCCGCGGCGAATATGCCCGCGACGAAGCCAAACACATAGTCCCGGCCTACGACACTGACGCGCCGTGGTGGGCCAACACCGCCCAGCAATGGTGGCCGCACTTCAACGCTAAGCCCTATATCGGCGGCGGCTTTGTCTGGACCGGCTTCGACTATCGCGGCGAGCCGACGCCGTTCGCCACCTATCCCTCGATCTCGTCGCAGTTCGGCATTGTCGACACCTGCGGCTTCCCGAAGGATGTCTATTACTACTATCGCGCCTGGTGGCGGCCGGAACCGTTGCTGCACCTGTTCCCGCACTGGAACTGGGAAGGCAAGGAAGGCCAGAATGTCTCCGTCTGGGCCTATTCCAACGCCGACGAGGTTGAGCTGTTCGTCAACGGCAAGTCGGCCGGCAAGAAACAAGTGCAAAAGGATATGCATGTCGAATGGAGCGTTCCCTACGCCCCCGGCAAGATCGAGGCCTTCGCCTACAAGAATGGCAAGGTCATCCTGAAAGATGCGCGCGAAACCGCCGGCCCGGCGGCAAAAGTGGTGCTGACCGCCGACCGTAGCGCCCTGACGGCCGACGGCCGCGACTGCGCCGTCATCCGCGCCGAGGTCTTCGACGCCAAGGGCCGCTCCGTACCGAAAGCCGGTAACCTGATCACCTTCGCCGTCACGGGTCCGGGCGCAGTTATCGGCGTCGGCAATGGCGATCCGAACTGCCTGGAAGCCGACAAGGCCTCGAAGCGATCGGCGTTCAACGGCCTGTGCTGTGCCATCGTCCAGACCGCTAAAAGCAACGGGTTGATCACGATTACGGCTTCGGCGGACGGCCTGAAATCCGGTTCCGTGACTCTGAAATCGGCCTGACGCGCTGGGGCGGCAATGCGATAAAACTGTCACATTGCCGTCCTGCATATTCAGCGGCCATTCCAGATAGATGGACGCTCTCGGTAAATTGTATTAATTTTTCCCGGCAGGAGTCGCGCGCCCGGCGGTCAATTGGTGCGCGGCATCCGGCAAACCAGACAAAAAATCCGGCATATTCAACAGGATAAAGCCGGGGCCCTTACAGACAGGCCGGGGAAATACATATGAACAGCCGATTTTTCGGAGGAAAAATCCGCGCCGCTCGTCTTCTTGCAGGAGCGGCGCGATGACTCCTGGGTCTCCTTACGGGGCGGACCCCGAAATCGTTGCCTGGGTCAGCGCCCAGATCGTGCCGTTCGAAGCCGAACTGCGTCACTGGCTGCGCAGCGTCTCGAAGGGCGCTTTCGAAGTCGATGACCTCATACAGGATATCTACTACCGCTTGCTGAAGCTGCAATCCGTCGACCATATCGGTGAGCCGCGCGCTTACCTTTACCAGATGGCGCGCAACATCATCATCGACCAGATGCGAAGAAAAGCCATCGTGCGCATAGACACCGTGCAATCCCTGGATGACCTGGCGGGCTTCGACCAGAGCCCCTCGCCGGAGCGCGTGGCGCTGGCCCGCGCCGAGCTGAAATGGGTGCTGGGGCTGATCGCCAACCTGCCGGACCGGTGCAAGGATGTGTTCAAGCTGCGCAAGATCTACGGCCTGTCGCAGGCGGAAACGGCGCGCAGCCTGCGTATAAGCGAGAACGTCGTCGAGAAGGAAACCATGCGCGGTTTGCAGCTCATCTCGGCCATGGTCGCGAAGGTCGGCGTTTCCGGCTATGAGGCCGCTCGCAAGGCGCGGGCGCGATTGAAGGTTGCTAATGCCAACGCCAACGATTGACGACGAAGCGCTGGCGTGGGTGGCGAAGCAATCCGCCGGCCCGTTGAGTGACGCCGACCGGACGGCCTTTGAGACCTGGTACGCGGCTCACACGCGTCATCAGGGTGCATATCTGCGCGCCCAGGCCATCTGGCACAGCCTCGACAAGGCCGCCATACAGCCCAATCTCGTCCCCGAAACCAAAATCCTGCCAAAGGCCAAGCCTGACCGGCGCCAGTTCCTGATCGGAGGCATAGCCGCCAGCGCCGCAGCCGTCGTGACGGGCGGCTTCGTCGCCAGGCTGCTGAACGATCGCCGCACCCTGACCACGGCGGTCGGTGAGTTCCGCAAGGTGCCGTTGGCCGACCGGTCTCTGGCCAGCCTGAACAGCGGCAGCCATGTCGAGGTCAGCATGACGCCGCGCCTGCGCCGGGTGGTGCTGCGCGAAGGCGAGGCCTGGTTCGAGGTCGCCAAGAATCCCGAAGCGCCGTTCATCGTCGAGGCCGGCGACATCCGCGTTCGCGCGGTCGGCACGGCGTTCAGCGTCCGCCGCCGCGATAATGGCGCCGACGTGCTGGTCACCGAAGGCACGGTCGAGGCCTGGAGCGACTCCGGTTCCGCCGAACGCCGCCATATCACCGCCGGCGAGGAAGCCTTCATCGCCAATGACGCCGAGATCATCGAGGTGTCCGGCACGCCCGCCGAGGTCGAGCGCAAGCTGGCCTGGCGTGAGGGCAATATCGTGCTCGACAACGACACCCTGGCCGAGGCGGTGGCCGAGTTCAACCGCTACAACGCCCAGAAGATCGTCATTGCCGACCCACGCCTGAAAGACATGCGTTTCGTCGGCCAGTATCGTATCGACCAGCCGGAACAGTTCGCCGACGCCGTCCATAGCCTGCTCAACGTACCGACGGCCGCAGATGAACGCGGCATTGTCATAGGCGCCACGGCGTCGCGCCCGATTGGTTAATTTTTTGCATTTTTCTGGCGGAATTTTTCCGCGCACTCGTTTCCGTAAGCAGGGGCATGTGACTGACCCCTCCGAAGTATAAAAATACAAACGCACAATACGGATAAGGAAACGTCGAATGAAGTCGGGGAATTACCGCAAGGTCAGCCTTGCCATGCTCGCATCCGTGAGCGCCATTGCTATGGCCGCCGGGCCGGTTTACGCGGCCGGTGTCGCAAAGACTTTCAATATTCCAGCCCAGTCGGCTAAAACCTCTCTTCAGGTCTTCGCCAGGCAGTCCGGTATGCAAGTACTCGCCAGCAGCGCTGACCTGAACGGCATCACGACGAACGAGGTTTCCGGCACCTACGCCCCCGAAGACGCTCTGCAGCGCCTGATCAATGGCTCGGGTCTGACCATGCGCGTCAATGCCAACGGCGTCGCCCTGATCGTCAACGCCCAGGCCCAGGCGGCCACGGGCACGCCCGCCGCCGATGCGGCGCCCGTCGCCGACAGCACGGTGGTTGTTGTCACCGGCTTCAAGAAGTCCTACGCCGACGCCGTTAAGATGAAACGCAATGCGGTCGGCATCACCGACTCGATCTCGTCGGATGGCCTTGGCCGCTTCCCCGACTTGAACGTCGGTGAAGCCGTCCAGCGCATCCCGGGTGTCCAGATCAACCGCGAAGCCGGGTCGCGCGACGCCACCATAAACCTGCGCGGCCTGCCGGGCACCTATGCCCGCACCACCATCAACGGCCTGGCCTTCGCCGAGCCGATCCTCGATTCCTCGACGCCGCTGGGCGCGTTTAACGCCGACATTTTCTCGGCCATCTCGATCATCAAATCGCCGTCGGCCGCCGATCAGTCGGGCGGCCTCAGCGGCAATATTGACCTGCAGATCGCCTCCGCGCTCGGCCGCAAGGAAGGTGGTTTCTTCAAGATCGCCAATGAATACAACTCCCTCGGCAAGCTGAGCACGCCGTCCCTGACGGTTGGCTACAACAAGCGTCTGTCGTCGGACCTGGCCGTCTTCGGCGTCCTGGCTTACAAGCAGGAGAAGTTCCGGCGCGACTCGGTCAACTACCCGCAATATACGGTCCTGAACCCGGCCACGACGCCGAACTTCGCCAGCCGTTTCCTCGACTATTATGCGCCCGCGCCCGTTTCGCCGGCCAGCTGTCCGTCAGGGCAGGCCTGCGCGGTCGGCGGCACCGGCCTGAAGTCCAAGGCGGGCATTCTGTTTCCGTCCGACATCCGCCAAGTCGTCAAGTATAATGAAGGCACGCTTCTCTCGGCCGCTTCCGGCGTCGAATGGAAGGCATCGGACACCATCAAACTCGGCCTGAATGGCTTCTATACCCAGCGCGACCTGAGCAAGAACTACACCGACATCCTCGATGTCGACATGCGCGACGCGACGACGGTCATCGATCCGACGTCGGCGCCGTTCCAGCTCAAGGACGGCTTCTACTACATCAACAAATATAACTTCTCGAACACCCGGATCTTCGACTCGTTCCGTTCCGAGCCGTTGGTCGAAAAAACCTGGAGCCTCAACGGCACCTTTGAATGGCGCACCGACAAGTGGCGCAATTCGACCGTCATCACCTCGTCGCAGGCCGAAAACCACGGCTATCAGGTGCAGATCGATATCCGTAACCTGCCGAAGGCGGGCGGCAACGGCACGTCGGGCAGCTTCTATTCGGGTGGCGACGACATCGACACCATGGCCTTTACCCTCTCGCCGAACCCGGCAGTCACGGTGCCGACTGGCACCTGGACGTGGGGCGGCACCGGCAACCAGCCGACCCTGCTCAATTCCTCTGGCGACCAGGCGATTGTCGCCGGCTCGGACGGCAAGTTGACCAACACGCTGCACGCCGTCCAGACGGATTTCGAGCGCTTCATCAATGGCGGTTTCCTGACCAGCGTTCAGTTCGGCGGCCGTATCGAAGACCTGACGTTCAAGTCGATGGGTGACCGAACAGGCGCGCAGGGCGTGCAAAGCGCCAACATCAATTCCAGTTTCCTGGTGCCGTCCGCCTTCTCGGGTGACTTCGCCGGCGGTCAGGCGGGCAATTACCTGACCAACTGGCAGACCGTCAATATCAACTACGCCATCTCGCACCTTCAGCCGGTCACGGTTCCGGCCGGCTATACACTGACGGCGACGGGCTTCGTCAACGATCCGACCAATGGCTCCTACGTCTCCAACAACTTCACCAATGAGACGAAGACCAACTCGTTCTATATCATGGGTAAGTTCAGCTCGGAGGTCATGGGGATCGGCATCCGCGGCAATGCCGGCGTGCGCTATGAGCACGGCGAAAACACCATCACCTCGCTCGATCGCACGTCCACCTCCGGTCCAATCCCGACCTTTACGACCAAAGTCTATGAGCGCACCTACAACCAGGTTCTTCCATCGCTTCTGGTCGCCGCCGACCTGACGGACAAACTGGTCCTGCGCTTCGCCGCCTATAAGACATACGTACGGCCGCAGCCGCGCAATGTCAGTCCGACAACTCAGGTATCGGGCACCTCACCAAACTTTACGGTCGCGATCGGTAATGTTGACATCAAGCCCTATACGGCCAACTCTTACGATCTGTCGCTGGAGTGGTACAACCGTCCGAACGGCCTGATCGCGTTTGATGTCTATCAAAAGGACGTCAAGGGCCTGATTACGCCGCTGACAGGCCTCGCCAACCTCTGTCCGGCAGATGCGACCCAGTGGGGCCTTGGCCACCTGAGTGTAAATGGCACGACCTGCGTCAGTGACATTGCCGTTGGTTCGTCTGTCACCATCACTGGCAATATCAACAACCCAAATATCCTTAAGGCCCAGGGCGAAGAGTTCACCATTCAGCAAAACTTCGATTTCCTTCCGGGTTTCTGGAAGAATTTCGGTGGCGAATTCAACTACTCGCATACGACGCTCAAAGGCTTGAACACGGATGGCTCTCGTGCCGTTCTGCCGGGCGTGTCGAAGAACAACTACAACCTGATCGGCTACTACGAGACCAATAAGTGGGGCGCCCGCCTCATCTATGGCTACCGCGACGAATATACCCTGACCGGCGGCAATACCTTCACCGGTGGGCCGTCCCTGGTCGCGCCGCGCGGTCAGCTCGATGCGTCGGCCTCATACAACATCACCGACCGCTTCAAGATTTCGGTGGACGGCTACAATCTGACCAACGCCATCCGCACGCAGTATCAGAACGATCCGCTGATGCCGCGCGCCAACGACTTCGATGGCCGCACCTTCACGATCAGTCTCCATGGTACGTTCTAACTCTTCCCCGGTCTGATCCTCCTGGCGGAGCCGGCCTAAACCGGCTCCGTCTTTTTCTTTTTTGGGCCTACGCTATAACGGGCCGACGCAAAAATGGAGCGACACATGCGCCTGTTCCCGGCATTGATGGCTACGGTTTTACTGGCAGGCGCCATGCCTGTGTTCGCTCAGAACCAGACGCCGTCGCCGGGCGCTTCGCCGACCATGACCGCCGATATCACCGGCACCGAGGCCATCGACCGCGTCTGGTCCGGGCACAGCGTCCGCTTCGCCCTGCTGCTGACCAAGAACCGCATTGTCATCGGTTACTATGACGCCAACCGCCAGCTCACCATCGCCAGCCGGCCGAAGACCGGCGGGGGCTGGATCTACCAGAAACTCGACACCTGGAACGGTTGGGACAGCCATAACTATATCGCCCTGGCCGAAGACAATTCTGGCTGTATCCATGTCGCGGCCAACATGCACTCGTCACCGCTCACCGCCTTCCGCAGCGATCCCGGCGGTGACATCCTCACCCTGAAGCGCGTCGACGTGCTGGTCGACAAGGCCGTCGAAAGCTCGATGACCTATCCGATTTTCCTGAAGGATCCGGCTGATCGCCTGATCCTCAAATACCGCGATGGCTCCAGCGGCAACGGCAACGAGCTGTACGACGTCTTCGATGACAAGACCGGCACATGGTCGCACCTGCTGGCCTCGCCGCTGGTCGATGGTGAGACACTGCGCAACGCCTATTTCATGGGGCCGGTGCTGGGGCCCGACAAGTGGTTCCATATCGCCTGGGTGTGGCGCGAAACGCCGATGGCCGAGACCAATCACGACCTGACCTACGCCAAGTCGCCGGACCTGATCCACTGGTTCGATTCCGCCGGCAAGCCGCTGGTCCTGCCGATCAAGCTCAGCAAGGCAGAGATCGTCGATCCGGTGCCGGTCAAGGGCGGCATGATCAACAACAACACCATCATCGGCTTTGACGACAAGGGCCGGGCGATGATCACCTACCACAAGTACGACAAGGCCGGGAACACCCAGATCTGGGTCGCGCGCCGCGAGACCAAAGGCTGGCACCTCGCCCAGATCAGCCAGTGGAAGAACTATCGCTGGGACTTTTCCGGTGGCGGTTCGCTCAATTCGGAAATCTTCGTCAGCGGCGTCTCGCCGGTTGGCAATGGTCTGCTGAAAGTACCGGTCATCCGCCTGGGTCAATCGATCGACTTCATCATCAAGTCTGATGATCTTTCTTTGGTCGAGGAAAAGCCGGTGCAATCGCTGGGCGATCAACTGAAACAGACGATCAAGACTCCTGAGGGCATGCAGCTCAATGTCGTCAATGCCACCGCCGACAACGGCGCGGTCTATGCCCTGGCGTGGCCGGCGCGGCCGCCGCATCGCGATCTGCCCTCGGCGGACATCCCCGATCCGACGACGCTGCTGTTCCTGACGCTCAAGGCCAAATAAGCGACGGAACCGCCTGATCGCTGGCGTTCAACGGTTAACAAAAACCGCTGGGGAGCGCGCCGATGTCCTTGTCCGCACGAGCGGGAGCCGCCGTCATAGCCGCATTGCTGGTTGCCGCCGCTGTGCCGGCGGCGGCGCTGGAGCGGCCGGACACCACATTCAAGGTCTTTCAGTTTCCTCAAGGTCAGATCCCGCGCATCGACGGCGATACTTCGGACTGGGACATGGTGCCGGACAGCTATGTCGTCGGCACCGATCAACTGGTCGACACCGACCACAACAACGCCCCCGGCAACCCCAGGACGCTCGATGTCAGGGTCAAGGTCGGCTGGGTCAAGAACCTGAATCGCCTCTATTTCCTCTACGAAGCCTATGACGACTACTGGGACTTCGCCCAGCCTGGCCTGCATAACGATACGTTTGAGGTCGTGGTCGATGGCGACGCTTCGGGCGGGCCGCTGATCGATGTTGGCCACCAGGACCTGTGGACCCCGGATGTGGTCGGCGTTCGCTCCAAGCCGGACCCGCGCATCCCGGTCACCGACGCGCACTGGGCGACCCACGGCGTTCAGGCGCAAAACTACCATATCTTCACCCCCGCCCAGGACAAGGACTGGACCATGGCCTGGAGCTCGGCGTCATGGATCAAGGAGTTTCCGCACGCCAATTCGGCGACGAAATATGACTTCAAGCCCGGCCAGCCTGGCAAGTTGACCCTGGAGTTCTGGATCACGTCCTATGACTATGCCGGGCCGGAAGGGCCGCAGCGCGCGGTCGAATCCGTCCTGACCGAGAACAAGGTCATTGGTCTTGGCTGGATCGTCATCGACTATGACGACGTCAGTGCCAAGCAGCGCGCCGGTTTCTGGACGCTGTCGCACGAGAAGACGATGTTCGGCAACGCTGCCGCTCTGCCGGCGTTCAAGCTGATGCCGCTGGAACCGCAATTCGTCAAAGCCATCGCTGCCCAATGGTCGTGGTCGGTGGTCGACATGGACCGCCGCCTGGTCGCCTTCAAGGATCAGTCTCAAGGGCAAGTCACCTCTTGGCACTGGGACTTTGGCGACGGGGCGTCGTCGGCCGAGCAGAACCCGCAGCACACCTACGCCAGGCCGGGCAACTATGTCGTCATTCTCGATGTCGAGGGGCCAGCCGGTAAATCGCGCCGTTCCAAGGTCTGGGATGTGCAGCTTAAATAACAAACAAAAAGGACAGGAAACATGAAAGCCATTCTGCCCGGCCTGCTGGCCACCGCCCTGATCGCCGTGCCTGCCTACGCCCAGGACGCCAACATCCCGCACCTGGAAAGACGCGGCCAGGCGACGCAGCTGATTGTCGATGGCAAGCCGTTCCTGGCCCGCGCAGCCGAGCTGCACAATTCCAGCGCCACCAGCCGGGCCTATATGGCGCCGCTGTGGGCGAAGCTTAACGCCATGAACATCAACACCACCCTGGCCGCTGTGCCGTGGAATGTCGTCGAGCGCCAGGAGGGCAAGTTCGATTTCACCATGGTCGATGAGCTGGTCGCCGATGCCCGCACCAACAACCAGCGCCTGGCCCTGCTGTGGTTCGGCAGCTGGAAGAACGGCCGCAGCGATTATGCGCCGGAATGGGTAAAGCGCGACGGCAAGCGTTTCCCTTACGTCCTGACAAAAACCGGAGCGGTCGAGGTCATGACGCCCCTGAGCGACGCCAATGCAACCGCCGACGCCAAGGCCTTCGCCGCCCTGATGAAGCACGTCAAGGCGATCGACGGCAGCCAGCATACGGTGATCATGATTCAGGTCGAAAACGAGGTCGGCCTGCTGGGCGACAGCCGCGACCGCGGGCCCCTGGCCGAAGCCGCCTATGCCAAGCCGGTGCCGCAGGAACTGGTCGCCATCCTCCAGAAGAACAAGGATCATCTGCGCGAACCCCTGCGCAAGGCCTGGGAGAGTACCGGCAACCGCACGTCTGGCACCTGGGCGCAGGTCTTCGGCACATCTCCTCAAGCGGATGAGATCTTCATGGCCTGGAACTACTCGCGCTATCTCAACAAGGTCGCCGGCGCGGGCAAGGCTGAATATCCGCTGCCGATGTTCGTCAACACCTGGATCGTCCAGCCCGAGGACAAGGGCCCGGGCGACTATCCGTCCGGCGGCCCGCAGGCGCATTCGCACGACATCTGGCGCGCCGAGGCGCCGAATATCGACATCTTCGCGCCGGATATCTACCTGCCGGATTTCAACGGCATTTCGGCGCAATATTACCACAAGGAAGCGGGCTTCTTCATTCCGGAATCGGCCAGCGGCAATAACGGTGCGGCCAACGCTTTCATCGCCGTCGGCCGTTACAACGGCGTGGGCTATTCGCCGTTCGGCATGCCGCAGACCCGTAACGGCGACGCGGCCGATGCCAATGATACGTTTGGCGCGGCTTACGGCGTACTGCGCGACATGGCGCCGGCCGTTCTTGACGCGCAGTCGAAGGGCACGATCGCTGCCGTCTCCCTCAACGCCGCCAATCCCGCCGAGGAAATCATGCTGGGCGGCTATAAACTCCAAGCCAAGCGTCTGGCCAATCGCCGCAGCGGCGCCACGGTCGACAGCGGCTATGCCATGGTCATTGCCACCGGTCCCGACGAATTCCTGGTGGCGGGCAGCACTCTCCAGATCACCTTCGCCAGCGCCAGGGCAGACAATATGGTCGTCGGCCTGGCCGACGTCGAGGAAGGGACTTACGTCAACGGTGTCTGGACACCCGGCCGCAACCTGAGCGGGGACGAAATCATGCTGTCCTACGACCAGGCGGGCATGGCGGCCCAGCTCCAGACCGGGAGTGGACTGAAATTCCCAACCCAGATCCCGACTCTGCAAAAGGTGCGGCTGTATAAATTTCCGCACGGCAAATAAATTGTCTGACAAATGCTTGAAAAGCATGTGCGGCCAAGGCTAAGGTGGTGCCGTCCTTACAGGGAGACCAAGATGAAAACATCAAATGCCCGGCTTTTCAGCCTGCTGCCCATCATGGCCGCGCTGACTGCCGCCCCAGCCTTTGCGCAAGACGCCGCTGTTCCCGCCATCACCATCAAGGCCGATCAGGTGAAGACCAAGGTCGCGCCCATGCTGTACGGGCTGATGACCGAGGAGATCAATTACTCCTACGAAGGCGGCCTGTATGCCGAGCTGATCCGCAACCGCAGCTTCAAGGCCGACGCCGCGACGCCGAAATACTGGGAAACGGTCGGCGACGCGGCCATGGCGCTCGATCCGTCAACGCCATTGAACGCGGCCCTGAACACCAGCCTGAAACTTGACGCCACCAAGGCGACCGCGGCCGCGCCTCAGGGCATCAGCAATGCCGGTTTCTGGGGTGTGCCCGCAAAACCCAACACTTCCTATAAGTTGTCGTTCTACGCCAAGGCCGCGCCCGGTTTCACCGGTCCGGTGACGGTGGCCATCACCGCTGCCGACGGTAAAACGATTATCGCCTCAAGCAAGATCACCAAGGTCTCCGGCGACTGGAAGCAATACCAGGCCACCATCAAGACCGGCACCTTTGCCGGGACCAAGGACAACCATTTTACCCTGACCACCACGGCGCCGGGCACGCTCTGGCTCCAGCAGGTGTCGCTGTTCCCGCCCACCTATAAGAACCGCGCTAACGGAAACCGTATCGACCTCATGGAGCTGATGGCCGACATGAAGCCGGCTTTTCTGCGCCTGCCGGGCGGCAACTATCTCGAAGGCGACACGATTGCAGAACGCTTCGACTGGAAGAAGACCATCGGCGACGTCGCTCAGCGCCCCGGCCACAAGAGCCCGTGGAAATACTGGTCGACCGACGGCATGGGCCTGCTGGAGATGCTCAACTGGTGCGAGGACCTGAACATGGAGCCCGTGCTGGCGGTCTATGCCGGCTATTCGCTGCATCAGGAGCGCGTCACCGGCGCCGAGCTGCAGCCGCACATCCAGGACGCGCTGGACGAGATCGAATATGTCACCGGTGACCCCAAAACCACCAAATGGGGTGCCCAGCGCGCCAAGGACGGCCATCCCGCGCCATTCCCGCTCAAATATGTCGAGATCGGCAATGAGGACTGGTTCGACAAGGAAAACACCTACGATCAGCGCTACACGGCGTTCCACGACGCCATCAAGGCCAAGTATCCGCACTTGCAGCTCATCTCGACCATCTCGCCGGAAAAGCCGGACTCGATGAAGGTGCATAGCCGGACGCCGGACCTGGTCGACGAACATCTCTACCCTAGCAACGAAGGGGCGATGGAATCGCGCGCCCATGAGTTCGATAACCTGCCGCGCACCGGCCCGAAGATCTTTGTCGGCGAATGGGCGACGCGCATCGGTGTGCCGACCCCCAACATGACGGCAGCGATCGCGGACGCCGCCTGGATGACCGGCATGGAGCGCAATTCCGACCTGGTGGTGCTGGAGTCCTATGCGCCGCTGTTCACCAATGTCAGCCACGTGCTGGAAGGCTCCAATCCGGAAACCTCGATGCAGTGGCGCAGCGACCTGATCGGCTATGACGCGGCGACGTCCTACGGTTCGCCGTCCTACTATGCCCAGGTGATGTTCAGCCAGCACCACGGCGACGTCGTGCTGGCCACCGAAGAGGCGAACATCCCGACCTGGACCTGGCAGCCGCCCGCGCCGCGTCCGCGCAATCCGCCGGCCGCCGGTGCTGCGCCGGAAGTTCTTCCCGCGCCGCCTGCGCAGCAATTGCCGTCGCTCTACTACGACGTCACGCGCGATAGTGGCACGGGCAAGATCTTCCTGAAAGTGGTCAACCGCAACGCCACACCGCAGCCGGTCAAGATCGCCATAACCGGTGTCGCCTCGGTGGCTGCGGACGGTCAGGCGGTGGTGATGAAGGCGTCAAGCGGCGACGACACCAACACGATCACCGACCCGAAGAAGATCGTCCCGGTGACGGAAAAGGTGACGGGCCTGAGCGCCAATTTCACGCGCGACTTCCCGGCCTATTCGATCACCGTGCTGGAAATGCAGGCGAAGTAAGCAAAACCTCTCCTCCCCACATGTGGGGAGGAGAGGTTCATATCACCCCTTCGCCACGGCCACTTGCGGCCTGGCCTTGAACTGCCGGAACAGCTCGGTCGTCGTCATCAGGTTGATCGCCCACTGCGACACTTCCGGCGTGGCGATGGTCGGGGTGAACGTGCTGGCGCCCGGATTTTCCTTGGCCGGCTGCGTCACGGTCGGCCCGTCGAAGCTTTGCAGAGCGGCAGTGAAATAGTCGGTGTCCTTAGTCTTCAGCAGATCGCGATATTGCTGAAGCGCATAGTCTTCCAGCGCCTGATCGCCGCTGCTGACCGCCGCATAGGCCGTCACGCGCGTCTGGAAATACCAGTTGCCCGACTTTTTGCGCGCGAACTGCTCGCACAGGCCATACCAGGCCTTGGCGAACTCCGGACAGTCGATCAGCGCCAGCAGTTCGGCGGCGATCTGGTCGCCGGCGAACAGGTAGAGGAACTGCGACGGCCCCTGGTTCGGATCGCCGACATCGGTCAGGTGCTTGGTCACCGGATCGAACTTGAACGCGTCGCGCACCAGGAAGACATCCGGCTTGGCGCCGATGTCCTTCATGCCGGTGAGGCACCAGTCGCGATATTTCGGATCGCCCGTTCGTTCCCATTCGGCCATCCAGTTGCTGGCCAGGGCCAGCCAGTCCGGCCCGACGCGGATAAACGCCTCCGGCGCCTTGATGTCCGGGCGCGGCCGGACCTTGCGCAGCGGCGGGATGGTAGCCAGCGTCTTTTCTACCTGGTTGATCGGCTCGCTGATCAGGTCGCCGGTGCGCTCGTCGGTGGTCAGGTAGTAATAGAAGCGCTTGATATAGGCTTCGTTGATGCGCGCTTCCTTGGCGCCATCGCCCCAGTGGCTGACATTGTGGCGCGAGCCGACGCCGGCGAACGGGCCGATATGATGGACGTCGACCTCGTTGGTGTTACGCGTCATGTCTTCGGCGGCGCGGAAGATATCCGCCCGTCCGGAACGCAGGAAGGCGAACCACAGCCAGACATTCGGCATCAGTTCAGTAGCATTCCAGCCGTGGCCGCCAATGTCGTACATCCACTGGTGGCGGATGGTATCGTAGGTGCGGCGATAATCGCCGAAATCCCAGAAGCCGTACCAGCGGCGGCGCTCGACCTCTTCGGAATAGTAGGCAAAGGCGCGATCAAGCTGCGTTTCGGCCGACGCGACCTCGGCCGCGGTCAGGCCTGGCGCCGGCGTGCCCGGCAGGCTCCAGATGCCCAAGGTCCTCGTGTCGTAATAATGCTGCGGCGAACAGATTAGCAGCGGCGGTGCGTTGCCGGTCCTGGTCATGGCGTCGAACGCCTCGGCGCCCGGCGTGTTGGGCGTCGCCCACAGCGTCAGTTCGGTGGTGTTGGCGCAGCCATAGGCGTCGGCGTGGCCTTCCTCATAGTCCTCATAGGTCACGCTTTGCGGATGGCCGACCGTGTCGTAGTGGCGCATATCCATCGGCTCGGCATCCGGCGACCAGAACCATGCCTTGAGTTCGCCGGTTTCGGTTGCCGCCTTGCTGATCTCGAAGGCCGCAGGGTACTTCTGCCAGAAGCGCTTGACGCCGATCGCCAGCCCGCCGGACACGTCGCCGAGGTAGGCCAGGCCGCGCGCCCGATTGCCACTGGTGACATGCAGCCACGCGCTTTTGCTATTGGTGCGCTTGAACAGCTCCCAGCCGTCGGCGTTGAGCTGCCGGATCTTGAAGCTGTCCCACACCGCCGATCCCTGGAAGCTGGTCTTTTCCATCGCCGACATGTCGGCCTGGTTGGGGATGCGCTGCCCGGCCAGCTGCGCGCGCTCGTAGTCGGCCAGCTTGTTGTTATTCCGGAAGCCGGGCGACAGGACGACGGATTCCGAGAAGATGTTGCTGTTGTCGGTGGCGAAGCGGATGTGGCGGTTCTGGATTTCCTCGCGGAACGGCACCGCGAAGCTGACGCCCAGTCCCTTGATGAAATCGGTCGCCTGGGCGCCATCGAAGACGAAGCTGTGCACCATGCGGATGGTGTTCAGGCCCGCCGTGAAATAGAAACGCACGACGAACGGCAGCCACTCCCGGCCATTGCCGGAGTGCGTACCCTCGATCTTGACTAAGGCGCGCACCGGGCCGGATTGTTCAACCGTTACCTTGGTGATGCTGGAGGCGAAGCTTTCCTCCTTGAGCACGCCTTGCGCGTCATATTGCGAGCGGTCTTCGCGCAGCCCGATCAGCTTGCCGTCGCGCGCCACTTCGCGGCCGTCCGAAGACAGCGAGGCGATCAGGCTGGCACCCTTTTTGTTGATTTTTGCCGTCAGCGGGCCGGTATTGATCTCGACCGCGTCGGCGCTGTCCTTGACAGTCAGCGGCGTTTTGGGCGCGGCGGCCTTGCCAGTTCCGACCGAGACCGTCAGGTCCTTGCTGTTGGCGTCGGCCGCGACCGCCAGGCCGGTCCACTTGATCGAGCCGTCCGGCCAATAGGCCATCGGCCAGCTTTGCGCGGGAAGGGCATTGCCCGCGCCGTCGCGCACCGAAACCACGGCCTTCTTCGCCACCGTCCCGCGCGGCCACGGCACGCCCCAGGAGACCGACGCCGGCACCAGCGGCGCCTGGTCGCCCAGCCACGACAGCTTGACCACCGGGGGGGTGGCCTTGGCCGGGGCGGCAAACGCAGGGCTTTCGATAAGCGTCCCGGCCGCCAGTACGGCAGCGCTGGTCAGGAAATCGCGGCGCGAAGTGGTCATGATTTGGTTCTCCCTGATCGATTTGGATCGATTTTGATTATGTCTGGGCGCGGCTGTGCAGCCTGTCAAGCATTGTAAACGGCGCCGAGGCAGGGATTCCGTCGAAAGATCAGAGACGTTTCAATGCGGCGCTCAAGGCCGCCACATCCTGCGGCGTGGTGCCGTAGCCCGGCGTCACCCGCACGCAGGCTCCGGAGGCCAGTCCGGTGCGCATGACGGTGAAGATCTTCGCCTCATCCAGCAGCCGCTTGGCCAGCGCCGCATTGGCCTCCGGCGAGGTCTGGCCTTTCAGCCGGAACGCGGTGATCCCGGCGCACAGGCGCGGGTCGTCCGGCGTCAGGACTTCGATGCTGCCAAGCTCGCGTGCCGGCCTGGCCCACAGGTCGCGCAGATATTTGAACCGCGCCCCGCACACGTCCGAGCCCAGCGCCTTATGGAAATCGAGCGCTTCGCACGCTGCCATCTGGGCCGCGAAATTGGCCGTGCCGGTATGGACGCGCGCCGAAATCGGATCCTTGGCGCTCTCCTCCTGACCCATATAGGGCTCGATGTCGGCCATCCGGTCCTTGCGGATATAGACCGCGCCGACGCCCAGCGGCGCCCCCAGCCATTTGTGCAGATTAAAGCCAGCGAAGTCGAAACCCTCGGCGCGGACATCGACCTTGCCCTGGCCCCAGGCGTGGGCGCTGTCGACAATAACATCGACGCCATGTGTCCGAGCCATCGCGATGATCTCTTTCACCGGCAACCGCAGGCCGTTGCGGTGGCAGATGTGCGTCAGCAGCATCAGCCGCACCTTTGGATTGGCTTTCAAAGCCTGTTCATAGGCATCGATCAGGTTTTGCCAGGTCGCCGGCTGCGGCAGGTTGATGGTGATGACGTCCACCCCGCGCCGGCCTTTAAGCCAGGTCATGCCGGTCTGCATGCTGTCGTAATCGTGGTCGCTCATCAGCACGGCGTCGCCGGCCTTGAGCCGCCCGTAGCCGCCGATCAGCGCCAGCAGCGACTCCGTGGCGTTGCGTGTCAGGGCGATCTCGGCCGGATCGGCATTAAGCATGGCGGCGATGCGCTGGCGCAGGCCCTGGTAATAGGGCGCGAAGTCACGGCGGGTAAAATAGGCGCCCTCGGCATTGACCCGGCGGGCATAGGTGTCGAAGGCCGCCTGCACGACTTTTGGCATCTGGCCGAAGGCGCCGAATTCGAGATTGATGATGCCGGTGTCGGGCCGCGCCGGAAAGGCATTGGCGACGCTTTGCCAAGCGGTTTCGTCGTCGGGGCGGGCAGGCGGGGTAAGCGTCTGCGCGGCCGCGGCGCCGGCACCGATCAGGCCCAGAACGGCCGTCCCGAGAAAAGTCCGCCGTTCCATGCCGCGCCTCCAAAAAAGAAAGGGACGGCCGACACGCGGCCGTCCCCTGGATAATGCCTTAGAAGTTGGCGTTCAGGCGAATGAAATACTGGCCGCCGTCGGTGTCGTACGGCGAGTTGCGCGAATAATCGATGCCGCGGCTGGCCTGGAACACCGCCTTGTCCGGATAGGTGTCGAAGATGTTCTCGCCGGCGAACTTGACCGACAGCTTCGGATTGATCTTATAGGTCACCGAAGCGTCGAAGAAGGTGACCGAACCGAAGGTCTGGAAGATGTCGCCGGTGGCGTTGCCGGTCGAGTCCGTCCAGCTGCCGTAGTAACGGGCGCGCGTCTGGAAGTCGAAGGCGCCGAGGCTGTAAGTCGCCGCCGCCGTCACATTGTCCTTCGGCAGGCTTTCTTCATACAAGCGCTTCTGGGTGGCGTTGGCATTCAGCGCGCCCGATTTCACCTTGGTTTCGTTGTGGTTATAGGCCAGCTTCAGGTCGAGGCGGCCGCCGGCCAGGCTGTGGTTATAGCCGACAACCACGTCGACGCCTTGCGTCTGGGTGTCGAAGTCGTTGGTGAACCAGTTGACCGAGGTGAAGTTGGCGGCACCCGCCACGCCCTGCGACGTCAGGGTGGCCTTTTCGGCGGTGGTCAGGACGTGGTTCGGCGAAACCGAGAACCGCTTGGCGAGGTCAACCTGATAGGCGTCGATCGAACCCGAGAACGACGAACCCGCGCGCCAGACGAAGCCGACATTGTAGCTCTTCGAGGTTTCCGGCTCGAGCGGCTTGGCGCCCGAGATGACGGCGATCGGGTTGGTCGGCGACAAACGGCCGGTGGTGAACAGCTGCAGCGTCGTCGTGTCCAGGCCCTGCGAAGTGCTCAGGGAGTTGAGCTGGCCCGGCGTCGGCGCGCGGAAGCCGGTCGAGTACGAGGCGCGGATGGCCAGGTCGTCCGTGAAGGCAAAGCGCGTGTCGATCTTGCCGGTCGTGGTGTTGCCGAATTCCGAATAGTCTTCGTAGCGCAGCGCGCCGCCGACCGACCACTTCGAGGTCAGCTTGGCTTCGGCGTCGACATAGACGGCGTTGCTGGTCTGGTCCCACTTGCCCGACTGCTGCGGGCTGAAGCCCGGGAAGCCGTTGGAACCGGCCGCCAGGCCCGCCGGGGCGCCCGGGCCGACCAGGTACGAAGCTTCGTCGCCTTGCTTGACGGTGTAGGTTTCGATGCGGCGTTCGGCGCCGAAGGCGATGTTGACCGGCTCGGCCAGGCCGGCGTCGAGGCGGTAGACGGCGTCGGCGTTCAGGTTGAACTCGTTCTGGCGCTGAGTGCCCAGGAAGAAGTCGGTCGGGCTGGCCGGACCCATCGAGGCGTTGATCGAGTTGTGCAGGAAGAACTTGGTCTCGTTCTGACCGCTCGACAGGCTGAAATCCCAGTCGAAATTGTCGCCGAGATGGCCGCGCACGCCGGCGACGCTTTGGTAGTCGTCATATTCGACGGCTTCGCGCGGCGTGAAACCGGCCGGATAGAGCGACTTCAGGTCCCAGCCCGGAAAGATGGCTGGAACGGTCTTGTAGACGGCGGCATTGGCAGCAGCATCGGCGATCCGCCAGTTGATGTCGTTGATGCCGTCGCCGCTGGAGACCGTGGTGAAGGCATAGAGCTCGCCGATAGCCACCGGCAGGGCGGCGTCGAGGGCGAAGTGGCGTGTGTTCAGGTCGGGCTTGCCCCAGTTCTGCACCGGGTCCGGCACTTTCAGGGTAGGGTTCGCGGTCTGGAAGGCGATGGCGTCCGGGCGCTGGTGCGAGCGCGACGTCATGTTCTGGCGGGCGGCTTCGGCGGTGACCACGATATGGCCGCCGTCTTCGAGCTTGTAGCCGAAACGGCCGCCGACCTGGAAGGTGGCGCCGTCGCCGGCGAAATACTGCGAGCCCTGCGTGTAGAGCGCGATGCCCGGCGCGGTGTTGAGCTTGATGTTGATGACGCCGGCGATGGCGTCGGAGCCGTACTGGGCCGAGGCGCCGTCACGCAGCACTTCGACGCGGCCGACGGCGAAGTTCGGGATCTGCGCCAGGTCAGGCCCTTGCGCGCCGCGCTGGCCGAGGAAGGCCGTCCGGTGGAAGCGCTTGCCATTGACCAGCACCAGGGTCTGGTCCGACGACAGACCGCGCAGGTGGGCCGGACGGATGAACTGCAGGCCGTCCGAGGTCGGCAGCTTTTGCACGTTGAAGGAGGGGACGACCTGGGCCAGCTGGTCGACCAGCTGGCTGGAGGCGCCGTCCTGCACGTCCTTGGCGCTCAGCACGTCGACCGGCGTCAGGGTGGTGAACTTGGTGCGCAGCTTGTCGCGCGTGCCGGTGACGATCAGCGTGTCGTCATTGGCGGGGGCAGCGTCCTGGGCTCGGACGGGCAGGGCGACGGTGAGAACGAGCAGCGCGCTGGACGCCAGCAGGAAAGAACGCGTGTGAGACATGACAAACCCCCATCAATGGATCGGCAGGGGTTAGGCGATGACTGCGACGTGGCCATGATGGATTTGCGAAAGAGTCGCAATGGTTCCGCGACAAAATATTGAAACAACAACGAATGGCTGCATTTTGCCGCCGCAAGCTGCAAAACAAAACGGCCGGACATCGCTGCCCGGCCGTTTCAGGTTTTCAGGAATCGTTAATTAGTTCCCAGAAGTGTTCAAAGGCACGCTGTTGTTCATCTGGGTGACTTCCTTTAGCCCGCCGAGATCGAGGCGGATGGTGGCGCCCTTGCTGTTGAACTTCGCCGGAACCTTGAGCTTGACCACGGCCGTGTGCGGCTTCAGGTCGGTCGGCGATGTCAGGGCAGGCGTGGCAACCGTCGCTACCACCTTGCCGGAGGCGTCGACCAGTTCGGCCTTGCCTGCCGGCACGTCCTTGGCGCCCAGGCTGTGCACGGTCACGGTGGCGGTGCCGCCCTTGACCTTGATGTCGTCCGGCCCGATGCCGATGTCCGCGCGGGTCGAGGTCGGCTCGCCCGGTGTTTTGAGCGTGAACTCATAGACCGTGGTCTTGCCCGGCGCGAAGCTGACCGGCAGCGAAGCGCTGCGTTCGAACTCGACCGTCGCGGCCTTGGCGTCGGCCGGCAGGCCCTGGGTGTCGCCGTCGTTGGTGGCCGTCTTCATTTCCCAGGAACCGGAAGCGACGTCCCAGCCGGTCATGGTCGCCTTCACCTCATGGTCGCTGGTGTTGTAGGCGATGACCTTGAAATGATTGGGCGTCGCGCCCGGCACCAGCAGGGCCACCTTGACGGCATCCTCATCGTCGGCAAACTTCCAGCTCACGGCCGCGCCCGGATAAAGCTGGTTGCGTTCCAGCGCGATGCCGCCCATCCGCGTCCGCTGCAGGAAGCGGCTGTCGATCTCGACGCGGTCGCTCCACCAGTGGCCCTCGGTCTGGGTGTACATGATCTGGTCCTGCTTGCGCAGTTCGTTACCGTAGAGGTTCTCCAGCCACTTGGTATCGCCGGAGGTCTGCCAGGCCAGATAGAGGTCGAGGTTGTCGGACGGCGGCACGTAGCCGCCGTGCACCATCTCACCCTCGGCCGTCTTGGCGCCGCTGGTGACCTTCTTGACCGCCGCCGTACCCCAGCTGTCGCGCTTGTTCAGGATATCCAGCGTGTTCTCATTGATAGCTGACATCGCCGAAGCGGTCTTGCCGAACGGGTTGAGATACTTGGCGTCGCCGGTCCAGCGATAGGCCGCCCACAGCAACTGATGCGGCGGCTGGTTGTTGCCGAGCACGCCGCGTGTCTCGTCGGTGCGCCAGTTGATCTCGTCGGCGAAGGTCCAGGTGCCGTCGGCGTTCTGCTTGCCGTGCGCCAGGATGCCGTCGGCCAGACCGATGACGTACTTCTTGCCGGTGGCGTCGCCATTGTACTCAGCCATCAGCACGCCCGGATGCAGGACCAGATAGCTGTAATACTTGCCCCACTCGAACGGCCCTTCGCGGTAGCTGTCGGCACCCGAATACCAGTTGGTGTCGAAGTGCAGGTGGCCCTTGTCGTTGACCGAAATGATGCGCTGATAGGCGTCAACCGTCTTCATCAGCCGCTCGATCGTCTTCGGATCGCCGTAGTTGATGTACAGCGCCTGGCTGTCGGAATTGATGCCCTCTTCATAGGCATGCAGTTCGTCGGTCATGATGGTCGAGAGACCGTTGGTGAACATGCCGTTCTTGTAGACCGACTCGACCAGCTTCGAATGCGAGGCGTGGATCTTGTCGGGATCGACGCCCATCAGCGCCAGGCCCGGCCATTGCTGCACCAGGTCGGTGTCGTCCGAGATACCGCCGCCGAAGTCTCCATAGTCGGCCTGGCGGTTGTCGATCCACCAGTTGATGAACTTGCGCACGCCCTTGAGGTCTTCCAGCTGGCGGAACGCCCAGGTCGGCACGCCGTTGGGCGTCGCTGGCGCCGTGTAGGGCAGGGGCGACTGGTTGTTGTACATGATGTCGGCCCAGTATTGGCGGGCCACCAGATTGTCCGGATCGACGCGGAACAGGTCGGTCATGTCGGCGACCAGTCGCTGGTAAAGGCGCTCGCGCTTGCTGGCAGTGTGTTCCTCGACCAGGAAGCCCCAGTTGTCCTTCACCTGGTTGAAGCGGTCGGCGATATGTTCCTTGAGCGCCTCCTGGCGGTCCTTGAACACCAGCCGGACCTTGGCGCCGTTCAGCGCCGCGGCGTTGAAGTCCTGGCCCGCGCCGGCGATGGTCAGGTAGAAGCTCTTGTTCGGCAGGATGCGGTCGCGCAGGTCGAGCCAGACGGTCCGCGCTTCGCCCGGCTTGATCGCCACGGTGACGTCGAGCATGTCGCGGTCGGGCCAGATCGGGTCCTTGACCTGGATATTGAGCGGGAACAGACTGCCGGCCGTCGGCTTGACATTGAGCGCCGGGATATCGATGGCGATGCCGTCGAGCCCGTCGTGCATGTTCTCCCAGCCATAGTTCCACGACCGGTACAGCGGCAGGTTGGCCGGAGACGCGCCGTATTCATACGGGATCAGGATGTGCACCAGCGGCAGTTTCGCCGTGTCATCCTTGGCTTTCGGGCGGAACGCGGCAGCGTCCGGCAGGGCGACGACGGTCGAGCGCGAATCCGGCGTGTAGCGCCCCGCGATGAAAGCGTTCAGATCCTTCAGGTTGGGCGAATCCGCCGCTGCCCCGGCGTTGATCGTGTAGGTCTGGGTGAAGGTGCCGTTCGGCACGCTGCCCGGCACGATATTGTAGGCGCCGATCTCCTGGATCGGCGTTTCCTGCGCCACGTTGGTGAAGGTCAGCGTCCCGCCCTGGCGGCTGTCGAACTGGGTGTAGGTGCGCTCCTGGCCCTGGGCGCGGGTAGCCAGGGTCTCGGCCTTGGCGTCGCCCTTCGCATAGGTCAGCTTGCCGTAGGCCGCGCCTTCGATTTCGACATGGTTGAAGGCTTCGTTCGGCAGGGTCAGGGTCAGCGCCTTGCCGCCGTCGACATAAGTGTTCCAGTCGGGCAGGGTGAAATAGTCGTTGCGGCCTGCCAGACGCGAGCGGTTATAGACGCCGGGCCAGGTCGTTTCGGCGATCCCGTCGGTCGCCTTGTACATGAATTCCTTGATATCCTTGGCGTCGGTGAACTCGACCTTGCGGATGGTGGTGACCGGCGACGTCAACGCCACCGGCACGTCGCCGGCACGGTTCCAGCCGTAACGCAGGTTCCACTCGGCCACCGTGGCGGCATTGGCGAAATCCCCCGGCGCCTGGGCCGGTACGCTCGGGTTTTCGTTACGCGACAGGGCGGCGATCTGGTCGTCGGCCAACGCGTGGTCGTAGATGCGGAGCTCATCATAGTCGCTGCCGCGCATGAAGTTGTAGCGGCTCATCACCTGGTGCGGCGACACGGCGCGCGCCGCCATGCCGAACTGATCGAGGCCGGAATCGAGCGTCGCCACCTGGGCCTTTTGCTGAACCATCTTGCCGTTGACGTAGAGCTTTACGCCGGTGGTTTCGTCCCAGCTGAACGCAATGTGCGTCCAGGCGTCGGGCTTGGGCAGTTCATCGAGCTTGAACGACACGCGCACGCGGGCCAGGTTGTTGTCGGTGACGAAGGCGTCGTAGCCGTGGCCGTTCCAGTCGATGCGCAGCCACACCATGTCCCAGCTGGTGTGATCGGCATAGCCGACGCGGTAAAGCACGAACGGGGCGCGGCCGACAGGCGTGCGCGACCGCCAAAAGAACGACACCGTGCCGCGCTGGGCGTAGATATTGCCGGGCGCGTTCCAGCTCAGGACATTGTCGTCGCCGGTCGACAGAGCGCCGCCGCTGACGCCGGTCGGCACGACGGAGGCCTTGTCGGAAAAGTTCGGCACCGCCTCGCCCTTGGCGAAATCGGCTGTCAGGTTTTTGTCGGCCGACAGCCGGAACAGCAGCCCGTCATCGGCGGCATTCGCGACCTGCGACAACCCGGCCGCGGCCAGAGCGATACCAGCGCACAGCGCCATGCGACTTGGACGTCGCTTGAATGAAGATGTCATGATGTTCCCTTCCTTATGCCCCGGCCTGCGTGTTCCCATGTCCGCGCTTAGGTGCGCGGGTCTATGATTGCGGCCGACCTAATGCCTGTTCCGCAACGATGTCAACCGGTGTCAAAGGCGGGCAAACAACATGATGACGTTGTCCGCGGCGTGGCTTATATTCCCGGAAAATGCGAAGCTATAAGCCGCGCGAATAATGAGGGGAGATAAAATGCGTACATCGGGCATATGGGCGATCGCACTGCTGCTGAGCGGCTGCGCAATGGGCCCCGCGCATGATCCACACGCGGCGGCCAAAGGATTTCAGAGCCTCTTCCTGCATGACGAATGCAGCGGTGAAAATGTCGCCCAGCCTGATACCTGCCTGCACGCGCGCCACCACGAAAAGTCGTTCACCTTTGGCGGCAGAGCCGGGACCACTTATGACGTTACGCTAAGGGTTCGAGGCTTGTTTGAACCGACCACGATGGAAGGCGGCTCAGCACCCGACCCGGCGCATCCCTGGTTTTATACCGGCGGGCAGACCCGTACTCCGGACTATTCGCAGTGGCGCATTGATGTGTCATCGCCGCGGCAGACCTACACACTGAATAACTATCCATCAGTGTCGCACACCATTTACAAGGAAGATTTCGAGGCGCCCATCATTGTTGCAGCGGGCGCGACCGTCACAATACAGGCGATCGACGGCAATGACCGGCAGATCGACAATGGCGCCAAGGGCCGCCCGGACCGGCAACAGGTGATCGAAGGCGTGACGGATACGCCTCTGGCGGGCCAGATGCTGCGGCTTGATGTGGTGCGCGTACAGGCCCGTTAGCCGATTTACAGCGTCAGAGGTACACGTACGGCGTCCTTTTGCGCCAGTATCGCCAACTCCGCCGTCAGCAGCGCCTGAGTCTGGTCCTGGGCGGTGTGGGTGCGGTTGACGACATCGGAAATGAACTGCGGTCCGAACGGCAGCGGCCCGTTGTTGCAGTCGATATAACGGGCGCTGGTGCCGTCGACCACGAACAGGTTGTTGCCCTGTTTAGCGACCGCGACATTGGTGTACTTGCGCAACTCCATGTAGCCGTCTGTGCCGAGGATGAACAAACGGCCGTCGCCCCAGGTGCCCAGGCCCTTTGGCGTGAACCAGTCGAGCCGGACGTAGCCGAAGCCCTGATTGCCGCGCAGGGTCATATCGCCGAAATCCTGGAAATGCGGCTTATCGGGGTGGCGCAGGTTGGCGACCTGAGACGCCGCGACCTCAGCTGAGGTCGAACCGGTGTAATACAGGAACTGGTCGATCTGGTGCGAGCCGATGTCGCACAGGATGCCGCCGAACTGCTTGTCGTTCCAGAACCAGTCCGGGCGCGGCGCAGATCCGCCGGCATCGCCGCCGGCTTGCACGATCTGGTGCGGGGCCAGGTTGACGGTCTGGATGACCTTGCCGATCGCGCCCTGCTTGATCAGCTCACCGGCATGGACCGCCGCCTTCACTTCCAGGCGTTCGGAATAGAGGATGCCGTAGAGCCGTCCGGTTTCCTTGATCGTTTTGCGCACCAGCGCCAGGTCCTCGAGCGTCGTCATGCCCGGCTTGTCGGCCAGGAAGTCCTTGCCGGTCTTCATGACGCGCACGCCGATGCCGGCACGCTCATTGGCGATGTGGGAGCTGATGACCAGTTGCAGGCTGGAGTCGTTGATCACTTCGTCCTGGGTCTTGACGATCTTGACGTCCGGATAGCGTTTGGCGAACGTGGCCATCTTGTCGGGCTCCAGGCCCCAGGCGGAAATCAACTCGCCGCCGCCGCGCTGCATGGCGGCGATCATGCCATGGATGTGGTCGTGGCTGACGCCGCAGACGCCAAAGCGGACATGGTATTTCGGTTTTTCTTCCGGTGGAGGCGCCAGGGTCTCGGCGATCACCGATCCCGGCGTCACCGTCATGGCCGTGGCCAGCGCCGCTGAGCCGAGGCCCGCGGCCATCAGGAAATCCCGCCGTCCCGTACTGTCGTTCGATTGTGCCATGACGCCCTCCGGATATGATTTTGAGCGGATAATGCCCAATCAGGCCGGATTTGCAATGGCGCGCTTCAGCCCGCGTCCGGCCACTGCGTCCTGAGCCGTTTCAGCAACTCGGCGCGCATGTGCCGTTTCTGGGCGTCATCGGCGGGCCCCATGGCGCCGCGATCCTGTGGTTGCAGGTGTGCCATCGGCTCGCCGTATTCGCCGAAGACGAAATAGTCGAACATGGTCTTCCAGGCGCGCGTGCGGCCGGGGGGGAGGTCACGCAGCGATAACAGCGCATGCATCAAGGCGGGGAAGGGGCTGCCCATCTCCGCCGGCACGTCGTCCCACCAGTAGTTGACCAGGACATTGAATGGCTCCAGCGAGCGGACGTGGTGCCACCACATGTAAGGAATATAGATTGCGTCGCCGGCCTCCAGCTCGGCGGTCTGGGCCGTTTCCAGCGCCTCGGCGAAGCGCGGATAGCGTCCGAAGTCGGGATTTTCCAGTGACACGAGGCTGACCGGCGCCCCGGAAATGGTCTTGTCGAGCGGTCCGACATAGAGATTGGGCAACTGCTCGGGCGGAAACAGCGTGAACCGCCGCCGGCCCGCCACGACACAGGCGATATTGTCCATCAGGTCGTAATGGGTCTGCACGCGCAACTGATTGCCGATCCAGATGCGCGGCATCACCGACTCCGGCAGCAGCGCCAGGCGATGGCTGTCGAGAAACTTTGGCAGGTATTGGTCGACGGGCGTCGACTGGATATAGACGGCGTGGGGCTGCGCCGCCGTCCGCTGTTCGAGCAGCCGCGTCAGGGCAATCGAGATCGCCACGTGGCCGCTCTGGAAATTACAGCGATCGAGCGTGTCGGCATAAAAGAACTCGCCCTTGATCGACGGGTCACCCAGCAGGGTCAGGGTCGGCTTGCCGGTGTCGCAGCTTTTGAGATAGTCCGCCAGTGCGTCCGGCGACTCCCGCCCGAGCTTGACGGCGGGCCAGTCGTTGATAAGGCCGCGCAACACGGCGGGTTGGCCCCGCGGCACGATGGTTGTGGCAAAACTTTCCGGCGTGACGTTGTCGAAGCGCTCGATCGCCTTGATCCGGCTGAACATGCCGTCGTCCATCTCAAGCCTCCTGGCGGGCGATATGTTGCGCGATAAAAGCAGCGTGATCCGGTTGGGCCGCCACCGTCTTCGCCAGGATATCGCGCATCAGGTCAAGATTGCGCACCACGGTCTCGATCGGCAGAGCGTCGGCCATCGGATCGTAGCGGCGCGGTTTCAGCCCCTGGCCGGTCATGACCGCAAGCCAACTGGCGGTCTTGAACACTTCGTGCTCGTTGATGAAGATGCGTCCGGTCGCCTCGAACAGCGCCATGCGGTCGCGCAGGCTATCCGACACCGCGTTGTGCTTGTTGTAGGCCCAGAACGGCGTGTCCTCATAGTCGGTCAGTTTGTAGTGCATGACCAGAAAATCGCGCACGTCCTCATAGTCGAAGGCGGTCTGGCGGTTGAACTCGTCGGCCAGCTCCGGCGCGAAATCGAGATCCGGCAGGCTTTTCAGCAGCTTGGTCACGCCCTTCTGGATCAGGTGGATCGAGGTCGATTCCAGCGGTTCGAGGAACCCGGCCGACAGCCCGATGGCGACAACGTTCTTGTTCCACGCCTTGCTGCGCCGTCCGGTTTGGAAACGCACGACGCGCGGCTCGGCCAGCGCCTTGCCGTCGAGGTTACTGAGCAGGGTCTGCGCCGCCTCATCGTCGCTGATGTGGTTACTCGAATAGACATAGCCGTTGCCGATGCGGTGCTGCAGCGGAATACGCCACTGCCAGCCGGCGTCGCGCGCCGTCGAGCGCGTATAGGGCGCCAGCGGCGAAGTGCTCTCGCACGGCACGGCTACCGCCCGGTCGCACGGCAGAAGGCCGGTCCAGTCGTTATAGCCGGTCTTCAGGGTTTGCTCGATCAGCAGGCCTCGGAAACCGGAGCAGTCGATGAAGAAGTCGCCTTCGACCGTCTGGCCATTGTCCAGTTTGACGCCCGTGACAAAACCCGTCTCGGCGTGCTGCTGGACGTCGATAATCTTGCCTTCAACGCGGGTGACACCATTCTTTTCCGCATGGCCGCGCAAATACCGGGCATAAAGCGACGCATCGAAATGAAAGGCGTAGGGCAGGCTGGCCATCGGCGAGCGCGGATCGGAACCGCGCACGTTGAAGCGGTTCTCGCGCGCCAGCATGGCGCCGATATTGTAGTCCTCAAGGGCGCTGTCGTGCCCTGAGGCCTGCGCCTTCAGCCAGTGGTGATGGAAGTCACAGACATCGAAATTCTGCCCGTAGGCCGAAAACGGATGGAAATAGGTGTGACCCTTGCGGCCCCAGTCGACGAACTGAATGGCCAGCTTGAACGTGCCCTGTGTCTGCTGCAGGAACTCGCGCTCATTGATGCCGATCAGCCGATTGAAGATCTCGATGAGCGGCAAGGTGGCCTCGCCGACGCCGATAATGCCGATCTCGTCGGATTCGACCAGGCTGACCTTGGTCGGTGAGGCACGCAGGAAATGGCCGAGCGCCGCCGCCGTCATCCAGCCGGCTGTGCCGCCGCCGACAATGACAATGTGCCTGAGTGGCGCCTGACTTGTAACCGCGCTCATCCGGCCATGCCCTTGGCCATGAAGCTTTCCGAGGCGCAGTGCTGGGCGATGAACTGGGCCTGGGTGGGCAATTGCCCCAGCACCTTGCCGATCGCGTCGCGCCTCTGTTGCATCAGGGCGCGCAGTTGCGCTTCGGGCACCCGGTCGGCCAGCGGATCATATTGCGCGGGAAGCAGGCCCTGGCCGTGATAGATCGAAATCCAGCTCGGTTCGGCGAAATGATCGTACTTGCGCATCACGACCTCGCCGCGCAGCCCGTACAGCTCCATCTTGTTACGCAGGTCATCTGGGATCGGCATGTTGGCGCAGTACCGCCACAGTTCACCGTCACGCCGGTTGAGATGATAGTGCAGGACGATGAAATCGCGCACCCGCTCATACGATTCCAGCGTGCGCATATTGTACTCCGCCATCAGCGCCGGCTCACAGGCGCGCGACGGGAACAGCTCCAGCAGACGGATGATGCCGAGCTGGATGAAATTGATCGAGGTCGATTCCAGCGGCTCCAGGAAGCCCGACGACAGGCCGACGCAGATGCAGTTCTTGTTCCAGAACTGGTTGCGGTGACCGGTCAGGAAGCGGATGAGCATCGGGTCTTTGAGTGGCTTGCCATCGAGATTGGCCAGCAGCACGTCGCGCGCCTTTTCCTCGTCCATGAAGCGCGACGAAAAGACGTGGCCGTTGCCGGTGCGGTGCTGCAGCGGAATGCGCCACTGCCAGCCCGCCTCGCGCGCCGTCACCCGCGTATACGGCGTCAGCGGTCCGGCGCTTTCGCACGGCATCGCCCAGGCCCGGTCGACCGGCAGCCAGTGCGACCAGTCGGTGAAGCCGCTTTTCAGGGCGCCTTCGATCAGCAGGCCGCGGAAACCGGTGCAGTCGACAAAGAAGTCCGCCGTCTCGACGCTGCCGTCATCCAGGGTCAGGCTTTCGATGAAGCCGTCCTCGGCACGCAGGTTGACGGCCTGGATCTTGGCGTTGCGCCGCTTGACGCCGCGCGCCTCGCAGTGGCCGCGCAGGAAGCGGGCATACAGCGAGGCATCGAACTGGAAGGCATAGCTGTAGTCATGCATGGCCGAGTTCGGATCGGGATTCGGCGGAAAGAACCGGTTGGCATTGGCCATCTGCGTCGCCAGGCTGTAGGCCTCCAGCGGCGTCGGATCGCCGGCGGCGTGCAGCTTGCGCCAGATCTGGTGAGCAGCGATGCCCTGGTACATGGCGCCGAAATCACCGAAGGCGTGGAAATAGCGATTGCCCTCATGGCCCCAGTCGAGGAACTCGATACCGAGTTTGAACGTCGCTTCGGTGGTGCGGATGAAGGCGGCTTCGTCGATGCCGATATGCTGGTTGAAGTGGCGAATGGTCGGGATGGTAGATTCCCCGACGCCGATAATGCCGATTTCCTCGGACTCGATCAGCAGGATCTCGACCGATTTCGGCAGCCCGGCCACCAGTGCTGCCGCCGACATCCAGCCGGCGCTGCCGCCACCGGCGACGATGATTTTACGGATCGATTCTGCCATGTTTCATCCCGTTCTGGTGCGACTCTTGCGGACGCATCTCTCATAAAAATACCCCCTGCCGGGGAAACCGGAAGGGGGCTTGGGAGAAAATATCCAGGAAAACCGGCCGCGGTGGCGAAACACCGCGGCCGGGCAGGCTTTAGAAGGTGCCGCGCAGGATGACCGAGATCCGGCGGTCGGTCTTGATCGCCGAGTAGAACTGGGTATCCAGCGGCTTGGCCAGGTCGCTGCTCACCAGCTGGCGGGTGACGGCCCGGCCGAGGTTGGTGAACTGCATGCCGACCTTGTAGTTCTTGTTGATGGTGTAGAACACCGATCCGTCCAGCTGGCCGTAAGCCTCGGACCACATCGGACGGTTCACGTTGGCCGCCGAGGTGGTGTAGAGGTACTTGGACCGCCAGTTGTAGGCCAGACGGGCAGAGAGGCCGTACTTTTCGTACATGACCGCGGCGTTGTAGCTGTCCGGCGACATGCCTTCCAGCGGCAGGCCGGCCACATTGGCGGCAGTGACCTGGTTGTTATCGATGATGCTGGCGATCGGGTTACGGCCGCCGCTCGAGTCGATGTGGGTGTAGTTGCCCTGGAAGCCCAGGCCGCTGAACGCACCCGGCAGGAAGTCGTAGAACTGCTGGTAGGCCAGTTCGTACCCGCGGACCTTGCCGGTTTCCGTACCGTTGAGATAACGGGTCACGTTGAAGCTGAAGGTCTTGCCGCCGTTGGTGTAGCTCTCAACAACCGTACCCGAGTAGATGTAGTCCTTCAGGTCCTTGGCGAACAGGTCGAGCGTCAGGCTGCTGGTCGGCGCGAAGTACCATTCCGCCGTCAGGTCGTACTGGGTCGCCTGGATCGGCTTCAGGTTCGGATTGCCGCCGTTGCCCGTCGGACGGACGGTATAGGCGGTCTTGTCCTGGTTGAAGGCCAGCGTCGTGTACGGGTTCAGCCAGGACAATTCCGGACGCACCATGCCCTTGGACGCCGCGAAGCGGAATTGCAGCTGGTCGCTGGCCTTCAGTCGCAGGTTCAGGCTGGGGGTCACGAAGTTGTTTTCATAGGTCCCGCCAGAAGCCACCGGCGTCATGCTGGTCGCCTTGAAGGTCCGGGCATTTTCGTAGGTGGTGCACTGTGCGCCAGCAGGCGTACAGGGATTGCCGAAGTCGGTATCTGACGTCGAAACCACGAAGCCGGCGGTCGTTTCCTGCGTCTTGACCCAGCGGACGCCGACGTTGCCGTCGAGGACCTGGGCGTCGCCGAACCAGTTGACGTCGCCACCGAAGTTCATCAGGAAATAGGCCGCCTGGGTCTTTTCCTTCTGCTTGTTGATGCCGCCATTGTTCGGATTGGCGACATAGCTTTCCAGGTCAAGCGGCGCCCAACCCCAGCCGCCGGTTTCCGTGGCATGCAGCTGCGCATAGGTATAGGCCGTGCCGTTGGCGACCAGCGCTTCGGTCGGGAACCAGATATTGCCTGGCACCGGCACGTCGCCGTGCATGAAGTTGTTGAACGTACGCAGTTCCACATCGTTTGGAATGTTGGTGTTGACCGGCACGCCGCTGTTGTTCACCACCGGGCCGGGAGGCACGACGTTGGCGCGGTCGTGCAGCGTTCCGTCGATCCAGTAAGGCGAACCGCCGCCGCTGCCCCAGTATTGGTTGCTGAGCAGGCCCCAGTTGTAGTTGGTCTGACGGGTCTCGTAATTCCGTTCAGTCGTCCGGACGCCGAACTTGAACGACTTCACCCAGCCATTCTCGACATCGTACTGGCCGTCGAGGCGCTTGGCGATTTCCGTGCCCTTGTTCTTTTCCAGGTGGTCCATCGCCGCCGACCACCAGTAGTCAGCCTTGTTGGCCGTCTGGTTCGGCGACAGGATCGTCAGCACGGGCAGGTCGCCGGTGAGATCGATCGTGGCGTCCGGCGTGTGGTCGATCTGGATGAACGCCGTGTTCGACAGGACATTGGCCGTCGAACGGATGAACTGGATGTCGCCGGCCACCGTCAGGCGGTCGCTGACATTCCAGCGGCCGTGCAGCGAGATATCGGTCGTTTCGTTGTGGTCTTCGCCGTAACGCGCGTTGGAAGTGATCGACGCGTTCTTGATGGTGCCCTTCTGGAAGACGCCTTTGCTGTCGAATTGATAGGTGGCTGTCGACGCGCCGGAGGTGAATTCACCGTTGTCGCCGTAGAAGCCGGTGTTGTATTCGATGTTCTTAGGTTCAGCCTTGGCGTTGAAGCCGCTCAGGGTGATTTCGACCGCGTCGGAGGGACGCCACTGGACGGCGAGGTTGGTCGCGGTGCGTTCCTGGCTCCAGTCGATGGTGCGCCAACCCATAGTGTTCGGCACGTACTTGGTGCCGCCGCCGAGGGTCACCGCGTTATAGCGGTCGACACCGATGACGTTGGTCATGTTGCCTTCGTTGACCTTCGAATAGTTCAACAGCACGCCGACTTCACCGGCATTGGTGTGCCAGCGGTCGGAGAGCAGCAGGCTGCCGGAATACATGCCGCGCTTCTGCAGGTCGCCTTCAGTGGCGTCGAGCGTGAAGGCCACGACGCGTCCCTTGGAGTCGAACGGCAGACGCGTGCGCAGATTGACCGTACCGCCGATGCCGCCTTCGATCTGGTCGGCCGAGGCGTTCTTGTGGACGTCGACGCCGGCCAGCAGGTCGGCCGACACATCGCCCCAGCTCAGGGCGCGACCGTTCTTTGCCGAGAACAGGTCGCGGCCGTTGGTTTCCGAACGGACCCAGGTCAGGCCGCGGATTTCGACGTCGCCGGCTTCGGCGGTCATCCGGATCGGGTCGCGGGCTTCGGCGGCGCGCTGGATCGTCAGACCCGAAACGCGTTGCAGGGCCTCGGCGACCGAACGGTCGGGCAGGGCGCCGATGTCGACGGCCGTAACCGAATCGACGATGTCCGGCGCGTCCTTCTTGATCTTTTGCGCCGACTTCAATTGTGCGCGTTGACCGGTAACGACCACGACGCTTTCGTCGCTCGCCGCGGCCGGTGCGTTCTGCGCGAAGGCCGGAGCCGCGGCCAGGCCGAGCACGAACAGCGAAGCGCCGCCCATGAGCACGGCAGAAGCATATGATTTTGACTTATGGTTGGTCACAAAACTCTCCCTGGTTGACGGTGCCGCGACCCTTCCAAGCAGCGGCATAGACGTTAGCGGTAACGGGACGAGCGGGATCAGTAAGATCCCATCATTTATACGAAGCATGACGGCTGCCGTTTTCGGCGTTTTCCGCGTCACTTCATGGTTTGCATTTCCCGGCCTGTTACCGACGCGAAACTCACATGTTACCGCTAGCATATTCGGGCCAAGCGGAATCACGGGCTCGCGTTCATGACAACGCTATCATATAATATGACACGCGCCAGAGGCTAAAGGGATCAAAAAGTACTATATCTCCTGACAATAGCAAAAATGACACACGTGTCAGAATGGGTGGACTCTAAAATATTATATTGTTTTTATTGAAATAATGTTCGCTTTTCCTGCGATCTCAGGCGGCAGTTTCAAATGCAAAAGATAATTCTTGCATTTGAAATATTTAATTTGCGCGCCTTAAAGGCGCAGAAATAAAAATTGGGGAGTTTTTGATTTTATAAATGAAATTTTAAGCTCTTACGGGGTCGCTGGGCATGCGGAAAGCCTGATATTTCCGCAATTTGCGAAAATTGTCATCGATGTCAGAAAGTCTGAAACCGCCTGAGAACGAAGCGAAACGGTATTGGTTAACCGGCTACACGATTCGAGCGCATTGGCAAGCGCTGTCATTCCGCGGGACAGGACCAGAGGCGCCGTGAAACGGCTTGTCCCGGCACCTCTGGCAACAGTCCCGGTTATCTTTTTACCGCCACCGCGTACCCTTCGTACGGCACTTCGGCGCTGAAGTCCTCCGGTGCGGCCGCCGTCGACTGGCCGGCGGTGATGAAGCGTACGCGCAGCGTCCGCTTGTTCACCATGCCCTTGAAGCTGCCGGTGCGCGCACCGATGGTCAGCACGCCGGTCTTGTCGTTGTAGCTCAGCGGGATGCGGCTGAATTCGTTGCGCGTGTAGCCATTGCTGACACCGTCGTCTTCATAGAGGCTGAACGCCCCGTCTGCACCTGTGTAGACGATCAGGGTCAGCGGCGCGTCGGGCTTTTCGTCGACATACTGCGTCACCGGTCCGGTCGGCACGATCGAACCCGCCCGCACGAACAGCGGCAGTTGCGTCACCGGCGCGTTGACGGTGACCTTCTGGCCGCCGGTCAGCTTCTGGCCGCTGTTGAAGTCGTACCAGTCGGCACCCTTCGGCAGATAGACCGAGCGCGACCGGGCGCCATATTCATAGACTGGCGCGACCAGGAAGGCCTTGCCGAACATATATTCGTCGGCGATGTCCTTGACGGCCGCGTCGCTGGCGAAGTCCATGGCTAAGCCGCGCATGATGGTGCCGGAATTAAAGTAGGTGTCCGACGCCGTGGCATAGATATACGGCATCAGGCGGTAACGCAGCTTGTCGTACCACACCATCGAGTCGCGCATGTCGGAGCCTTCCGGCGCGATCTCATAGATCTCGCGCTTGACGACTTCGCCGTGGCTGCGGAACAGCGGCGAGAAGGCGCCGAACTGGAACCAGCGCAGGTTCAGCTCCTGCCATTCCTTCAGGTCTTCCGGCTTGACGCCGGTACCGAGCACGCGGTTTTCCTGCGACCCGCCGGCCGGATTGCCACCCTGGTAGCGCGTTTCCTGGGCATAGCCGCCGATATCATGCGTCCAGTTTGGGATACCGGACATCGAGAAGTTCACGCCGGCCGAAATCTGGTCATAGAGGTTGTTCCAGCGGCTAACGGTGTCGCCGCTCCATACCGCGGCGGCGTTGCGTTGAACGCCGGCGAAGCCCGACCGCGTCAGGATGAACTGACGGGTATCGGGCTGGTCTTTCTTGAGACCGTCGTACATCGCCATGGTGTTCATCAGGGCGTACGGATTATGCACCACGGCGCCGGGGCCCATCTGGGTCGGAGTGATCAGGCTGGCGAACTCCTCCGGGCTGGTATTGGAGCGTACGTCCGGCTCGGTATTGTCCATCCACCAGGCGTCGAAGCCCAGGCCGACCAGCTTTTCCTTGAGCTGGCGGTAATAGATGTCGCGCGCTTCCTGGTTATAGGGCGAGTAATGGCTGTTCAGATAGCCCTTGCCGACCCAGTCGACGCTGCCGTTCTTAACGTTCTGCGTCCACATATAGCCCTTGCGCTCGAACTCCTTGTAGTTGGCGGTGTTGGCGTAGAACTTGCCCCAGATCGAGATCATGATGTGGGCGTGCTGCTTGTGGACGGCGTCGACCATGCCCTTCGGATCGGGGAAACGCTTGGCGTCAAAGTCATGGCTGCCCCACTGGTCTTCCGGCCAGTAGAACCAGTCCTGCACCATGTTGTCGATCGGCCACTTGTTGTCGCGATAGGTCTTGAGCGCGCCGAGAAGCTGGTCCTGCGTCTCGTACCTTTGCCTGGACTGCCAGAAACCGTAGGCCCACTTCGGCATCAGCGGCGCGGCGCCGGTAAGCGTCCGGTAGCCGCCGATCACGCCGTCGATGCTGTCCGAGGCGATGAAATAGTAGTTCAGGCCAGTGCCGGCTTCCGACGACATCGTGAGCGAATGGCGATCGGCGGCGGGTAGGGGATTGTTGTGCGTGATGGCGACCATGCCGCCTGAGGGCTTCCATTCCAGGTGCAGCTTGACCGGCTTGCCCTTGGTGAAGCTCTGCTCGAAATTGTGGTACCACGGGTTCCAGCCCTGCCGCCACACGCTCAGGACTTTCTTGCCGTCGAGCGTCAGGTCGCCATAGTCCGAAACATAGAGCTGCATCTTGTGCACGCCGGTGACGTCCGAGGTCAGCGCGCCGTCCCAGACGACCTTGACGTCGCCCTTGGTCGGCACTTCCTTCGGCCAGTTGGCGGCGACATCGCTTAGATATTGATACTTGATGTCGCTCTCCTGGCGGGTCAGCACCAGCTTGCCGTCGACATAGTAGCGCGCGGTCAGACCGGCCTGGCCCTTGTCACCGGTCAGCTTCAGGTCACGGCTGATCAGGCCATAGGGTTTCGGGTCGCCGAAGCGCGAGATCGAGTCGTTGTCCCACAAGAGACCGTAGTTCTTGTCCGAGACGACGAACGGCACGGCGACGTCCATATTATGCTGCGACAGCAGAACGTCTTCGCCATTATAGTTCATCTGGCCGTTCTGGTGCTGGCCCAGGCCGTAGAAGGCTTCGGTCGTGCCGGGATTGAACTGCGCGCTCGTCGCGACGTAAGACTTGCCTTCGATCGTCACCGGCGTGATGGCGGCGGACTTGCCAGTAAGCACCGCTTCGCCCTTGGCGTTGAAGAACGTGACCAGGCCAGTGTGCAGGTCGACCTGCGCCGACGTCTTGCCGGCGTTCAGGGTGACGGTCTGGACCTTGCCCTTGCCGGCGGTGACGGTGAAATTGCCAGGCTGCGGCGTCGCCACGGTCATTAGCGACGGTATTTGCTCGCGCTTCGGATCGTCGACGGCCAGTACATGGATGATCGACGGCGTCATGACCTCGAGCCGGACTTCCTTGGCCGTGCCGACATCCGGCCGGACAACGACACCGGTGGCGGTCTTCTCAAAGGTGCCGGCCAGCGCCGGGCTTGCCATCAGCGCCAGAAGGGAGGCCGAGGCCAGGATCAGCTTCATTTTCATCGTCTATTCCCTGCAAGTTTATGATTTAAAACCGGTTATCCGGCTATTTCTGATAGGCGCCCAGCTTTACTTTAAGCAGCGCCGGCTTGTCGGTGAAGTTGAGACCGTAGTCCGTCTGGTCGCCGTTCCACATCCGCTCGAAGACCCACTTGCCGTTTTCAAAATGGCCTTCTTCGACGCGGTCCAGCACAAACCCTTCCTTGCGGCCGTCCGCCACACCGAACGTAATCCGCGCCTTCAGGCCGCCGACCAGATATTCGTCGTCGGACAGCTTTGCCACGACCACGCCGCCGCCGGGAATGTCGGAGCCTTCCGGATAACCGTTCTTGTGCTCCGGGTCCCATTCCGGCATGCCGAACTGCCACTGGCGATAGGTGACTTTCGCGCTCCACTTCGGCCCGAGGTTCAGGTTTTGGGCGGCATGGTCGTCCGGCTCGGACACGCCCCACACCTGGCTCTCATAGCTGAGCCTGGCCCACTCGCGCGCCATCGGCGCGAACAGCCCGTAGACATTGGCGAACGGCGCGACCATTTCCTCGTTGGTGCGCTTGTTGCCGAGCGGGTAGTTGGAATAGCCGGTGTAGTCGAAACCGAACGGATCGAAGCCGATACCGCCCCGGCCCAGCGTAGAGAAAATGTACCGGGCATAGACCGGCTTGTTGCCGCTTTCTGCGACGTAGAGCGCGTTGTCCGGCCGGGCATAGTAGTCCAGCGTCTTCTCATACGATTCCGACCCCGGCGAATAGAGATCGGGCGCCAGCAGGTCGATATGCGGCGCCGCCACCTTGTAGATATCGAGCACATTATAGGTCGGCCCGCCTGACGCATACGATCCCGCGACCTGCTTCGGATTGAGCGGGTCTTTCAGTGCGTCGTTCATATAGGTCGGCAGCGGATAGACCGCCTTGCCGGCCGCGGCGATATGGTCACAATAGCTGGCTATTGACCAGGCGTGGAAATACTCGTCGGCATCGTCGCCGAACACTTCGCGCCAGGTGCCGGACGGTTTCAGCGCGCGGCTGCCCATCTTTTGGATCAGCGCGGCGGGAACCGGCTGGTTCATCAGCGCGTCGGCCTTGGCGGAATAGTCGCGCGCGGCGCTGTAGACGCCGACCTCGTTTTCGACCTGCAGCAAAATGACCGTGTGGCGGTCGCCATCGATCGCCTTGAGGTGCTTGACCAGTTCGACATAGGCCTTGGTGTCGGCGTCGCGCGTCGTGTCATAGAGCGGCGACAGCGAATAGGAGGTCGAGCCATCCTTGTTGGTCAGGCGTGGAAAGCGCTTGTTATCGAGCTTGACCCAGGCCGGGGTATAGTTCGGGCCGGTGTTCTTCCAGGTGCCGAACCACAGGATGCCGAGGCGGACATTGTGCTCGCGCGCCTGCTTGATCAGCGTATCGACAAAGCTGAAATCGAACTTGCCTTCGGTCGGCTCGATCTGCTCCCAGGCGACCGGCATGACCAGGGTATTGGCCTTCATGTCGGCAATCGCCGGCCAGACCTTGCTGAGCGCCGCCGGATAGTTGCTGGAATTGTTCGCCTGACCGCCCAGGATCAGGAACGGGGCGCCATCGACCATCAGGGCATGCTTGCCATTTTTGCTGACCAGCTGGGGAATCGGAGCCGGGGCGGGTTGCGCCGCCGTCTTCGCCTCCGCCATGCCTGCTACCGCTACCATCATCGCGCATGATAGCGCTGTCATTTTATAACGGTGCCGGATCGAGAAGAAGCGCTGCATTGTCTTGCCTTACCTGGGAATCCGGCCCTGCCGCCGTAGCTCCGAAAGGCGCAATGGCCTTCGGTGTCTCTGTTTTTTCGATTTTGATACCGTATCTTTGGGAACCCGGCAAGCCGCAATCGAGCAGCTAAAGGGCCGCCGCCGGAACCTGAGACCAAGGATGAGTTCCGGCGGCGGCCTAGGTCACACGGTCAGCCAAAAGCCGGGGGAGAAAGGCGCCCGTGTGCAGGCGGGAAGGAGGTTCCCGGCAGGCATCCTGCGCGAAGAAGATCGATCCTGGCCAATGCTGATGCCGCATATAGTGATGCATGGCCGGAATGGCGGCTCAGGCGGGTTCGCCGGTACGCTTCCAGAAGGCTTCTGCGGCCGGGCTTTGCCGCGCCGCCGGCCGGAACAGGCGGATTTCCACCGGGATGTCCCAATCCGTGCCGCCGGCCGGCAGCAACCGGCCGTCCGCCAGTTCGTTCATCGCCAGGGTGCGCGGCAGCCAGGCGATCCCCCAGCCGTCGCGCGCCATGCCCAGCAGGGATGCTGCCAGGTGGGCGGAAAACACGGGCCGTAAGCCGGTTGCCTGCTCGCTGAACCGATGCGCCTGTACGATCCGCCCCAGGCCGGATTCGGGACTGTAGGCTAGATAGGGCAGGTCGGCGGCCCCTGCCGACAGCGACCACTTCGGCTGTCCCCCCTCATCCGGCGCGACAAGCGGCACCAGGGCGTCGCCACCAACGACGCGTGAGCGGAACTGGTCCGGAGGAAACCGGTTGGGCGCCAGGCCATGCACATGGCACAGCACGAACTGGGTCTGGCCATGTAGCATCAGGTCTTCGCAAGCCTGCATGCTGTCGGACACCAGCCGAACCGGCCCTGACAACGCGCCGACATCGCGGACCCACTGCGGGAAGAAAGTGAAGGACAAGGCATGCGTGGCGGCGAAGCGCAAGGTGGCCGCTTCCAGCCCGCCGGCCTCGCGCGCTTCCTGCCGCAAGTGCAGAATGCGCCGCACCAGATCCTCGGCGCCGAGCTGGAATTGCTTGCCGGCGGGCGTGAGATCGACCCCGCTGGCGCCGCGCTCGAACAGGGGCGTCCCGACCCAGTCCTCCAGCGCCCGCACCCGGCGGCTGAAGGCTGGCTGGGTGATGTTGCGCGCCTCGGCGGCACGCGAGAAATTGCGCGTCTCCGAAAGAGCGATGAAGTCTTCCAGCCAGTTCAGTTCCATGCCGGGTTTATCGGTGATATCCTTGTGGCTGACAAGGGCATGCGATAATTTGTTCAGTAAAACATATAGTTGTCGAAGCGTTATGCCGATTGCACATGGCCATGTGCGGCAAAGGCATTGGCGGGGACGGCCCTGCCGACGCTAGGTTTGCCGCCAAGTTTGGGAGACCCTGAAACAGTGCGCATTCTCGACATCCGCGAAAAGACGGTATCCATCGCGTCGCCGATCGCCAACGCCTATATCGATTTTTCCAGGATGACCTGCTCAGTCGTCGCCGTGGTCACCGATGTGATCCGTGACGGTCGGCCGGTCATTGGCTACGGCTTCAATTCGAACGGGCGCTATGGCCAGGGGGCCCTGATGCGCGAGCGCTTCCTGCCGCGCCTGATGGAAGCCCAGCCGGATAGCCTGATCAGCCTGGATGACGACAATCTCGATCCGTTCGCCATCTGGAACACCTTGATGCGCAACGAAAAGCCCGGCGGCCACGGGGAACGTTCGGTTGCCGTCGGCACCATCGACATGGCGGTATGGGACGCCGTCGCCAAGATCGCCGGAAAGCCGCTCTACCGGCTGCTGGCGGAACGCTATGGCGAAGGCGAGCCCGACAGCCGGGTCTGGGTCTATGCGGCGGGTGGCTATTACTATCCTGGCAAGGACGACGCCCAGCTCCAGGCCGAAATGAAAAGTTATCGCGACCGCGGCTACCGGGTCGTCAAGATGAAGATCGGCAACGGGCTGGATGAAGATCTGCGTCGCATCGAAGCCGTCCTCAAGATCGTTGGCGACGGGCAGAACCTGGCGGTCGACGCCAACGGCCGCTTCGATCTCGACACCGCCATTGCTTACGGCGAGGCGCTGAAACCCTATAACCTGTTCTGGTACGAAGAAGCCGGCGATCCGCTGGACTATGGATTGCAGGCCGAACTGTCGAAACATTACGACGGCGCCATGGCCACTGGCGAGAACCTGTTTTCGCATCAGGATGCCCGCAACCTGCTGCGCTTCGGCGGCATGAACCCTGAGCGCGATATCCTGCAATTCGACTGTGCCCTGTCCTACGGCCTGGTCGAATATCTGCGCACGCTTGAAGTCCTCAAGGAAAACGGCTGGTCGACGCGCCGTGTCGTCCCGCATGGCGGCCACCAGATGTCGCTCAATATCGCTGCCGGCCTGCATCTGGGCGGCAACGAGTCCTATCCGGACGTGTTCAAGCCGTTCGGCGGCTTCGCCGACGGCATCGCGGTCGAGGACGGCTTTGTCAGCCTGCCCGAAGCGCCTGGCATCGGCTTCGAGGAAAAGGCTGAACTGTACGCCCTGATGCGCACCCTGACCGAGGATGTCGCACCCCGCACCGTCGTGGCTTAGCGGCGAGGGCGGGGGGTGAAGGTGTTCAAACAGGTCTATGTCCAGGTGGTGATCGGTATGATTGCCGGCGGCCTGCTGGGCTACTACTACCCTGATATCGCCACCCAACTTAAGCCGGTTGCCGACGGCTTCATCAAGCTGATCAGGATGCTGCTGGCGCCGATCGTCTTCGGCACGGTGGCGGTCGGCATCGCCCGCATGAGCCACCTTAAGGAGGTTGGCCGCATCGGCTTCAAGGCCATCCTGTATTTCGAGGTCGTCTCCACGCTGGCATTGGCCATCGGGCTTCTGGTCGCCAACTGGATCCGGCCCGGCGAGGGTATGAACATCAACCCGGCAACTATCGACGCCGGCGCACTGAAAGGCCTGCCGTCGGTGCCGCCGCCGGTCAGCGCCACCGACTTTTTCCTGGGCATTATTCCGGACACCTTCGTCGGCGCCTTTTCCGAGGGCAAGATGCTGGCGGTCATCCTGATCGCCGTCCTGACGGGCGTGGCCCTGAGCCGCGTCAAGGCCGCTGCCAGCCTGGTGATCGACGGCATCGATCAGTTCACCCAGGTCCTGTTTGCCATAGTCGGCATTGTCATGCGTCTGGCGCCGCTGGGCGCCGGAGCGGGTGTCGCCTTCACTATCGGCAAGTACGGCCTGGAGACGCTATGGTCGCTGGGCTACCTGCTGGGAGCGCTGTACCTCACGACCCTGGCCTTTATCTTTCTGGTACTGGGCGCCATCGCTACCCTGTCAGGGGTCAATTTCCTGGCCTTCCTGCGCTACATCGGCAGCGAAATCCTGGTTGTGCTCGGCACCTGCTCGACCGAAGCCGTCATGCCGCGTCTGATGCAGAAGCTGGAGGACATGGGCTGCGCCAAACCGGTGGTCGGTCTGGTCGTGCCGACGGGTTACACATTCAATGCCGACGGCACCTGTATCTATCTGACGCTGGCGACATTGTTCATCGCCCAGGCGACCAACACGCAACTGAGCTTAGGCCAGCAGCTGATGATTCTGGGCGTGCTCACCCTGACGTCCAAAGGTTCGGCGGGCGTTGCCGGCGCGGGCTTTGTTACGCTCGCCGCTACCGTCACCATGTTTCCGGTTATCCCGGCGCATGGCCTTGTGCTGTTGCTCGGTATCGACCGCTTTCTCAATGAGGCCCGGGCCGTCACCAACCTGATCGGCAATGCCGTCGCGACCGTCGCTGTCTCCCGCTGGGACAAGGCGCTGGACCGCGACCAGGCGAAGAGGATACTGTCCGGGAAACGCGGGAGGGAACAAACATGAAAATCGCGAGTTTAATTGTTGGTTTGTCGTTGGTGGCCTTGCCGGCCGCCGCCCAGACGGTCATCTCGGCCAATGACGGCAAGCAGGTGCTGGTCGACGGCGTCCAGACCGTTCCCGACCACCCGGCCGCCGACAGCATCAGCATTTTCAGGTTCCGCAAGGGCACGGCGCACCTCGCCCAGACCCTGCACCTGCCGACCAGCGTCATCGGGCCGCCGGGCAGTGTCGCCATCACCCCGGACGGCCATTATGCCATCATTTCGGCCGCCCGCCGCGTCGCCGCCGACCCGAAACAAATCGAGCCCGACGACAAGGTGACGGTGGTCTCCCTGACCGGCAAGCGCGCCCGCATCGTTCAGCGCACCCAGGCCGGTGCCGGGGCTTCGGGCGTCGCCATTTCGCCGGACGGCAAGACCGTGCTGATCGCCAATCGCGCCGAAGGCAGCGTCTCGGTGTTCAGCTTCGCCAAGGGCCGCCTGACCGCCACCGACAAGATCAACCTGGGCAACGATAAATCTTCGCCGGCCATGCCGGTGATCTACGCCAAGGGCACGCGCGCCCTTTTGACCCGTGACGGTGACAATCTGATCTCGGTCCTGGCCATCGACAACGGCAAGGTGACGTTGCTGCCCGACCCCCTGTCGCCGGGACCGCGTCCTTATGAAATCAGCGCCACCGGCGACCAGCACTACGCCGTCACGGCCTGCATCGGCGGCGGCGGCCTGACCGACGACAGCCTGAAACTGATCGACCTGTCCGGCGACGCCCCGAAGATCGTCGACTCGGTCATCGCGGGCCTGACTCCGGAAGGCGTGCGCATGTCGCCCGATGGGAAATATGTCGCCGTCGCCGTCCACAACGGCTCCGCCGCCTCACCGAGCGCACCGGTCTATCACAAGGACGGCCGCTTCCAGGTCTGGCGGATCGAGAATAGCAAGCTGGTTCTCGCCGCCGAGGCCCCGATGGGCGGCTGGGGGCAGGGCATCGCCTGGCGCAAGGACGGGGGCGCGATCCTGGTGCAGGCCATGCGCGACAATCTGTTGCAGAGCTTTACCTTCGACGGCAAGACCCTGACCCACGGCAAGGACATCGTCATGCCGACTGGTCCGGCCGCCATGGTCGCCAGCCACTGAAAACCGGCCGTTAAAACCCGGTGGACACAACCCATTCAATTCTCTAGTGGAGGGGCCTCTTTTATAAGGCCCGATCCCAGAGGATTGCTTCATGCAACGTGCGCTCAACATTACCCGCTCTGACAATTTCGCGGAATGGTATCAGGCGGTGGTGCGCGACGCGGATCTGGCTGAAATCAGCCCCGTGCGTGGCTGCATGATCATCAAGCCATGGGGCTGGGGCATCTGGGAACAGATCCAGGCCGATCTCGACCGCCGCATCAAGGAAACCGGCCACGAGAACTGCTACTTCCCGCTGTTCGTGCCCTTGAGCTTCCTCGCCAAGGAAGCCGAGCACGTCGAAGGCTTTGCCAAGGAAATGGCCGTGGTCACGCACCATCGCCTGAAGAACATCGACGGCGCCCTGGTGCCCGATCCGGAAGCCAAGCTGGAAGAGCCCCTGATCGTCCGTCCGACCTCGGAAACCATCATCGGCGATGCCTTTCAGCGCTGGGTCAAGAGCTATCGCGACCTGCCGGTGCTGGTGAACCAGTGGGCCAACGTCGTGCGCTGGGAAATGCGCACGCGCCTGTTCCTGCGCACCACCGAGTTCCTCTGGCAGGAAGGCCACACCGCCCACGCCAACCGCGACGAAGCCATGGAAGAGACCCTGACCATGTTGGAGGTCTATCGTTCGTTCGCCGAAGACGTGCTGGCCATGCCGGTCGTTGCCGGTGAAAAGCCGGAAAACGAACGCTTCCCCGGCGCCGTCGCCACCTATTCGATCGAAGCCATGATGCAGGACGGCAAGGCCCTGCAGGCCGGCACCTCGCACTATCTCGGCGAGCACTTCTCGCGCGCCCAGAACATCCGCTATCAGGACGCCAACGGCGACCTGACCTTCTGCCACACGACCAGCTGGGGCGTGTCGACGCGCATGATCGGCGGCGTCATCATGACACACGGCGACGATGACGGCCTGCGCCTGCCGCCGCGCATTGCGCCACGCCAGATCGTCATTGTCCCTATGCTGCGCGACAAGCCGGAAGACGCGGCCGTCCTCGAGTTCGCCGACAAGCTGGCCAAGGCTTTGATGGCGCAGACCGTGTTCGGCGCACCGCTGCGCGTGCTGGTCGACAAGAAGCCGCTCAAGTCGGCCGAAAAGCGCTGGAACTGGGTGCGCCGTGGCGCGCCGCTGATCCTGGAGATCGGCCCGCGCGACGTCGAAAATGGCAATGTCACCTTCATGCGCCGCGATGCCCTCCGCGACGGCGACAAGGTCAAGTCGCATGCCCTGTCGTTGGACGAATTTGTTTCGGGCGCCGCGGCGCTGCTGAGCGAGATCCAGGACAATCTGTTCAAGGAAGCCAAGGCCCGTCTCGACGACAACATCCGTGCCGACATCACTGGCTTCGATGCCATGGCCGCCTATTTCGGCAAGGGCGACGATGACGACGGTCCGTCGGAGTTCAAGGGCTGGGTGCGCGTCGCCTGGGCCAAGCCGACCGGCGACGCCCTGGAAGACGTGGCGCAACGCCTGAAGGCGCTGAAGCTGACCCTGCGCAATGCGCCGCTTGGCCAGGCGGCGCCGACAGAAGCCTGCATCTTCACCGGCGCACCGGCCGTCGAATATGTGCTGGTCGGCCGTTCCTATTGACGCTTTCCGCTTGTATCGCGGCTGAAATAGTTAAATATCACCCCAACGAAAAAGCGCGGCGGGAACCGCGCTCCAGAACGTGTATGCCATATAAGCCTACAGGGTGTTGCCATGACTGCTTCGAACCTCAGCCGCCGGCGGCTGCTTGTCACCGCCGCTTTCGCCGCCGGCGCGCCGTTTATGGGAGCGCTCCCAGCCGGTGCCGAGACGAAGCCGATCGACCGTAAGGCGCTGGTGCGCCGGCACAACCCGAACCTGACCCAGGTCGATCCGACCAGCCCGCTGATGCTCGGCAACGGCAATATCGGCTTCACGGCCGACATCACCGGCCTGCAAACCTTCACCGAGCCGTACAGCAAGCTGGCGCCGCTGCTGACCGAGGCGCAATGGGCCTGGCATAGTTTCCCCAACCCGAAGGGCTATACGGTCAAGGACACCCAGGTGCCCGTCGAGGTCAACGGCAAGACGAGGCAATACGGCTACATCAAGGACTGGGCCGAAGCGACCAGCAACCCGGCCATGGCCTATATCCGCGAGAATTCGCACCGCTTCTCGCTGGGCCGCGTCTCGCTCGATCTGCGTGGCAAGGACGGCTCGCCAGCGAAGTTCGAAGACCTGACCGGCATAAGCCAGGCCCTCGATATGTGGACCGGCGTCCTGACCAGCAAGTTTGTCTATGACGGCGAGCCGGTGATCGTCACCACGCGCGTCCTGCCCGATCAGGACACGGTTCTGGCCGAAGTGTCCTCGAAGCTGGTGGGGCAGGGGCGTCTAGCCATTGCCGTCCGCTATCCCGGCGTGTCGAAGACCCTCAACCCCGACCCGGCCGACTGGAACAGCCCGGACAGCCACACCACCACGGAACTGTCGCGCAAACCCGGCGAAGTCCGCCTGAAGCGGCAGATCGATTCTACGATCTATTACGCCGCCATCGGCGCCTCGGCGGGCGCGGCCATCGAACAAAAAGCCAAGCACGACTATCGCGTTTCCGCTGCCAAGGGCGCGACCAACCTGGCCGTTATGGCGCAGTTCGCCGAGAAATCCGGCGTTGCCGTGCCGGCGCTGGCTGTCGCCAAAGCCAAAGCCGAGGCCCACTGGATCGATTATTGGAGCAAGGGCGGTATTGTCGATTTCAGCGGCAGCACCGACCCGCGCGCCCCTGAGCTGGAGCGCCGGGTGATCCTGTCGCAATATCTGATGGCGGTGAACGCCGCCGGCGGCTTCCCGCCGCAGGAAGAAGGCCTGTTTTCCAACAGCTGGAACGGCAAGTCGCACCTGGAAATGCACCCGTGGCATTCGGCGCACTTCGCCGTCTGGGGCCGCCCGGCGTTGCTGGAACGCAGCCTGGGCTTCTATCTGAAATATCTGCCGACCGCCAAGGCGCGCGCCACCGAACAGGGCGTCAAGGGCGCCTGGTGGCCGAAGATGGTCGGGCCCGACGGCGCCGACAGCCCCAGCAAGGTGTCGCCCTTCATCATGTGGCAGCAGCCGCATCCGATCTATATGTGTGAGCTGGTTTACCGTGCAGGTGGCGGCAAGCGCGTGCTTAATACCTATGGCGCGCTGGTCGAGGAAACCGCCGATCTGCTGGCCTCGTTTGTCGTGCTGGATGAAAAGACCGGCCGCTATCGCCTCGGTCCGCCGGTCATTCCGGTGCAGGAAAACTACGATCCGTTCACCACCTGGAATCCCGCCTTCGAAGTCGCCTATTTCCGCTGGGGCATCGAGACGGCCCAGG
>JBEHYZ010000005.1:0-140206 GCA_048497915.1 Pseudomonadota bacterium
TGCGGGCACTATGTCGTAGGCGACAACCGTGTTGTGCTGCGCCAGCAGCATCGCATTCGACAGGCCCACATATCCCAGACCAGCAACCGCTATTTTCATAATCATTCCAAACCCGAAAAACTCGCCTGAACATTTAAGTCAAAGCCATGCCGACCTCAACGGCGTCGCCGGAATTTTTTTCATCGCGGCATTTCATCCAACCGGTTTTTTATCGGCGCACCTCGCCAATCTTATCGTTTTTGTCCGGGTGGGCGGCTTAGCCTCGAGACATGAACGCCCAATTCTTCGACATAAAGTCCTTCGATATTGCTTCGCCCGACCATCGCGACTTCAAGGGTCAGGCGCGCGCCCAGGGCCTGCGTTACATCAATGACCTGCGGCCGGGCTTTACCCGCCGGCGCTACGGCAAGTCGTTCGTCTTCTTCGACACCGAAGGCACGCGTATCCGTGACGAGGACGAGGTCGCCCGCATCCGCAAGCTGGCCATCCCGCCGGCCTACAAGAATGTCTGGATATGTCCTTATCCAAATGGCCACATCCAGGCGACGGCCTTCGACGCCAAGGGCCGCAAGCAATACCGCTACCACGCCGACTGGCGGTCGGTGCGCGACGCCGCCAAGTTCAACCACATGCTGGCTTTCGGGGAGGCATTGCCGCTGATCCGCCAGAGCGTACACACCCACATGAGCCAGCGCGGCCTGACGCGCGACAAGGTGCTGGCGACCGTGGTTTCGCTGCTGGAGAAGACGCTGATCCGCGTCGGCAATGACGAATATGCCCGCACCAACCAGTCGTACGGCCTGACCACTCTGCGCGACGAACATGTCGAGGTCAGCGGCGAGACCATCCGTTTCCGCTTCAAGGGCAAGTCGGGCAAGGAGTGGAACCTGAAGCTCAGCGACCGCCGCATCGCCCGCGTCATCCGCGCCTGCGCCGAGATCGACGGCCAGGAGCTGTTCAAATATGTCGATACGGACGGGACGGTGCGCGACGTGTCGTCGTCGGACGTCAATGCCTATCTCCGCGAAATCACCGGCCAGCCGTTCACCGCCAAGGATTTTCGCACCTGGACCGGTACGGTGTTGGCGGCCATGGCGCTGAGCGGGCTTGAGGTTGCCGATAGCCAGACCCAGGCGAAAAAGAATGTCGTGGCTGCGATCGAGCAGGTGTCCAGGCGGCTCGGCAATACGCCATCCGTATGCCGCAAGTGCTATGTCCATCCGGATATCCTCAACGCCTATCTCGACGGCAACCTGATCGACCAGATCGGCGCGGAAATCGACGAGGCGTTGTTGAACGCCTATGCCGGCCTGAGCGGCGAGGAGGTATGCGTGCTGCGTTTCCTGAAAGACCGCCTGCAGCATTAACCTATCGGAAACCCCTATTTTAAAAGGATTTTAAGCATATCCTTTCGCCGGATATTAGGCTTAACGCGTTAGATGTGGGGCGTGCTTAGAAGGAGCCACGCTTTCATGTCCCGCGAATCGAAGACCCTGCTGTTTGTCCGTATCGGCCTTGGCCTGGTGCTGACCGTCGTCACCATCGTCGCCCTGGGGCCGTTCCAGGGGCTGGAGACCAGCTTCGGCCTGACCGACAAGGAAGCGCATTTCGCCACCTTCTACGGCCTGACCTTCATGGCCCTGGCCGCCATGCCGCGCATCCGCAAATGGGACATCGCCGTCGCCGCCATCGGCTTCGGCGGCCTGATCGAGGTAATGCAGACCCTGACGGGCCGCGACGGGGAAATCCTCGACTGGGTGGCCGACAGTTTTGGCATCATCATGGCCGTGGCGCCGATGTATTCGGAAGGCTTCCGCATGTGGGCGCGCGGCGAAACGCGCCGCCCCAGGCGCCGCCGCAGCGACCGCATGGCCGAGGGCAGGGTGCCGGAAAGCCGCCGCATTCCCGTACGCCCGACGAGCGATTCCGCCGAGTTCTGATGCCGCCTGCCAGCGGGCAACTCCCACAACAAGTATCGATTATAGGGACAACCGTGTTACATATGCGTAACACGGTTGTCTTTATTCGTCCCGTTATCTTGCCATACCGTCCGCTTACCGGTACGGTGGGGCTACTGATGGGTCAGGCGCGTCCGCAATTGACACCGGTAACATAAAGAGGACGTTGCAAGTCCTTCGACGGGGAGCAAAATTCGACTACAGCCTACGGGTGAAATGACACCGGTAGCAATAGCCGAATATGGCAAAAATCTTCCTTGCGAAGGGGCGCCTGCCCGAAAGTCGGCCGATTGGCCGCGTGAAAGTATTGGGAGGATACCAATGAAACTCGACCTTAGCGGACGCGCGCGCGCGGCCGCCCGTACCCCCTTGCGTCTTGGCACGGGTGTCTCACTATTTGCTCTGCTGGCCCTGGGCGCCGCCGGCACGGCCGTCGCCGCCGACGCACCGCAACCCGCTGACGATACTGTCGTCATCGTCCACGGTTTCCGCGGCAGCCTGGTCACTTCGGTCAATGCCAAGAAAAAGGATGATGCCATTGTCGACGTCATCAAGGCGGAAGACATCGGCAAGTTCCCCGACAACAACCTGTCGGAATCGATCCAGCGCATTCCCGGCGTCTCCATCGACCGCGACGCCGGTGAAGGCCGTACCATCACCGTGCGCGGCCTGGGGCCAGGCTTCACCCGCGTCCGCATCAACGGCATGGAAGCGCTGGCCACGACCGGCAGCCGTGACTCATCGGGCGGAACCAACCGCGACCGTGGTTTCGACTTCAACGTTTTCGCCGCCGAGCTGTTCCAGTCGGTGACGATCCATAAGGCGTCCTCGGCCGACCTGGAAGAAGGTTCGCTGGGCGCCACCGTCGACCTCGCTACACCCAAGCCCTTCGATTACAAGGGCTTCACCATGGCGGGTTCGATCCAGGGCCAGTATAACGACCTGTCGAAGAAGAAGAACCATCGCGAGACCTTCCTGATCTCGGACCGGACGTCCGACGGCAAGCTGGGCGGTTTGTTCTCGGTCGCCTACAGCACCAACAACAAGTACGAGGAAGGCCCGTCGACCACGCGCTGGGAAAACGGTTCGACCATGGCTGGCACCTCGGCCAATCGCTTCCACGCCGTTTCAACGGATGGCGGCTCCACCTTCACCAACATCCCGGCGGTCGCTTCGACCGATCCAAACTCGGGTACCCTGGCCGACCTGAGCGGCGCGTCGCTGGATGTCACCAAGGCGCTACACCCGCGTATCCCGCGCTACGGCCACCTGATCTATGATGAAAACCGCATCGGCGCCATCGCTTCGGTGCAGTGGCGTCCGTCGTCCGACACGCTGCTGACCCTTGACGGCATGGTTTCGGACTTCACGGCCAACCGCAACGAGCAGTACCTCGAAGTCATATCGTTCAGCCGCGCCGGCCAGGGCACGCCGAAGACCGACATCTTCAATTACCACATCAATTCGAAGGGCGAGATCGACAAGGCCTCGTTCAACAATGTCGATGTGCGTTCGGAGAACCGTTACGACGAACTGGATACCCTGTTCACTCAGCTCAACCTGACCTGGGACCAGAAGATCGGCGACCGTCTGAAGATGAAGGCCTTCATCGGCTCGTCGCAGTCGATCCAGCGCAACCCGCAGCAGACCACCCTGACGCTCGATTCCTACGACGTGAAGGGCTACTCCTACGACTATACCGACCCGACGGCGCCGGTGTTCAACTATGGCAAGGTCGGCGGCTGTACGGTCAACCAGGCCTGCTACTGGACGGTTTCACCGTCGACGGCCCTGGGTGACGCGTCGCTGGTCCGCGTCCGTCCGAACAAGACGATTGATCGTTTCGGCTCCACGACAGTCGATTTCGACTACCGGTTCAACGACAATTACAGCCTGAAGTTCGGCGTCAGCGCCAAGCACTTCGTGTTCTCGACCTATGATCTGCGCCGGTCGACGACGGCGTTCGGGGAAAACATCACCACACCGGCGGCGACCTATGTCAACGCCAACCTGGCCAGCCTGACCATGATGCAGAGCCTGGCCGGCGGTGAACAGCCGTGGCTGATTCCGGATTTCGAGAAGATCAAGGCGGTGCTGCATTTCGATTGTAACTGTATCGATCCGACCTATGGCGACTGGACCCTGTCCAATACCGGCGGCTCGCGCGGCAACAACCAGAATGCCTCGGAAACCGACAATGGCGGCTATGTTCAGCTGAACTTCAAGCAGGATCTGTTCGGCATACCGTTCCGTGGCAATGTCGGCGTGCGCAACGTCACGACGCACCAGTCGACCTCGGGCTTCATCGACGCCACGCATTATGTGACGATCGAGCGCAAGTACAGCGACACATTGCCGTCGCTGAACGTGACGGCCGAAGCGACGCCGGAATTCTTCATCCGCTTCGCAGCGGCCAAGGATCTGGTCCGTCCGCTGCTGGGCGCGCTCACGCCGGGCGGCACGATCAACTTCACGGCGCGCACCTATACGGGCGGCAACCCGTTCGTGACGGCGACGCGGTCCTATGACTACAGCCTGCAGTTCGAATGGTATCCGGGCAAGGACTCGCTGTTCTCGGCCGGCGTGTTCTACAAGGATTTGCAAGGCTACATCCAGAACAAGACGTCGACCGTGCCTTACGGCTCGCTCGGCTTCGACCTGGCGCTGGGCACGCCGTTCGGTGTCGACGCCAATACGCCGTTTACCTCGTCGGCGCCGGTTACGACTCCGGCGGGCCAGCTGCGCGGTTATGAAATCAACCTGCAGAAGGATTTCAGCTTCCTGCCGGCGCCGTTCAACCACATGGGCGGATTGCTGAACTATACGGCTGTGTCGTCGCAAGTGACCTACTTCACGGCGACGGGCACGCTCAAGGCGAACCTGCTCAACCTGTCGCCGGAAGCCTATAACGCCACGCTGTACTACGAAGACGACACGTTCTCGGCCCGGGTCTCGGCTTCCTATCGCGCGCCTTATACAAGCGCGATCACGCCGGGCAACAACTCGATCTTCCAGGGCAAGAACAAGACCTTCAACCTGGATGCCCAAGCGACCTACGTTCTGAGCCAGAACTTCACCCTGACCTTGCAGGGCCTGAACCTGACGGACCAGTACGACGACAAGTTCAACACCTATAATTCGGCGTTCGGCAATGTCGATGACAATGCCCCGCTCGATTACGTGCACACCGGCAAGACCTTCCTGCTGGGTCTGCGTTACAAGTACTGACGCAGTGAGTACCCGTTCCGCCGCCGCTCCTCACAGGCGGCGGGACGGCTTCTTTTTTCCTTGTCTCCTGACTGGCGCCTTCGACTCCCCGTCCAATGCGTAAGGCATCCGGCTTCTGCGGATGCCTTCTTTTTTAGGCAGTGGCGTTGGGCACCGGGCGCAGCGTGCGGCATTCGAACACCGCCAGGTCAGACCCTTGCGTGGTAAAGCGCACACGGATCTTGCCCTTGCCCTTGAGCAGGGACGGCGGCAGTGTGTAATCCACCGTGCGGAAGCTTTCCTGGCTCTGCAGTTTCAGGTGTTCGACCAGCAGCACCTGGTCATCGGCGCGGATCTCGAACGACTTGTTGATGTCTTGGCCCCAGTAGGTGACCTGAAGCGTCGTAACCTGCGGATCGACCTTGAGGTCGACGGCGAAATGGCGTCCAGCCCCCCACATCATCCACCGGCCGGCGCGGCCGGCGCGTGAGGTGATTTCCGAGAAATCGGTTTCGAAGGCATGGTCGGTTTCCGGTTGCTGCTCACCGAAGCGGACGACGTCGACCGTGCGCAAGTTAAGGTCCAGTTCGGCCTTCTGGGCTGCCTCATAAGCGACGCGTTCGGTCTGCCACTGGGCCTCAGTGAACAGCGGAAAATAGACGTTCGAGCGCGATTTATACTGCGCATAGAACGGCGTCAGGTTGACCGCCGTCGGCTGGGCGTTGAGCGTCGGGCCGACGTCGTCGAGCACGGCCATGGCGTCGCTGCCGATCAGCACCGGGTTTTGCGGCGCCGGATTGACGTCGGCCGGGCCCATGTCGGCGGCCAGCACCATCGGCCCCTTCAGGTAGGCGACGATACGCGGATTGTCCGGCGGGCTTTCGGCGCGGATCGTCTGCGGCAGGGAAAGCGTCACCACGTCGCCCTTTTTCCAGGTGCGGCGCAGGCGGGCATAACCGGCTTTCGGCAGAATGGCTTGCGCCTGGCCGTTGACGGTGAGGCGGGGTTTTGCACACCAGGCGGGCAGGCGCAGGGCCAGCTCAAAGGTGCGGGGAACTTGTGGATCGACATGCAGAGTAACCGTCTCGCCTTCCGGGAATTGAGAGTCGAGGCGAAGCGTCGTCTTCTGCGCCGTCCAGTCGAGCTTGGACGGGATGTACAGGTTGACGAAGGCGGTGTCACCCGACCGCCAGTAGATCGAATCTCCATGCTTGGCGTGGCTTTCCATGCCCGAACCGACGCAGCACCAGAAGCTTTCGGTCGGGGTCGAGTAGACCCGCGCCGAGCCGGCGTGCAGGGGCATGAAGTAGACGAACAGGCCCGTTTGCGGATCCTGATGCGCCATGATGTGGTTGAGGTGGGTGCGCTCGTAGAAATCGAACCACTTGGCGTCCGGGGCGTCGGCATAGAGGTGCCGGGTCAGGCGCAGCATGTTGTAGCTGTTGCACGCCTCGCAGGTCTTGTCGGTGATGTGTGGCGAGATGGCGTCGGCCTTGCCGAAGTGTTCGTTGTCGGCATTGCCGCCGATAACATAGGAATGGTGGTTGACGACGCGATCCCAGAAGAAGCTGGCCGTATCGCGATAGCCGGTGTCGCCGGTAACTTCATAGAGCCGCGCCAGGCCGATGATCTTCGGAATCTGGGTGTTGGCGTGCTTGCCGTCCAGCTCGTCGCGGCCTTCGGCCAGCGGCGTCAGGATGGCCTTGTGGTAGATGCGCTTGCCCATGTCGAGGAAGCGCTTCTGGCCGGTGCGGACATAGGTTTCGGTGAAGGTTTCGTTGAGACCGCCGTGTTCGGCCGCCAGCACCTGCTGCAGTTCGTCGTCGCTCAGATCGCCGAGCACGCCGATCAGGTAATCGGACATCTTGACGGTGACATCGAGCGCCTGGGCGTTGTTGGTGTAGCGATGGGCATCGAGCAGCCCGGCATGCACCTTGTGCCAGGTGTAGAGCGGTACCCAGCCGCCGTTGACGTCGAAGCCATGCGTGCTGATCTTGTGCGCGCGGACTTCCTCGAAGACGATCTTGCCGTCGACTTCCTTGCCGTCGCGGGTGACCGTGGTGCCGCCGACATAGCCGTCGCCGTGTTTGGCCTGAATCAGCGCCATTTCGCCGATCGTATAGTCGATCTTGCTCTTGAAAACTGGATCGCGAGTCTGGGCATAGGCCAGCGAGCAGGCCGACAGATAGTGGCCGAGGCAATGGCCGGCAATGCCCATGGCTTCCCAGCCGCCATAGACCTTGCCCTTCGGTTCCAGCCCGGCGCTGGCCCGGAAATTGTGCAGGAAACGGTCGGGTTCGAGCGATTTCAGGTACTCGCCGTTGCGGTTGACCGCTGCTTGCCAGATCGAGGGCGTCAGGGTCACCGCCTCAAGCGGGAAGGGCTCGGCGCGCATGGGTTTGGCGGCTGCTTTCCGGGTTGCCGCCACTGCCGGAGACCCGAGCGCCGCCAGGGTCGCTCCGCCTGTCATCAGACCGCGTCTGGAAATCCGTTTCATGTTCCGTCCCTTCTGGTCGGCCGTTTTCGGCACTCATTTGTAAAACGCCTCCGCTGCGAACAGCGGAGGCGGGAAAGCTTACAGCGTCTTCAGCGTGACCGTTTCGGCGCCCGAAGTCCGGACCGGGTTGCGCAGGCCGAACTCGAACGGATCGGCGGTGATTTCGAAGATGTCGCCGTCCTTGGTCTTCACACCGTCGGCAAACGAGGCGGTCGCCGTGCCGAAACAGTGGACGTGGACGTCACCCGGCTGACGGAACAGGCCATACTTGAAGTGGTGGTGTTCCAGGTTGGCGATGGTATGGGACATGTTGTCCTCGCCCGAGATGAACGGCTTTTCCCAGATCACTTCATTGCCGCGCCAGATGCGCGAGGTGCCGGAAACGTGCTTCGGCAATTCACCGGTCAGGATCTCGACGCCGATCGACGCCGGGCGCAGCTTGGAGTGGGCCAGCCACAGATAGTTCTGCTTCTCGACGACGTGGTCGGAGAACTCGTTGGCGATGGCGAAACCGATACGGTGCGGCGTGCCGTCCGGACCGATGACGTAGATGCCGGCCATTTCCGGCTCCTCGCCGCCGTCTTCGGCGAAGTGCGGCGACTTCAGGTCGGCGTTCGGACCGACCAGGGTGTTGCCGTTGCCTTTGTAGAACCATTCCGGCTGGGCGCCGACTTCGCCGCTCTTCGGCTTGCCACCGGCGACGCCCATCAGGAACATGCGCATGGAGTCGGTCTGGGTCTCGGCCGCCGCGGCGGCCTTGTGCATCTTGTCGCGGCCTTCGGCGGACCCGAGGTGCGTCAGGCCGGTGCCGGTGACGTGCAGGTGGGCGGGATCCGGATGGTCGATCGGCGCCAGCACGCGGCCTTCCGACAGCGCCACCGCAATGTCGGCGTCTTCGCCATAACCCAGAGCCTCGACCTGGGCGGCAATCGACTTGCCGGCGGCGATGGCCTGCATGGCCAGGTCATAAACCGAGGTCACGCCATTGACGATGCGCACGTCGCCGCCGTCTTCGCTCGCAGCGACCTGGCGCTGGCCGTTGGGGGAGGTGAGCTGGATCAGACGCAGGGGCATGGCGGTTTCCTCGGGTTATTGTGTTGGGTATTCCTCAGACAATTGCCGTAGATCATTGCACCGGTGTTTGTCAAATGTCTGGCAAAGGATATGAACCAGGGCCATAAAATTGTCAGGCCATTCCGGCGGAAAAAGTTACGCGAACCGTTCTATACCAAGGCATTGATGCGGGTTTCTCGTCTGGGCAGATTGACATTGACTAACTTGTCCCATTTCGTAAAGATCGTTGCCAATAAATGGGAGGTCAGGCGTGCTTCAAACGCCTGTGATAAAACCGGCGCAGAGTTCAAAACAAGCCGGAGAGTTGGAAAGGCCTTATGACGATCAAGCGTTTTGTCGACGCCCATATTCACCTGTGGAAGCTCGACCTGCTCCGCTATCCCTGGCTATCGCCGCCGTTCTCGGATTCCGGTCCAAACGGCAGCGTCGAGCCGATCGCCCATGACTATCTGCCCGCCGACTATTTCGCAGATGCGAAGGGCTACAATGTCACCAAGACGGTGCACATCGATGCGGGCGCCCATCCGGACGACGCCATCCCGGAAACCCGCTGGCTGCAGGGGCTGGCTGACCGTGGCACGCCGGGCAATATGGGCCCCAGCGCCATTGTCGCCTTCGCCGCGCTGAACGAGCCGGACGTGGAAAAGCTTTTGGCCAAGCATGTCGAAAGCAAGAATGTGCGTGGCATCCGCCACATCATCAACTGGCATCCAGACCCGAACCGCACCTATACGCCGCGCGACCTGCTGCTCGATGACGATTTCGCCAAGGGCTATGCGCTGCTGGGCAAGTACAAGCTGTCGTTCGACCTGCAGATCTATCCGAACCAGATGGTCGACGCCTACAAACTGGCCAAGAACCACTCGAACATTCCGGTCATCATCAACCACATGGGCATGCCGGTCGACCGCGACGCCGCCGGCGTGGCGCGCTGGAAGAGCGGCATCGAGCTTTTGGCATCGCTGCCGCATGTTTCGTGCAAGATCTCCGGCCTCGGCTTTGTCGACCGCAACTGGACGGCCGACAGCATGCGGCCGATGGTTCTGGAAACCATCGAACGTTTCGGCACGCGCCGCGTCATGTTTGCCAGCGATTTCCCGACGGACAAGCTGTTCAACAGCTATTCGAAGGGGCTGGAAGCCTACGATACGATTACCAGAGACTTCAGCGAAAGCGACCGGGACGCGCTGTTCGCTGGCAATGCCGAACGGATTTACAGGATATAACGCCCTCAAGAAACTCAGGGCATCGAAAAAGGAAACACGTTTATGAACCCGAACCCCTTATTGGGCGTCGTCTTTCACTGGCTCGGCGGTTTTGCCTCGGGCAGCTTTTATGTGCCGTATCGCGGCGTCAAGCGCTGGCCGTGGGAAATCTACTGGCTGATCGGTGGCGTCTTCTCGTGGATCGTCGCGCCGTGGGTGTTTGCCTTCATCAAGGTGCCGCACCTGATGGACATCCTGCACAGCGCGTCGCCCGAAACCATCAAGTGGTGCGTGATCTTCGGCCTGCTGTGGGGCCTGGGCGGCCTGACCTACGGCCTGACCATGCGGTATTTGGGCCTCGGCCTCGGTACCGCCATCGCGCTGTCGCTGTGCGCCCTGTTCGGCACCATCATGCCGCCGCTGTTCGACGGCACCTTCTGGACGGACATCCTGCCGACCACGCACGGCCAGGTCGTGCTGGGTGGCCTTCTGGTTTGTCTGATCGGTATCTGCGTCATCGGCTATGCCGGTCACAGCAAGAACGAGGACCTGCCGGAAGACAAGCGCCGCGAAACGCTCAAGGAATTCGACCTCAAGAAGGGCATCCTCGTCGCCGTCTTCTGCGGTATCATGTCGAGCTGCTTCGCCTATGGTCTGGCGGCTGGCGATCCGATCACTGAAACCGTCGTGAAGTCCGGCGTCAATCCGCTGTTCGGTGGCCTGGCGACCCTGTGCGTCGTGCTGGCCGGTGGCGCAACCACCAACATCATCTGGTGCCTGTACCTGATCATCAAGAACAAGAGCATCGCCCAGATGAACGCGCCGGTCCCGGCCGGTGAAAAGCCGGCCAATGCGGGCCTGAACTTCATCCTGTGCGTCCTGGCGGGCGTCACCTGGTATATGCAGTTCTTCTTCTACCAGATGGGCGAAAGCCAGATGGGCAAGTACGGCTTCTCGTCGTGGACCCTGCACATGGCCTCGATCATCATCTTCTCGTCGCTGTGGGGTTTCGCGCTGAAGGAATGGAAGGGCGCCAAGGCCCGTACGCTGACCATGGTCCTGCTCGGTATCGCCATCCTGCTGGGATCGACGGTGATCATCGGCTTCGGCAACGCGATGAAGGGCTAATGGGATTTGGGGACTGTGCCCCCAAGACTTTCCTTAATCCAATAAAAGAAGGCCCGCCCTTTTGGGGGCGAGCCTTTTTTATTGGATCAAAGATAAGGTCTTGTGGGGCCACGGGCCACAAACCCCATTCGTTTAGTCGAACGTCCGCAGGTATAGGTTCCGCACCGAAATCTTACTCGGCGTGCTCTCGATCTCGATGCCGATCAGGCCAGGCTGGTTGTTGGACGACTTGGGATCGTCGTCGATATAAACCGCCATCAGCTGGCCGTTGAGAATGTGCATCATCACTCCGTTGCGCGCGATGATCTCGTACTGGTTCCAGTCATTGACCTTCACATAGCCGCCCAGCGCCGTGCGGTCGCCGATATTGGCGACCAGCCGCTGCGACTTGCCGGGCACGGACTGCGTCACCTGACCGCGCCAGGCCAGGATGCCGAGGTCGGTATTTTCCGAATAGAACTGGCCGCTGTACTGGGCGTGCGCCGTGTTGACCGGGTACCACAGGTCGGCCTGCGGGCCGGTCATCATCCAGGCCAGGTTGAGCACATTGGCGTTGTTCGAAAAGCCGTGGGTCCACGGCTGATTGACCTGGCTGCGGTACTGGATGCCGGTGCCGCCGCCGTTCTCGACCTTGACCTCGAGCTTCAGGTCGAAGTTCTTCGCCTTCGCGCCCTGATAAGAGATGTAGGCGTTGCGGACCGGCTTTTCCTTGGTCGACTCGCCGATCAGCACGCCATTCTCAGCGCGCCACACCGCAGGGTCGCCATCCCAGCCCTTGAGCGTGCCGTCAAAGATCGACGTGAACCCCTCGTGCTCCTCGAAGGCGATCGGATCGGGTTCGTGAAATGCCGTGCGCGGCGCCGGTTTGGCGACCGGCGCCGCCGTCTGTTGCTGGGCGGCAGCCGGAACGGCCATCACCAGGGCGAGGGCGGAAATCGCCAGCAAGGTCTTCATGTCGTTTCCCCTTTTCATGAAAAAAGCCGAAGGCAGAACCTCCGGCTTTTAACGCGATCTGGATCGTAATCCGTTCGTTAGAACGTCGTGCGTCCGCCCATGCCCTCAAGCAGCGAAGCGATAGGGCAAACAAAAAACGTCGGGCGATCGAAGACGCTGGCTATTAGAACGTTGTGCGTCCGCCCGACGTATCGAAGGTCGACGCCGTCGTGAACGAACACTCTTCCGAGGCCATGAAGGTCACCATGGCGGCCGATTCATCGACGATGCCAAGACGGCCCATCGGGATCTTCGAGCGCATGTAGTCGACCTGGCTCTGCGGCAGCTGGGCCAGAATGGGCGACTCGAATGTGGCCGGCGTCAGGGCATTGACGATGACGCCCTTGGTCGCCAGTTCCTTGCCGAGGCTCTTGGTGAAGCCGATCACGCCCGCCTTCGATGCCGAATAGGCCGAGGCGTTCGGATTGCCTTCCTTGCCCGCGACCGAAGCCACGTTGACGATACGGCCATAGCCGTTTTCGAGCATGAACGGGATGATCTCACGGTTGCAGTAGAACAGGCCGTTGAGATTGATATCCATGACCTTCAGCCACGAATCGACGGGGAATTCCCACACCGGCACGGTGGCGCCGGTGATGCCCGCCGAAGCGACCAGGATGTCGATCTTGCCGAGGATCTCGGCCGACTTTTTGGCGGCGGCGGAGACTTCTTCAAGCTTCGAAACGTCGAGCGCGACGAAACCGGCAGCGCCGATTTCCTTGGCCGTGGCTTCGACCAGCTCGGCGTTCAGATCCCAGATGACGACCTTGCCGCCTTCGGCGATGATGCGGATGGCCGCGGCCTTACCCAGGCCGCCAGCTGCGCCGGTGATGACCGCGCAGCGGTTGTTGAAACGTCCAGCGTAGGTCATCCGATGATCTCCTGACCGGCGAGCGAGAACGGCACGACGGTTTGTTGTTGTTCGCCGAGACCCGAAACGCCCAGCTTCATGACGTCGCCGGCATTGAGGTAGATCGGGTTCGGCTTCTTGCCTTCGCCGACGCCCGGCGGGGTGCCGGTGATCATCAGGTCGCCCGGCTGCAGGGTGATGAAGCGCGACACGTAGCTGATGCACTGGGCCACGTTGAAGATCAGGGTCTTGGTGTTACCGGTCTGCATGCGCTGACCGTTGACGTCCAGGAACATGTCGAGATTGTGCGGATCGCCGACTTCGTCAGCCGTGACCAGCCACGGGCCGGTCGGGCAGAAGGTGTCGCAGCCCTTGCCCTTGACCCACTGCGTGCCGCGCTCCTTCTGGAAGGCACGCTCGGAGACGTCGTTGACCAGGACGTAACCGGCGACGTGATCCAGAGCGTCGGCTTCTTCGACATAGCGGCAGGTCTTGCCGATGATGACGCCCAGTTCGACTTCCCAGTCCATCTTGGTGGCGTCGCGCGGCTTCATGACGTCGTCATTGGGGCCGCTGATCGAGGTGATCGACTTGGTGAAGAAGATCGGCTCGGGCGGGACCGGCAGGTTCGACTCGGCGGCGTGGTCGGCATAGTTGAGGCCGATGGCGATGACCTTGTTGATGTTCTTCACCGGCACGCCATAACGCGGGGTGCCGTCGACGACCGGCAGCTTTTCGATGTCGGTGGCCTTCAGGCCGGCCAGCTTCGACAGGCGCACTTCTTCCGGGGTGATGTCGGCGACGACGCCGGACAGGTCACGGATGCGGCCTTGAGCGTCGACGACGCCGGGCTTTTCCTGGCCCTTGGGGCCATAACGGCAAAGTTTCACGGGAATATCCTTTTTCTTACAAGGGGAGGGTGGTTAGGGAAAGGCGGCCTTGACGTCGGCCACGAGGCGTTTGCCGACAATCTTTTGCACGGCGGTCGACGGGTGGCCTTCGTGATAGAAGAAGTAGCTGTCGGGCGTGGCGCACGGCGTGAAGTCTTCCTGGAAGACGGCGCGGCCGGCGCAGCGGTCCTTGGTGTTGGTGATGCCGTACTTGCCAGGATTGACGATCACGTCGTCGAAATAGCGGCCCCATGAGCTCAGCGCGATATGGGCGTCAGGCAGGTCGGCTTTAAGTTCACCAGGAATGCGGGTTAATGCCGGATTGAGGCGCTGGCCGGTGACGGCGAACTGCGGAATCTTTTCTGGCAGCAGGGCAACGAGGAAATTCCGGCCGCCGAGCGCATAGAGCTGGCGGATCTGGCTTTCCAGGTTGTGGATGGTGGTGTCGGTCGGCAGGGCCTTGTCGTTCAACCCGCCGGCGATGAAGAACAGGGTCGTCGCGCCATCGAACTTGACGCTGCCGTCCTGGGTCATGCGGGTAAAGTCGGCGACCTGGGTCATCAGGCCGCGGCCCCGGATCGAGGCCGGCTCGCCATTGCCGGGAGCCGGGTAGTGTTTGCCTTCGCCGGAGCCGGTTTGGGCGCCGGAAACGGCGAAATTCAGGCCTTTGCCGGCCATGTCCGGCGCGTTGTTGAAGGTGAACGGCACCTTCAACGCCTGCGCCAGATAGACCACGGCGGTCGGGCCGTTGCCGTCGACATAGCCTGCGCCGGAATCGCTGTAACTGTCGCCGAACACGTACATTTTTGACCAGGATTTGGCAGACGCCGGGGCCGTGCCGACCGCGAGGGTCAGCAATGCCGCAATCATTGTCATCAATATACGCATGTCGCCGTCGTTACCTCGTCAACCCCGGCCAGGTTTATGTTTAGTGCGTGTAGGGGCGGTGCAGCTTGATTTCCGGGTTCAGCTCGACGCCGAAGCCCGGCTTGTCGAGCTTGTTCACGTTCAGGCGGCCGTTTTCCGGCACCGGCTCGCCCAGCAACTGCGGATGGAACATCGGTGCGACGTGGTCCGCCTTCGGCGCCATCATCAGGAACTCGGCGAACGGCGAGTTGTGGCGGGTGATGACGAAGTGGTACGAGTACACCGACGAGCCGTGCGGAACGACCATGATGCCGCGCGCGTCGGCCATGGCCGAGATCTTGAGCAGTTCGGTGACGCCGCCGCACCAGCCCACATCCGGCTGGATCAGATCGCAGCAGTCCATTTCCATCAGCATGCGGAAGCCCCAGCGGGTGGCTTCGTGCTCGCCGGTCGTGACCAGCATGCCGGCTGGGACGTTCATCTTGAGCTGCTGATAGCCCCAGTAATCGTCGGGCGAAATGGCTTCTTCGATCCACTTCAGGCCGTATTCGTGGCAGGCGTGGGCCAGCTTGGTCGCATAGTTGACGTCCAGCGCCATCCAGCAGTCGTACATCAGCCAGAAGTCGTCGCCGCACTTGGAGCGCATGTCGGCCAGCAGCTCGACGTTCTTCTTCAGGCCTTCGTCGCCTTCGATCGGGCCGTGCAGCAGCGGCAGCTTACCGCCGATGAAGCCCATCTTCTTGGCCAGGTCCGGACGGGCGCCGGTTGCATAGAACTGCAGCTCGTTGCGCACCGCGCCGCCGAGCATGTGGTAGACCGGCTCTTCGCGCAGGCGGCCCATCAGGTCCCACAAAGCCAGGTCGACGCCCGAAATGGCGTTCACGACCAGGCCTTTGCGGCCGTAATATTGCGAGGCGAAATACATCTGGTCCCAGATGGTTTCGTAGTCGAACGGCGAGCGGCCTTCCAGGAAGCGCGCGAAGTGCTTTTCGACCATATAGGCGGCCGGCTCACCGCCGGTCGTCACCGCGAAGCCGATCGTGCCGTCTTCGGCTTCGATCTCGACCACCAGGGTGCCCAGCACGTTGATGCCGAAGCTCTTGCGGCTCTGGCGATATTCCGGATAGCGGCCCATCGAGGTAGCGATGTGATTGTCGATCCAGTGGCCTTCGCCCTGATCGTGATAATCGGCGCCACCGCCGCCTTCGCCGCCCTTGATGACCGACGCGCGCACTTGCTTAATTTTGGGGTAATTGATCTTTACCATTGGTCCGTCCGGGAAAGTTAGAATCTCACCACTGGGAACGCCCGTAAGCTATCCTTGGTGCCCTTTTTCTTTATTTATCAAGGCACTAAGACAGCTTGAAATTGTCCCATAATTTAGGTATGCGTTCTAAAGAATGAAACAAAAAGCGTCAATCGATAATTTGCCTGACAATGCGTCAGACCGCGCAGGCCGGGGAGCTGCGTCCAAATCCTTGGGCGGCGCCCAGACCCTCGTGCGCGGCCTCGATGTACTCACTGCCGTGGCAAATGGCAACAAAAGCCTTCAGGATTTGTCAGAAGCGCTCGGTTTGACGCGCTCGACGACGCACCGGCTGGCGACGACCCTGGTCGAGCAGCGCTTTTTGAACTTCACGCCGCGCGTTGGTTATCGTTTGGGGCCGAAGTTGCTCGAACTCGGCCACCTGGCGTCCAAGCACATGAGCCTGACCCGCGTGGCGCACGATTGCCTGGAACAGCTGGCAGCAGAAACCGGCGACACGGTGCATCTCGGCATCCTCGACCACGGCCGCGCGCTCTATCTCGACAAGGTCGCCGGTTCGCGGCGCATCGAGGTGTCGTCGCGGATCGGCGAGCGCCAGCCGTTGCGTTCGACCGGCCTCGGCAAGGCGCTATTGCTCGATGAAACGCCCGAAGCCTTGCGCCAGATTTATCGCGACGAGGCCAAGGACCTGCCTGGCTATGCCACGTCCGAAGACGGGTGGCTGCAACGCATGAAGGGCTATGCCGCCGCCGGCTATGCGCTCGACCTGGAAGAGAACGAGGACCGCATCCGCTGCGTGGCCGCGCCGATCCGCGATGCCGCCAACAAGATTATCGGCGCCATCAGCGTCTCATCGGCCGCGCAATATATGGACGACGCCCGCATGAAGGCGCTGACCAATCAGGTCATCGCCATGGTGCGGGTGATCTCGGCCGATTTCGGCTGGACCGAGAACTACCTGAAAAGCTGATTATTCCGCGGCTTGGGCTTGATCGCCGGCCGCCGCCATGGCCGCCAGCGCCGGCAGGATGCGCACCCACGAGCGGATGCCCTTGTGGAAGCTCTTCAGCTCGTACTTTTCGTTGGGCGAGTGGATCTGGTCGTCGTTGAGCGCGAAGCCGACCATGACCGAGTCCATGTCCAGTTCGCGCTTGATCGAGTTGATGATCGGAATCGAGCCACCCGACGCCATCAGCGCCGTTTCCACACCCCATTCCTCGCTCAGCGCCTTGCGCGCCGCCAAGAGGGCCGGGGTATTGTCAGCGAGCGTAATGGCGCGCGAGCCGGGGTTTTTCTTGAACACGACCGAGCAATCGGCGGGCAGGCGATCGCGCACATGCTGTTCGAAGGCCGACCACACCTTGTCCGGGTCCTGTTGGCCAACCAGCCGGAAGGAAATCTTGGCAAAGGCTTCGGAGGCGATGACCGTCTTGAAGCCTGCGCCGGTATAGCCGCCGGAAATACCGTTGACCTCGGCGGTCGGGCGCGCCCACATCTGCTCCAGGATCGAATAGCCCTGTTCACCGGCCGGAACGTGCAGGCCGACCTCGTCGAGGAAAGCCTTGCCATCGAAATTGAGCGCCTTCCAGGCGGTTTTCACAGCGTCGGTCAGCTCTGGTACGTCATCGTAGAAGCCGTCGAGTGTCACCTTGCCGGTGTCGTCATGCAGGCTGGCCAGCACATCAGCCAGCACATGGATCGGGTTACGCGCCGGGCCGCCATAAAGGCCCGAATGCAGGTCGCGCGCCGCCGCCTTGATATGCACTTCGCCGGTGGCATTGCCGCGCAGGCCGATGGTTACGGCGGGTGTTTGCGCGTCCCACATCGAAGTGTCGCACACCAGGGTGAAATCGGCCTTCAGTTCCTCGGCATTGGCTTTCAGGAACGGCGCGAAATTGGTCGATCCCGACTCTTCCTCGCCTTCAAGCAGCAGCGTCACCCGGCACGGCAGCTTACCGGTCGTCGCCTTCCAGGCGCGGCAGGCTTCGATGAAGGTGCGCAACTGGCCCTTGTCGTCCGACGCGCCGCGGCCATAGATCAGCTTGGAGCCATCCGGCCGCGTCTCAAGCTGGGCGTCGAACGGATCGCGCCGCCACAGGTTCAGCGGGTCGACCGGCTGGACATCGTAGTGACCGTAGAACAGCACGTGCGGCGCCGGGCCTTCATGATGGGCGACGACCATCGGGTGGCCGGCCGTATCGGCGACACGAGCGGTGAAGCCCAGCCCGCTCAACTCCTCGCTCAGCAGCGACGCAGCCTTGCGGCACTCGTCCTTGTAGGCCGGATCGGTCGACACCGACTGTATGCGCATCAAGGCAAACAACGCTTCCAGGCTGTCGTCCAGATGCTGGTCGGCGTATTCAAGTGCGGCGGAAATATCAGATTGGGCCATGACGTGCCTCGAAAGACCTGGTTACATTTGCACCGGTCATACGCCTGCCATCCGGCCGAAACAAGGCGCGTTTAGGCTCTTTGTCCTTCGAATCTTGCCACCAGAAACTCGACCAGAGTACGCACCCGCCGCGTTACTTTGCGTCCCGCGGGCATGAGGATATTGACGGGCGTAACGCCCCAGTCGATCTCTGGCAGAACCTGCACCACCTTGCCGGCCTCGATATAGGGAATAGTCAGGTAGGTCGGTAAAACTGTCAGACCCAGTCCGTTGGCTGCGGCGGTCATCAGGGTGGTGCCGCCGTTGGAGCGCAGGTAAGGCGTCACCGCGAACTGATGCGTGGTCTCGCCGACGTGGTAGCGCCACAGTTCGTGCGGGTTCAGGCTGTTATAATGCAGGATCTTGTGGTGTTGCAGGTCTTCCGGCACCCGGATCGGCGGATGACTTCGCAGATAATCCGGGCTGGCGACCAGCAGGCGGCGATAGCTGGCCATGGTGCGGTGGACGATGGTCGAGTCGGGCAGATGCCCCGTCCGCACCGCCAGGTCGAAGCCCGTCCGCATCAGGTCGACCTTGTCATCCGACAAGTGGACTTCAAGCTCAACCTGTGGATGTTTCGACATAAAGGCGCTAAACGGTTCCGACAGATGCATGGCGCCAAAATACATCGGCACCGTCACGCGGATATTGCCGGCGACTTCGCTGACATTCTCGGTAACGACCTCGGCGGCGCGTTCGAGCTGCGACATGGCGGTCTGCGCTTCGTCATAGAAGGCATGGCCAGCTTCGGTCAGGTGGGTGCCGGTCGTGGTTCGCTGCAAAAGGTGGACGGACAACAGCGCTTCGAGCCGCGCCACGCGGCGTGAAACAACGGGTTTGGATTGTTCAAGGCGCCGGGCAGCGCGCGCGAAACTGCCCGTTTCGGCCACCAGGAAAAAGGCGCGCAAGTCGCCCAGATTGAGATCGGAAAGATCCATTTTCGTGCCGCCCCCGGCCACCAGATGCGTCTGGCGTTGTCGGAAAGCGTAACACCGTGTTCCGGATTCGGTAAGGAAAAATTAAGGCTGTATTAGGCCGCCTGCAGAATGTTCCACGTTTCGGTTAGGTGGGAAATATCAGCATGTTACGTAATGTCTCGGTTCGCGCCAGGGTAGTTCTGGCCTTCGCCGTTGTGCTTCTGGCGGTCGTTGGGCTCGGGGTCTTTTCGATTGAGCGTCTGGCGGCGGTGAACGCCTCGGCGCAGGACATGTCCGGCAACTGGCTGCCGGCTGCGAATTCGTTGGGCGACCTGACGCAGGATTTCGAGCTGTACCGGTCGCGTCAGGGGCAGGTGCTGTTGCTGAGCGGTAATGCGCAACAGGCAATGCTGCGCAAACTGGAAGAAACGCATCGGCTGATCAAGAAGGACTTTGCCGCCTATGAACCGACTGTCGGCGAAGGCGAGGAACGCGTCCTGGCGGATGAACTGAGGAACCGGCTGGCGGCCTATATGACCCAGAGCGACGTCTTCAATGATGAGATTCAGGCGGGCGATATCGCCGGCGCCACGCAGGTCTACTTCGGCCCCATGCAGCCTCTCGTCGACAAACTCCGCGCCGCCATCCATGCCGATCGCGATTTTCAGCTGCGCGAAGGCCACAAGGCGGCGGCGCGTGGCGACAAGCTCGGTCGGGATGCCTCGAATCTGATCGTCATCATGCTGATCGTTACGGCCCTGGTCTGTTTCGCCATCGGTTTTGCGATGATCCAGACCATTTCGGCGCCGATCCGCAAGATGTCCGACGCCATGGGTGTCCTGGCTAAGGGCGACACCTCGGTGCCGATTCCGAACGCCGGCGAACGCAGCGAAATCGGCGACATGGCCAAGGCAGTTGATGTGTTCCGCGGCGGCATGATCCGCAATCGCGAACTCGAAGCCGAAACCGCCGCCGCCCGCGAAATGGCGGAAACCGAGCGCAAGCAGACCATGCTCAGCCTGGCCGACCAGTTCGAAAACGCTGTGGGCGGCATTGTCGAGATGGTGTCGTCGGCGGCTACCGAAATGCAGGCTACGGCGGCACAATTGACCGCTTCGGCGCAGGAATCGGCCGCCCAGGCGATCTACGTGTCCTCCGCCGCTGAGGAAGCGGGCACCAACGTCACCTCGGTGGCGGGCGCCGCCGAGGAACTGGGGGCGTCGGTCTCGGAAATCGGCCGTCAGGTCGAGCATTCGCTGGCCAAGGCGCGTGAGGCGGTCAGCGAAGCTGACACGACCGCTGCCGTGGTTTATCAGTTGTCGGCGGCCGCCGATCGCATCAATTCGATCGTCGAAATGATTTCGGGCATCGCCTCCCAGACCAATCTCCTGGCGCTCAACGCCACCATCGAGTCGGCCCGCGCCGGCGATGCCGGCAAAGGGTTTGCCGTCGTGGCCTCGGAGGTCAAGGCGCTGGCCGTGCAGACCACCCGCGCCACCGCTGAGATCGGCGAACAGGTGTCGGGCATCCAGTCGACCACCCGCAAGGCGGTGTCTGCCATCGAAAGCATCTCCGGCATCATCCGGGCGATCAATGACTCATCGGCAACCATCGCAGCCGCCGTCGAACAGCAAAGCGCCGCCACGCGTGAGATCGTCCAGGCCGTCAGCCAGGCGTCGGCCGGCACGACCGAGGTCACGTCGAACATCACCGGCGTTGCCCGCATGGCCGAGGAAACCGGCGCCGGCGCCACGCAGGTGCTTTCGGCATCGGGGGAACTGGCGGGCCAGGCGGAAACCCTGCGCGGTCAGGTGCATGTTTTTCTGGCCCGGGTAAGGGCGGGCTAGGCCGGAAATAGATACCGGTGTTATGGTAGGCGATTAGCCTTTCCTTTAAACGTCTATGCTAAGAAACCCAGACGAAACAGGCGATTGGGGTGAAGCGTGGCGTTCAGGACAGGTCTGAGTAGCGTACGCAGCTGGATATCGCGTCTGGTCGGCTTTCTCGAGGCCAACGGCATCATATCACCGCGCGGCCTGAGCCCGGCCGAGGAATATGCCGCGATCAGCCCGATTACGCGCAATTTCTGCCTGATCACCGGTCTTTACTACGCCATCGTCGTCTATGATCGCTTCCGCACCGAGACAGGCGTCAATCTGGCCATCATGCTGGCCCTGTCGCTTGGTAACGCGATTGCCAGTTTCTATTTCTATTTCCGCTATCTGCGCGGGCCGCAGAAGCTGCATCGCCTCTATGTCGCCAGTCTTGTGGTCAATGGCCTTCTGCTGGCCAATCCGATCGTCTTCCAGCTTTTGCACTATGACCAGCAACGACTGGTCTATTTCGCCTTTCTGGCGCTGATTTTCGGGGCCACCGGCGTGCGCCTGCGCGTGGTCGTGCCCAGCTTCCTGGTCACCTTCGGCGCTCTGATCTACTTCGTCACCCATCACCAGACCGCGGTGAGCAGGCATTCGGCGCTGCTGATCATGCTGATCGTGCCCGTGGTGGTGATGATTTCGTCGGTCGTGCGCAACACCCTGTTCCAGGCCATCCGCGCCCGCATCGACGCTGAACGTCTGCACACCGAAGCCATGACCATGGCCCACTGCGATCCGCTGACCGGGCTGCCCAACCGGCGCAGTTTCTTTGCCGAGATCGAGGCCCAGAGGGACCAGGCGTTCGACCTGGCGCTGATCGATCTCGACGGCTTCAAGCCGGTCAACGACATCTACGGCCATTCGGTCGGTGACGAACTGCTGATCGCCGTCAGCCGGCGCCTGCGCGAGCACTGCGGCGCCGTCGGTTTTGCTGCCCGCATGGGCGGCGACGAATTCGCCGTCATCCTGCGCGGGTCGCGCGGCGAAGCCGAATTGCAGACCTTCGGCAATGCGCTTTGCGATGCCTTGCGCGAACCCTATTTGCTGGGCGGCGTCGCGGCCAATATCTCGGCCTCGGTCGGCTTTGTGCGCGCCAAGGGCGGCGGCATGACGGCCTCGCAGTTGCTGGAGCGCGCCGACTACGCCCTTTATTTCGCCAAGCAGAACCTGCGCGGGGCGCCTGTGGTCTTTACCGCCGCGCACGATGCCGAGATGCGCGCCTTTGGCGTCGTCGACCAGATGCTGCGCGCTGCCGACCTGGACAAGGAGCTGTCGATCGTCTTCCAACCCCAGGTCGATGCCATCCAGAACCGCACGGTCAGCTTCGAAGCCCTGGCGCGCTGGACCAGCCCGCAGCTGGGCGACGTTCGTCCGGACGTCTTCATCAAGGCGGCGGAACGCTCCGGCCTGATCACTCGCATCACCCTGATCCTGCTCGAAAAGGCGCTGGCCCAGGTGTCGGCCTGGTCCGACGACATGCGCGTGTCGTTCAACCTGTCGGCGCGCGACCTGCGTTCGGCCATCTCGATCAACAATATCCGCGAAGCGGTGAAGCGTTCGGGCGTCGATCCGCGCCGCATCGAGTTCGAAATCACCGAAACCGCCATGCTGACCGACTTCGAGCAAGCGTGCGAAGCCCTGCAGCAGCTGAAAAGCCTGGGCTGCCGCATCGCCATCGATGACTTTGGCTCGGGCTATTCGAGCTTCAGCTACATCCACCGTTTGCCGGTCGACAAGATCAAGATCGACCGCAGTTTTGTCAGCCAGCTGGTCAAGCACGGTTCGGCGGTCAAGATCATCCAGACCATCATCGACCTGTGCCGCAACCTGCACCTGGATTGCGTTATCGAAGGCGTCGAAACCGAGCGCGAACTGGCCCAGTTGCTGCAGGTCAAGGCGCGCTATATCCAGGGCTATCTGTTCGCCAGGCCGATGCCGGCGGCGCAGATTCCGGACTATCTGGCCAGGGAAGCCGCCCGAAGCGATATCCGGGCGACCGTCGGGCCTATTGCGCGGTCAGGGTAGGCTTCCAGACGAAGTGGTCGCCCTGGGCTTCGATCTTGCCGACGCCGGGGTAGGGGAAGTGCGGCGAGAAGATCGTCTCCTGGCTCTTGGCCAGCGCCTTCAGCATCGCAATGCGGGTGTCGCGGGCTTCGGTCTTGTCCGTGTCATAGCCCATCAGCCACTGCGGGTCGGCCAGCGACACGATCGAGCTGTGTGCCGTATCGCCGATGTCGAGCAGCTTCGCCTTGCCGGAGACGATTTCGTAGCCGGAATGGCCGGGCGTGTGGCCCTTGATCGGCTTGGCGGTTATGCCGGGCGCGACGACCGCGCCGGGCTCGAAGGTTTTCACTTTGCCCGAGATGACTTTTACAAGATCGGCCTGGTTCGCCATGCCTTGCAGGAAGGTCCATTCGGCGGCCGACATGCGGATGGTGGCGTTCGGGAAGGCCAGCTGGCCATCCTTCACCAGGCCGCCGACGTGATCGCCGTGGGCGTGGGTGATCAGGACGTCGGTGATATCGGCCGGCGCGACTTTGGCGAGCGCCAGGCTGGCTTGCAGGGCGCCACCGGCGCCGGTGTCGATCAGCACCACCTGCTTGCCGGTCCTGACCAGCAGGGAGTCGACGCTGAGCGTCACGACGTCGGTCGGCGCGCCGGCGGCCTTGAGGACATCACCGACGGCGGCAGGCGTCGCATCGACGCCGAACACCTTACCGTCATTGGGCGGCGTAAACTGGGTATCGTGCAGGGCGACGAGATCGAGCGCGCCAACCTTGAAGGCGCGGGCCGCAGGCTGCGGCGCATCGGCTGCCATCGCGGACACCTGGCTGACGGCCAGCAGGACGGCGGCAAGTGCGGTATAATGTGCAATCTTCATGGGTCGAGCTCCCTCTGTCTGCCCCGGCTACCAGATAAGGCAAATCCAGCGGCCGGACAAGCCTGACAGGCGAAAACGGTAAGCTCGAAAGGAAGTTTATCGCCTAGCGGAAGGCGCCGGGGATGTCGGTCGTATCACAGGCGACACCGCCGTGCATGCGGGTTACCCAGACCGGTTCGACAACCCGGTTGCCGACGCTGAAACCGGGGGCGCAGGCATCGGAAACAGGCGTCGCTTCGCCGCCGTCGTTCATGTAGGACAGGGATAGCGACTGCGAACGGCCGCCGCGGCCTCGGCCGTAGCCCCGGCCGGAATAGGCACCGGGATAGCCGTAGGATTGGGGCGCGAACAGGTAACCGTTCTTGCCATAGTCGGTCTGGCTGACGGCGATGCCAAGGATACCGTTGTCGCCGACCGGCATGACAGCCGACACATAGGCGCTTTTGTAGCCACCGGTGCCGACGGCAACGCCAGCCGAGCCATGAACTTGCGACCAGTCGATGCGGCGGGTGGGCTTTTCCGTCAAGGCCGGCGCGGTGGCCAGCCGCGAGGTCGCCTGTTCCGGTGTTGCTTCGCTGACGGTGGCAACCGTGTCGGACGTGGTGCGCGGTGGCGGCGCAGCCGTACGGGTGGCACTGACCAGTTCCTCATCTCCCGCGCCGGCCAGGACAGGTGCGGGCATGGCCAACAGACCGGCCGCCACGGCAGCCGTTGTCAGGACACGGACGAAAGAAAATGGGATCATCGGCGAAACCTCCGGCGCCATTCCATTATACAGCAAATGGGGCACGAATATATCGGCTTCGCAAAAATGCCGGGGTGCGGGCAAATCTCATCACAGATTCAAATCAGGTTGTAACCGAAGTTGAACGAAAAGGCCTCTAATCCGGTTGAAGTTTGCTGCGTCGCAGCATATATTGATCTTGTTCGACGCTTCGGCGTTGATTGCCCTTCCTGGGCGTTTCCTCCCTGTATAACTTTAAGCCGCGCCGCAATGCGCGGCTTTTTTTTGCCTTGCGGTAGCCCGTTGGCCTCGCAGACAGGTTGCTTCCCGCTGGACAAGCGCAATTTCATATTATTATATGCTGAAAAAGCCGGATAGGCTGAGTTTGGGAGGCTGAGTATGACTGCGCATTCCCCCGCCTGGCGGGTTGCGATACCGCGTCTGTTGCTGGCAATCATGACCGCCGTGGCGTGTCTTTCCCGTCCGGCGATGGCTGAGGACGACGCGGCCTTCAAGCCTTTTGTCGTCGATCACTTTGCCCGCGTCGATTCCGCCGCCGATGTGAAGTTTCTGCTCGATGGCCCGGCCGGCAAGAATGGCTTCGTCCAGGCGCGCAGCGGCCATCTGGTCTTTGCCAACGGCCAGCGCTTCCGCTGCTGGGGTGTCAATCTGACCGGCTGGACGCCGGGCTCGGCTGAAATCCCGCCCAAGGAGGAAGGCAAGATCTTTGCCGCCGAGCTGGCCCGGTTGGGCGTCAACTGCGTCCGCCTGCACTTCCTCGACATGCAGGACGCCACGCGCGTCCGCAACGATGCCGGGCCAACCGGCGATCCGGAGCCGCTGACCCACTCGCCGGTCGGCCTGATCGATTCCAAGCGTGACGACACCGCCCATTTCAATCCCGAACAGCTCGACCGGCTGGACTATTTTGTTTCCGAACTCAAGACGAACGGCGTCTATGTCGATTTCAACCTGAACGTCGGTCACACCTGGAAGGAAGGCGACGGCATCCCGGACGCCAAGCTGATCGGTGTCGCCAAGGCCTACACCTATTTCGGGCCGGAACTGATTGCGGCTCAAAAAGCCTATGCGAAACAGCTGCTTGGCCACACCAATCTCTATACCGGCCTGCGCTATGCCGACGACCCGGCCGTGGCCATCGTCGAGATCGTCAACGAGAATTCGCTGCTCGAATTCTGGATGCGCAACTGGTTCCGCGGCGATCTGGGCACCGACAAGCCGCGCTATCAGCTCGACATGACGCCGCATTACAAAGACCTGCTGGTCAAGCTCTACAATGATTGGCTGAAAACCCACCGCACGGCCGCTGACCTCGCCGCCATCAAAAAGGCGGCCGGTGTGAGCGGCGATCAGCCGGTGCCGCTGCTGCGCCGGGGCGATTTCGAAGCGGCGCCCAAGGTGCGCTTCTATGCCGAGGCCGATTTCTTCACCCACATGGAGGGCGCCTTTTTCGACGACATGCGCACCTTCCTGCGCAAGGACATCGGCGTCAAATCGCTGGTCGTCGCCACCGCCGACCATACCTATTTCATTCCCGGCCAGCCGCATCTGCGCACCAATGTGAAGTTCGACATCAACGACGCCCACGTCTATTGGCAGCACCCGGCGATCTACGGTGCGCGCAACACGCCGATGGTCAATGACCCGCTGCATTCGATCATCCAGAAGATCTCCCGTACCGCCTATCTCAACCACCCGTTCACGGTCAGCGAGGTCAACGAGCCGTTCCCCAACGAGTTTGATGCCGAGCAGATCCCGATCCTGGCCGCCTATTCGGCCTTGCAGGACTATGACGGCATCTTCTTCTACACCTTCGAGACCAAGCTGAAGGGCGAGTGGCAGGGCATGGTCGGCGACCATTTCGACATGACCCAACACCCGGCCAAGATCGCCGAACTGCCGGTCGGGGCCATGATCTTCCTGCGCGGTGACGTTGCGTCTGCCAAACAGATCATCACCCGCAGCTATTCAACCGAGCAGATCAACGAGATGGCGCGGATGCCGGCATCGAACCTGCCGGCCTATACACCCGGCTATCCGGCGGCCCTGCCGCTGGTTCAAGGCACGCGCATTTCCTGCCTGGACTGCCCGCCGACCCAGGCGAAGCTGGCCGAGACACCCGGCCCGATCGTGTCCGACACCGGCGAGCTGAGCTGGCGGACCCAGAACAATGAAAACGGCCTGGTGACGATTGATACGCCGAAGTCCCAGGCCCTGATCGGCTTTGTCCCGGCCAACAAAAAGGTCGAAACGACCAATCTGTCGGCCGATATCTCGACGCCGTTCGCCGTGCTCACCTTGTCATCGCTGGACGGCAAGCCGATCGATCATGCCAACACGCTGCTCCTGACCGCCACATCGCGGGTCAAGAACACCGGCTCGACCTGGAACGCCCGCCGCACCGCCTTCAGCACCTGGGGCACACCACCCAGCCTGATCGAACCGGTGACCGGCTGGGTGCTGCTCAAGGACCTGAGCGGCGCGGTCGACGTCACCGTGTCGCCGCTGGACGGTGCGTCGAAGCCGCTAGCCGATATCAAAGGTCGGATGCTGGAAAACGGCTGGGAAATCGCCATCGGCGCCGTACCGGCCACCAGCTACCTGATCCGCGTGGCGCGGTAAGGCGCCTGTCAAGTTCAACCCAACCCAAGCTTTAAAAGGAGATCAGACGGCAAAAGTCATACAACGGTATTGCGCTGATTCATGCAATTAAGCATTGTTCAGCGAATCTTGTGTTATATCAGTGGAGCGGTTGAGTCTTTGGGTCAGCCTGCTTTCGTCGTACAGCTCGGAGTCGACTATTGGGCGCTTCAGTCAGAAAATTCGAAAAATATTCTGAAAGCTCACTTTCCAACCACGATCAGGTGGTGCGGGCGCTGGGTATGGAAATCCTCAGCGGTGTTTATCCGCCCAGCAGCAAGCTGCCGGGCGAGGCGGAAATCCTCGAACGGTTTTCCATCTCGCGGACGCTTCTGCGGGAAGTGCTGAAAACCCTGACGGCCAAGGGTTTCATCGTCTCCAAGACCCGCGTCGGCACCAAGGTGCGCGAGCCCGAGTACTGGAACTATTTCGACGCTGATGTGCTGTCGTGGCGCGTTCAGCTGGGGTTCGACGACAAGTTTCGCAACGACGTCAAGGAAATCCGCGTGGCGCTCGAACCGCGCGCGGCGGCCCTGGCGGCGCAACGGGCGACAAAAAAGGACATCGCCGACCTGCGCGAGGCCCTGCGCCGCATGCGTGAAGCTTCGGCGTCCCGCCGTGACTTCGCCGAGGCCGACCTGGAATTCCACCAGATCATCGGCCGCGTGTCGGGCAATGTGCTGATCCATTCGATTTCAGCGGTGATCGAAACGGCCCTGGTCGCCTCGTTCATGCTGCTGCCGATGGAAAAGCAGGACATGCGCGAAGCGACGGTGGACGACCACGCCCTGATCGTCGACGCCATCGAAGCGAAGGACGCCGAACGCGCCGCCGAGGCGATGAAGGCAGTGATCGAGCATGGCCAGACTCGCATCGATATGACCAAGTAAGTACTGTTTTCTAGACGCGCATCTTGTCCGAAAACCGCGAACACTTTTCGGGATGCGCTTGTTTTGCCGTCTATCTCCTCATCATTTGCCCGCAGGGGCGTTCGTTTGAGGACCAAACATGACCCACGCTCTGTCTCGCCGATCGCTGCTGACCGGCATGGCTGCGACTGCCGCCTCCGCTGGCCTTGGCGGTTGCGCCACCCTGTCCGGCCAAATTGCGTCTCAAGCTGCATCAACCGATCCGCTGGCGCCCTACCGCACGCCTTACAAGTATGACCGGCTGCTGTTCGGTGGCTCGGGCGTGGCGGGATCGTTCGACGAAAAATCGGTCGATTGTCCGTTCGTCTTCAGCCACGACGGCGCGTTCTGGATGACCTATGTCGGCTTCGACGGAACCGGCTACCAGACCGGCCTGGCACGCTCCGAAGACCTGATCCATTGGGAACGCAAGGGTATCATGCTGGCGCGCGACCCGAACGATCCGATCATCAAGTACAATATCGCTTCGGCCTCGATCCTGCGTGAGAACGACCTCTATTCGGCGGGCAAGCTGCTCAAGGTCGACGGCAAATATGTCTGCGCCTGGCATGCCTATCCGAACTCGGGCTACGAAGTCGGCGCGGCGGTGATCGGCCTGGCCTATTCGACCGACCTGCTGCATTGGGAGCGCACCCCGCCGATCCTGTTTGCCGAAGATGGCACAGACTGGGAAAAGGGCGGCCTCTATAAGCCCTGCCTGATGAAGGACGGCGACACCTATTACCTGTTCTACAATGCCAAGACGACCGGCACGCCCTGGGTCGAACAGACCGGCGTGGCGACGTCGAAGGACCTGAAGACCTGGACGCGCTTTGCCGGCAATCCGATTATTGCCAACGGTGATCCGGTGACCAGCTTCGACAGCCGATTTGCCAGCGATCCGGCCGTCTATCGCTATAAAAACAAGTGGGTGCTCTACTATTTCGGCCGCGCCAAGGACGGGCGCTGCCACGAGCTGATGGCGCTGGGCGACGACCTGATGCACTTCACCAAGACCAACGAGGCGCTGATCAGCCCCGGCCCGAAGCCGTCCTATGACGACGACTTCACGCATAAGCCGACGCTGATTGCCCACAAGGGCGACCTCTACCACTTCTATTGCGCGGTCGGCGGCAAGTGGCCGAACGATATCCGCGGCATCACTGTGGCGCGTTCACGACCCTGGGCTTAAATCTCGCTTGGCTTCGACAGCCAGATGCAGAGCAGCGTGATCAACGCTGCCGCCAGCAGGTAATAGCCGACATAGGCCAGGCCGTAATTGGCCTGCAGCCAGGTGGCGGCGTAGGGCGCCAGCGACGCCCCGACAATGCCGGCGAAATTGAAGGTCAGCGACGCGCCGGTATAACGCACGCGCGTCGGGAAAGGCGCGGCCAGGGCCGTACCGATCGGGCCGTAGGTCAGCCCCATCAGCGCCATGGCCAGCAATGCGAAGCCCAGCACGCTCGACTCATTACCACCCAACAGCACCGGCACCGAGAACGAAAACGCCGCGATCAGGATCGTGGTGATGATCAGGACGATGCGGCGGTCGAAACGATCCGACAAAAGCGCCGTGATCGGGATGCACAGCAGGAAGGTAAGCGAGCTGAAGATCTGGATGGCGAGGGCGTCGATGAACGGGATTTTCAGCACCTTCACATTGTAGGACAACAGATAGGCGGTGCCGATGTAGAACAGCACAAACGTCGCCAGCGCCGCGAATGTCCCGAGGATCAGGCTGCGCTTGTGGCGGGCAAAAATCTCGACCAGCGGCACTTCGGACTTGTCGTGCGTGTCCATGGCCTTCTGGAATTCCGGCGTCTCGGTGATGGTCAGCCGCATCCACAGGCCGACGGCGATCAGCACGACCGAGGCGATGAACGGCACGCGCCAGCCCCAGGTCTGGAAGTCGTCCTGCGAGATGAATTGCAACAACAGCCAGAACACGCCGGACGACAGAAAAAGCCCGATCGGCGCCCCCAGCTGCGGGAACATGCCGTACCACGACCGCTTGCCTTCCGGCGCGTTCTCGGTGGCCAGCAGCACCGCGCCGCCCCATTCACCGCCCAGGCCAAAGCCTTGCCCGAACCGGCACAGCGACAGCAGCAGCGGCGCGGCGACGCCGATCTGATCGAAGCCGGGCAACAGTCCGATCACCACGGTCGAAATCCCCATGGTCAAAAGTGCGGCTACCAGCGTCGCCTTGCGGCCGATGCGGTCGCCGAAGTGGCCGAAGACCGCCGCTCCGATCGGCCGGGCAAAGAACGCGATCGAGAACGTCGCGAACGATTGCAGCAGCGCCGAGGTCGGGTCACCCTTCGGGAAAAACAGGTTCGGGAAGACCAGCACGGCCGCCGTGGCATAGACATAGAAGTCGAAGAATTCGATGGTCGTGCCGGCCAGGCTGGCGATCAGAACGCGGAACGGAGAATTGAGCGGCTTGGTCTTTTCGGTCATGTCGGGTCCTTTGCCCGATTCCCGGGCCATCCCTGCTTAGCGAATCTTGCGGCAAAGGGGAAGTTACGGAATTTTCGGAAGTATTTGTTTCGTTTGTTACTTCTTACATGGATCGACCGTTTCGATGACGGGCAGGGCGGTGCGCGCCATGCGGCCGTAACCGTCATCATTGGGGTGCAGGTGGTCGCCGATCTGGTCGGTCAGGCGCATGACCAGCGGCTGACCGGGTTCCTGCATGGCGGCGTCGAAGTCGATCAGGCCGTCGAACAGGCCGGCGTTTGCCTTGATCCAGGCGTTGACTTTCAGCCGCTTGGCCTGGCCGTCGTCGCTGTCATAGACCGCGCCCTTGAACGGCAGGGGCGTGCCGACGATGATTTTCAGGCCGCGGGCATGGGCGCGTTCGGCCATTTGGCGGTAGGAATCGACCAGGGCCTCGGCGGTGATCACCTGTTCCTGCTTGTCGGAATCGTCGATGCGGCCAAGGTCGTTGATGCCTTCCAGCAGCACGATAGTCGTCACGCCCGGCACGGCCAGAGCATCGCGGTCGAAGCGCGCCAGGGCATCCGGCCCACGTCCGCCGCGCATCAGCTTGTTGCCGCTGATCCCGGCATTGACGACGGCGAAGCACTGGTCCTTCGGGTTGTCGGCCATCAGGCGCGCCATCTGGTCGGGCCAGCTCATGTAGGGGCCTTTGGAGCCGGCGCCTTCGGTGATCGAGTCGCCGAAGGCCACCAGCACGCGCTTCGGCGCGGTGGGAATGACATCGACGCCTGAGACAAGACCCGGCGCGCGGGCGCGAACGGCTTCGGCGGGCAGAGCCTCTTCCTTGGTGCGGTCGCCGGGGCCGTAGACCCAGACCATCTGGGCGTGGGCGGGCGGCTGCACATAGGTATCAGGGTAAAATATGCTGACGGTCAGGACATCGCCGGATTTCACCGCCATGTCGACGGGATCGCTCAGATAAGGCGCGCGGGTTGGGATGGTGACGTTCGCCGCGCCGCCAAAGGTGACGGCTTTGGTCGAACCTGTGATGACCTTGCCGTCGGCGTCGGTCTTGGCGATCGAGACCGCGCCGATTTTCAGCAGAGTGTCGCCCAGTTCGTTGCTAAGCCGCAGCCGGACCTGGCTGCCATCGGCGGTGACATGGACGGTCTGGCGGACGGTCTCGTTGGCGAACGGCCGGCCAAGCGCGGTCTTGATATTGGGCTCATAGCCGATGGGCGGCGCCAGCCAGGCACTGATCCATTTAGGCGTGGCGGGCGCGGCCAGGGCAGGGGTGGCGGCAAAGATCAGCGCGGCGAATGCGAGGGCTCTTTTCATCGCAGTTCCCTAATTGGCAAGGGTGAAAACAGCAACGCCGTGCGCCGCGATCTGGCCGTCCTGCCATTGCCCGAGCAGCGGTTTGGCCCCGGCCGGGAGGCTTACCGGATGGGCCGCCGTGCCATGATTGATCAGGATCAGCACCTTGCCGTTCGGGCCATCGCGCTCGCAGACTTCGATATCGCCGTCGACGCTGCCCAGAACCGGCTTGACGCCCGCGCCCTGAAGAGCCTCCGTGGCGATACGGGCCAGCGTCGCATCATCGAACCAGCCGCCGATGTAGGTGATGTCGCCTTTGCCGACTGGTCGGCGGATGACGGCGGCCTTGCCGTCGAGCCAGCCGCCGGGATCGCTGTAGGTCTCCAGCACCTTGACGTCCTTTGCTTGCGGCGTCAGCCACTCGGCCCACAGGTTCGACGTGCCGGTACCGAAGCTGCCCGTCACGCCGACTGGCTTGTCCAGGGCAAAATACTGCTCGACCCGCCCGCCTAACGTTGCGGCCAAGGGCCCTGGCTGGCGTTGCGTCCACAGGGCGTTGTCCTGCGTCTTCATGCCGGTGCGCGGCCCGATGATCAGATGGCCGCCGGCCTTGACGTAGGCAACCAGTCGATCCGCCTGGCTCTGCGTCAGCACATTGAGATCGGGGGCGACGACGATCGGATATTTCGCCACATCGGCATCCGCCGAAATGACATCGACGCTCTGGGCCTGGACGCGGAACGGCCGGTAAAAGGCGGTGAACGCCTTGGCCGGGTTGAAGTCCTTGTTGTGCGGTTGCAGGTCGATCGCCCAGCGGCTGTCGTAGGACCACAGAAACGCGACTTTCGCCACCGGCGTGGTGCCGTTGAGCGCGCTGGCGGCGTTGGCCAGTTCCGTACCGGTCGCGGCAACTTCGGCGAAGGCCGGCACCGGCGTACCGTCCTGGCCCAGCAGGGTGCCATGATACTGTTCCTGACCGGTGCGGGCCGGGCGCCATTGCCAGTACAGCACGGCGTCGGCGCCGTGCCCAACGGCCTGCCAGGCCATTTCGCGGATCTGACCGGGCGCTAGCGTCACATTGACCGGCACCCAGTCGACGCGGTCGGGCTGGGTTTCCATCAGCCAGAAGTTCTTCTGCTTGTAGCCGCGCACCAGGTCGTGGTTGGCGCCGTTGGCGACCCAGTCCGGCTTGCCATCGGTGATGTAGTTGTCCCAGGCGGCGATATCGAGATTTTTGTGCATCTCGAAATGATCGAAGCCGGCATTCCAGAACATGGTGTTGGTGGTGATGAACTGACGCCTGTCGACCGCTGCCCGGATAGCGTCCACCTGGTTGTTGACATAGCTTGTCCAGGTGTCGGTGCAGAAATGCTTGAAGTCGAGCAGCAGGCCGGGGTTCTGCTGGCCGGTGGCGTGCAGCGGCACCTGATCGAAGCTGTTGTAATGCTGGCTCCAGTACTCGGTCGTCCAGCGGTCGTTCAACGTGTCGATGGTGCCGTATTTTGTTTTCAGGAAGGCGTGCCAGGCGGCTACCGACTCCGGATCGAAGGACGGCGGGCCGACTTCGTTGTCGATCTGCCAGCCGATCACCGCTGGATTTTTGCCGTAGCGTTCGGCCATGCGCGTGGCGATGTCGCGGGCAAATGTGCGGTATTTCGCACTTGCGAAGGAAAAGTGCCGGCGGCCGCCGTGACCGGCAGCGACGCCCGCTTCATCGACGCGCAACACCTCTGGGTATTTCTGCGTCAGCCAGGCGGGTGGGGCAGCGGTCGGCGTGCCGAGCACGACCTTCATGCCGTGTTTGGTCGCCAGCGCGATGGCGTCGTCAAGCCAGGCGAAGTCGTACTTGCCTTCTTCGGGTTCCAGCGTGCTCCAGGAAAATTCGGCCAGCCGCACGGTATTGAAGCCGGCTTTCTGCATCAGTTGCAGGTCGGTTTCCCAGCGTTCACGTGGCCATTGTTCCGGGTACCAGGAAACGCCAAAGCGGAATTCCGCCGAAGCCGCGGGTGTCGCCGCCTGCGCCATGGGGGCAACCGCCAGACAAGCCGCAGCAAGGGTTACAGCGGCCAAAGCCGCACTGAAAGTCCTGAGCAAAACGGCCTCCCGCCTGTGTTTATTAATAGTATGATATGAGTAAAGATCGGTACGCGCAACCCGCTCATGGCGTTTACGAAAAGCGCTTGCCAACAATTAGTATTATGATATGCCTTAATGCAACGGTTCCCTCCTGCAAACCGTTTTCCGTGGTGTCGCATTAACCCCGACCGCGTCACGGCCTTGTCGCCCGCTGCGGACGTTCGACGGACGCAGTGGGCGATCTTTATGCCTGGATACCGACACAGTTGTCAGGCATGTTATGATTGCAGGAAAGAAAAATTTCGCAGTCGGGCCAACCGGCTGCTGCCATGCTCAGTGAGGACGAACCATGACGCTTACCCGGGTCTTTCAGGATCATTCACGGCGCTGCTTTTTGTGCGGGACGCTGGGCGCGACCGCAGCGGGCGCCATGGCAGCATCCATGCCGGCACGGGCGGCGATCCGGCCCGACAAGGAAGTCATGCGCGAATTCGCCTATGGCGATGTTCGTCTCACCGGCGGTCCGATCAAGGCGCAGTATGACCGCATCCATGCCCACTATCTGGCGCTCGACAATGACCGCCTGCTGAAGGTGTTCCGTCAGCACGCTGGCCTGCCGGCGCCGGGTCCGGACATGGGCGGCTGGTATGACGCCGACGGCTTTGTGCCGGGCCTGGCCTTCGGGCAGTATGTCTCCGGCTTGGCGCGCATCGGCGCAGCGACGGGCGATCAGGCCTGCCACGACAAGGTCAAGGCCCTGGTCATCGGTTTCGGCGAATGCATCCGCGCCGTCGATGATCCCTATGCCGGCAAGGGCTCGCGCGATGTCTGGGCGGCCTATGTCATGGACAAGTATGTCGTCGGCCTGGTCGACGCCTATCGCCTGAGCCACGTCGAGGAGGCCAAGGCACTGCTGCCGGTCGTCATCGACAAATGCCTGCCGTTCATCTCGCCGGTGTCGAAGGACCGCATCGGCAAGCGCGAACCGCCGTACGATGAAACCTATGTCCTGTCGGAGAACCTGTTCCACGTTGCCGACATCACCGGCGACAGCAAGTACAAGGCTCTGGCCGTCCACTACATGCTGGACAAGGAATGGTTCGACCCGCTGTCAGCTGGCCAGAACGTCCTGCCGCTGAAGCACGCCTACAGCCACACGGTTGCCCTGTCGTCGGGCGGCCAGGCCTACCTGCAGATGGGCGACCCCAAGTACAAGAAGGCGTTGCAGAACGCCTGGAGCTACATGGAAGAGCAGCGCTATGCCTCGGGCGGCTGGGGTCCGGAAGAGCAGTTTGTCGAGCCGCATACCGGCAAGCTGAACGCCATGCTGGCCACCTCCAAGGCGCATTTTGAGACGCCGTGCGGCTCGTTCGCCGACATGAAGCTGGCGCGCTATCTGATCCGTATGACCGGTGAGCCGCAATATGGCGATGGGCTGGAACGGACGGTCTACAATACCATCCTGGCGGTGCGCCTGCCCGACAGCGACGGCGATTATCCGTACTATTCCAACTACGGCGCCAAGGCGGAAAAGGTCTATTACGGCAAGAAGTGGCCGTGTTGCTCGGGCACCCTGGTGCAGGGCGTCTCGGACTACGTGCTGAACACCTATTTCCATGATGACAAGGCCTTGCTGGTCAATATGTACACACCGTCGACCGTCAACTGGACGCGCCCCGGCGGCGTGGTCAGTGTCGAGCAGGTGACCGACTATCCGGCGGCGGACTCGTCGCGCCTCAAGGTCACCAAGGCGGGCAATGGCGACTTCACGATGAAGCTGCGTATCCCGGCCTGGGCCAAGGGCGCCAAGGTCGCGGTCAACGGTAAACCGGTTATGGCGACGCCGGGCCAGTTGGCCGTCATCACCCGCAAATGGGCAGCCGGCGATGTGGTCGATGTCACCCTGCCGCAGCCGCTGCGCACCCTGCCGATCGACGACCAGAACCCGAAGATCGCCGCCGTGCTGCGCGGGCCGGTCATGTATGTCGGCCTCAATCCGTGGGAAGGTATCGAAACGACAGCCGTGTCCTTGCCCGGCGACCTCAAGGCGGTGCCGGGTAATGCCCAGGCCTACCGCTTGAAATCGGGTGGCCATGACCTGGTTTTCGTGCCTTATTTTACGGTCGATACTGAAAGCTACAACACCTACTTTACGACGGTTTAATGTCTCGCGTCACCGCTACCTACTGGATCGAAACCGCTTTTCCGCTTGAACAGGCAGCCGCCACCATGGCGGGCGAGCAGTCGACTGGCACCTTCACCCGCGTGCCGGGCGAAACCGATGAACTGCGCGAACGCTATGCGGCGACAGTCGAGACGATTGAGGAATTGGGCGAGGTGGCGGCCCCTTCCCTGCCGGGGTCAGGCCTGCCCAAATCCGGTGACATGAAACGCCGGGCGGCGAAGGTGACGCTGTCCTGGCCGCTGCATAATTTCGGGCCGTCCCTGCCAAACCTGTTGGCGACGATTGCCGGCAACCTGTCGGAACTGAAGGCGTTTTCCGGCCTGAAGTTGCTGGACGTCACCCTGCCGCCCGAGTTCCTGACGCGCTATCAGGGGCCGCAGTTCGCCGTCGCCGGTACGCGCCGCTTTGCCGGTGTCTACGACCGGCCGATGATCGGTACCATTATCAAGCCGTCGGTCGGCCTGTCGCCCGAGGCCACCGCCGAGCAGGTACGCGGCCTGGTCGACGCCGGCGTCGATTTCATCAAGGACGACGAGCTTCAGGCGGACGGCCCGGAATGTCCGTTCGAAGCGCGGGTCGCCGCGGTCATGCGCGTCATCAATGCGCACGCCGAAAAGACCGGCAAGAAGGTGATGTTCGCCGCCAATCTGACCGGCGATATCGATGAGATGCTGGGCCGACATGATTTTGTTTTGAGCCAGGGTGGCACCTGTATCATGGCCAGCCTGAACTCGATCGGCCTGCCGGCCATGAAGGTGCTGCGCAAGCATTCGCAGTTGCCGATCCATGGCCATCGCAACGGCTGGGGGATGCTGGGCCGCTCGCCTGCCATCGGCATGAGCTTCATTGCCTATCAAAAGCTGTGGCGGGTGGCCGGGATCGACCACGTCCACGTCAACGGCATCGACAACAAGTTCTGCGAAACCAACGACTCGGTCATCGCCTCGGCGCGCGAATGCCTGACGCCGATGTTCGTGGCGCCCCATCCGGGCTGCGAGATCATGCCAGTGTTTTCGTCCGGCCAGACGGCGCGGCAAGTGCCGGCGACCTTTGCGGCGCTGGGGTCTACCGACTGCATCTTCGCGGCCGGCGGCGGTATCATGGCCCATCCCGGTGGCCCAGCCGCGGGCGTGCGTGCCTTGCGTCAAGCCTGGGACGCGGCCATGGCGGGCGTGCCGCTGCAACAGGCCGCCGCCGATCAGCCGGAGCTGCGCGACGCGCTGGGTGCTTTTGGCGGATGAGCGTGCTCTACGCCTGGTACGGCGACGATTTCACAGGCTCTACCGACGTATTGGAATCGTTGGCCGAGGGCGGGGTTTCAGCCGTGTTATTCCTGCGGCCGCCATCGGAGGCCGACCGGGCGCGGTTTTCGGACGTCCAGGCGGTCGGTCTGGCCGGAGACGCGCGTAGTCGCTCGCCGGAATGGATGTCGGCGCATTTGCCTGAGCTGTTCGGTTCCTTGCAGGCGTTCGACGCGCCAATCACCCATTACAAAACCTGCTCGACGTTCGATTCTTCGCCGCACACCGGCTCGATCGGCCGGGCCATGGAAATCGGTGCGGAGCTGTTTGGCGGCTTTGTGCCCATCGTCGTCGGTGCGCCGCATTTGCGCCGCTATGTGGCGTTCGGGACGTTATTCGCGGCGGCAGGCGATCAGATTTACCGCATCGACCGCCACCCGACCATGAGCCGCCATCCGGTGACGCCGATGCACGAAGCCGACCTGCGCCTGCATCTCAGGGCGCAGACGGACATGGAAATCGGGCTGGTCACACTCGATGATCTTCTGACCGGACGCGGTGAAGCGGCCCTTGAAGCGCAAATGAGCGGCCACAAAGCCGTACTGTTCGACGGCAGCGACGCGCGCACGCAGGCCTTGACCGGTGAGCTTCTGTGGAAACGCACCGGACGTGACCTGCGTTTCGCCGTCGGCAGTTCCGGCGTAACCCGCGCCCTGACCGATGCCTGGCACGCAGCGGGTCTAACGGCCGCTCCGTCCGAGTTACAGCGCGCCGGTGAGGTGTCGCCGCTTCTGGTCATCAGTGGTTCCTGTTCGCCGATGACAGCGCGCCAAATCGACTGGGCGCTAAGCCATGGCTATCACGGCATATCCGTTGACATGAACAGCTTGCCGAGTGAGCCTGAACGGCTGGCGGCGGAAGCCTTACCGGCGCTGAAAGCCGGGCGCAACGTGGTCATTTACTCCGCGCAAGGGCCGCTCGACACCGGCGCCGAAGCCACCGGTGCTAACCTCGGCCAGGCGCTCGGCCGGGCCGCCAAACGGCTGGTCGCCGAAGCTGGTCTGAAACGCGTGCTATTCTGTGGCGGCGACACCTCGAGCCATGCGGTCCAGCAGTTGGGCCTGACCGCCCTGTCTTATGCAGCGCCCTTGGAACGCGGGGCGCCGCTATGTCGGGCGCACGCCGACGACCCGGTGTTCGACGGCCTGGAGCTGGTGCTGAAAGGCGGCCAGATGGGCGGCGAGGACTTCTTTGAGGTCGTCCGAAAAGGTGGCTGAGCGCATCCCGAAAAGTGTAACGCGGTTTTCGGATAAGATGCGCGGCAATTAAGCCGCCACCAGTTTCTTGTCATCGAAGCCCTTAGAGCAATCGATGAAAGCGAAAATGATTGCCGCCAGCGCTACCATCGCCGCCACGCCCTGCAGCGGCAGGTTATAATTGCCGGTCGCCTTGACGACATAGCCGAAGATGACCGTGCAGACGAAGCCGCCGAGATTGCCGGCCGTGTTCATTACGCCCGTCGCCGTGCCGCCGTAGCGGCCGCCGATCGACATGCACATGGCCCAGGCCGACGGCAGCATCAGATCCATGATGCAAAACGCCGCGGCGGCCGCGATGACGACGTGCATCTTGTCGGTGACCACGCTCATGACCACCAAAAGCGCCGCCGTGATCAGCAGGCAGACGCAGGTGATGGTGGCATAGGCGCGCTTTTCGCCGAGCCACAGCGCCATGCGGTCGCTCAACACGCCGCCGACCAGGTTGCCGACAATGCCGAGGAAGAACGGGATCGAAGCATAGGTGCCCATTTCTTCCTGAGTGAAGCCCGCGCCTTTGACCATCCAGGTTGGGAACCAGCCGAAGAAGAACCAGCTGCCGAACGCGTAGAACAGGTAGGCCAGCGCGATCAGCCACAGCTGCGGCAGCGACAGAAGCTTGCCCCACGGCGTGCCGGAATGACCGCCGCCTTCGCCTTCGCCGATCTCGGCCAGTTCTTTTTCAGTGATGCCCGGCTGTTCGGCCGGCTTGTCGCGGAACCAGCCGCGCCAGATGAAGGCCCACAGGAAGCCGACGACTCCGAGCGCGATGAACACCGACTGCCAGCCATACAGCGCTTGCAACGGCACCAGCAGCAGCGGCGCCAGCGCCCCGCCCAACCGGCTGGCGCCCCAGACGATGCTTTGGCCGCGCGCCCGTTCGCGCTTCGGGAACCAGCGATAAAGGACGCCGGACATGTTGGGATAGGCCCCGGCGGCGCCCAGCCCGAACAGGAACCGCGCCGCCCCCAGCTGCCAGACATTGCGGCACAGGGCGGTGATCGCCGTGAAGAACGACCACCACAGCGTGATCCGCGTCAGTTCCTTGCGGTAGCCGTGCTTGTCGCCCATGGCGCCGGACGGCACTTCGAAGACGGCATAGGCGATGGTGTAGGCGCTCAGCACCCAGCCCCACTGTTCCGGGCTGATGGCAAAGGCCTTCTGGATCGTCGGGCCGGTTACGGCGATGGCCATGCGGTCGAGGAAGGTGATGATGGACAGGAGGCCGAGAAGCGAAAGGACCAGGTGGCGCTTTTTCACGGTCACGCCCCCAGAAGCACGGCGCGGGCGCTCTCAACCCCGAGGCGCGGGCTGGCGAACACCGGCGCGGGCAGGGCGTCCTTTGGCAGGGCGTCGACCACTCGCGCCATCGATGCCTGGGCCAGCACGATGGCGTCGGTGCCGCGCATGGCTTCGGTCAGGGCCTGCCCAACGATGCGGTCGTGGGTGGCGCCGTCGCCGGCCATGACGGCCGCAAACGCGCCTTCGCACAGGTGATCGACGATCTCGATGTCGCGCCCGGCTTCGGCGGCCTTGCGGCGGACCAGGTCCACGGTCGGCAGGAGCGTGGTCGACAGTGTCGCCAGCACGCCGATCCGCTTGCCCGTCGCTACGGCCTTTTCAGCCATGGCGGCGTCGACACGCAGCACCGGCTTGTCGTGCAACTGCGCCGCCATGTCGACGGCCGGGCCGATCGAGGAGCAGGTTACCAATGTCGCGTCAGCACCGGCATCGAAAGTCGAGGTCACGAGATTGATCAGCCGCCGCATGGTCGGCTTTTCCAGTTTCCCGGAAGCTATGGTATTCTTAATCAGGCTTTCGTCGACAAAGTGCAGGATGCGCACCCCCGGCAGGATCTGGGCGCACAGCTCATTGAACAGCGGGCTGAGCGTCGGCGATGTGTGCAAAAGGGCCAGGGTTTTGGCGGCGCCAGACATGGATGAACTCCTCGGATCGTTTCCAGCCCATGCGTTTTCACGGGCATTAGTATTATTTATCGGGACGTGATAGTATTATTATATTGATATTTGGCAACCCATATCTTACAACATGTTCATGTTGATGCCCGAAGCCAATGGCCGAATCATCGGCCGTCGATCCGAGATCGCTGCGGCGATGCGTCGGATTGTGCCGGGCCATAATGTTATAGACCATACCGATGAGTTGCGCGTCTATGAAAGCGACGCGCTCATGGCCTATAAGCAGTCGCCTTTGCTCGTTGTCCTGCCCGAAACCACGCAGCAGGTGGCCGACGTCCTGCGCTGGTGCCAGGCCGAGGGCGTCAATGTCGTGCCGCGCGGAGCAGGGACGTCGCTGTCCGGCGGCGCATTGCCGGTAGCGGATGGTATTCTGCTGGGGCTGGGCAAGTTCAACCGTATCCTCGAAATCGATCCCGATAACCGGGTGGCCGTGTTGCAGCCGGGCGTGACCAATGCCGCTATCAGCGAGGCCGTGGCGGGACTTGGTCTGTTCTACGCGCCCGATCCGTCGAGCCAGATCGCCTGCACCATCGGCGGCAATGTCGCGGAAAACGCCGGCGGGGTGCACTGCCTGAAATACGGCCTGACTTCGCACAATGTCACCGGCATCGAGCTGGTCACCATGGACGGCGACATCGTCCGCATCGGTGGCAAGACCCTGGATAATGAAGGCTATGATCTGCTAGGTCTGATCGTCGGTTCGGAAGGCCTGCTGGGTGTGGTCACCGAAGTGACCGTGCGCCTGTTGCCGCAGCCGCAGGGCCATATCGCCATGCTGATCGGCTTTGCTTCGGTCGAGGATGCCGGGCACTGCGTCGCCGATATCATCGCTGCCGGGGTGATTCCGGCAGGCCTGGAGATGATGGACAAGGCCGCCATCCATGCGGCCGAGGAATTCCTGCACATCGGCTATCCGCTCGATGCCGAAGCGCTGCTGATTGTCGAGGTCGACGGCCCGCCGGCGGAATGCGACTATCTGGCTGCTGTGATTACCGATCTGGCGCATCAGTCGCACGCTACGACCATCCGGCAATCGCACACCGAACATGAGCGGCTCGGCATCTGGGCCGGGCGCAAGGCGGCCTTCCCGGCGGTGGGGCGGATCTCGCCGGACTATTACTGCGTCGACGGCACTATTCCGCGCCGCTGTTTGCCGGATATGCTGCGGCAGATGCGTGTGCTGTCGGCTAGGTACGGCCTGCGCGTTGTCAATGTCTTCCACGCCGGTGACGGCAACTTGCATCCGCTTATTCTGTATGACGCCGAAGTGGCCGGCCAGATCGACAAAGCGGTCGATTTCGGCGCCGATATCCTGAAGCTGTGCGTCGAGATGGGCGGCGTCCTGACCGGCGAACACGGCGTCGGCGTCGAAAAGCGCGACCTGATGCCGTCGATGTTCACCGAAACCGACCTGGATCAGCAGCGGGCGGTCAAGTGCGTGCTCGATCCCGAAGGCCGCCTCAACCCCGGCAAGGTGTTCCCGACCCTGCGCCGCTGTTGCGAGCAAGGCCGCGTGCATGTCCACAAGGGTCAGGTTCCCTTTCCAGAGATTCCGCGGTTCTGAGTATGCGTACAGTGTCCCCCCAATCCCCCGAAGAGCTGGCGGGCGTGGTCGAAGAGGCCGTCGCCACCCGGACCGCCATGCGCCTGCGCGGTGGGGGATCGGCGGACGGTTTGCTGGACGGGATCGAGGCGCCGTGGCGGGTCGACCTGTCAAAGCTGAGCGGCATTGTCGACTACGATCCCGACGAACTGGTCATCACGGCTCGCGCGGGCACGCCGCTTGGCGATATCGAAACCGCCATCGGCGACCGTCAGCAGATGCTGGCCTTTGAGCCCGTCGATCCGGCCCGCGTGCTGGGCGGGGAGGGCGGTAAGGTAACGCTGGGCGGCATGGTGTCGTCGGCCATGGCCGGGCCGCGCCGCGTGACGGCGGGCAGCGTCCGCGACCACGTCCTGGGATATTCCGGAATTTCCGGAAAAGGCGATATATTCAAGGGCGGCGGCCGTGTGGTCAAGAACGTCACTGGTTTCGATACGCCCAAGCTGTTCACCGGCGCCTGGGGCACGCTGGCGGTGCTCGACACCATCACCCTGCGGCTGCTGCCGGCGCCGCGTTTCGAGACGACCCTGGCCATCCACGCCGTGCCGGGCAAGGTGACGCAGGTCCTGACCCAGGCGCTCAATCATCCGTCGATCGTTTCCTGCGCCGCCTATCTGCATGACGGCGTGTTCCTGCGCCTCGAAGGCTTCCGGCCGTCGGTCGAGGTCCGCGTGGAGCAGCTGCAGAGCGACTTTGCCGTTTTCGGGCCGTCGGAGCGTCTGGACGGCACAGCCAGCGCCGCCGTGTGGAAACGCGTGGCTGAGGTGCAGGACATCCCGGTCGATCTCGCTCTGTGGCGGCTGTCCGTGCCGCCGGCGCAATCCGGCGCCGCGCTGGAAGCCTTGCAGCCGGTGGCGCGCGCCTGGATGCAGGACTGGGGTGGCGCCCGCTTTTGGCTGGGCGTCGATGACACCGGTAGCGCGTCGGCGACCTTTGTGCGCCAGATGGCCAGCCGCTTCGGCGGGTCCGCCCGGCTAATGCGCGCCTCGCCCGCCGTCAGGGCCGCCGCCGGACGCCCGGCTGTCGATCCGGTCCAGCACGCCATCGGCGTCCGGCTCAAGGCCGCCTACGACCCGTACGGGCTTTTCAATCCGGGGCTTGACGTCTATGAGTTATGACGCGCCCAAGACAACCGGGCCCGACGATAAGGGGTCGCTGCGCGTGGCCAGTGATATGGAGGTCTCCGCCGAGGTCAGCCGCCGCTGCGTGCGTTGCGGCTTCTGCACGGCGACCTGCCCGACCTATGTCGAGACCGGCGACGAACTGGAAGGGCCGCGCGGCCGCATCGCCCTAATCCGCAACATGCTGCAGGACCCGGCGCCACCTGCGCCGGGCGTCGTCAAACACATCGATAACTGCCTGTCCTGCCTGGGCTGCGAGACCACCTGCCCGTCGGGCGTATCCTATCGTCGCCTGATCGACCACGCCCGCAGCCATGTCGAAAAGACCTACCAACGCCCAGCATCGGAGCGGTTCTGGCGCAATCTGCTGGCCAATGTCCTGCCCTATCGCGGCCGGTTTGCCTTTGCGCTGGGTCTGGCGCAGCTTGCCCGCCCGCTGGCGCCATTGTTGAAAGCCGTTCCGGCCCTGCGCCCGGCGGCCCGGCTGTTGGCCCTGGCCAAGCCTCAACCACGCGTCCCGTCGCAAACCGTGCCGCAGTCCAAATCCGCGCAGACGAAGGTCGTCCTGTTCGACGGCTGCGTCGAGCCCGTGCTCGGCGCGGCGGGGCAGGCGGCGTCGCTGCGGCTCCTGGCGCGGCTGGGCTGCGAGATCGTGCCATTGCCCGGCGAAAGCTGCTGCGGCGCGCTGGCGCACCATATGGGCCGCGAGGACCAGGCCCTGCATCAGGCGCGCCAGACCATCGACCGGCTGATGGCCGCGCTCGAAGCGGGTGCGACGCACGTTGTCGTCACGGCCTCGGGCTGCGGCGCGGTCATGCGGGACTACGGCCACCTGCTGCGCGCCGACGAAACCTATGCCCGCAAGGCCGCCACGGTAGCGGCGCACGTCCGCGACATCACCGAAGTGGTGGCGCGACTGGAGCTGCCGTCAGGCCTGCGGGCGCCGCGCGATCTGCATGTCGTCTATCACTCGGCGTGCTCACTGCAGCATGCCCAGGGTGTGCGCGACCTGCCGCTGCAATTGCTGCGGCAGGTCGGGTTCCGCGTCAGCCAGCCGGCGGAGGCACACCTGTGCTGCGGCTCGGCGGGCGTCTACAATATCCTCCAGCCCGACATGGCGGAGAAGCTGGGGCGGCGCAAGGCGAGCGCCCTGGCGGCAAAATCCCCGGATGTTATCGCCGCCGGCAATCTTGGCTGCATGACCCAGATCGCGCAATATTCAGGCACGCCGATCGTGCATACGGCCGAGCTGCTCGACTGGGCCCTGGGCGGTCCGGTTCCGCCTGCCCTGCGCTAGACCTTTCCGCAACGCGCACAAAAGAAAAGGCAGGCCTTTCGGCCTGCCTGCAAAGTCACCAGAGATAAAGGCAGGCTCCGGAACCCCTTTCGGGGCTCCGGATTTACGAGGAACTTAGTACTTGAAGCGCAGGCCGACCAGGAACTGACGGTCGTCGTTGTTCCAGTTCGACGGACGGGTCGGGCCGCCGTTGTTGTTGATCTGCACGGTGCCGTCGATGTTCGAAGCTTCGCCGGTGATCGACCAGTGATCGTTGATCTGATAGCTGACCGAACCGTCCAGCCAGCCATAACCGACCGCGTAGTTGCGGCCGACGCCGATGGCGTTCGACGGGCTGTTGTAGATGCCGGTGAACACAGTCGAACGGTGGGTGTAAGCCAGACGGGCGCCGAACTTGCCCTTTTCATACAGCAGGCTGGCGGCGTAGGTGTCCTTCGGGATACCCGGCAGCTCGGTCTTCGAACCCGGAATGACCTGGTCGGTTTCGCTGTTGACGTGGGTGTAGTTGGCCTGGATACCGAAGCCGGACCACAGACCCGGCAGCTGGTCGAAGAAGGTCTGACCGCCGATTTCGTAGCCGTTGACATCGCCATAGCGGCCGTTGACCGGGCTGGAGATGGTGTAGCTGATGCCGTCGATGAGCACGCCCGAAGTCGTCGAGGTGAAGATGAAGTCCTTCACGTGACGGCGGAACAGGGCAAAGTAGGCCGAGCCGGTGTGCGAGAAGTAGTCTTCAACCGTCATGTCGAGGCCGGTCGAGTGCAGCGGCTTCAGGTCCGGGTTGCCGCCCGAACCCTGGGCCGGGCCGGGGTTCAGCGTATAGGACGGCGACAGCTGCTGCGTGGTCGGGCGCGTCAGGGTCTGCGAGGCGGCGAAGCGCAGTTGTACGTCGTCGCTCAGATAGAAGCGCAGGTTGGCCGACGGCAGCACGTCCTTGTAGCTGGCCGAGCGCGAGTAGGGCGACAGGGTACCGCCGGTGCTCTTGTAGCCATTGGTCAGCAGGTTGGTTTCCACGACGCGGACGCCGAGGTTACCGTCGAAGTGGATGGTGCCGTCGTGGGCGAAGACGCCCTCAACATAGGCTGCCTTGGTCTTTTCATGGATGTCGAACAGCGACAGGGTCGAGATCGTGACCGGCGTCGTGACGCCGAGCTTGCCGCGGACAACGTCGAAGTTATCCCACTTCAGAGCTGCCGGGTTGGCCACAATGAATTTGTGGGTAGTGGCGGCGTCAGAGGAGATGAAGTTGTCGATCGGCATCTGCATCCACAGATCCGGCACCGAAGCCAGGTTGGTGACGATGGCGCTCTTCGAGAAGCGGACCACGTCCTTGAAGGTCAGGTTGCGCTGGCTGGCGCGGTAGCCGACCTTCAGGTGCGTGAAGAAGCTGTTGTCGAAAGTGATGTCGTCGTCGATGCGGAAGGTCGGCGCGTCACCCAGATAGTGGTTGACGTTGCCGGTCAGCTTGTCGACCTGGAAGTTCGCCGGGTTGGTGGCGTCGAAGTTGCCGTAAGTAACCGACGGATAGGGCAGCGACATGTCAAGCTTGGCTTGCGGCACGGTCGCCTTGAAGCTGATTTCGGTGAAGTACAGGTCGTTGCTGGACCGGATGTAGCTGAAATCGGCCGTGATGCGGTGATGACCCTTGGTCCACTTGACGCCGACGGCATACTGCAGGTTGGTGTCGAGCGTGTCGCGCTGGTCGGCGAAGGTGTCGATCAGCATGTTGTTGAAGGTCGCCGACTTCAGGTCGTTGGTGCCCGGGAAGAGCACGACCGTGCCCGGCACGACGGTGTTGGTGTTCGTCGTGGTGTTCGGCGCGCCCAGCTGGTTGTTGATACCGTACTGCTGCTGGTAGGAGCTGAACTGCTGGTAACCGGCCTGGGCGTAGACTTCCAGGTTTTCCTTCGGACGCCATTGGAAGGCGGTCGAGATACCTGGACGGTGACGCTGGCCGATGATCAGAGGCTCGAACGAACCGCCGAGGACGTAGACGTTCTGGCCGGCGACCAGGTCGGAGCGCGACGTGGCGGCGTTCCAGCCAGGGTTGTCGGAGCGGAAGTCGCGGTATTGATCGACGGCGGCGACCAGGAAGCCCATGTCGCCGTACGGCGTGTGCCAGCGGTTGCTGTAGAGCAGCGAGCCGACCGGCGACGTCTTGTCGGCAAGGTCGTTATAGCGCAGACGCAGGCTGCCGCTGATGACCTGGCCCTTGAAGTCGAACGGCATGCGGGTGCGCATGTCGATGATGCCGGTGACGCCGCCTTCGATCTGCGAGGCTTGCGGGCTCTTGTAGACGTCAACCGCACCCAGCAGTTCGGACGGCATGTCCTGAAGGTTATAGCCACGGCCGCCGTCGGCGGTGAAGGCTTCGCGGCCGTCGATGGTGCTGAGGACCGAGCCCAGGCCGCGGATCGAGGCACCCTTGCCTTCGCCACGGTCGCGGCTGATGATCACGCCCGACACGCGTTGCAGTGCGTCGACGACGCTCAGGTCGGGCAGCTTGCCGATGTCGTCGGCGACGATCGAGTCCATGACCTGTTCGGAGGTCCGCTTGCGGTCCTGAGCCGTCTTGAGGCTGTTGCGGATACCCGAAACGACGACAACTGTGGTGTCACCGGATTGGCTGGCCGCCGTGCCGCTTGCCGGCGTCTGCTGGGCGTAAGCCGGAGCGAAAGCGATAAACGACATCGCCACGCACGCCGCGCCGCCGCGCAAGAGCGTACTGTATTTCATTGAAGTCTCCCTTTTCCAATTATGCAATCGGCTCGTTATGGCCCGCATTTTTTAGCATTTGTCATACTATATGATGATATTAAAAATCACAAGTTATTAACCTGTCAAATTTTCGCATTTTATCGCTTTGTTCGGTTTTGAGGCGGTCATATATTGCCGCTACCCCGGACATGGAAACCGGTGGACAGTTCGCCGTGGCAAAAAATAAATGTGAATATATTCAATATGTAATGGCGAATGTCGTGCGCTGGAGCCGGACGTCTGGCAGCCCGCCGCCATTTTTTGCGATAAGATATCGCTTGTTGCGTAAACGTCACATTTTGGCGGGCTAAGCAGTGGGAGTTGCGTGGTTAATCAGCCACGTCAGCGTGTCGTCGGCGCCGAAGCTGCCGGATTTTGTAATCAGACAAATCGGCCCGTCCGGGCCGTCGGTCGCGCTGGCGACGACGCCGGGCAGGCATTCGGCGAACGGACGCAGCAATCCGAGGCCCAGGCCGGCTGCGATGGAGGCCGCCGTGTCGCCGCCGCTGGCGATCAGGATGTCGAACGGCTGGTTCTGCCACAGGGCATTGCAGCTTGTGGAGAGGGCCGCGGCGACGGCGTCGGGAGAGGCCTGTGTACCGCCGTCGGTCGCCTGAAGCACGGTCAAGGCGGCTGGGCCAATGGTCGTGATAGCTTGGCCATCCGGCGCGGCAATATACCGGCAGTCGGGCCGTCCGGCGCGCAAATGCGCGACCTGCCGGGCGGTGGCCGGATCGCGCGACCCGATGACCACGAACGCACGTCCGGAGGGTAGGGGCGGTGTTTCACGCAGGGGTATCTTTGCCGTCAGGGAGCGCGCCAGGGCTTTTGAAAGTCCGGCGGCTCCGACAAGAAGACCAGGCATATCAAGGTATTGCACCAACACTCGGTCAAGATCGGCATCGCTCCCGGTATCCGGCACCGAGAAACCGGAAAGCGCTCGCGCCGCTTCCGCGATGGCGACCGGCGCGGCAATGGCGGCGCCCTGGAGGCGGCCATTGCGGACAATCCGCCCCATGGCCGGAATGGCCGGCGCGATCAGCCCGGTTGTCCGGCCGGAGGCGAGGGCGGTGGCTTCAATCTCGGCGACAGGCTGGCCCTGGAAGCGCGAATCGATTTTTTTGAAGATATACGTGGCGCTGGTCACCCGGCCGGACGCCATGGCCTGCCGCGTGACCTCGCTGACGATGGCCGCGGCACGATCCGGGGGCAGGTGGCGGGTCCCGGTATTGACCACGGCCACCGTCGCGGAATCCCTCAGGCAAGCCGGCCACTGACCTACAGTGTGCGCAACGGCAACCTCAAACAGCCCGGCAAAGGCGATGGCGCTGTCCAGCGCGCCGGTCAGGTCGTCAGCGATGACAAGAATATCGAGCACGTCACGTCCCGGTAAAAGTTGTAATATTCTCTAGACGGTAAAAAGAGGTTCGGCAATCCAGGCCATGGCGGGGAAAGGCGAAGTCGCCGCCATATGGCGAAAATGGCTGACCTGACAACTTGACAATGAGCCTTTATCCATGACAAGCCTGTCGGGCGTCATGCCGCCAGCCGCGCATCACGCCTCAAAAGAAAGTGTCCGCGGCTATGAGCGATTCCCGAAACAATATCCTTATTACCCTTGGCGATCCGGCGGGTGTCGGGCCCGAGATCATCTGCAAGGCCGTCGCCAGCCTGCCCAACGCCCAGCGTGAAAAGCTGGCCATTGTCGGCTCGCTGTCCGTCCTGCGCCAGGCCGCAGAAATGACAGGTTGCGATCTGAGGTTTGGCGACGGCGGAGTCACGGTGCACGACGTGCCGATTGACGGCGATCTGCCGGAAATCGGCCGGATCAGCGGCGTCGCCGGCGACGCCGCCTATAGATATATTGAGCGCGCCGTTCGCCTGGCCGAAGCGGGCCAGGGCTGCATCGTCACCGCGCCGATCAATAAGGAAGCCCTCAACCTGGCTGGCCACCATTTCGATGGGCACACCGGTTTGCTGGCGCATCTGACCAACGCGCCGTCCTCCTTCATGCTGCTGGCGTCGGAACGCCTGTCCAGCATTCACGTTTCAACGCACGTTTCTTTAAGCGGCGCCATCGGCCGCGTCCGGCCGGAACGCATTCTGGCAACCATTCGCGCTGGCCATGACCATTTTAAACGCATTGGTGTGGCCAAGCCGCGCATCGCGGTGGCGGGTCTTAACCCGCACTGTGGTGAACACGGCCTGTTTGGCGACGAGGACGAAACCTATATCGCTCCGGCCGCGGCGGCCGCCCGCGCCGAAGGCATCGAAGCCTTCGGGCCGATTTCCGGCGACACGGTTTTCTATCGCGCCTGGAAGGGCGAGTTCGACCTGGTGGTGGCGCAATACCACGACCAGGGCCATATCCCGGTCAAGTTGATCGCGTTCGACACCACGGTGAACATCTCGCTGGGCCTGCCGATCGACCGGACCTCGGTCGACCACGGCACGGCGTTTGACATCGCCGGCAAGGGCGTCGCCTCGTACGAAAACCTGCTGGCCGCCATGGCGTCCGGCTGGAAGCTGGCCGGATCGCCGCGCCGCGCCCGGGAGGCCGCATGACCCGTTCCCTGCCCATTCTCGGTGTTTTCAGCGCCGCCCTGACGCCATTCCGCGACGATTTGAGCGTCGATACGCCCGAACTGATCGGCCATTGCCGCCGTCTGCTTGGGGCTGGCTGCGACGGCGTGGCCTTGCTCGGCACGACGGGCGAGGCCAATTCCCTGTCGGCGCGCGAGCGCATGGACACCCTGGCCGCCGTGGCTGCCGAGGTGACGCCGGAAAAGCTTGTGCCGGGCACCGGCGTTTGTTCGATCACTGAAAGCATCGATCTGACGCGCCATGCGATGTCGCTGGGCGTTCGCACGGTCCTGCTGCTGCCGCCTTTCTACTACAAGGGCGTCAGCGAGGCCGGCCTGCTCGACTTTTACACCCGTGTTATCGAAGGCGTTGGCGATGGCGTGCGCGTCCTGCTCTATCACATCCCGCAGTTTACTCAGATCACCATGTCGCACGACATGATCGCCACCTTGCGTGAACGCTTTCCCGGTGTGGTCATCGGCATCAAGGATTCGAGCGGCGACCTTGAGCACATGAAGGCGCTGATGGCGCGCTTCGATGATTTTTCCGTGCTGGCGGGCGCCGATCACCTGCTGGGGCCGCTGTTGCGCGCCGGCGGGGCCGGGTGCGTGACGGCGACGTCGAACCTGATCGCTGCCGATTTGAAGGCGGTGTTCGATGGCGTTTCGGCGGGCACCGACACCGCCGACACCGAAGCCTTTATCGGTGCGACCCGCAGCCTGTTCCAGGCCTGGCCGCAGATCCCGGCGATCCGCCGCATGGTTTCGGTGCTGCGCAACAAGCCGCAGTGGGCGAGTCCGCGCCCGCCGTTTATGCCGCTAACCGAAGCTGAAGGCGCCGATATGCTGACGGCGGCCACCAAGTTGACGCGGCCTGGCCAGACAGGCTCCGACCTGCAGACCCTTTTCCCGATGTTTGCCCGCCCTGAGGTCGCCGCATGAGCCTGTCCCGCCGCCATCTGCTGACCGGCTTCAGCGCCCTGGCGCTGGCCACCGGCGTCGAAGCCGCCCCGGCCAAGCCGCAGAAGCCGTTCACCAATGGCCTCGGCATGGACATGGTGCCGTTGCCGGCGGGCAAGTTCACCATGGGCCTCAGCGATCCGTCGCTCAGCCGCGACTGGTACAACGAACGCCCGGCCCATCCGGTGATCTTGAGCCAGGGCTTTTACATGGCTGACAATCCTGTGACTCTGGCGCAGTTCCGCCAGTTCCGGCCGGATTTTGAAGGCTCGCCCGACGGTGGCGACTATGCCACTGGGCTGAACTGGCACGACGCCGTGGCTTTTTGTGCCTGGCTGTCGAAGAAGGAAGGCCGGATCTATCGCCTGCCAACCGAAGCCGAGTGGGAATATGTCGCCCGCCGCCAGGACCCTAAGCTGTCCAGCCTGCAGACCAAGCCGTTGCAGTGGTTGCATGACGGTTATGGGCCCTATGCTTCAGGCGCGGTCACCGATCCGGTCGGCGCGCATAATGACCAGCTGAAATGCGTCCGTGGTGGCCGTATGGCCTATAATGCCAAGCGCCAGCCTCCGCGCGGCGAAATCGACTACAGCCGCGTCGAAGCCCGCCTGGCTTTCCCGCCGGCGTTCGGGGCTTTCCCCGGCCTGAAGGGCGGCGGTTTCCATGCGATCGGTTTCCGCGTCGTGGCAGGTCCCCTGCCGAAAAGCACCGAGGTGCGCCCCGACCTGCCGTATCACCAGATTGGCGCCCGGACGGCGGGCGACTGGTCCCGTCTGGGACCGCCCGCCGACGCACCTTATTTCCGCAAGCGCGTCTATCTACCGACGCCGTTTGACGACGCCTCGAACGCATCCGATCAGGCCGCCGGTTTCGAGGATAGCTTCCGCCCGCACGACCACAGCCCCGGCCTGACTGTGTTGCCGAACGGCGACGTGCTGGTCGCCATCTATTCCAGTTATGACGAGTACGAAGCCGGCAGTTCGATCATCGCCACGCGCCTGCGTCACGGCGCCGACGAATGGGACATGCCGGCGCCGTTCGCCGATATCATCGGCGTCAACGACCATGCGCCGCTGCTGATGCGCGACGGCAATACGGTGCGCTTCTTCTGGGGCTCGCCGTTCCTGGGCGAGGAGGATTCCGGCCCGCACGGTTTCCCGTTCCAGATGATGAGTTCGACCGACAATGGCGCCACCTGGTCGGCTGTCGGCTATCCGCGCATGAGAGATGCCCCTGGCGGCCATTTGCGTCAGCCGATTACCAGCGCTTTCCGCGACCAGAAGGGCCGCCTGCTGCTGGCCAGCGATGGTAAGGCGTCACCCAATGACAAGATGGGTGACTATCAGTCGCTGCTGTGGGCGTCGGAGGACAATGGCGTCACCTGGTATGATACCGGCGGGCGGACCTATGGCCGCCATACCGCCTTCATCGAAGCCAGAGACGGACGTCTGCTCGGCTACGGCGGCAAGAACACCGAAATCAACGGCTATATGCCGGTGTCAGTATCTACCGATGGCGGCAAGACCTACACCTGGGCGGCGGGTCCGTTCCCCGGTCTCGGCAGCGTGCAGCGGCCGTCGATCATCAAGCTGGCCAGTGGCCGCTGGCTGGTCCTGAGCGACTGGCGCGGCAATGTCGCGGGCCTGAAGCCGGTGACCACCAAGACCGGCTCGTTCGTGGCGATCAGCGACGACGAGGGCAAGACCTGGAAATACAAGGATCTGCCCGGCACTGGCCTGTCGGAACGCGAAAAGTACGCCCAACTGACGGGGGGTGGTACGGTCGGCTATGGGGTGATCGCTCAGGCGCCGAATGGCGTCATCCACGCCATCACGACTGGCTCGCGGCCATCGCTGCATTTTGCCTTCAACGAAGCCTGGATCGACGCTCCGGAAGGTATGGTTGCTCCGGAGCAAGCCGTGGCGATCGTCGGCACACCGCAAAGCTTCACCGAGAAAACGGGCACCTGGTCTGGCGGCAAGACAGCCGGCGGCGACTTTGTGCTGCATGGCCCGCAGATCTGGCGTGATGCGCAAGGCCGCGCGCATTGGGAAATCACCTATAAAAACGGCCGGCGTGATGGCGTCGAAAAGCGCTACGACGCCTATGGCCGCCTGAGCGAAACCTGGACGCACAACGCTGACGGCAGCAAGGTCTGGACGCGCTTCTGGCCCAACGGCAAGATGAAGTCGCAGTCGCACTGGCAAGGTATGAAGGCGGTCGGTGAGGCCCGGCTTTGGGATGAAACCGGCACGCTGATCTCCACCGCCAATTTCGTCGACGGCGGCATCCCCGGCACCGTTTCCGAACGCGACAAGTATCTGCAAGGGTCCTGAGTACCATGACCGTTCCGTTTTCTCACAAGGCCGCCCAGCTTCTCGACGTCAACAGCCTGACCACGCCGCTGCAGATCGACCGGCCGGGACAGTTGCTGTTCGGCGCGGGCGTGGCGGCACAGGTCGGCGCCTGGGTGGACGATCAGGGGGCGCGACGGGTGTTGGTCGTCGCGGACCGGTTCAATGCCGGGCGCACTGGGGCTATGGCCCTGCCGTTCGCGCCGGTGATTTTCGCCGATCTCGACGGCGAGCCGGTCATTGCTGACCTCGATTCGGCCCTGGCGATAGCCGAGCAGACCCGGCCGGACGTGGTCATCGGCTTTGGCGGCGGCAGCGCCATGGATCTGGCGAAGCTGGTGGCTGTGCTTTACGGCAGCGGCCAAGGCCTTGACGAAGTGGTTGGCGTCAACCGCGTTGCCGGGCGTGAGGTCAAGCTGGTGCAGGTTGCCACGACGGCCGGCACCGGCAGCGAAGCGGGTACGCGCGCCCTGGTCTCCGATCCGGACAAGCGCGCCAAGCTGGCTGTGCAGTCGCCGCATATGCGCGCCGATCTGGCCGTGCTAGATCCGGAGCTGATGACCAGCCTGCCGTCCGTCCTGACCGCGGAAACCGGCATCGATGCGCTGGCGCACTGCGTCGAAGCCTATACCAACCGGCTGGCGCACCCGTTGATCGATACCTATGCCGAAGCCGGGATCGGCCTGATCGGGCGCTATCTCGGCCGGGCGGTCGCCGACGGCAGCGATATTGAAGCGCGTGCCGCCCTGGCGCTGGCGTCGCACTATGGCGGCTATTGCCTGGGGCCGGTAAATACAGCGGCGGGCCATGCCGTTGCCTACCCGCTGAGCACCTGGTATGGCCTCGGCCACGGCGCCGCCAATGCCGTGATGTTTCCGCATGTGCTGGCGTTCAACGCCGAGGCGCGGCCGGAAAAGACGACACGTGTCCTGGAGGCGCTCGGCCTTGACGCCGGCGGCCGCATCCTGGAGCAGGCCATGCAGTTCTGCGGCGGACTGGGGATCGAAATGCGGTTGTCAGCCCGTGACGTTGCGGCTGCGGACTTTGCCGCAATGGCCGATGAAGCCGCCGCCATCCGCCGCCTCATGGACAACAATCCGCGCGACGTCACCGCCGCGGACGTGGTCGGTTTTTACCAGGCCGCGGGCTAAAGCTTCAGGTCGAATTCGGTGCCACCGAACAGGCGGTTGCGCGAATTGGTGATGTGCTGACGCATGATCGCCGAAGCTTTATCGGCGTCGCCGGCCTCGATGGCTTCATAGATCAGTTGATGCTCATCGGTCGCCTGTTCGAGATTACCGGCGGGGCTCAGGAGCGACATGCCGTGCAGGCGCATGCCAACCTCGATCTGGTCGCGCAGGGCGTTCAAAACCGTGACAAAATAAGGATTGTTCGACGTCTCGGCGATGGCGAGATGGAACTCGAAATCGAGGTCGTCGCGATGGATGCGGCTGGCGGTCACCGATTGCAGTTTTTTCAGCAGGGTGTTCAGCTTCTGCAGCGCGGCGTCGTTGCGGCGTTTGGCTGCCCAATAGGCGGCCACCGTTTCCACGGTCTCGCGAAACTCGTAGCAGCGCTGGATATCAGCCAAAGTGCCGACCGGCGCGAACGACAGAATTCTTTCCTTCGGCTGCGCCAGTACAAAGGAGCGGCTGCCCTGCTTCGAAGCGATCAGGCCGTTATCGCGTAGGCGTTTGAGCGCATCGCGAACAACCGGGCGCGAAACGGAAAATTGCGCGGCCAGATCGTTCTCGCTTGGCAACTTGGTGTCCGGCGGGTATTGGCCGCGCGAAATCTGGTCGAAAACCTCGCGATAAACCTTATCCACCAGAGATCCCGCCCGTTCGTTGGCTTCCGCAATGGTATCTTGTTTGGTGAGGGCAGGAATGGGGACTCTCCGGCGAATGTTACAAGCCGGCCCATTTTACGCATTTGTCTGAACTTGTAAAGTCCCGGCATGAATTTCCAGGCTGAAAGAAGGATGAGCAAGTGGGCGGAATTTAAAACTTGCATTTAATCATAACATTAAGAGAAATCTTGGTTCGAATGTTTGCGCCGAAACTTGTAATCGGAAAGCCGCCAGCATAACTTTTTCGTTGTTCCACGCTGAGCCTCCTGCCCGCCGCTCAGATTGACAAACGCCCTGGCCACTCCTAAGACTAATGAACTTGATAAGTTGTCAGGGTTTGCTGCCAGGCGAACCGGCACGCGATGAACCGCCAGACGTTCACGCGACAGGATGCAGGAAACAGATCCAGGACCGCGAGGGCTTTCGCATGCCGCAATTCACCGATTCCGCCACCTTCATCATCGTCGGCATGATCGTGGTCTATATCGCCATCACGGGCGTACTGACCTACTGGCTGCGCAGCCGGACCAACGACCAGTTCATGACGGGCGCCCGCGCGTTGCCGGCGGCCGTGGTCGGCGTGCTTTTGATGTCGGAATTCATCGGCGCCAAATCGACCGTCGGCACGGCGCAGGAGGCCTTCAAGAGCGGAATCGCCGCCAGCTGGTCGGTCATCGCCGCCGCCATTGGTTTCCTGCTGTTCGGGCTGTTTTTCGCCAAGCGCATCTATGCCTCCGGCCAGTACACCATTTCGCAGGCCATCCAGCAAAAATACGGCAAGTCGACCATGGTGACGGTATCGCTCATCATGATCTATGCCCTGTTCCTGGTGAATGTCGGCAATTACATTTCCGGCGCCGCGGCACTGGCGACCATTCTGAAGGTCAGCATGCCGGTCGCCATGGCGATCATCGGCGTGGTCTCGACCTTCTATTTCACCTTCGGCGGCCTGAAAGGTGTCGCCTGGGTGACAGTCCTGCACAGCGTAATGAAGCTGATCGGCGTGGCGATCATCGTCGGCATCGCCCTGGCCCTGACCGGCGGATTCACTGCAATGCGGGCAGGCCTGCCGGCCGATTACTTCACGTGGGACGGCAAGGTCGGCGCGCTCGATATCCTGGCCTGGGTCATCGGCACGACCGGCGCAATCTTCTCCACCCAGTTCGTTATCCAGGCCATTTCGTCGGTCCGCTCGGCCGGCGACGCGCGCAAGGCCGCGCTGATCGCCGCAGGTCTGTGCCTGCCGGTAGGGCTGGCGCTCGGCCTGATCGGCGTGTGTTCGCGCTTCCTGTTTCCGGACATGGACAGCCTTTACGCCCTGCCGGTGTTCCTGCAGCACATGCCGCCGATCGTCGCCGGACTGGTGTCGACCTCGCTGGTTGCCTCGGTATTTGTCAGCGTCAGCACTGTGGCGCTGGCCATCGCCTCACTGATCGTCAGCGATTTCTATGTGCCGTGGGCCAAGCCCGACACCACCAAGCAATTACGCATGACGCGCTGGCTGTCGCTGGTTATCGGCCTGCTGCCGCTGGTGTTTGCCTTTGCCCTGCCGGATATTCTGAAGCTGTCCTTCTTCACCCGCGCCATTCGCCTGTCGATCGCCGTGGTCGCCGTGGTCGGCTTCTACCTGCCGTTTTTTGCCAGCAATCGCGGCGCCACCATCGGCCTGATCGCAGCGGCTGCGGCCACGTCGGCCTGGTACCTGCTGGGTGACCCGTACGGCATCAACAACATGTATGTCGCCCTGGTGGTGCCGTTGGTCGTACTGCTGTTCGATCGCGGCGCGGCGCTGGTTTTTGGCGGCAAGCCCGAACGCGTCCTGCCGCCGGCGGATTAGGCCGTCGTCCAGCGAAGCTCGCTCAAACCCACGCCGATGCCGCGCCGACCGGGCTTCTGTGCCTTGAGCAGCAAGCGAATCCGATCGGTTTTAACGGGCGTAAAACGGATGCGATTTTCTCGGGTTGTTGCTACAGGCGGTGTCTGAACGGGCGTTGCAACGGGCTGCCAGGCCGTGCCGTCCCACCATTCGACGGCACAGGCCGCAGGCGCCTTGTGCTTCTTCTCGTCCTCGTAGCCGCTCCAGTTGAGGTCCTTCAAAGTCACCGCCTGCGGGAAGGTTATCTGGAACCAGTCGGTATCAAGACCGGACTCGTAACTGCTCCAGAAGGTCCCGGTTTCGAAGCCGTCGATGGCGCTGACGGCGCAGTTGACACCGCGCCAGAATGAGGCGGTGGCGGTGACCCTCTGCACCATCGGACCGGGCCCGATCTCGTCGCGCAACGGCCCCATGGCTACGGCCGTTTGCGGTGAAGCGGGCAGGGGCGCTGTCAGTCGGCCGAGATCCTTGCGCCGGGCGACTGTCTTGCCGTCGATACGCAGGCTCAGGCCGCTGCCGGCGCCATATTTTGTACCGGTCTTGTCATAGAGGATGTCGAGCGTGTGCCCGTGATAGGCAATGCCGGTCAGGGCGAAATGGTCCCATGTGCCTTCCGGCAGAAGCGGATTGATCTCGACCATATCGTCGGCGCGTGGGCGCAGGCCCAGCAGGCCGGTGATGATTAGGTCGGCATAGGTCGAGTGGTTGTAGCCTTCGGTTTCGCTGGTCCAGTTGCCCTTGAACGGCTGCAGGCTTTCGCCGATCCATGGCTCGGTCTTGCCGTTGCGCGTGCGGTACTGGCTGCGGGTATAGGTGCGCAGGGTGTCGAAATAGTCGGCCTTGCTGAGCGGGCTTGTCTGGCCGGAATTGAGCAGGTTGGCCAGCCCGACCAGGGTCTGGCTGGTGGCATAGGGCCAGGACGAGCCGTTCCACAGCGAGTCGTCGTCGGTGACCTGAAAGTCCGGGCAGCGCCGCTCCAGCGTCGTCGGGCCATAGTCGGACTTGAAACCCTGCGGGTCGGTCAGTTGCGCCCAGGCGACGGCAAATTCGGCGTCGGGCAGGTTGAAGTACCACGGGATATAGCCCAGCAATTCGCGGACACCGCTGAGCGCGTGGGTGTCGATGCGCACCGTGTCGAAGAACCGGGTTTTCGGGTTCCACAACTGCGTCTGAACGGCGGTTTTCAGCTCGGCGGCGCGGCGGTCATAGGCGTCGGCAAACGCGCCTGCATCAAGCGTCCGGGCCATGGCGGCAATGGCACGGGCATCGCCGTACTGATAGCTGTTCAGGGTCGGGCGCAGACCTTGCGGGCCGCTGGCGCACTCCTCCATGCCGTCATTGACCGCGACCTGGGTGTAGAGGCTGTTCGGCTGGCGGAAGCAATCCTCCCATTGATGATAGTTGTGCACCAGCGGCTGCAGGCGTTCGGCCAGGCACTTAGGCGAAGGCGACACGCAATGCTGAGCCCAGACCGCGTCGGCCAGCCACGCCGAATAGCCGCGCAGGGGGGCCTTTTCGTTGCTCAGCCAGTAAGCGATGTAGTCGTCCATATATCGCCGGTCGCGCAGCCAGCGGCCTTCGTAAATGTGGTGCGGGGCGGCGTCGGAAATGCAGTTGTAAAGCCCGGCCCAGGCGACAATGTAGGGAAATTCCCACACCACCCAGCCTTCCGGGGTCAATTTCAGGCTGCGGCGAAAACTGCGCCAGCGGAAATAATAGATGTCGAGAAAGCTGGCGTCCGGGCAGTCGAACAGCGGCACCTGGGCCTGCAACCAGGCGGCTTCGGTTTCGTCACCGAGATAGGGCCGGAAATCGCTCCAGGCCGGGAGCCGGCCCCTGGTTGCGGCATTTGCCGGAACCGCGGCCACGGCGGCGGTGCCCGCCAGCCACTGCCGGCGGTCGAAAAGCGGTCCGGTCATCCGTTTCTCCCTGTTTTTACAGCTTTACAAGCTATAACACACTTGCCGGGCGGCCGTCTTCTGTGTCAAGATCAATTGGTCATTCATATTATGACTTGAGTGACGATATAAAATAAACAGGGTGGACAGTGGTAAGGATTACGCGACGGACCATGATGGTGGCCACGGCGGCAGCGGGCGCTGCGCCGGCGGTGCCGGCGTTTGCGGCCGGTGAAACGGTTGAGCGCTGGGGCGTGTATGAGATCACGCTCAGCGGCCCGAGGAGCGGCAATCCCTTTGCCGACATCACCCTGTCCGCCACCTTCACACCAGCGGGCGGCAAGCCGGTCAAGGTGCCGGGCTTCTATGATGGCGAGGGTGTCTATCGCATCCGTTTCAGCCCGGAAACCGCCGGACACTGGACCTGGAAGACCGCCAGCAATGCTACAGCCCTGGCCGGCAAGAGCGGCGGTTTCGAGGCGCTGCCGGCGACCGGCGGCAACCACGGCCCGGTGCGGGTGACGGCGGACGGCTATCACTTCGCCTATGCCGACGGCACGCCGTTCCGCCAGATCGGCACCACGTCCTACGCCTGGGCGCATCAGTCGGACGCCAAATGCGCCCAGACGCTTGAGACGCTGAAGGCTTCGCCGTTCAACAAGCTGCGCATGCTGGTCTTTCCGAACGTGTCGGCGGAATCCACCGAACCGTTCGTCGTCACCGGCAAGGGCCCGAAGGACTGGGACGCGACGCGCTTCGATCCGGCCTTTTTCCGCCGCTACGAAGACCGTCTGAAACGGCTAGGCGAGCTCGGCATCGAGGCCGACGTCATCCTGTTCCATCCCTATAACAAGTCGCGCGGCTTTTCCGACATGAAGCGCGCCGACGACGACCGCTATGTCAAGTACGTGTCGGCGCGGTTCTCGGCCTATCGCCATGTCTGGTGGTCGATGGCCAACGAATATGACGGCGTGAAGAGCAAGTCGATGGACGACTGGGACCACCTGTTCCAGACGCTTCAGGCCACCGATCCGCACAACCGGCTGCGTTCGATCCACAACATCAATGTCTATTATGACCATCGCAAGCCGTGGATCACCCACGCTTCGGTGCAGAACGGCGCGGCGGTCGAGGACGACGGCCGGGCGCAGCTTCACCGCAACTTCGCCCAGAAGGCGGTGATCTTCGACGAAGTCTGCTACGAGGGCAATTCGACCAAGCGCTGGGGCCAGCTGACCGGCGAGGAAATGGTCATGCGCTTCTGGTGGGGGCTGATCGCCGGCACCTATGTCGGCCACAGCGATACCTTCTCGGCGCCGGGCGGCACGGATGGCTCGTGGCTGGGGCAGGGCGGCAGGATGCAGGGCACGTCGCCGCCACGCCTCGCCTTCCTGAAGACCATCATGGATACCGGCCCGACACCCGGCTTCGAGCCGATCGAGACCTGGTACGACAGGCATCTCGGCGGCAAGCCGTTTGAGTATTACCTGCGCTATTTCGGCAAGGAGACGCCGACCGAGTGGACGGTGGAAATCCCCGGCCGCAAGGACGATCCGATGAACACCTACCGCGTCGATATTATCGACACCTGGAATATGACCATCACACCAGTTGAGGGAACCTTCGCCATGACGCAGAAGGACTATTACAATCACGCCGATCCGAAGCGGCCGACCATTGTCCTGCCGGGCAAGCCGTGGATCGCCGTCCGTCTGGTGCGCGTCTGATGCGCGGCGCTGTTCTCATCTGTCTCGCCGCGCTGGCGGTGGCGTCGGGCGCCGAAGCCCAGACCCGCTGGAAGCATCCGGTCACCGAGTTGTTCGTTTCGCCGTCGGGCGACGACAAGGCGGCCGGTGACCGCGACCATCCGTTCCGCACCTTGGAACGCGCCCAGACGGCGGTCCGCGCCGCCAATACGCGCGGCGATGTCATCGTGTCGCTGGCGGACGGCGTCTATTCGCTGAGCAAGCCGCTGGTGTTCACCGCTGCCGACGGCGGCCAGAACCAGTTCGTCGTTACCTGGAAAGCCGCCGATAGCGCCCATCCCGTGCTGTCGGGCGGCGTGGCTGTCACTGGCTGGCAGGTCCATGACGCCGCGAAGAACATCTATGTCGCCGACACCCCGAAGGGCGTCGATTCCCGTCAGCTGTGGGTCAATGACAAGCTGGCTGCGCGTGCCGGCGTCGAGATCCCGCGCAGCAAGTTTACCTTCACTGAAACCGGCATGACGGTCGACGATCCGGCGGTGGATGCGCTGGCCGGCGGCGATGCCTCCCGCGTCGAGCTGGAAGCCACCGGCTTCTTCACGTCGCGCTTCTCGCCGGTCAAGTCGGTCAGCGGCCGCACCCTGACGATGCAGCAGCCAGCGTGGGCGAATAACATCTGGGGTTACGACTCGATTCCGTTCCCCTTCAACCCGCAGCTGTCGCACCTGTTCCTCGAAAATAGCCTGGCCTTCTTGACCAAGCCCGGCCAGTGGTATCTCGATCCGAAGGCGGGCAAGCTTTACTATCGCCCGCGCGATGGCGAGGATATGACAACCGCCAAGGTCATGCTGCCGCGCCTCGAAGTGCTGGTTTCGGCGGCGGGCACCAAGGAAAAGCCGATCAGCGACCTGACCATCTCGGGCCTGAAATTCGCCTATACCAGCTGGCTTGGGCCATCGTCGCCGGAAGGCTTCGCCAGCCAGCAGAGCGGGTCGTTCATCACCGGCCGGGCCGCCGCCTATCCGAAGGACGTGCTCACCGTCTGCAAGACCGGCTGTCCGGAATTCGAGACCATGCGCGCCAAGTGGAACCAGACGCCGGCTGCCGTGCAGCTCGCCATGGCCCAGCACATCGTCTTCGACGGCAATGTGTTTGCGCACCTTGGGCAATACGCGCTCGGCATCGGTAACGACGCCAATGCCAACCTAACCGGCCAGGGCCTCGGTACGTCAGACATCGTGGTGTCGCGCAACGTCTTCACCGACCTGGCCGGCGGGGCGATTGCCTCGGGCGGGGTGCGCCCGGACGCGCACCATCCCTCGGACGGCCGCTTGACCAACCGTCAGCTCGTGGTCTCGAACAACCTGATCCAGAACGTCAGCCAGGATTACAAGGACAACTCGGCGATCCTCAGCACCTATGTCTGGAACGAAGTGATCGTGCACAACGACATTTCCGGCGCGCCCTATGACGCCATCGATATCGGCTATGGCTGGGGCTATGTCGATGCGGGCGGCAACCCGAACTACCGCACGCGCCAGCGCGGCTACGACGTCGGCAATCCGGTCTATGACACGCCGACCACCCACCGCGACGTGTTTGTCGGCTTCAACCGGGTCTACAAGGTCAAACAGCTGTTCAGCGACGGCGGCGCCATCTACAATCTGGGTTCCTGTCCGGACTGCGTGATCGCCGAAAACCACGTCTTCGACATCGGCGACCGCATCGCACTCTATCTCGACGAAGGCTCGCGCGACATCACCGTGCGCGACAATGTCGTCGAAGGCGGCAGCGAGTGGCTGAACATCAACACCGCCAAGAGCGCCCTGCCGCTGCGCACTACGGTCAACAACACGGCCACCGGCAACTGGCATGACGTCAATGTCGTCGGCGGCATCTGGACGTCGTATCAGAACGACCTGATCAAGGACGACCACTTGGTCACCATGGGCGAATGGCCGGCGGCGGCCCGTCAGGTCATGGCCAATGCCGGTATCGATCCGGCTGCTGGTCCGGTGGCGCACGGCGACATCAAGCCGATGCCGAAGGACCCCAGCCTGCCCGATAGCAACGGCGCACCGGCCTTCAAGAAGAAGTGAGATCCGCATGTCCCTGATCACCCGCCGCAATAGCCTTTTGTCGCTGGCCGCAGCTCTGGCGTTGCCAACTGCCGCTTCGGCCAAGGCCCCGCCTATCCCGCGTGACGGCATCTTCAACGTCAAGGATTTCGGCGCGCGCGGCGACGGCGTCACCGTCGACAGCCCGGCGATCAATGCCGCCGTCAAGGCCGCCAATCAGGCGGGCGGCGGCACGGTGCTTCTGCCGCCGGGTCATTATATCTCGTTCTCGATCCGGCTGCTTGATCATGTGACGCTTCTGCTGTCGCCGGGCTCGATCCTCGAAGCTGCCGACCCAGCGATCCACAAGGGCGGTTATGACCTGCCGGAAAGCAGCTTTGTCGAGCAGTTCCAGGACTTCGGCATCACCCAGTTCCATTGCAGCCTGATCTATGCCGACGGCGCCACTGACATAGCCGTACTGGGTCGCGGGTTGATCTATGGCAAGGGCCTGTTGCGTGAAGACCCCGGCGCGCGCTGGCATGGCCTGCCCGGTTACAAGAGCCCGGCCGAACAGGGCCTGACGCCTGAACAGGTCCGTGCCGCCGACCCCAAGGAAGTGGCGATGAATGGCAAGGGCATCCGCTCGATCGGCCTGAAGTCGTGCCGCAATATCCGCCTGGCTGACTTTTCCGTGCTGCAGGGCGGCCACTTCTCGGTGCACCTGCTTGGCTGCAGCAACGCCGTCATTGAGGGCCTGACCATCGACACCAACCGCGACGGCATCGACATCGACTGCTGCCACGACGTGCGGGTGGCGTTCTGCGTCGTCAACTCGCCCAAGGACGACGCCATTGTGGTCAAGTCGAGCTATGCGCTCGACCGGGCCATCATCTGCGAAAACATCACCATCACCGGCTGCAAGACAAGCGGCTACGCCATGGGCAGCGTGCTTGACGGCACCTATGGCGGCGACAGCTATATCTCGGTCGATAGCTTGGGCGTGCTCGGGCGCATCAAGCTCGGCACCGAGAGCAATGGCGGCTTCCGCAATGTGCTGATAACCGACTGCACCTGTGAAAACAGCCGCGGTATCCTGGTCGGCATCGTTGACGGCGGTACGCTGGAAGACGTCACCGTGTCGAACATCACGCTGCGCCGGACGGTCAACCATCCGCTATTCATCCACCATGCCGCCCGCCTGCGTGCGCCAGCCGGAACCGGCGTCGGAACGGTGCGCAAGGTGCTGTTCGAGAACGTCACGGCGTCCGAAGCCGCCTATCGCTATCCGTGCGGTTTCCAGGGCGTACCCGATGCGCCGATGTCGGACATCAGCTTCAGCAATATCCATGTCACCAGCACCGGCGGCGGCACAGCAGCCGATGCGGCGCTCACCCCGCCCGACACGCGCGAAACTAGCCTTGAAGTCAGCTTCATGAAGACCCTGCCGGCCTTCGGCTTCTATGGCCGCCACGCCCGCAACGTATCGCTGAGGGACGTGGTCTTTGCCGTGGAAAAGGCTGACGCCCGCCCGGCGGTTGTGCTGGATGACGTGGTGGGCGGTGGGATCACCGGCGTTGTCTCTCCGGCACAGCCTGCATCGGCCGTGGTGCAGAAAAACTGCCGTGATATAACGGTCAGCCGGGTGCGCCAAAGTAGCTAAAATGACGAGCTAAGCCGTCATCCGGTGTGTGATACCCCGAAGGTCCGTAAAATGCGCCCTGCTGTCCTGATATTGCTTTCTGCCTTGTCGGCCGCACCCGCCTGGGCGGCGCCTGCCGGGCTCGACGGCAATTTCGATGAAGCGAAAGTGCCGGCCTACAGCTTGCCGGATCCACTGGTCATGCAGGACGGCCGCCCGGTCACGACGGCAAAAATGTGGACGTCCCAACGCCGTCCGGAATTGCTTGGCCTGTTTGAGCACCAGATCTTCGGCGTCGCGCCGCCGAAACCGGCGCACATGCGCTTTGTCGTCTCCGAAAGCGATCGCAACGCCTTCAATGGTCTGGCGACCCGCAAACAGGTGACCATCCTGCTTGATGGCCGCGATCAAGGCCCGCAGATGCGGGTGCTGATCTACCTGCCCAATCGCGTTGCCAAGGCGCCGGTGTTCGTCGGGCTGAATTTCCACGGCAACCAGGCCATCAGCCCCGATCCCGCCATCCAACTGACCACCACCTGGCTGACGGATGTCGGCGTGGCGGGCATCGTCAAGCACCACGCCACGATCGATTCCCGAGGCGTCGACGCCGCCGAATGGCCGCTCGAACAGATCCTGACGGCCGGCTATGGCGTTGCCACTTTCGCTCCCGGCGACCTGTATCCTGACAGCGACAACATGGAGGCGCAGAGCGTCTTTCCGCACTACGGCACTCAGGCGTCGGCGCCGGATCACTGGGGCGCAGTGGCCGTCTGGGCCTGGGGCCTGAGCCGCGTCTATGACTATCTGGCGACGGACAAGCAGGTCGATGCTGGCCGGGTCATCGTCTTCGGCCATTCGCGCTACGGCAAGGCGGCGTTGTGGGCAGGCGCCCGCGATCTGCGTTTCGCCATGGTCGTCTCCAACGAGTCCGGCGAAGGCGGCGCCAAGCTCTATCGCCGCGATTTCGGCGAGACCATCCGCGTCATGAACACCTACTGGTTCGCGCCCAACTTCAAGACCTACGCCAAGCGAGAGTCCGATCTGCCGGTCGATGCCCATGACCTGATCGCTTTGGTCGCGCCGCGTCCGGTCTATGTGGCGACGGCTGCGGATGACCTGTGGGGCGACCCGAAAGGCCAGTACCTGGCGGCCAAGGCGGCCGATCCGGTCTATCGCCTGCTGGGAACGGACGGTTTGACCACGACGGATATGCCGCAGCCGGATACGCCGGTACATTCCACCATCGGCTTTCACAACCGCTCCGGCGGCCATGCCATTACGCCCTATGATTGGGGGCAATATATCGCCTTTGCCGACCGGCACCTGAAGGTGAAATAAAAAAGCCCGCGCCTGTGTGAAACAGACGCGGGCCAGGTACCTTGTCGCCGTCCAAGAGGGACTTCCCGGCGGCAAGGGCGGTAGGAATCAGAACTTGGCGCGGATACCGGCGTAGAAGCGGCGGCCGATCGGGTCATAAAGGCCCGCGGCGGTTTCCGTGCCGGTCGAGGTGCCGGGCAGGCCGGTGATGATCGGCGGCGGTGCCACGTTGAACAGGTTACCCACGCCGAAATACAGGTCATAGCGCTGTTGCAGGCGGTAGCGGATCTGCGCGTCGGTGTAGGTGAACGGCTTGACCTTGAACAGGTCGAGCGGCGCCGGTTGCCCGTTGGCCAGCAGGAAGCGGGCGCGGAAGGTGTCGTCGAGATACTGCTTGCCGATGAACTGGTTGCTCCAGGTGAAGCCCCAGTTGCCGTTTTCGTAGTTGATCGACAGCTGCGCCTTGTCGCGCGGCGAACCGACTTCGCCGGCGGTCGGATCGATGGGCGAGGTGTCCAGCGGCCGGCCGCCCTGCTTGTAGAGGTGGGTCAGGCTGCCCTGGAAGGTCGCCGTGCCGGTCCAGCCCCAGCTTTGCAGGTTGAGGCGATAGGCAGCCGTCAGGTCGAGGCCTTCGGTAAACGCGCCGCCGGTATTGACCAGGGCGCTGTTGATCAGCTCGATCGAGCCGGCGCTGTACGGACCGGCCGCCACGTCACGCCGTTTGACCAGCGCGCAGTAGGTCGGATCGTTGTTGGTATAGCACTGCGTCAGGATGAACTGCGACGACGGACGGGCAATCGCGCCGGCCAGCTTGATGTCGTAATAGTCGGCCGTGAAGGTGAAGTTGCGCAGGGCCTCGATCGAACGTGGGGTGATGACCACGCCGAAGGTGACCGTCTTGGCGTCTTCCGGGTGCAGGTTGGGATTGCTGACCTGGAGGCTGGGGACGCCCTGCGTGTCCGACTGGGTTTGAGTGAAGGCGCCCGACGGCGAGGCGGCGATGTTGGTCAGCACGCCCTGCACCTTGCGGCAGTTCACGCTTGTGGCGTCGGTACCGGCCAGGGTTACGCCCAGGCACGGATCGGCCACTGAGCTGACACCAACGGTCGAGCCGCCGAACAGTTCACCGATATTCGGGGCACGGACGGCGCGGGCATAGACCGCCCGGAAGCGGATGTCCTTCACCGGCGAATATTCCAGCCCGATGTTCGACGCATTGACCGAACCGACCGTCGAATAGTCGGACACCCGGCCGGCGCCGCGCAGCGTCAGGTTATAGATCCCGGGCAGGTTGGCCAGCAGGGGTACGATGATTTCCGCATAGGTTTCGTTGACGCGGAAGCTGCCGGCGACATTGACCTGCTGGACGTAGCCGTTGCGCGGAATGTTGCTCAGCGGATCGAGGACTTCGCTCGAGGCCTCACGGCGCGATTCCATGCCGAGCGAGACCTGCAGCGGACCGGCGGGCAGTTCGAACAAGGTGCCGGACAGGTTGGCCGACACGACGCTCTGGGTCTGGCGGGCGTTGCGCAGCGACTGGGTCTCGATGTACTTGATCATTTCGGCCGTCAGCTTGCCGGGGCCGTAGATGTCGAGCGGCACGCAGCCCAGGGCGCGGGCTTCGGCGCTGGCGCAGATGGCGTCGTTGGTCGAGCCGTTTTTGTTCAGGTCATAGACGTCGCGAACGACATTGAGCGCGTTGGCGACGTTGTCTTCGTTGACCAGGCCGGTCATGCGCTGCGTGGCGGTCGTCTGGCCGTAGGTATAGGACAGCTCGTATTTCCAGTTATCGTTGAGGCTGCCGTCGATGCCGGTGGCGATGCGGAAGGTGTCGCGGTCAACCGGCGCGAAGCGCTGGCCGCCGCCGAATTCGACCAGACGCTTGGTCCAGCCGATGTCCTTCAGCCCGTCGGCATTGGTGTCGGTCGCCGCGTTATAGATGGCGTCCGGCACCAGCGGATTGCGGGTGAGGGTCGAAGCGCCGGTCGTCGGATTGACCGACAGGCCTTCGATATTGAAGTGGCCGTTCGACACTGCGCGGAAGATGCCAAGTGCGCCCGCCGACTGCAGCGGCAGCGGCTCCATGTAGGTCTGCGAATGGATGCGGGCGAAGTTGCCTTCCAGGAACAGGCTGACATGATCGGAGAAATCATAGCGGCCGCGACCGGCAAAGGTGTAGCGCGTCACCGGCACGGCGATCGCCTGGTAAGGGGCGCGGTTGAAGCCGTCGACGGCGCTGTTGAACAGGCGCACGCCGCTCTGGTCGATGGTGTAGCTCTTGCCGCCGACATCGAAGGTGCCGTTCGGGATGATGGTCGAATAGACCGGACGGCTCGGGACGAACAGGTTCTGCGCCGCCTGCAGGTTGGCGTCGTTGTTGCCCGACTTGCGCTGCGTGCCGCCGAGGCTGGTCTGGTCGACCGCCGAACGTTCGCGGTCGACGGAGCGGACGATGCCTTCGTCGGAATAGCCGCCGTACAGCATGACATTGCCGCGGCCATCATTGAAGTCGCTGCCGACCGTGATGTTGAGTGTCTGCTGACGGTCATCGCCATATTCCGACGCGCCGACCTGGGCGTTCATCAGCACGCCGTTGAAGTGCTTCTTGTAGATGAAGTTGACGACGCCGGCGACAGCGTCCGAGCCGTAGACGGCCGAGGCACCGCCGGTCAGCACTTCGACGCGGTCGACGAACGGCGTCGGGATCATGGTCAGGTCGACCTGGGTGGTGCCGGGGCGGCCAGCGACCGAGCGGCGGCCGTCGATCAGGGTCAGCGTCCGGTCGGCGCCGAAGTTGCGCAGGTTGACGGTCGACAGGCCGGCCTGGGTCGAGGTGAAGTTGGAATTGGCGCGGTTGGAGCCCGGAACGCCGAACGCCGGATTATCCTGCAGCGCCTCGATGACGTTGATGGCGCCGGCGTTTTCGAGGTCTTTCGATGTCACGGTCTGCAGCGGCGACGGCGAGGCCGCGGCCTTGGAGGCAATGTGGCTACCGGTCACCACGACGACAGTCTCGTCGGCGGGCGGCGTGGTTTGCGTGGCGTTTTGTGCCCAGGCAGGCGCGGCGAGGAGGAGGGCCAGCACCGTGCCGGCCGCACCCATCCTCAAAGCGGATTTGAGGTTCATATCGATGTTCCCTGTGTTTATACGCGATTATATTTCGCATTAGTCATACTATAATACGAATCATAATATGACAAGCTTACAAGTTTCGCGCGTGTAACAGTGATTTTTCAACGACTTGAGCGGGAAGTGCGGCTTTCAGGCGAAATCGGACGGCGAAAACGTGGCCGATTGACCTGCCGGTAATTTCACCATGCGTGTTTTGCCACCGAGACGGAGGGTCCATTGCCCGGCCACATGGCTGCGGAAGGCAAGGGCAGTCAGGCCGCCGTTTTGCCAGGTCAGATCGACTTCGCCGCCGCCGCGCACCCTGAGGCCGGTCACCTGGCCGCTGGGCCAGGCGGAGGGCAGGGCGGGCAGCAGGAAGACGGTATCGCCCCGGCTTTGCACCAGCATTTCGGCCATGCCGCGCACCCCGCCGAAATTGCCGTCGATCTGGAACGGCGGATGGGCGTCGAACAGGTTGGGGTAAGTCCGATCGGGCCCGAGCAGTATCCTCAGTATGCGATAGGCGTGGTCGCCATCGCGCAGGCTGGCCCACAGGTTGAGCCGCCAGCCGAGACCCCAGCCGGTGGCATCATCGCCACGAATTTCCAGGCTGCGCTTCGCGGCGGCGGCTAGGTCCGGCGTCGTGTCAGGGCTGATCTGCTGGCTGGGGAAGAGGCCATAGAGGTGCGAGACATGGCGGTGATGGATGTCGGCGGCGCCGGCGTCCCAATCGGCCTGCCACTCCTGTAACTGGCCCTGGGCGCCGATTGTGTCGGGCGCCAGCCGGCCACGCATGGCGACGATGTCGCGCCGCAAACCTGCGTCGGTTTTAAGCGCCACCCCCGCCGCCACGGTATGGTCGAACAGGTCACGCAGCAACTGGTTGTCGAGCGTCGGACCGGCGCACAAGGTGCTGCCGCGGCCATGGTCGTTTTCCGGCGACAACGACGGATTGGTGACCATGAAGCCGGCGCTCGGGTCCTTGACGAGCGTGTCGAGGAAGAACTGCGACGCGCCGCGCATCAGGGGATAGAGCCGCTTCAGCACCGCCGGATCGCGGGTATAGTCGTAGTGATCCCAGAGCGTGTTGCACAACCACGCGCCCGCCGACGGCCAAAGTCCGGTGCGCATGTGGTCGCACGGTCCGGACACCCGCCACAGGTCGGTATTATGGTGCGCCACCCAACCGCGTGCACCGTACAGGCTTTGGGCGGTCTTCGCGCCCGACACGGACAGCTGCTCGACCATGGCCAGCAGCGGTTCGACGCATTCCGACAGGTTGGCGGCATCGGCAGGCCAGTAGTTCATCTCGGTATTGATGTTGATGGTGTATTTGCTGCCCCAGGGCGGGGTGTTGCTGTCGTTCCAAATGCCTTGCAGGTTGGCCGGTTGCGTTCCCGGCCTTGACGAACTGATCAACAGGTAACGGCCGTACTGGAAATAGAGCGCCGCCAGCGAGGGATCGTCGCGGCCCGGCGAGTTCTTGACACGCGAGGCGGTTGTCCGGCCCTTGTCGGTGCTGGGCAAGGTCAAGGTGACGCGGCTGAACAGCTTGCGGTAATCGGTCGTGTGGTCGGCTTTGAGATCGGCAAAGGTTTTGCCGGACACGGCGTTCAGATGGGCGCGGGTCAGGGCCTCCGGATCGCCGGAGACATCGCTGGCCGACCGGTAGCTGGTGGCCATGGCCAGTACGATCAGGACCGATGACGCGCCGCGTATTTTCAGGGTTTCGCCATCCGCCGTCATCTGGCCGTCGCCTGTCACTTTGGCGCGCGCCTGGAACGTCAATTTGCCGGGATTGTCGAAGTCGGTGTTGTTGACGCCGGTCATGACCAGCTCGCCCGCGGTCGCGGCGATATCGACGCGCTGGCCTGAGGCAAAGGACAGGTTGAGCGCCAGCGGTCCGCCTTCGGCGCTGAGCGCGATGGCGATGACATTGCCGGGCGCCGAAGCGATCACTTCGCGGCTGTAGCGGACGCCGCCGGAGGTAAACTGCGTCCGGCAAACAGCGGTTTCCAGATCGAGTTCGCGCCGGTAATCGCTGACCTGGGTCTCGTTGACATCGTGCAGGTCGAGCATCAGGTCGCCGACACACTGATAGGACATCTCGCGCATCGGCGTGCCGGAAATATCGCTTTCGGCCAGGGCCTCGGCTTCGGCATATTTGCCATCGAAAATCAGCTGCCGGACCTTGGGCAGGGCGGCGCGCGCCTTCGGGTTGACATTGTCATAGGGGCCGCCCGACCAGAGGGTGTCTTCGTTGAGCTGCAGGCGCTCGCGCTTGACCCGGCCAAACACCATGGCCCCCAGTCGCCCGTTGCCGACGGGCAGGGCTTCGGTCCAGACGTCAGCGGGCTTGTCGTACCACAGCTTGAGCGGGGCGGCATCGGGTGTTTGCGCGCGGACACCGGGTGCGGTGGCGGCCAGGGCGACGGCGGCGGCGCCCTCGATCAAGGTGCGGCGAGTTAGTTCCATGCGGTGTTTCCCCTCTGTTTTTGTCACCAAAATAGGTCTGATGTATGATGTTTAGTTTGCGCCGGCTGGAGAAGAATGGCAAGGTCGCTTACGATAACGAAAACAACAACAGGGATTTGGAAATGCGTCTTGCTTCCGCGTGTCTGGCGGTCGTGCTCAGCCTGCTTGTGCCTGTGATGGCGCTGGCGGCGGGCGTTGGCAGCGATCAGGAAATCGCGGGTGCGTGGCGCTCGGTCGTCTTTGACGCTGACGATACAGGCAAGGCTGTCGGTGCCGATGGTGCGTTTCAGGCGTCCGGTTTTGACGATAGCCGCTGGGCGTCGGTCAGTGTACCGCACAACTGGCAAGGCTATAGCTATGCCCGCCAGGTGGTGAAGGGTAGCCGCCACGGCACGGCCTGGTATCGCAAGGCCGTGACCATTCCGGCTCATTCGACCGATCAACGCGTCTTCCTGATGTTCGAAGGCGTCAATGCCTATGCGACCATCTGGCTGAACGGCCAGCCTGTCGGCACACATGGCGGCGGGCTGGTCAGCTTTACGCTCGATGTCACCAAGGCCGCCAAGCCCGGCCGCAATGTGCTGGCGGTGCGTGTCGACAATCCGGCGGGCATCCATGATCTGCCGTGGGCGCCGGGTGACGATTCCGATATGAATGGCTTTGCCGAGGGCTCGCAGCCGTTCGGCATCTTCCGTCCGGTACATGTGGTCGTCGCGTCCGACCTGAAGCTGCAACCGTTCGGCATCTATGCCTGGGGCAAGCGCGGCGATATTACCGCCGACCGCGCCCAATTGACCGGCCGGGCCGAGGTCGAGAACCTGTCCGGCCGCGCGCGCTCGTTTGATGTAACGCAGTCGCTGATCGACACCTCCGGCAAGGTCGTCACCTCGGTGAAAACGACGCGCAGCCTGAAAGCCGGCGAACGCAGCCGCTTCGACCAGGCTCTGCCGGAGATCGCCCTGCCGAAACTGTGGTCGCCGCAAAAGCCTTATCTCTATCGCCTGCGCGTCACGCTGAGTGAAAACGGCAAGGTTCTCGACACGCAGGAAACGGCTTACGGTATCCGCGCGCTTGAGATCACCCAGGATGCAGAAGGTCAGCGACGCTTGCTGGTCAACGGTCAGCCTTTGGCGCTGCACGGCATCGCTGAATATGAGCATCTGCTGGGCGGGTCGCAGGCTTTCTCACCGGAACAGATCACCGCTCGCGTTCGTCAGGCGCAGGCCGGCGGGTTCAATGCGTTCCGCGACGGCCATTATCCGCATAATCTACGTTATCAGGCGATTTTCGAGCGCGAAGGCATGATGTGGTGGCCGCAGTTCAGCGCCCACATCTGGTACGATAACCCCGAGTTCCGCGCCCATTTCATGAGCCTGCTGGCCGATTGGGTGCGCGAACGCCGCAACAATCCGGCCAACTACATGTGGGGTCTGCAGAACGAGAGCATCCTGCCGGAGGATTTCGCCCAACAGGCCATGGCGGTGATCCGCGACAACGATCCGACCGCGTCGGTCGACCGGCTGGTCGTCACCTGCAACGGCGGTAAGGGGACTGACTGGAATGTGCCGCAGAACTGGTCCGGCACCTATGGCGGCGATCCGGAAAAGTATGCAAGCGAGCTGAAAAAGCAAGGGCTAGTCGGTGAATATGGCGCCTGGCGGTCTCTGGGCCAGCACCAGGAAGCGCCTTTCGCACCCGGCCGCTTCGACGAAAGCAGTATGACCGCTATTCTTGAAACCAAGTCGCGACTGGCGGCGCAGGTCAAGGACAGCACGGTCGGTGACTTTATCTGGTTGCTCTACACGCATGAAAATCCCGGCCGGCCGATGCGCGTCGACGGCACGCAGATCTTTGACGGTATCCGGCCGCTGGAGCACACCGGCCCGGCCAACAACAAAGGCCTGATGACGCTGTGGGGTGAGCCGCTCGACGCCTATTACATGCTGCGCGCGCGCGAGGTACCGGCCGCTAAGACGCCGATGGTCTATATCGTATCGCACACCTGGCCGGATCGCTGGACCGGGCCGGGCGTCAAGTCGGACATTGAGGTCTTCTCCAACTGCGACCGGGTCGAGCTGTTCAATGACGTGTCCGGCAAGCTGTCGCTGGGGGCGCAGGCGAGGGCCGCCGATGGTCGGCCGTTTGTCTGGAACAACGTCGAGGTGCGCTACAACGTGCTGTCGGCGACCTGCTGGCTGGGTGGCAAGGCCGCGGCGCGCGATGTGGTGATACTGAATAACCTGCCGGCGCCGCCAGACGCCGATGCGTTGGTCAAGGACCGGACCGACATCACCAAGGGGGCAGTGGGCAGGACCTATCTTTATCGCGTCAATGCCGGCGGGCCGGATATGGTCGATACAGACGGCCAGCTGTGGTCGGGTGACCGGCATCTGGAAAAAGGCCGAGCCTGGGGCTGGCGCAGCTGGGCGGACGATTATGCCGACCTCGACCCCGCGCTGGGCAGTCGCCGCGTCGCCTATGATCCGATTGAAGGCGCATCGGCGCAGGCGCTTTTCCGCACCTACCGCTTCGGCCGCGAGAAACTGAATTACCGCTTTGATGTGCCGAACGGCGAATACGACATCGAGCTCTATTTCAGCGAGCCGTGGTATGGCCGCACCGGCATCGACGCCACCGGGTGGCGGCTGTTCGATGTGGCGGTCAATGGTAAGACGGCCTTGCGCAATCTCGATATCTTCAAGGAAGCCGGCTTCAACCGCGCTCTGAAAAAGACCGTCCAAGCGACAGTAACAGACGGCCATATCGTCATCGACTTCCCGCGCGTCGCGGCTGGGCAGGCGGTCATTTCGGCCATCGCCATTTCGGCGACCAAGGGCCAACCCGCCAAGCCCGAAACTGGCAGCGACCTGATCGCCAAGGCGGATGCAGCCGTTCATACCTTCCTCGACAATGGCGACGCACTCTCAACCGGCGCGACCTGGAGCCAGCTGCCGCCGGAACTGTTCGACAGCGACTGGCTGGAAGGCAAGTCGGTCACCCTGCGCGTGGCCGCCGACCTTTATCTCGTCACGCCGACGGAGGCCGCCATTCCAGACGGCTGGAGCGACGCCAAACTGACGGCGCTGACCGTCGGCAAGAACATCGCAACCGTTCGCTTCCTGACCCGAAAGGCCAATGCCGGTGAGACCGTCACTATCCCCATTGCAGCTCCAGTTCTGGTACGCCGCCGACTGCCGTCGCCCTATGCGCCCGGCGTGTTCACCTTCAGCAAGACCGTCGGGTTGATGGAGGCCGAAACCGCCCAGGTCGAAAACGGCGCCGTCGAAACCAAGGTAAAGGGCTATGGCGGTGCGGCCTATGTGCAGCTGAAACCTGGCAAGGCGTCGCTGACCTGGACCTATTCGGCCGGCGTGGCGGCGCGCCATGCGCTGACTGTCCGCTATCGCGCTGACACAGCCATTACAGCCAAGGCCACTATGATCGACGAAAGCGGCATCGCCGCTGTCGAACTGCCGGTGAATCTGGCGGCCGGCGACGACTGGCAGACCGTGACGGTGGAGACGCCGACCCTGATCAACGCCGGGACCTATCGCATCACCCTGACCCTCAGCGGCCCGGCCGCCATCGACTCCCTGACCGTGAAATAAGGAGCCACCATGAAAGCCTCTCTCGCTCTTTGCCTTGCCGTTCTGGCCGCCACGCCGGCTGCTGCTGCGACGCGTCAGGTGACGCCGCTGATGTCCGACTGGAAGTTCATCAAGCAGGACGTGCCGCAGGCCAAGGACGCGGCTTTCGACGCCGGCGCCTGGCAGAATGTGTCGCTGCCGCACACCTATAATGCCTCCGATGCAGCCGCCGGCGGCGACAAGAACCGTGGTGACGACGAAGGCGTCTACTACCGCGGTCCGGCCTGGTATCGCCACGCGCTCGATGTCACGCCGAAGCCGGGCACGCGTTATGTGCTGCAGTTCGATGGCGCTGCGCTGGTCACCGACGTCTATGTCAACGGCAAGAGCGTCGGCCGCCACGAAGGCGGCTATGCCGGTTTCCGTTTTGACATTACCGATGCCCTGAAGGCTGGCGGCAATGTCTTGGCCGTCCGCGTCGACAACGCGCATGTGCCGCAAGTCGCGCCGCTGACCGGCGATTTCAACGTGTTTGGCGGGCTTTATCGCGGTGTGTCCCTGATCACGGTTCCAAGCGTGCACCTCGACCTGATGGATCATGGCGGGCCGGGCGTCTATGTCACCACCACTTCGATCGGGCCCAAGGCGCAGCTATCGGTCAAGGCCCTGCTGAAGAACGACGGCACCGCTTCGGCGGCCACCAAGGTCGATGTCCGGCTGGTCGATGCCGCCGGCAAGACGGTGGCGCAGGGCTCGGCCAGCAAGACGCTGGCGGGTGGACAGGGCGGCTCGGCCGACCTCAACCTGACCGTCGCCAAGCCGCAGCTGTGGAACGGTCGCGGCAAAGGCTATCTCTATCGCGTCGTCACCGACGTCTCGACCGGTGGCGACACCGACAGCTTGAGCGTGCCCGTCGGCATCCGCACGGTTGGCTTTGTCGACGGCCAGTTCCAGCTCAATGGCAAGGCCTATCCGGTCTACGGCGCCAACATGCAGCAGCCGGGCCGCTATGGCAAAGGCACGGCGGTGTCCGACGCCGATATTGACGAGGACATGAAAATCCTCGACGAGATGGGGCCGACGGCCTTGCGGCTGGCCCACATGCAGCACCCGCAGCGCGTCTATGACGACGCCGACCAGATGGGTCTGCTGATCACGACCGAAGTGCCGCTGGTCGATGAGATGACCGAAACGCCGGCCTTCCGCGACAATGTTGTCGAACAGATGCGCGAGCTGGTCGCCCAGAACTACAACCATCCGTCGGTCGCGTTGTGGGGTATCGGCAACGAAATCCGGCGTGGCACGCCCGCCTTCAACAACGAAGTGCTGGGCGCGTTGCAAAGCACGGCCAAGGGCATGGACCCGCACCGGCCGACCGTCTATGCCCACTGCTGCTTGGCCGATGACGATGCCATCGCTCAGCACAGCGACGTCATTTCCTACAACCGCTATTTCGGCTGGTACGGCGACACCTTCCCGGACATGGGCAAGTGGGCCGACGCCCTGCACGCCAAGCTGCCGGGCCGCGTCATCGGCGTCAGCGAATATGGCGCTGGCGCTTCGATCAAGCATCAGGAAGATCTGCCGAAAGTGCCCAATCCGCAGGGCTACTGGCACCCGGAGCAGTATCAGGCGCTCTATCACGAAGGCACGTGGAAGGAGCTGAAGGCGCGGCCGTGGATCTGGTCGGACTTCATCTGGGTGGCGTTTGATTTCCCGTCGTTCCGCCGCAACGAAGGTGACCGCCCGGCGATCAACGACAAGGGACTGGTGACCGAAGATCGGGCGACGAAAAAGGACGCCTATTACTGGTATCAGGCCAACTGGGCGGAAAAGCCGATGCTGCACATCACAAGCGCCCGAGACAATCCGAAGCGGACGCGCACGACGACGGTCAAGGTCTATTCCAATCTTCCGGAAGTCAGGTTGCAATTGAACGGCAAGGATCTGGGCACGCAGACCGTCAACAACCACATCGCCACCTGGCGGATCAGCCTGCAAAACGGCGACAATGTCGTTGAAGCCTCTGGCGGCAAGGACCTGAAAGAGACCGTGCGCTGGAGCTACAGCGACCAGATCAAATAGGCTGGTCCGCCAGCGAATAGATCGAGTCCATCTCGGCCCAGGTGCCCTCCCGTGGGGCGCCGGGCACGGGCTGCTGGAAGGTGCGCATCAAGGCATCCCAGGCGACGACGTCCGGATTATCGGCGTCGCGATCCGACTTGGCGGCCGGGTCGAAGCCCGGCCCCTGTTCCATGATCATGACCAGCCGGTTGCCGAAGCAATAGATATCGAGCGCGCGGATATCGTCGCCGCGAATGGCCTTCGTCACCGCGGCGGGCACCGCTCCGGCGGCATGCCAGGCCTTGTAGCGGGCAATCAGGTCGGCATCGTCCTTCAGGTCGACGCAGAACACTTTGCGGATGGTGGTCATCGGAATCTCCAGAGCAAAAAAATGCCCGCAGGATACAATGATCCTGCGGGCAGGGGACCTCTGTCTTGAAAGCGGGGAGGAATTTCCGCTCAGGGAACAGTGGTTCGGGAAAACAACTAGAAGCGGAAGCGCAGTCCGGCGGCGATACGTTTGCCAGTCGTGCGGTATTCCTTGGTGCGGTTCGGCGTGACCGAGTAGATGAACTCGTTCTCGTCCGTCAGGTTCAGGCCATCGAGATAGACAGTCACATGGCTGTTGATGTCGTAGCTCAGGCTGGCGTCGACCTGGCCGTAGGCGTCGAAATATTCCGGCTCGCCGTTGCGGCCTGAAGCGACCTGCAGGAACTTGTCGCGCCAGGTGTAGGCGACGCGGGCCTGGAAGCCGTACTTTTCATAGAAGCCGACCAGGCTGTAGCTGTACTTGGACAGCCCTTCGAGGCCGTAGGACACGTTGGCCACCGTATTGGTGTACTTGGCATTGCTTTCGGCATAGGTGAAGCTCGACTGGACGCCGAGACCATCCCACGGCGACGGCAGCTGGCCGAAGACCTGACGATAGCCGAGCTCGAAGCCCTTCACGGTCGCGCCCTTGCCGTTGGTCGGCACGGTGACCTGGAAGGTGACCTGATCGACCTTTTGCGGGGTCGTGGTCAGGGTCACGAATGAGTCGATGTTCTTGTAGAAGGCGGCGAACGACAGCAGCGACAGGCGATCGAAGTACCATTCCAGACCGGCTTCGACCTGCGAGGCGCGGAAGGGCTGGAGATCGGGATTGCCGCGCTTGATCGTCTCGTTGCCGGGGTTGGTCTGGATCGACTGTTTCGACGACAGATCCGACAGGGTCGGACGCGTGATGACGCGCGAGGCGGCGAAACGGGCGATCAGGTCATCGGTGATGTTCAGGCGGGCGTTCAGCGACGGCAGGATGTCGGTATATTTGCCTTCGAAGCTGACCGGAACGATGCCCGAGAGGGTGATGATGTTCTGGCCGGCGCCGTTGGGAACGGCCGACAGCACGGTCTGCGACGCCCCCGAAGACGTGTACTTGGTGTCTTCGACGCGGACGCCGACATTGACCGACAGCGGCATGCCGCCCAGATCGGCGCGGAAGTCGCCCATTACGTAGCCGATCATGACCTTCTCGTCGACGACCGACGAACCCGCCGGATCGAAGACGCCCGGATCGAACGGCTTGCCATCCGCCGTGGCGAACTGGTCGACCTGGAGGATCAGGGCCAGCGGGTCATAGCCAACCCAGTCGCGGACGATATTGCCGCTGTGGCTGGCGAAGAAGTTCGAGTTGGTGTTGAAGAACAAAGACTGCGGCAGGACGCGGTCGGAACCGCAATAGGCGCATTGCTGGCCGCCCGGTGTCGAATTGGCCGTGATCGTCTTGGTGCGCTGTTCGCTGGCCAGGCCGCCATAGACGGTGACATTGCCTTCCGGCGCCCATTTGCCGTCGAACTTGAACTCGGTCGTCTTGTCGTCGATGTCCGAGCCACCGCCCCAGATGTAGTAGTGAGCGGTGATGCCCTGGGGGTTGGTCGAAGCGTTCGTATAGGTCGGGCTGGTGAAGCCATAGTCATAGATCGGCGAGCCGTTGCGGCGGTCGAACCACAGGTCCATGTGCTTGCGGCGGATGGTGGTGAAGTAGCTGTTTTCCTTGCCACGGCGTTCGGCCTTCGAGGTCGAGGCGTCGAACATCAACGTCAGGGTGTCGGTCGGTTTCCAGTTGGCATTGAAGCCGATCATGGTCGTCGTCACGTTGCGCGTGTCGTGCTGCAGGATTTCATCAACCGTGCCGTCGGTGTAGCGCTGATAGACGGCTTCACCCCCTTGGACGACCTGTTCGACAAGCGTGCCGCCGGAGAAATCGTAGGCCAGGCCTGTCTGGTCCTCGGTGATCTCCGCCTTCGAATAGAGGGTGTCGAGGGTCAGGACGAGGTTTTCAGCCGGCTTGAACTGCAGGGAGCCGTTGAGGCCGGTCATCTTTTTCTTACGGACGAAGAAGAAGGGCGACAGGTTCGACGGCATCGATACTTTCGAGAAGGCGGCGACGCCCGGGCCGATGCGGGCATTGGTCACGCCGCCGGCCGTGTAATAGGAATCACCCGTGCTGCGGAAGACGTGGCCGGCGCCGATGGTGAATTCGTCGTCGCGGACTTCCTGGTCCATGTAGGAAGCGGACAGGGCCGCGCCGAACGTGCGGTTGGTGTTACGCCAGCTGATGACGCCCGAGGCCTCCGGATTGTTGCTGTCGGCCAGCTCGGCATGGCTGGAACCGACCGAGCCGGCGGCGACAAAGGTCTTGGACTGGTCGAGCGGGCGCAGAGTGCGGACATCGACAGTGGCGCCGATCGAGGCGCCGTTGATGTTGGCCTGAGGCGATTTGTAGACATCGGCGCCGGAAATGATTTCCGACGGCAGGACGTCGAACGAGAATTCCCGGCCGTTGTTGTCGGTCGCCAGCGTGCGGCCGTTGACGGTGACGGCGTTGAACTTGGGTCCGAAGCCGCGTACCGAGATGTAGCGGCCTTCGCCACGGTTGCGTTCGATGGTTACGCCCGCGACGCGCTGCAGCGACTCGGCGACGTTCTGGTCGGGCAGCTTGCCGAGATCTTCCGACGCGATCGAGTCGACGACACCGATGGCGGTGCGTTTGATGTCGATGGACTGCTTGATGCCGCGGCGGATGCCGCGAACGATGACCGTTTCTTCGGCCGGAGCCTGAGTGGCGGTTGGAGTGGCCTGGGCGCTGGCAAAGCCGGGAGCGGCGAGCGCGAGGACGGACATGGCGGTAGCCGCCATTAGAATGAGTTTCCTGGACATGCTTTCCTTACCTTTATCGCCCCTTGTGGCCAGGGCTGATAAGGGTGAACGATATTTTAGCCTAATTCATGTGTCAAATGATCATCATATGTCAGACAATTACACTGAGGTGCGTGGCTCCTTTCAGGCCGGCAACCGAATGAGGAAGGGCGGATGCGCCGGCATGCCGTTTCGTGTCAGGGTCTCGCTGTGAGGATTGCCGGATTGGGACCGGTGGCAAACGTTTCACACATGACATAACTGCGAAAGGTTTGTGTCAAAATAATCACATTGCTGATTTGACAATGCGATATTGCATCATTTTCTGATGTAATTTGATGTATTAGCTAATTACATGTCTGAGTAATAGAGGGGAAGGGCGCCCGCAATGGGCGCCCTTCCGTCTCTGAACGGCCGTCAGAAGTTGTAGTGGATGCCGAACTGCATGCTGCGGTCCAGCTGGTTGGACAGGGTCGGCAGCAGGGTCGAGCCATAGTAACGGTCTTCGTACGAATAGAGCATGTTGACGAAGTCCGCCTTCACTGAAACGCGGTCGGTCAGGTGATAGGTCGCCGAGAAATCGAGCGATTTGTACGGCGCGCGATAAACCGGCCGGTTGGCGCTGTCGCCCAGTGTGGTCAGGACGCTCTTCGACCGCCAGTTATAGGACATGTGCATCGACAGCGGGCCTTTTTCGTAGATCGCCGTCGCATTGTACGAGTCCTTTGACAGCAGCTCGGCCGGCACCTCATAGCTCAGGGACGGGTTTTTCAGCTTCGAGTCGACATAGGTGTAGTTGCCCTGGAAGCCCAGGCCGTCAAACGGCGCCGGCAGGAAGTCGAAGAACTGCTGGTACGACAGCTCGAAGCCCTTGATCTTGCCCGAACCGGAGTTGCGCGGGCGGCGGACCTGATAGGCTTGCCCGTTGATCATTTCTTCGGCGGTGACGCTGTAGACGAAGCCTTCGACGTTCTTCTGGAACAGCGACAGCGCCGCCGAGTTCGACTTGCCGAAATAGTATTCGAGCGAGGCGTCATACTGGTCGGCCTGGATGGGGTTGAGGTTCGGATTGCCGCCGCTGCCGGACAGCGAGGTGGCGCTGAGCGTGGCCGCGGGCGACAGGTCGCTGTAGTCCGGACGCGTCAAAGCCTTGGAGAAGGCCAGACGCAGGAAGAGGTCCGGCGTGAACTTGGCGCGGATGTTGATTGACGGCAGGAGGTTGTTGTAGTCGTTGCCGCCGGTCACCGGCACGGGCGCGCCGCCCGAAACCGTGCTCGGCTGGAAGGTCTTCTGCTCGGCCTCGGTCTTGACGTAGCGGACGCCGATATTGCCGTCGATCGGCACGGCTCCCAGGTCAAAGCCGTAAGAGGTCTGCAGATAGATCGCCGACACCTTTTCGTCGAAGTCGTAGTGGCTGGTCGGATTGGGCGCAGGGTTGGCGATCGGCAGGCCCAGCACGCCGCGATACAGCTTGATGTCCTGGATCACGTTGTGGTCGATGACCAGCCATTGGTTGGTGCCGACATCCTGATCGGAGAACAGGTCATTGGGCGAGGACCGGCTGAGCGAGGAGGCCAGGCCGGGCAGCAGCGCCGTGCCGACGCCGCTTGACGGATAGCTCTGGCCCCAGCTGTCGGCGGTCGCCTTGTGGTGGACATAGCGCAGGCCGGCCGACACGTTCTTGAAGACACCGTCGCCCAGTTCATACTTGAAATCGAGGCGCGAGCTGAACTCGCCGCCACGTGCCTGGTTGCCGGTGTCCGAGGCGCCGACATACTTCCAGCTGGCTGGGTCGTTCAGGTTGACGCCGGTGACGGTGATGTTCGGCGTCGGGCTGTTGAGCGCCACGGTGGCGGACGGCGCGCGTGTCTCAAGCGTGATGTTGTGCGAATAGAACGGGCCGCGGCTGAGCGTCAGGGCGGCTTCGCCGCTGGTCGTCAGGTTGCCTTTGACCCACTTGCCGCCGAAAGCGACCATGTAGGTGCGGTACGGGTTGTCGGTTCCGGCCGTGATGCTCTGGACGCGGGCATTGTTGTAGGTGAAGCTGGCCGGAATGGTGGAGCCGTCCTTGAAGGTGTAGCTCGAGGCGACCGGCGTACCGCCGTCTGCGGCGGCCGTCCGCACCTGCAACTGCTGGGTCATCGACCGGCCGCGCGACAGGCTGAAGAACATGTCGGTATAAAGGGTCAGGTCGGCGTTCGGCCGCCATTGCCCTGACGAATAGACGGCGTAGCGCGTGCGCTCGCCGCGCTCATACTGCAGGCGCGGCTGGGTCGGGGCAGTGATCTTGTCGTCGGGATCGGTGCCGAAGACGCCGTCCTTGTCCTTGTCGATGATGTCGGTGCGGTCGGCATAAGCGTTGGTGCCGGACGAATAGCCGCCGGAATTATATTCTTCGTACTGCAGGCCGACCAGAAGGCCCATCTCACCGACGCTGGTGTTCCAGCGGTTGCTGACCACGCCGGACAGGCGCGGCGTGACGCTTTCGTGGATGTCGCTGACGGCGCCGGTCACAGTGGCGGCTCCATGGAAGCCCTTATAGTCGAACGGACGGGCGAAGTGGACGTCGATCAGGCCGCCCAGGCCGCCTTCGATCTGGTCCGCCGTCGGGGTCTTGTAGACATCGACGCCCGACAGGATATCCGAAGACCAGTCGAGCAGGTTGGCAGTGCGGTTGGTCGTGGTGAACAGCAGGCGGCCGTTCATGGTGGTCAAGACCTGCTTGAGGCCGTGGACGACATAGGCATTGCCTTCGCCGCGTGTGTTGCGGGCGATCTGCACGCCGGGGATACGCTGCAGCAGTTCGGCGATATTGGCGTCCGGCATCTTGCCGACATCTTCGGCGACGATCGAGTCGACGACCTGGGCGGCATTGCGCTTGATCGCGGTGGCGTTTTGCAGGCTCTTGCGCAGCCCGGTCACGACGACGACCGTGCCGTCGTCGGTGCCCGCGCTCGGGGCGGTGGGAGTGGTCTGTGCCAAGGCAGGCGTCGAAGCCAAGATGGCGGCCATCGCCGCGCACGTCATCATCAGATTGTTGCGTCTGGTCATGTTCCTGAATTTCCTCATACCGGCATGTCCGGCTTTTGTTTTTGCCCGGCAAAAACCCGGTCAAGTAACTTTGGGCGGAAAACAGGAACCTGTCAACAATTGGTATGACAAGTTATGTATTATAAATTATCTGTAAGGAGGGCCGACTTGGGGTTCGATCGCACCGGATGCCGGCCGTTTCATGGATTATTTTAGTATAAACAGTTGCTTAATGGAGGTGACACAAAAGAGTCACAGCGATCGACCTTTGGTTATTCCGGGATATTTTCTTTAAAGATCGCGTCTACCCGAATGGGGACCAAGGACTTTACTGTCTCGCCGCGGGCGGCCCGTACCAGTTGCTCTATCGCCTCCCGCGCCTCGATGCGCGGATTCTGGTCGATCACGGCGTCCATGACACCAGACAGCAGGAATTCGCGCGTCTGTTCGGTCAGTTCGTGGCCGACAAAGACAATCTTCTGATCACGGCCGCTTTCGATCAGGGCGCGGGCGATGCCGCGATTGCCGGCGCCGATATTATAGATGCCGGCCAGGTCGGGATACTGATGCAATAAGCCCGCCGCTTCGCCATAAGCGGCGTTGTCGTCGTCGCGGACCTCGCGCAGTTCGACGACGGACAGGTGGTTGTAGGATTCGCGCAGCACATTACGGAAGCCCATTTCACGCTCCTCATGGCCGCGATAGGACATCGAGCCGGCGAACAGGGCCAGCTTGGCCGGTGCGCGCGGCAGCAGGCGTCCGAGCAGGTAACCGCTGAGCCGGCCGGCGGCGCGGTTGTCGATGCCGACATAACCTTCGCGCGGCACGTTGGAGATGTCGGAGATCATGGTGAATACGATCGTGCCCGCCCGGCGCAACTGGCGAAGGGCCTCGCGGACGACCGGGTGATCGAGCACAATGGCGCCGACGGCCGTGGACTGTCCCGCCAGCTTCAGCAAGGTGTCGGCAAGCGCGTAGGGGTCGAAGCCTTCGATGAAATGCAGCCTCAGGTCGATGTCGCCGCGTTCGGCGCTGACGTCCTCCAGCGCATGCGCCAGGGCCTGGATGAAGGTGTTGCTGCCGCTCGGCAGGATGAAATCGAGCGAAACCGGCGCGCGACTGAGCGTGGCCTCTCCCGGCAGGCCGGTATAGCCGAGCCGGGTGGCCGTCTGCATGACGATTTCACGCGTCCGGTCGCGCACCCCGGGACGATTGTTCAGTACCCGGTCGACCGTCGCCGTGGAAAAGCCGGCCTGCCTGGCGATGTCGGCAAGGGTGGCCCGTGTCATGGCTGTTCGCCCTTTCGAGGCGCTCCGGAATGACGATGCGTCTTGAAGGCCTGTTCCTCAAAATACATCGAAGCGGGCTGCGGGAGTCAAGGGCATTGCATTGAAAGCGCGCCGTTATAAATTTGAGAAATCAATTAATCATCTGATATTTATTGGTAATTTAATAGGCGACTTAGTCGGCCCAACGAAATATATATATGATGTATGATGATAAATTGACATCATTCCCGGTGGGTGTATGACTCCTCTCCAATCAAAAAGAAGTCGCTCACAGGGACGAAAACGAAATGGTGGAGCTACACGGAAGGACCTATTCCCGCCGCGAGCTGGCGGCCCATACAGGCCAGTTGTCGCAGTTCGCCGGGGTGCGGCTGGTGACCTTGAGCGACGGGACGGAACGCGGCGTACGTATGCTGGAGTTCCGCACCGGTTCGGGCCTGCGTTTCACGGTCATGGTCGATCGGGCGATGGATATTGCCGACTGCGAACACAATGGCCGCGCCGTCGGCTGGCATTCGCCGTCAGGTTTTCAGAACCCGGCCTTGCATAACTATGAAGACGAGGGCGGCCTGGCCTGGTTCCGGGCCATGTCCGGTCTGATCGTCACCTGCGGCCTCGACCACATCTTGTTCATGGATGACGATGACGCCAGCCACTACTATTACGGACCCCGCAAGACAGTGAAATCGTCACTGCACGGACGGATCTGCACAATTCCGGCCCGCCTAAGCGGCTACGGTGAACGCTGGGACGGCGACGACTGCATCTTGTGGGCGGAAGGCGTGGTCCAGCAGGCGACCGTGTTCGGCGAGGACCTGCACCTGATCCGCCGCATCGAAGCCAGGGTCGGCAGTAACGAGATCGCCCTGCACGACCGGGTGGTCAATCACGGCTTTTACCGTACGCCGCACATGTACTGCTATCACATCAATGTCGGCCATCCGGTGCTTGCGGAAGGCGCGCGCTATGTGGCGCCGATCCGAGACGTGGTGTGGGCGGCGCACGCCGGCGACAATTACCGCAAGCAGGGGGTTGGCTATCGCACCTTGCCGGCGCCGCAGCTGAACTTTCACGAGCAGGTGTGGCAGCACGACATGGTTGCCGATGCGCAAGGCAAGGTCAATGTCGCTCTGGTCAATGAAGCCATCGGCTTCGGCTTTGAGGTCGAGACGATCAAGGCGCAGTTCCCGGCCATGTATGAGTGGCAGAATCTGCATTGTGGCCACTATGCCCTGGGTATCGAGCCGTCGACCAACCATGTTTTCGGCAAGCCATTCGCCAGGGAGCGCGACGAGCTGATCTGGCTCGAACACGGCGAGGCCCGGCGCTATGACACGGTGCTCCGTGTTCTGCCGGATGCAAACGCGGTCAAGGCATGCACGTCGCGCATCGAAAATGTCGTTCGTCAGCCTTCTGACGATTATCCGGAGCCCTCTGGCCAATTTCCGAAAATCGTCCGGGTGCCGGACAATGCGTGATCGGGTCATTCTTTACACAGGTTCGGCTGGTGGTTTGGGATTGCAAACCACCCTGCATTTTCTGCGCGCCGGCGCTACCGTCGTCGCCGTGGATCATGACGAGGCCAAGATCCAGGCGCTCAGCGAAGCGGCCAAAGGACTGGGCGGCAAGCTGTTGCTCACGCCGTCGGACATGGCGGACCTCGAGGGTTTCCGCGCCGATATTCGCCGTCGTCTGGATGAGACCGGCGGCTTTGACGTCGTCATCAACAACGCCGCTATCTATCCGTCGAAGCCGTTCGAGGACTACAGCGTCGAGGACCATCAACGCGTTCAGCGTGTCAATGTCGACGCCGGTATCGTCGCCGTGCAGGAGGCTTTGCCGGGTATGCGCGCCAAGGGCTTCGGCCGGATCATCAATATCGCTTCGATCACCTTCTACGGCGGCTGGGCCAATCTGTCGCCCTATGTGGCGTCTAAGGGCGCCCTGGTCGGGCTGACGCGGGCCTGGGCGCGCGAGTTCGGCGCCTACGGCATTACTGTCAACGCCATCTCGCCCGGCGCTTTCCCGACCGACGCCGAGAAGGTTAATCCGAACCCGGAAGAATTCACCCGTCACGTGCTCGACCATCAGGCCATCAAGCGGCGCGGACATGTCGGCGACATCGCCAACGCCATCACCTTCCTGGCGGCCGAGGAAACCGGCTTCATCACCGGCCAGGTCCTGAATGTCGACGGCGGCTGGATCATGCACTGAGGAAAAAATGAAAATCCTGGAAGATATACGTGTTCTCGACTGTTCCATCGCCATGGCGGGCCCGTTCGCGGCGCAGCGCCTCGGCGATCTTGGAGCGGACGTCATCAAGGTCGAACCGACGACGGGTGAGTGGCAAAGGCACGCGCCGGCTGGCGGCGCCTGGGGCAATGAGGTCAATGTCTCCTTCCTGTCGCTCAACCGGAATAAGCGCTCGCTGGCGGTTGATCTGAAGGCGGACGATGGCAAGGCCATCCTGCTTGATCTGGTCAAGGACGCCGACATCTTCCTGCAGAACTACCGCCCGGGCGTCGCCGCTCGATTAGGGGTCGACTACGACACGTTGAAAGCGATCAATCCGCGCCTGATCTATGTGTCGATCTCGGGCTATGGCGAAGACGGCCCGTACCGCAATTATCCGGGTCAGGATCTTTTGTTGCAGTCCCTGTCCGGCGCCATGATGTCGTCTGGCAGCAAGGATCAGCCGCCGTCGCCGGCCGGGCAATATCTGGTCGACGCCATCACGGCCTATACCGCCTTCGAAGGCGCGCTGGCGGCGCTGTTCCATCGCGAACGGACGGGCGAAGGCCAACTGGTCCAGGTCAATATGCTCGACGCCATCACTACCATCCAGATGCAGGAACTGTCGGTGTTCACCGTCGGCGGCAAGCCGCAAGCGCGCTCGGTCGAGCCGCACGCCCACTGCTATATTCGCGCGCCCTATGGCGTGTTCGCGACCAAGGACCACTACATCACCATAGCCATGGCCAACCTGAAAAAGCTGGGCGAACTGATCGGCGAGCCGTTCTTCGCAAATCTGGAAGACCAGATCGATTCCTGGACCTACCGCGACGAGATCTATGCCTGCACGCGCGTCCGGCTGGCCGAGAAAACGACGCAGGAGTGGCTGGACATCTTCCGCCCGGCCGACATCTGGTGCGCGCCGGTCTATGGCTACGCCGAGCTGGTCGAGGACCCGCAGATCAAGCACAACGGTACAATGGTCGAATACGAGCACCGCACCGAAGGTCATGTGAAGACGCCGGGCTTCCCGATCCGCTTTTCCAAGACGCCGTCGACCGTCGCGCGTGGGGCGCCGCTGGTCGGCGAACATACCCGTGAGATCCTGCAAAGCCGCGGCCGGAGCGAAAGCGAAATCGACGCCCTGCTGGCGTCCGGCGTTGTGAAACAGAGGTAAGCCCATGAGCGACGAAATCCTGTTCGAGGTCACGGGCGCAGTGGCGACCCTGACCTTCAACCGCCCGGCCAAGCTGAATTCGATCACGCCCGGCATGGCCAAGGCGATCGAGGCCGCCATCGCCGAATGCAACGCCAGCCAGACCATTCGCTGCGTCATCGTGACCGGGGCAGGGGAGCGGTCATTCTGCGCCGGATCGGACATCGCGACACTCGACAGCTACGCGACGCCGTGGGATTTCCGTAATCGCGGTGACTATTGCGACGCTCTGCGGCTGTGCACCAAGCCGACCATCGCAGCCGTCAACGGCTATGCCTTTGGCGGCGGGCTGGAGACGGCCATGGCCTGCGACATCCGCATCGCCAGCGCCAACGCCCAGTTCGCGGCGCCGGAAATCAAGCTCGGCTGGATCGGCGGCGGCGGTATGGCGGCAGGCCTTGCGCACAGCATCGGTGCGTCGAACGCGGCGTTGATGATCCTGACCGGTGATCCGATTGATGCGTCCAAAGCGCTGCAATGGCGGTTGATCAGTGAACTGACGAATTCGGCAGACCTGCTTAACCGTGCCCGCGCCATTGCTGAAACCATTGCTTCGCGCGCGCCGATCGCGGCGGAGACGGCCAAGCTGAACCTGCGTGCCGCCCATACCATGCCCTATGAAAAGGCCATCGAATACGAGCGCGATCTGCAGACCATCTGCTTCGCCACGGAAGACGCGCACGAAGGTCGGGCCGCCTTCAAGGAAAAGCGGCCGCCGGTTTTCCGCCGACGTTAAGCTTGGCGCGCATCTTATTCGAAAACCGCGTCACACTTTTCGGGATGCGCTTTAATTACTTCACCGACTTGATCGGCAAGACGAAGAACGATCCCAGGCCGACGAAGATCACCGCCACCACGAACAGCACGCGGTAATCGTGGTTGAACACGTTCAGCAGCACCGCCGCCATGGCTGGGCTGATGATCTGCGGGATGTTGATCGCCGTGGTCAAAACGCCGAGATCCTTGCCGGCTTCGCCTTGTTCCGTCTTCGGAAGAACCTGCGTCATCAGGGCCAGGTCGATCGACATGAAGGCGCCGTAGCCGATGCCAATCAGGGCGGCGTAGAGATACATGCCGTTCACCGAGGCCTGCCACAGCGGCACCAGCATGGCGGCGGTCATGATCAGGCTGGCGAAGAAGACCAGCGGCTTGCGGCGCTTGATCCAGTCGGACACTACGCCGCCGATCAGCGAAGCCATGACAACGAAGACGAAGCTGATCGCCGACACATTGCCGATGGTTACATTGGCCTGGTCGGTCGACAGATGGATGTAGTCCTGCAGGATGTAGAGCAGGTAAGTCGCGATGGCCTGATAGCCCATATAGATGGTGAACCGTCCGGCGAACGCCCAGGCGAAATCGGGTGACTTCAGGGGCTTCCAGAAGCCATTGAAGAAACCGACAAAGTCGAACTTCTGCGGTTTGAGGTCGCGCGACGAGGCTTCGCGGTTGATCAGCACAAAGGCGATGCAGGCAATTGCGATGCCACCCGCGAAGACGCCGTAGGCCAGCACCATCTGGTCGGCCAGGCGGCCGGCGATGACAGTACCGGCGGCGATTCCCGACGTCATGCCGGCGCCGACAAAACCGCCAGCCAGTCCGCGGGAGTGCTCGTCGAAGCGGTCAGCGACCACGGTCGTCATGGCAGGCTGCATCGAATTGAGCGCGATGGCGGCAACCACCCAGACAGCGGTAATCATCGGCAGGGTGGGCATGAAGGCAACACCGAAAAGCGCGGCCGCGCCAATCAGGGCGCCGAATATGATCCATGGCGAGCGGCGGCCCCACCCGCTGCAGGTGCGGTCGGACAAGGCGCCGGCAATCGGCGTCGTCAGCGTGGAAAACACCGACGTCACGGCAAAGACGATGGCCAGGTTGTCGGCCTTCTTGACGGGATCGAGCGCGGCGATTTGATTGGGCAGCAGCACGCCCAGTACGCCGCAATAGAGCGCCAGCAGGACGAAGTTGACGACCAGCAGCGACAGCAACAGCACCCATTTTCGGACGCCGGTGACCGGCGCCTGAGCGCCCGGCGCAATATCGCTGGCCGGCAGATCGCCGGTAAAGCTTGTGTCGGACATAGGCGTTTCCTCTTTGTGTTTTTGATCGCCGACGATTGGATATGTTCAGGACCCTATCAGGACTCCGGCACCAACCGCAAACCGGCGCGCGCCGGGCGGACATGCGGGCCGCCCGCCGTCGCCCAGCGTCCGGATTGCCGGGTTTTGACGATGGCGGCTTCGTCGATCTCGATGCCGAGGCCAGGCGCATCGCCCAGCACAATGCCGCCGTCGGCGATAGTCTGATCGACCTTCAGCCCGAACGGCGAGCCGAAATCCTGCACTTCGACCGTCAGCAGGTTAGGCACAGCGGTAGCGGCATGGGCGACCGGATTGGTGTTATAGCCAACCGGCGAGACCGGCAGATTGTGGGCGTGCGCCGCCATGGCGACACGCATGAAGTGGGTGATGCCCCACACCATGCCGGCCTGGACGACATCGACGGCGCCTGCGGCGAACAAGGGACTATATTGGTCAAGGCCGGTCAGGTTCTCGCCAGTCGCCACAGCCGCCTTGACCGAGCGGCTGATCAGGGCGTGGCCTTCGGCGTCCCAGCGGCGGACCGGCTCTTCGATCCACGACAGGTCCATATGCGATTCGATCTCGGCGATATGACGGATAGCCTGTTTGCGGCTCCAGGCTTCGTTGACATCGAACATCAGGGCCGGGCGCTTGGTGTTGCGGTGGAGCACGTCGCGCACGGCCAACAGTCGGCGGATGTCGCGGCCGATGTCGCGGCCGCCCTTGAGCTTGGCGGAGACAAAGCCGCGGTCGGCCCATTTGTCGTAGAACTTGACCAACGCGTCGTCATCAAGACCCATGCACAGACCCGACGCATAACCCGGCACGAACCGGTCGGCGCCGCCGAGGGTCCGCCACAGCGGCTCATTATTGATCTTAGCCTTCAGGTCCCACAGCGCCATATCGACAGCGCCGATGGCGCCATAGGTCTGACCAGCGTGGCCGCTCTTGAACACCTGGGCCAGCATCCGGTCATAAAGGGCGTTGACGGCGCGCGGGTCCTCACCTTCGACCGCCTTGAACACGCGTTCGATGTCGGCGTGTTGACCCAGGCCAATGCCGGTCAGGCCACCGTCGGTTTCGAGAAGAAGGATCGGAACTTCGGTAATGCCGGCTTCGACAATACCGTTGACGTCACCGATAGGCCGCCCCCAGTCATGATAGGTGGTCAGGCTGCGATAGCCGGTAATTTTCATTCAGGGAAACTCTCAGAACGCTTTTGGCACAGGTTGGAGGCCATATATAATATGTATGATGAACCTACCATGTGCCTCCCGGCTTGGCAAGCGAAGGCCCAAAATGAGGAGAGGGTCGCAGACAGATTGTGGAAAAATTGTGACATGGTATGACTGGACGTCTGACCGCGCCTGAGAGTATAGGCCAGAAAATATTAGCGCTTTTACTGTAGAGTTGGCGCAGACTGATTCTTAAGGTGACCGCTTTGAACGCTGCTGGTTTTTCCGCCCGAGCCGCCCGCCGCCGTCCCCGGTTGGCCGTGGCCGTTGTCGAGGATTTGGTGACCGCCATTGTCACCGAAGTTTATCCGGCGGGCTCCGCCCTGCCGCCCGAAAACGTACTGTGCGATATGTTCGAAGTCAGCCGCACGGTGATTCGCGAGGCCACGACGGCGTTGACCGAAAAAGGCCTGGTGGTCTCCCAGCAGGGCCGCGGCACGATCGTGCAGGATGGGTCGCACTGGAGTCTGCTCGATCCTATGGTGCTGGGCGCTTTGTTCCAGCGCGACGACGGCCTGGCCTATCTGGATAATCTGATCGAAATCCGCGCCACGCTCGAAGCCTCGATGGCCGCCAAAGCCGCGCAACGGCTGACCGCCGAGGATGAGGCCGCCCTGACCAAGCAGTTGAAGGCGCTGGAAGGCCTGCTGACCAATCCGGCGGGTTACGTCCACGAGGACGTCGGCTTCCACGACATCATCATGCGCATTTCCGGTGAGAAGCTGTCGGCGGCGATCATCAACAGCATCCAGGGCAAGGCGCTGAAGAACCTGAACTATTCGGGCAAGCTCAACAACGAGCATATCCGCACCACTCATGAGGCGCACATGCGCGTCTATGAAGCGATCATCCGGCGCGATCCGGACGGCGCGGCCAGGGCGATGCGGGATCACATCGAATCGTCCTGGAAGAAGCGCCGCCCGACGTCGCTGAAAAACTAAGCGCTTTCCTAAAAGTGTGACGCGGTTTTCGGATTAAAAGCGCGACTAAACATCAGCGGCTGATCTTCAAGACATAAGGCATCGAATCCGACGCTGCCGGCAGGTTGACCACCAGCCCCTTCGGTGTCTGCTGCCAGTCGATCGCTGCCGTCGAGCCGACCAGTTCGATCTTCTGGATCGGCCGGTCGAGATAGGGCGTGCCGGTGTAGAAGGTCTTGATCAGCGCCTTGCCGTCGCGTGGCCGCTCCAACCCGATGGCATAGAGCATATCGCCCTTGGTGGTGAAGCGGATATCGGCGCTTGAGAAACCCTGGTTCGGGTTTTCGCGCTTTTCGCCAGTGGCGTTGGTCGTCGGGCCTTCACCAAAATACTTGAACGGACGGGTGCCGTAGATCGCCTCGCCATTGACCTTCAGCCAGGCGCCCATGCCGCGCAGCACATTGGCGGCTTCGTCCGGAATGGTGCCGTCGGCTTTCGGGCCGACATTGAGCAGCAGGTTGCCGTTCTTCGACACCACGTCGATCAGGGTCTGGGTCAGCGACTTGGCGGTGCGGTACTTGTCCTCCTGGGCATAGCCCCATGATCCGATCGATACCGATGTGTCGGTTTCCCATGGCACAAGGCGCAGCGTATCGAGCTTGCCGCGTTCGACGTCGAACAGCGCCGAACCTTCGGCGAAGTTCTCGCCCTTGTAGGCGATGGCCGGACCCTGGCCGCGCTTCTTGGCTTCGTTGTAGTAATAGGCCGAGAACTTGCGCAGTTCCGGCTCGAGTGCCGGCGCCGAGGTCCACCAGTCGAGATAGATCAGCTCCGGCTGGTACTTGTCGACCAGCTCCGCCGAGCGGGCCAGCCAGTCGTCGCGGAAGTCCTTCGACGGCGGATACCAGTTTTCCAGGTGGCTGGGGTTGGGCTCGGCCGCGGGATCGTCGGCCGGCAGGGTGCGCGGCGCGGCCGGGCCGTAGAGACCGGCATATTTCGGATCGCTGATGTCGCTGTCATAGGCGCGGCCAGCCTCGTACCACCACCAGTGCTCGGCGCGGTGCGACGACAGACCGAAGTGCAGGCCGTGGGCGCGCGTCGCCTTGGCCAGTTCGCCCAGCGTATCGCGCTTCGGGCCCATCTGCACGACGTCCCAGTCGGTCATGTCGGAGTCGTACATGGCGAAGCCATCGCAGTGTTCGGCCACCGGCACGACATAGCGGGCGCCGGCGTCCTGGAACAGCTGGATCCACTGATCGGCGTTGAACTTCTCGGCCTTGAACTGCGGGATAAAGTCCTTGTAGCCGAACTTCGACTGCGGACCGAAGACGTTCTTATGGTAGATATAGGCCGCCGAGCCCTTCACGTACATGTTGCGCGGATACCATTCGTTGGCATAGGCCGGCACCGAATAGACACCCCAATGGATGAAGATGCCGAACTTGGCGTCGCGGAACCATTCCGGCACGCGGAAGTCCTTGAGGCTGTCCCAATCGGGCTTGTAGGGCCCGCTTTTGACGCCCTTGTCGACCTTGGCCAGTTCCTTTTCGACCGGCGCCTTCTTGAAATCGAACGGATAGTCCGTGTTCGGAGCGGTTTGGGCGAAGGCGGGGCTGATAAGGGAAAGGCTGGCTAGAAGGCTGCCGGCCAGGAGTACGGTTTTCAGAAGTCGCATCTTACTTGCCCTTTTTGCTGGTTTTGGAAGAGGTCTGTTGAAGCACGGCCACGCCCTGAGCGGGCAGGGATATCTTGGTGACACTGCCGCCGTTCAGCACGTCCTGGAAGGCGGCGGGCAGGGGCACTTCGACCGGCGCCTGCTTGTAGTTGATCAGGATAACGACGTGGCGGCCCTGGCCGTCGCGCGTCATGCGCTCGACACCTTCGGGCACGGCAAAGTCGGACACGACACCGGCCTCTGTCATCGCCTGGCCGAGCAGCTTTGTCATGGTGGCGTCGTCGGCATTGGCACCGAGATAGGCCAGGGTGCCCTTGCCGACCGGGCGTTCGATGGCGGCCGGATGGCCGTCGATCCAGCCATTGGCCTTGCCGTATTTGAGCAGGACGCGCGTGTCCGCCGCCTTGGTTGACAGGTCCTCGGCCCACAGGCTGGCCGTGCCGCCGCCTTCGAGCGCGACCGGCACGTCAAGCGCGTAGAACTGCTCGACCCGTCCGCCCAGCTCGTCGGCCAGCGGACCCGGCTGGCGTTGCAGGTTGAGGCGGTTATATTCGTCCTTCATGCCCGACCGCGGCCCGAGCAGCAGGTGGCCGCCGCCCTGCACATAGTCGGTCAGGTGCTTGGCCCGGGCTTCCGGGATGATGTTGAGGTTGGGCGCGACCACCAGCTTATAGCCGGACAGATCGCTGTCGGCCGGCACGATGTCGACCGCGCCCAGCGCCGTCTTGAGCGGCCGGTAATAGGAGAGCAACACCTCGATCTGATCGTAATTAGCGTTGTGCGGCTGGAAGTCGATGGCCCAGCGGCTATCGTAATCGAGCAGGATGGCCACCTGCGCTTTCGGCGTCGTGCCCGCCAGCGCCGGCGAGGCCTTGATGAAATCGGCCCCGACCTGCTTGACCTCGGCATAGATCGGCAGCGGATCGCCTTCGGGTCCGATCATCGAACCGTGCAGGGTCTCCTGACCGTTCAGGGCATTGCGCCACTGCCAGTTCAGCACGGCGTCGGCACCGTGGCCGACCGCCTGCCATGACATGGCCCGGGTCTCGCCGGGATAAAGCATGTTCGACACCGGCGCCCAGTTGACGAAGCCCGGCTGACTTTCCATGACCCAGAAGTTCTTCTTCTTCCAACCGCGCGCCAGGTCGTGCGTCGCTCCCAGCCGGTCGGGCTTCATGTGGCCGGAGCCGACATATTCGTCCCACGACGCCAGGTCGAGATCGCGGTTGATGGCGTACCGGTCAAACCGGTTGGCCCAGCCCAGCCCGCCGAGATTGGTGGTGATGAACTGGTTCGGAGCGATGGATTTACGCAGCACATCGACCTGGTTTTTCTGGAAGGCCACCCAGGTGTCGGTGATGAAGCGCTTGGCGTCGAGCAACAGGCCGGGGTTCTGCTGGCCCGAGGTCTTGAACGGCACCTGATCCCAGCTCGTATAGGTCTGCGACCAGTAGGCCGTGGTCCAGACCTCGTTGAGCTTGTCGAGCGTGCCGTACTTGGTCTTCAGCCAGTCGTGCCAGGCGGCAATGGCCGACGGATCGTAGCTTTCGTCGGTGAATTCGTTGCCGATCTGCCAGCCGATGACATTGGGATCGCGGCCGACGGCTTCAGCCATCTTGGCGACGATCTGGCGGCAGAACTCGCGATAGCGCGAACTGGAAATCGAGAACTGGCGGCGGCCGCCGTGGCCGATCTGGGCGCCGGTCGGATCGATGCGCATGACGTCCGGATACTTCTGCGTCATCCACGCCGGCGGTGTGTCGGACGGCGTGCCGATGACCACCTTGATATGGTGCTTTTCGGCGGCGCGCACCGCCTTGACCAGCCAGTCGAGGTCGTATTTGCCTTCCTCGGGCTCCATGCGGCTCCAGGCGAATTCACCGATGCGCAGGACGGTAACGCCCTGATCCTGCATCAGTTGCAGGTCCTTTTCCCAAGCCGATTCCGGCCACTGTTCGGGATACCAGGCCGTACCCATCCACAGCCGTTCGCTGGCCACCGGCAGGGCGGTTGCGGCTGGCTTGGCAGCAAAGGTCGGTCCAGCCAGCACGGCCAGGGCGGCAAACAGGGCGGTCGTCTTAAGTCCGTTCATGGGCGGCCTCCTGAGGAATGGCGATAGCGGGGGCTTTGTCGGCAGTATAGCAGGCTTCAACCAGGGCCATGGTCTTCCAGGCGTCCTCGACCGACGTGGCCAGCACGGCATCCTCCCCGGCGGCGAAGCGCTGCAGGTTCGACATCGGCCCGATAAAGGCGTCGGGGAACCATTTGCCCTCAAGCGCGACCTGTTGCCAGGGGCCGCCGCGCGGGGCAAACCACAGCTCGTCGGGCTCGCCGGTCGGATAGTCGAGCAGCAGGCCAAGCTTGATCATGGCGCATCCGTCTGTGCCTTCGACGCGGAAGGCTGCGTCCTGGAATTTACGGCCGAAATCGTGGTGGTGATTGATCGACAAAGTCGCGCGCAAGGTATCGCCATAGTCGAGAATGGCCGAGGTCCGCGTCTGCGCCAGCTGGCTCGACGGATGGCCATAGGAGCGGGCAAAGACGCCATTCGGCTCACCGGCCAGGGCGCGGATGGTGTCGAGATAGTGGATCGAATGCGAGACGATCTCGACGCGCGGATTGGGGATCAGGTGCGGAAACAGATGCCACGGCGTCACCAGATTGAGGTGGACTTCGATCTCGACCAGTTGCCCGAGCTTGCCCTGATCGATCAGGTCGCGCACCGCCAGCATCATCGCCGAATAGCGCAGCTGGAAATTGACGGAGGCCGTCAGCTTGCGGCGGCGGCAGACGTCGCGGATCTGCGTCGCCTGGGTCAAATCGAGCCCCATCGGCTTTTGCAGAAGGACGGCCGAGCCTTCTGGCAGTGCTTCAAGCAGGGCGGTATGGGCGACCGGCGGGGCGGCGATATCAAACACCGCATCGGCTTTGGCCGCGTCTTCAAGCGAGGCAAACACGGTCGGGATTTCCCACGCGTCGGCCAGGGCTTTGGCGCGCGCGGCGTCGAGATCATAGACCCCGGCGACGGTGAAACCGGCCTTGCGATAGGCGGGCAGGTGGGCATCCTTGACGATGCCGCCGCTGCCGAGGATGACGATCGGGCGTGGCTTCGACGGCGCTTCCCATTGTTGGCGGAGGATCATAGCAACGCCTCCGCGCGCGCCTGCGCCCGGGCCAGGATATTGGCGGTCGGGGCGCCGCTGGTCACGGCTTCGGTCAGCATGTCGTCGATGACGTGCGACAGGGCGGCCAGCTTCGGATGCACCGGCAATTCGCGGGCGTGCTCATGCAGCCAGTCGAGGCGGTGATAATAGGGGATTTGGGCGTTGATGCCCGGATCGGCCCAGGTCGAGCGGCGCACGCCAATGGCGCCTTCGGTCGTGGTCAGCAGGTCCATTTCCGGCCGGGCGAGATGGCGTAGGAACTCCCACGCCAGGCCCTTGTTCTTTGATCCAGCAGCGATGCTCAGGGCCCAGAAGACGTTCAGGGACACGCTCTTGCCGCCCGGCCCGGCGGGCAGGGGCGCGACGTCGATAAGGCCCTTGATCTGACTGTCCGGCGTGGTGTCGGCATAGGCGGCGAAGCCGAACCAGTTGGCCATCATGGCCACCTTGCCCGCGGCGAACAACATGCCTGATTGGACGCTGTCGTACTGGCGGGGATCAGGCGCGATGGCGGTCGTATCGGCCGCCAGGGTGCGGATGAAATCGACGGCGGCTATCGCCGCCGGGCTGGCGAAATCGGGGCGGCCGGAGGCATCGAATACCTCGCCGCCGCGCGACCAGATATGGATACAGAAGTCATAGAAGCTGTTGTGGCCGTCCGGGAACAGGGCCAGTGCCGTACCGTACACGTCCTTGTCAGGCGCGTTCAGCTTCCGGGCCGCGGCGTGGAATTCATCCCAGGTTTTCGGCACGTCAACCCCAGCGGCCTTGAGCAGATCGGTCCGATAGATCAAGCATTCCGGCCCGTCATGATAAGGCATGCCCCAGAACCCGCCATCAAACTTTTGCAGCGAGGTCAGGGATGAACTCCAGGATTCTGGAAATTGCGATATGGGTTTTGCGCTCAAATGCGGCGTCAGGTCTTCGAGCAGATTAGCTTCGACCGCCTCGGCCAACCAGTCGGTATTGAGAAACGCCAGGTCCCAGGCGCCCGATTTCAGCCCGCCATCGAACAGGCTTTCGTGCAGCGGATTGAGGTCCATGGCGACGGCTTCCAGCGTCGCGTCCGTGCCGGTCACGCTGCGGAAATCGTCGAACTGCTTGACGATGGCGCTCTCGAACGGGCCGAATTTGCGGACGGCGATGCGCAGCGTGGTCATGCTTTGGTTCCAGCCCGGCGCTTGCCTTCGACGGTGTAGATGGCGGCGGCGGCGACCACGACGATCCCTTCGATCAGGCCCTGGTAGTTGGCACCGAGGTTGAGGATGTTGAAGCCGTTAGTCAGCGTGAACAGGAGGAGCGCCCCGGCGACCGTCTTGACGACCGAGCCGGCGCCGCCGAACAGCGACGTACCGCCCAGGATGGCGGCGGCGATGACGCTCAGTTCCGCCCCCTGCAAGGCCGTCGGGTTGATGGCGCCCAGCCGGCATCCGAACAGCACACCGGCGAAGCCTGCGGCCAGGCCCGATAGCACGAACGCTCCAAGTTTATAGGCATTGACATTGATGCCCGACAGGCGGGCGGCTTCGGCATTGCCGCCGACCGCGAACATGCGCCGGCCCATGACGGTGAAGTTAAGCCACGCCCAGACGGCGATGGCGAACACCGCCAAGTAGACAACCGGCGCGGCCACTGAAAACGACGGTCCGGCCAAGGCAGCAATTGCCGCGCAGACAATCGCGCCCGCGATCAATCCACCGCCCCCAGCCTTGCCGCGCAGGGCCATAATACCAGCTATCAACAAAACAACAGCCAATCCGATCAGCGGCCAGAATAGCGGCACGCGCGTCGATTCAAACGCCAGCATCTGTGCCAGCACATCGGCCTTTTCGACCATCAACGACCGGCCATCGGTCAGGACCAGCACCAGCCCGCGCACGGCGGTCAAGGTCCCTAACGTAACGATAAACGCATTGATGCCGACAAATTGCACGATGGCGCCGTTGAGCAAGCCGATTGTCGCGGCCGTCGCCAGGGCGGCCAGCATGGCCGGGACAAAGCCGATCGACGGCGCCAGTCCGACCAGCACCGCTGCCGCCAGGGCAGCCACTGATGCGACCGAAAGATCGAACGCGCCGGAAATCAGCATGACCGTCATCGCCACCCCCATTATGGCGACCAGCGATGCTTGATAAGCGATGTTGCCGAGGTTCTGCGCGCTCAGATAAGCGGGTAAGCCCTTCTGCGCGGCCAAGGCCGCCAGCACACCCAACAACAGGGCCAGCGCATAGTAGATGCCCGCTTCGCGCAGACCAAAAGCTTTCATCCAACGGGTCATGACTTGTCTCCGGGCACGGTGCCTCCGGCCAACAGGATGAGATCGGACTCGCTGCATCCGGCGGCGTCACGCTCGGCGACGACGGCGCGGTCACGCAGCACCAGGATGCGGTCGCAGACCGCGATGAGTTCTTCGAATTCTGACGACACCAGAACGATCGGCAAGCCTTCGTCGGCCAGGGCGCGGATCAGTTTCAGGATATCGGTCCGGGCGCCGATGTCGATGCCGGCGGTCGGTTCATCGAGCAGCAGGAAACGTGTCTGAGGCGTCAGCCACTTGCCGATCACCACCTTTTGGGCGTTGCCGCCGCTGAGGTCGGTGACCAGCGTATCGATGTCTTTTGTCTTGATCTGGACGCGCGAAACGACCGCTTCGGCCAGTTCGCGTTCCTGCGCCGTCTGCGGGATCGGACCTTTCGACAGGCTGGCGATATGCGGCAGGCTGATGTTCTTCCACAGTGGAAACTGGGGGACATAGCCCTGGCGGGCGCGGTCTTCGGGCACCAGCGCGACGCCGGCAGCAACCGCTTCGTCGGCGTAACGCGGCAAGGGTTTGCCGTCCAGAGTCACCTTGCCCGTGGCGTTGCTGTCGGCGCCAAAGAGGGCGTGCAGCAGCTCGCTGCGCCCCGACCCGAGCATCCCGGCCAGGCCGATAATTTCACCCTTGCGGATGTCGAACGACACGGGCGCCATCTTGCCGGGCGAGGCCAAGTCGCGTACCTGCACGACAATGGGGCCGTCCGGCATCTTGCGGTCGCCGCGTTCCAGAGCCGTCACGGCCCGCCCGGCAATCGCTTCGGCAATAGCGGCTTCGTTGAGGGTCTTCGTCTCGGCGGTCAGCACCGCCCGGCCGTCGCGCAGCACCGTCACTTCGTCGGTTAGGGAAATGATCTCGTCGATGAAATGCGAAATGAACAGAACGGCCTTGCCGTCCTCGCGCGCCAGACGGCGGACGATGTCATAGACGGCGTCGCGCTCGTGTCCGGCCAGCGAGGCGGTCGGCTCGTCCATAACCACAAGATCGGCGCCGCCTGCCAGAGCCTGGATAATCGACACCATCTGGCGCTGGCCGATGGCGAGATCCGACACCTTGGCATCGAGATCGAACGGCGATCCAGCCGCCTTGACCAGATCGGCCACCTGATCGCGTTCGGCGCGGGCATGACGGGCAAAACCGCGCCGTTCCAGCAGGATATTTTCCAGCGCAGATAAAGTCGGAACCAGCGGAATATGCTGATAGATGGTCGCCACGCCCGCCGAGCGCGCGTCGCGCGGGTGCCGCCAGTTGACCGGTTGACCATTCCACAGAATAGTCCCGCCGCTTGCGGGCAGAGCCCCGGACAGGATCTTGATCAGGGTCGATTTGCCCGCGCCATTGGCCCCGAGCAAACCGTGCACGCGCCCGGCTTGCACCTCAAGATCGACGCCATGCAGCGCCACGGTTCCGTTCGGAAACGTCTTGGCGATCTGCTTGAGGCTGAGGAGGGGCGTTACCATTGTCCGACACAGGCTCCGATGGTGTCGCGCGTGACGGCGGGAATGGGATAGGTTTGGAAGCGTTCAGCCGGCGGCTTGCCGTGAGCATTGTCGCGCAGCGCCGCATAGGCCAGCGCGCCCAGGGCTTCGGGTTTGAAGCACACCGTGCCGTCGACCGCACCCGCCTTGATCGAGGCCACGGCCAGTTTCGAACCGCCGACGCCGATCAGGTGAGCGTGCGATCCAGCGGTGCGGACGGCGCGGGCGCAGCCGATGACCATGTCGTCGGCTTCGTTGTAAAACAGGTCGATATCGAGCTGAGCGGCCAGGATGTTCTGACAGGCCGCTTCGCCGCCTTCGGACGTCCAGTTGCCCGGTTGCCGGGCGACGATGGTGTAGCGCACACCGGCGGTGTCGAGGCCTTGCGTGAAACCGCGCGCCCGCTGTTCGACCTCGGGGAAGCCGGCGGCGCCTTCAATAATGGCGATCTTGGCCGTGCGGCCTTTCGGCAGCAGGGCGGTGGCTAATTTTGCGGCTGTATTGCCGGCTTCGACCTCGTCCTGGCTGGCCAGGGCGACCAGGCCGGGATAGACGTCGGTGATGGCGCGCTTCTTCGGATCGCCGACCAACGCCGCTACAGCCGCCACCGGCACATGGGCGCGTCCGGCGCGGTCGACCCAGCCTTGGGCCACCACGGAATCGAGCGGCATGACGGCGATGCCGTTGACCTTTTGCGCGATCAGATCGTCGATGTCATTGGCCTGCTTTTGCACGTCGCCCTTGGCGTCGAGCACGATTGCGGTGGCGCCGTCCTTGGTCGCGGCATCGGAAAAGCCCTTGGCGATGGCGGCGGCAAACGGATAGCTCAGGCCGACCGACGACAGGCCGTAACGTTCGCCATTGCTCTTGCTGGCGGTCACCGCCGCTGAACCGGTCGCGTGCGTCGCTTGCCACAGGCCCGCGATAGCCGCGACCGCCGCCACGATGACGGCTGCCGACAACAGCAGGGGCAGGGGGCGCAGGCGCATCGATCAGACCTCTCGCCGCTTGACCAGATAGAGGTGCTCACAGGCCAGCACCGTTTCGCCGCGCTGGTTCTGGATATCGACGGCTTCCGTCACCACACCGTGGTCGAGCTTCTTGGCGTGCGGCTGCTTGTCCTTGATGGTGGTGATGGTCGTGATGGTATCGTTGATGAACACCGGCCGGACAAAACGCAGCCGGTCATAGCCGTAGGACATGGCGTGCGGGTTGATAGTCGTCGCCGTCAGCCCGATGCCGACGGAAAAGACCAGCGTGCCGTGGGCGATGCGTTCTTTAAAATCCTGCGTCTTGCACCACTCCGCGTCCATGTGGTGCGGGAAGAAGTCGCCCGTATGCCCGGCATGGATGACGAAGTCGCTCTCGGTGATGGTGCGGCCGAAGCTGCGCCGCGACGATCCGATTTCGATGTCCTCGAAATAGGTTTCGACGATCATTCAGCGGCTCCCTGAAGATGATGGCGATCGGCCCCGAGGCGCGGCGCGGCGCGCGGCGATTTCAGCACCTTTCCGTCGACACGGATCGGGCAGCGGGTGACGTTGAGGGTGGCGCCGTCGACGGATTGGACGGTTTGTGTCGCGTCGAGCGCGGCGAAGGCGGGTTCGGCGACCAGCTTCGGCCAGTCGAGCACCGGCGCGCACCAGATGCCGGCGGGTTCCAGCGCATCGAGCCAGGCCTGCGTCGTTTGGGTCTTGAGGTGGTCGCGCAGGTCGGCCTTGATGGTGTCGCGGGCAGTGAACCAGTCGGCTTTCGGATAGGCGAGCAGGGCCGGACAACCGAGCAACTCACCCAGCTTGTCGACCGGCGCCATGGCGAGCGCAATATAGCCGTCCTTCGTCGCATAGATGCCGTAGGGCGCAGCCAGAAACACATTGCCATTGGCGACGGCGCTACGCGGCGGCATCGGCCCGCCCTTGTTGAGATAGACGGTCAGATGCTCGAATTGCAGGTCGATGGCGGTCTCCAGCAGGCTGACGTCGACGCGCCCGCCTTTGCCGGACATACCGCGCCGGACCAGCAGCGCCAGAATGCCCTGACAGAGATGTGCACCCGCCGTCATGTCGGTAATCGACAGGCCCGCCGGCGTCGGCGCGGCATCACCGTCGCCCGACAGCCAGGCCAGGCCCGACAGCGATTGCACCAGCAAATCCTGCCCCGGCCGGTCGCGCCACGGACCTTCCGGGCCATAGCCGCTGACCCCAGCATAGATGAGGCGTGGATTGATCGCCGCGACGTCGTCAAAGCCCAGCCCCAGCCGCTCCATGATGCCCGGGCGGAAATTGTGGATCAGCACATCGGCCTGCTTTACCAGCGCGATGACCTCGGCCAGATCGTCGGATACCTTCAGATCGGCGGTAAAACTCGACTTGTTGCGGTTGATGGCGTGAAAAAGCGCGCTATCCTGATCGAAACCGTGGTCGGCGATGAACAGTTGCCGGCAGGCATCGCCGCCTTGCGGACGCTCGATCTTGATGACCCGGGCGCCGAGATCGGCCAGCCGCAGGGCGCAGAACGGCCCGGCCAGGAACTGGCTGAAATCGAGGACGGTGAGGCCATGCAGCGGCAAGTCAACGCCGCCGGCTTCTTCGCCGAACGTTTCGCGGATATCCGCCACCAAGTGTTTCCTCGATTAGTATGCTTATATGATTTTTTCTTTACCAATCTGTATCGGCTGATCTAAGGTGAGTCAACCGGTTTTGGCCGGACGAATATAGGGAAGGACAGACTTTGCGTGGCATGACGTGGAACCACCCGCGGGGGTATGACCCGCTGGCGGCGGCGGCTCTTGAGTGGGAGGCGCGCACGGGTGAACGCCTGACGTGGGACAAGCGGTCCCTGCAGGATTTCGAGACCTTTCCCGTCGAGGCCCTGGCACGCGAATACGACCTGATAGTCATCGACCATCCGCACGTCGGCCAGGTGGCCGGCGAAGGCTGCCTGGCGCCGCTGGAAAGCCTGATTGACGCATCTGTTCTGGCGGGCATTCGCGCCGGGACGGTCGGCCGGTCCTACGAAAGCTATACCTTCGAAGGCCATCAGTGGGCCCTGCCGGTCGATGCCGCCACGCAGGTCCAGGCCTGGGTGCCCGGCCGGGTCAAGGCGCCCGCCAGGACCTGGGACGAGATGATGGCGTTGGCGCGGGAAGGGCGGGTTTTGTGTCCGCTGCTGCCGCCGCATTCGCTGATGTCGCTTTATAGTTTATGCGGGTTGGAAGGGATTGTGCCCAACGTCCACGGCCCTGACCTGTTCCCGAAGGCCGCCGAGCGCGCCTATGACCGGTTGCTGGCACTGGTCAAGGTGATCGATCCGGCGTGCTTCGACTATGATCCAATCAAGATGTTCGAGCTTATGGCCGAGACCGGTTCCGACGTTGCGGTCGCGCCGCTGATCTATGGCTATGTCAGTTATTCCCTCGACGGTTTCCGGCCGACAAAGATCGCTTTTGCCGATATGCCGGTGATCGGTGATGCAGGCCCGGCGGGATCGGCGCTCGGAGGTACCGGCATTGCCGTATCGGCCTACGCCAAGGACAAGCAGGCCGCTGCCGCCTTCGCCGCGTGGATTTGCGGCGGGCAAGCCCAACGCGCGCTTTACGCGACTTCGGGCGGTCAGGCCGGCCATGCCGACGCCTGGGAAGACAAGGCGATCAACAGCACAGTCGCCGACTTCTATATTGCCACGCGCGAGACGCTGGAGAAAGCGTGGGTGCGGCCGCGCCATAACGGTTACATGGCCTTCCAGAGCGACGGCTCGGACCGCCTTAATCAGGCCCTGAAACAAGGCGAGGACGCGGGTTCGGTACTGTCGGCGCTCAACCGTATGTTTGCGGAGAGCCTGAAATGACAGGCCTGCTCGACGGTCTTCTGGTCATCGACATGGCGCAGTTCCTGTCCGGGCCGTCGGCGGCCCTGCGGCTGGGCGATCTCGGCGCCCGAGTCATCAAGATAGAGCGGCCGGGCAGCGGCGATATTGGCCGCACGCTTTACCTCAGCGACACCGAAATCGACGGCGATTCCACGCTGTTCCATTCGATCAACCGCAATAAGGAAAGCTTCGCCGCCGACTTCAAGGACCCCGCCGACCTGGCGCGCGTCAAAGCGCTGTTGGCGCGGGCGGATGTGGTCATCCAGAACTTCCGGCCAGGCGTGGCCGAGCGTCTCGGCCTGGGTGCGGAGGCTTTGCGTAAAGAATTTCCGCGCCTCGTGGTCGGCACCATTTCCGGCTATGGCGAAGAGGGCGAATGGCGTGAATTCCCCGGTCAGGACTTGCTGGCGCAGGCGTTGTCGGGCGTCACCTGGCTGAGCGGTTCGGCCAGCGACGGGCCGGTTCCGGTCGGGCTGTCGGTCGGCGACATGCTGGCCGGGCACATTCTGGTCGAAGGCATTCTGGCGGCGCTGGTTCGACGCGGCATCACGGGCGAGGGGGCGCACATCGCCACCAGCCTGCTTGAGGCCCTGGTCGACTTTCAGTTCGAGGTCATCACCACCCATCTCAACGACGGCAACAAGAAACCGCAGCGCGCGGCGCACAACAACGCCCATGCCTATCTGGCCGCGCCTTACGGGCTTTATGCGACCAAAGATGGCTATTTGGCGCTGGCCATGACGCCGCTGACCAAGCTGGAACCGCTGCTTGGCATCAGCCTGGTGGCGGTCGGCGACCATCGGGGTTTCGCACACCGCGATGCCGTGAAAGCGCTGATCGCCGAGCGCCTCGCGGAACAGACAACGCAGCAATGGCTCGACATTTTGCGGCCGCACGACGTTTGGTGCGCCCCCGTGCTCGACTGGCCGGACCTGCTGCGTTCGGAGACTTTCAAGCGGCTGGGCCTGCTGCAGACGTTAGATGGCGGCCTGCACACCACACGCGCTCCGGCGCGGATCGACGGCCAGCGCCACCAGACGCAAAACCGCGCGCCGCATGTCGGCCAGCACACGGCAGCAATCATTGAAGAATTCGGCCTCGAAACAGATAACAGGGGGTAAGGTCATGGCATGTAGGCACCTTTGGGCGATGGGATGCGCTGCGACAGCGCTTTTGACGGCGCAGCCGGGCATCACTCAGGACGCAACCAAGTTTGCCAATCCGCCAGCTTCGGACCGGCCGGTGACGCTGTATTTCTGGATGAACGGCAACGTCACCCAGGCGGGCATCGACTCCGACATGAAGGCCATGAAGCAGGTCGGTCTCGGCGGCCTGCTGGTTTTCGACGGCTCCGACGACATCCCGAAAGGCCCCGTCGATTATCTCAGCCCGCAATGGCTCGGCCTGATGACGCACATGATGCAGACCGGCAAGGATCTGGGCCTGAGCGTCGGCATGCAAAATGCCCCCGGCTGGTCGTCGTCGGGCGGGCCGTGGATCGCGCCGGCCCAGGCCATGCAGCAGACCGTCTGGACCGAAACGCGCGTCGCCGGCGGCAAGACGGTCAAGGTGAAACTCGCCCAACCCTATACCAAGCTTGGCTTCTATCAGGACGCGGCGATCCTGGCCTATCCGTCGTCGGACAGCGACGAAGGCGCCTTCCGCGAACGCGTCAAGGTGGTGACCATCGGCGGCAAGCCAGCCGATTTGGCCGCCTTAAGCGACCACGATCTGAACACCGCCGCCGAGATCGCGCCCGCCGCGCCGCTGGTCATCGAAATGAACGCACCGTTAAGCGTCCAGTCGCTGGTGCTCTATGCCCAGAAGGAAGCGCCGGGTTTTACCGGCACGCTCGAAGCTTCGGACGATGGCGCGATCTGGCGCAAGGTCGGCAAGCTCAGCGCCGGCGGCGAACGCGGCATCGAGGCACCAGGGTCGCTCAACTTCCCGGCGGTGACAGCGCGTTTCTTCCGCGTCACGCCGTCGACCAAAACCAGATTGGCCGACGCCCTGCTGTTCGCCACGCCGCGCCTCAACGACTGGGACATCAAGAGCGAGCAGAACTTCCGCATGGGCGCCGGCTGGCCAGCCGCGCCCGCCGATCAGCAAACACAGTATGCCATCGATCCGGCGAAGGTCGTCGACCTGACCGCCATGACGGATGCGCAAGGCAACCTGACCTGGAAAGCGCCGAAAGGGCAGTGGACCATCCTTCGCTTCGGCCATACGCCGACCGGCAAGCTCAATGTCGCGGCGTCGGATTCCGGGCGTGGGCTGGAAGTCGACAAACTGAGCGCCGCTTCGGTCGACCACCAGTTCGAGTCGAGCCTGGCCAAGGTGATCAAGGCCGCCGGACCGTTGGCGGGTACCGCCTTCGACCGCGTCGAGATCGACTCCTACGAAGCCGGCCTGCAGAACTGGACGGCGGGTCTGCCCAGCCAGTTCAGGACCCGCAATGGCTACGACATGCTGCCCTATCTTCCGGCCATCACCGGCCGCGTCGTCGGCAGCGCCGAGACCTCCGACCGCTTCCTGTTCGACTATCGCCGGACCCTGGCCGACCTGATGGCCGACAACTATTACGGCCGGATGCAGAGCCATGTCCGCGGCGCAGGGCTCAACTTCCTGACCGAAGGCTACGGGCCGGGACCGTTCGACGAAATGCAGGTTTCCGGCCGCGTCCAGATGCCGATGACCGAGTTCTGGACGCGCACGCCGTGGACCGACAACCGCTCGGTCAAGATGGTCTCCTCGGCCGCCCATACCTACGGCAAGACGATCGTGGCGGCGGAGTCCTTCACGGGCGAAGCCGAAACCAGCCGCTGGCAGGACTATCCCTACGCCATGAAGCCGTTGGGCGACCTGATGTTCACCCTGGGTGTCAACCAGATCTATTTCCACCGCTACGCTCACCAGGCCGATCCGAACGCCGTGCCCGGCATGACCATGGGGCCGTGGGGGATCAATCTCGATCAGTCGAACACCTGGTTCCACCAGTCGAAGCCCTGGCTCGATTATCTCAGCCGCAGCCAGTACATGCTGAAGCAGGGCCATTATGTCGCCGATCTGCTCTATTTTGTCGGCGAGCAGAGCCCCAACCAGGCCGAGCTGATGCGGCCGGACGCCAACCCCGATTCCAACCCGCTGCTGGCGCAGTACCTGACGCCGCGACTGCCGGCGGGCTACGCCTATGACGCGGTCAATGCCGAGGTTCTGTTGAGCCGTGCCACCGTCAAGGACGGCCGGATCGTGCTGCCGGAGGGCGGCTCCTATGCGGCGCTGGTGATTCCGGATGGCATGGACTACATGACGCCGGAACTGGCGCAGAAGCTGGCCGAAATGGTCAAGGCGGGCGCGGCCATCGTCGGTCCGAAACCGAAATACTCGCTGTCGCTGGCCAGCGCGAAAGACGGCGACAAGGGCTTCAAGGCGGCGGTTGATACGACCTGGAGCAGCCAGCGCGTGTTCAGCGACGGCAATCTGGTCGGCGCCCTGAAGACCCTGAATGCCACGCCAGACGCACAGTGCCGGACGCAATCGCCTGACGGCCAGATCGCCTGGCTGCACCGGGCGGAGGACGGCAAGGACAGCTATTTCGTCGCCAACCGCCAGCGTCGCGTCGAGGAGGTGGTGTGCAGCTTCCGCGTCACCGGCAAGGCGCCGCAGCTGTGGGACCCCGAAACCGGCGCGATGTCGCGTCCGGCCGTCTGGCGCGAAGTGGGCGGCCGCACCGAGGTGGCTTTGCACCTGACCCAGGCGGAATCGACCTTCGTAGTGTTCGACCAAGCCGCGAAAGGCCCGGCGCTGCAATGGCTGGCCAGGGACGGAGAGAAGTTCGCCGATCTCGATGCCCGGACCGCCAAGGTCGAAGCGCCATCGGACAGCTTTACCCTGTCGCTGTGGGCGAAGCCGGATATCGACCTGCGCCTGCTCCCGGAACAGGCCGCCAGCGGCCGCGTCAACGAGACCAGCAAGTTCTACCTGATCCCGGCGCGCTCGGGCCAGGACATGCACGGCCCGGATACCGCCGTTGCCGGTCTGGCGGTCGGACGGAATGGCGCCTATGTGCTGGAGCGCGTGTCGCCGGCTGAGGCCCCCGCCGTGCTGGTGTCGCGGACGCCGGTGGCGGGCTGGACGCACTTCGCGCTGGTCTATGACCACGGGGTGCCCAGCCTCTACATTAACGGCAAGCTGTCCGGCACAGGCCAGAAGAGCGCGCACAAGGTGTTCGCCGGTGGCAGCGATGCTCCGGCCGCCAACGGCGTCACCTATTTCTTCGAAGGCGAGGCGGGGCCGCTCAGGACCGACAACCGCGCGCTTTCCGCCGCAGAGATCGCGCAGATGGCCACCGCCGGTCCGCCCGCACCGCCATTGGCGACGTCTCCTGCCGAAATCGCGACGACCAACGATGGCAAGCTCGAGGCGACCGCCTGGCAATCTGGCGCCTATACCTCGGACAGGGGCAAGCTGTTCACCGCCAAGGTCGCTGCGCCGGTCACGGTCGACGGCGCCTGGCACGTCGCCTTCCAGAAGGATCGCGGCGCGCCCGAAGCCATCGACCTGACCAAGCTGGAAAGCCTCAGCCATAACGCCAATCCGGGTGTGCGCTATTTCTCGGGCACCGCCACCTATAGCCGAAGCCTGACCGTTCCAGCCGCCGCCTTGGCCAAGGGCAAGCGCGTCTATCTTGATCTTGGCCGCGTCGAAGTCATGGCCAGCGTCACCGTCAACGGCAAGGACCTGGGCACCCTATGGAAGCCGCCGTATCGCGTCGACATCACAGACGCGGTCAAGGCGGGCGCCAACCAGCTCAGCATCGCCGTCACCAGCCTGTGGCCGAACCGGATGATCGGTGACGCGCAGAAGCCGGAGATCTATAACTACGTCGATGCCGAATGGGCCATCGGCGACAAGCCCGGTCCGAACGGCAAGTACGTCCCGGTGATGGCGCAGAAGATCACCGAGCTGCCGGACTGGTACAAGACCGGCCAGGCCAAGCCGGACGATGACGGAAAAGTCACCTTCCAGACCTGGAAGTTCTTCGGCAAGGACGAACCGCTGCTCGATTCAGGGCTCCTGGGGCCGGTGCGGATGGTATTTGCCGAGAAACGGACGCTGGACTAGTCAGCCGACCTGGGTGTCGACGCTGACCTTGAGCGCGTCATGACGCCAGTATTCCAGGTCGTATTCGACGATGCGGCCCTGGGCATCCGAGCTGATGCGCTTGACCAGTAGCCCCGGCAGGCCGGACTTGATGCGCAGGGCGGCGGCTTCGTCCTGGGTGAGGGCGCACGGCTGCATCTCGATGCGGTTGCGGGTGACGGTGACGCCGTAGTGGTCGCGCAGGACGGCCGTCAGCGACCGGTCAAGATTGTGCTCGCTCAGACCCGGCGCCAGGTGCGGATCGACATGGATGGTTTCGACCAGAACGGCGCGCTCATCGATATAGCGGCGGCGGCGGATCTCGCACAGCGGCGCACCGGTGGCGACCGAAAAGATGCGAGCCAATTCCGGCGTGGCCGTGATGTCGCGCACGCTCAGGGTCTCGGTGCGCGGTTCTCGGCCCTGGGCGCCGACATAGGACATGAAGCCTTCCCAGCGCGTCGGGTCGTAGACGATCGGCGGCGGCGCGACATACCAGCCGCTGCGGTCCTTACGATAGATCAGGCCCTCGGCCTCGAGCTGGAACAGGGCCGCCCGCACCGTGCCGCGCGCCGCGCCGGTGCCCGACTGCATCTGGCGCTCCGACGGCAGGCGTTCGCCCAGGGCCAGCTCGCCGTGCTTGATGCGCTCGGCCAGGACATCGCGGACATCGAGGTAATTGTGCGATTCACCCGGTGGAGACGATGCCTTGAGCCAGGTGGAAGGGTGGGACGGCTTGTCCTGGACCATAAATATCGCGGCTCGTGCTGAGCGATGTGCGAAAAAGTGTCAGCGGTTTTTCGCCAAAACATCGCGACAAGGCAAATGTGAATACAGGACTGCCTTAGAGCAGTTCGCCGCCGTTTGATACCCCGGCGGGCGGTTTATTCGCCGGACAATTGCCGCAGCAGCGGCGCATAGCTGGCGAAGGCCGGAATCTCGGCGCCGACCATCTTGCCCATCTCGTCATAGGCGCGCAGCTTGAGCGCGGCTTCGTGCCGGGGATCGGCCAGGAAGGCGTCGATTTCGTCCTGCGACATCTGGCCACCCTGCAGGTTAAAGCTTTGCAGCGAGGCGGGGCTCAGGGACTCGAGATAGGCCGGATTGATGGTGGCGATATAGCGCTTGGCGGCGACGTGCAGGGCGATGGGTGCGGTAACCGCTTCCGGCAGGCCGCGTGCCAGGAAGCCCGAGCCGATGCGTTCATGGCGGGTGTCGATGCCACGGTCAGCGGCGTCCTCGCCGAACTTGTGCAGCAGATGGCCGATGTCGTGCAACAGCGCCGCGATCACCAGCGCGTCGTCCGCGCCATCGCGGCGGGCATGGAAGGCGCACTGTTCGGCATGTTCGCGCTGGCTGACCGCCTCGCCGTACTGGGCGTCGCCGCGAGTGGCGTAAAGCTCGAGGATTTCGTCGGAAAAACGAGGGGCGGTTGCGACCGCGCGCAGGCTGGAAGTCATATTATTCGTCTTTTAAGTCCGGAAGAAAACGACAACCGGAACCGGCCGGCGGTAGCTGGTCTGTACCAGACAGCCGAAGCTTCGACAAATGCTTTGGCAAATTGTCACGAAAATTTAAAACACAGCCCCAAATCACTGGTCTATACCAAATCATTATAACGCACAATGGAAGCGCGTCATGACCGATGAACGTATGGCCCTTTCCCGGCGCGGCCTGATCGCCGCCGGCCTGTCCGCCGCTTCGCTGGCCTCGCTGCAGAAGGCCATGGCTATTCCGGCGCAGAACCGCACCGGCTCGATCATGGACGTCGAGCATGTCGTCATCTTCATGCAGGAAAACCGCGCCTTCGACCATTATTTCGGCACCTTCGCCGGCGTGCGCGGGCAGGGCGATCCGCGGCCGTTGCGCCTGCAGAACGGCCACAGCGTCTGGAAGCAGCCCAGCGACGAGCACGCCGACGGCTATGTCCTGCCGTACTGGGCCGACTCCAAAACGGCCAACGCCTATGTCATGGGCGGCGGCGACCAGGGCCATGTCGAGGCTGTGCCGATCGTCAATGGCGGCCATTTCGACGGCTGGGGCGTATCGAAGCAGATGCGCAACCGCATGACCTATTTCCGCGGCCAGGACCTGCCGTACTATCACGCCCTGGCCAGCAACTTCACCATCTGCGACGCCTATCACTGCTCGACCCTGACCCAGACCTATCCAAACCGGCTGCATCTGTGGACGGGCTGCAACGGCGGTGGCACGGTCGGCGGCGATCCGGCCATGAGCAACTACGGCGAAGACGAAACGCCGTCGGCCGACATGGCCGAGGACCGGCCAATCCAGGCCTATACCTGGACGACCTATGCCGAGCGCCTGGAAAAGGCCAATGTCAGCTGGAAGGTCTATCAGGAATACGACAATTTCGGCGACAACATCCTGCACTGCTTCGCCAGTTTCCGGCCATGCGACCGGTCATCCAACCTGTACAAACGCGGCCGTTCCTGGGTGTCGGAGCACAAGACCGGCGCCGACCGCAAGCGTTCGGACGGCGAACAGCTGGTCGAGGCCTTCCGCGCCGACATCGTCGCAGGGACCTTGCCGCAGGTGTCGTGGATCGTCACGGCGGCGGCCCTGTCGGAGCATCCGCGCTGGACGCCGGCCGACGGCGAAAACGTCTGTGCCAAGCTGATCGAGGCCCTGACCGACCACCCGGAGGTGTTCGCCAAGACGGTGTTCATCATCAATTACGACGAGGCGGGCGGACTTTACGACCATATCCTGCCACCCATGCCGCCGGCCGATGAAAGCCAGGGCTGGAGTGGCGTCGATACGGCCGGTGAGTTCAAGGACTACGACGCCCATCCCGCCGGTGGCATTCGCGGCAAGCATCCGCTGGGCCTGGGCATCCGCATTCCGGCCATCATCGTGTCGCCATGGACGCGCGGCGGCTATGTCTGCTCGGAAGTGTTCGACCACATCTCGACGCTGAAGTTCATGGAAAAGCGCTTCGGCGTGCAGGAGCCGAACATCAGTGCCTGGCGCCGGGCGGTGTCGGGCGACCTGACCTCGGCCTTCGACTTCGGCAAGCCCAATGCGGATATGGCCTCGCTGCGCCTGCCGTCGACCGACGATTACAAGGCCCGCCTGGCCCATGCCGCGGCAATGCCTTCCCTGATCATCCCGGCGACCCAAGCCCTCGGCGGCCAGCCAAAGGAACAGCGTCCGGCGCGCGCCCTGCCGTATCGTGTCACGGCCGATCTGGTGCGCGACAATGGCCGTCTTGCCATCGCCATGGCCAATACCGGGTCGAAAGCGGCGGTGCTGACCGTCCACGACTATGCGCCCTATCCGATGGGGCCGTGGCGTTACACCCTCGACACCAAACAATCTCACACCGCCGATCCGTGGGTCAGCGACGACCGCGAGGTCTATGACCTGGCCGTGCATGGTCCGAACGGTTTCTACCGCCACTTCGCGGGGCCGCTGCGCCTGCACGACAAGCCGGTGACGGAAAATGTGCATGTGACCGTCAGCGAGAACAACGCCGCCGGCCAGATCGTGCTGTCGCTGAAGAATACGAGTCCGGAAGCCACCGTCGTAAGCGTGGCCTTCGCCCCGGCCTATGCGCGCGGCGAGACCCTGCCGGCGCAACGCGTTGTGAGCGTGGCCACCGGGCAAACGCTGGATCTGAGGTTCGACCTGTCGGCCGCCGATCAATGGTACGACTTCAGCCTGACCCAGGCGGCCGTACCGGGCTGGACGCGCCGCTATGCCGGCCACGTCGAGACCGGCCGCGCCAGCCGTACCGATCCCGGCATCGGCGCGATGGTCGGCTGAGGTGGTAAGGGGGGGCTACGATCTGGCGGTTGTCGGCGGTGGCGTCATCGGCCTGGCGCACGCCGTGCTGGCGGCGCGGTCGGGACTGAAAGTCGCCCTGGTCGAACGCCAGGCGCGCGCCACCGGGGCGTCGATCCGCAATTTCGGCTTCATCACCGTCACCGGCCAGCAGCGCGGCGAGGTCTGGCAGATGGCGCGCCGGTCGTGCCAGCTGTGGCAGGAGATCGCGCCCGCCGCAGGTATCGATGTCCTGCAGCGCGGCCTGGCCCTGCACGCCCGCTATCCGGAATCGCAGGCGGTGCTGGACGCTTTTCTGGCGACTGAAATGGGCGAGGGCTGCCGCGTCTCGCCGTCGGCCGAGACCGCCATGCCGTTCGCCGCACGCGGCTGGGTGTTGCGCTCGCCGCATGAGGTGCGCGTCGAGTCGCGCGATGCCATTCCGGCCCTGTCGCGTTATCTGGCCAGCCTGGACGCCGACGTGATCTATGGCACGGCGGTCATCGGCGTCGAAAGCGGCTGCCTCTATCTCGCTGATGGCGAACTTCGCGCTGAGCGCATCATCGTCTGCCCCGGCGATGATTTCCAGACCCTGTTTCCCGCGCGCCTGGCCGGCCTGTCCCGCTGCCAGCTGCAGATGCTGCGCCTGGCCGATCCGGGGTTCCGTCTGCCGTCGCCGGTCATGTCCGATCTCGGCCTGGTGCGATACCTGGGCTATGCCGACCTGGCCGAGGCGGCGGCACTCAAGGCCCGGCTAGAACAGGAAAAGCCTGACCACCTGGCCAATGGCGTCCACCTGATCGTTACGCAGAGCGCCGACGGCAGCCTGATCGTCGGTGACAGCCATCATTATGACGCGGCGCCCGAACCGTTCGCTTCCGGAGCGGTCGATGACCTGATCCTTGACGAATACGCCACCGTTCTGGGCGCGCCGCCGGCCGTGCTGGCGCGCTGGACCGGCACCTACGCCGTGGCGCGTGACCGGTTGTTTCTCATCGACGAACCGTTGCCGGATGTTCGTCTGGTCGTCGTCACTTGCGGCGCCGGGGCGTCGCTCAGCTTCGGCCTGGCCGAGCGCACATTCGCCAGTTTTCAAAACAGGTCCTTGGGAGGTTTCCGTGTCACCCATTAAAGCGTTTGTCTTCGACTGGGCGGGGACCATGGTCGATTTCGGCAGCCTGGCGCCGGTTCGTGCGTTGCAAGCCCTGTTCGCCCGCGAAGGACTGGACCTCAGCGAAGCCGAGGCGCGCGCCGATATGGGCATGGCCAAGCGCGCCCACATCAGCGCCATTCTCCGTCGAGATCCGCAGCGCTCCGCCTGGTACGAAGGTCACGGAACAGAGCCCTCCGACGCCGATCTCGACCGGCTGATGGAGGGGCTTGGCCCCGACATGATGCGCGCCGCCGCCGAGACCGCCGACCTGATCCCCGGCGCCGCCGACCTGGTGAACACCTTACGCGCCAAGGGCGTGCGCATCGGCTCCGGCACCGGCTACAGCCGCGCCATGATGCAGGCCATTCTGCCGCGCGCCGAAGCACAGGGCTACACGCCCGATCTGGTGGTATGCGCCGGCGAAACCGCCGAAGGCCGGCCATCGCCGCTGATGACCTGGAAGGCCCTGGTTGAGCTGGGCGCCTGGCCGGCGCGGGCGTGCGTCAAGGTCGACGATGCCGTGGTCGGCATCCGCGAAGGCCGTGAAGCCGGGGTCTGGACCATCGGCGTGGCGGCCAGCGGCAACGGCACCGGTCTCGACCACGCCGCCTTCATGGCCCTGTCATCCGAAGACCGTAAGGCGCGCGTCGACGCATCCGCCACGCAACTCAGCGACGCTGGCGCCGACATCGTGGTCGACAGCGTCGCCGACATCGCCCGCCTGCTGCCGGCGCTGGAAGCGCGCATCGCCGCCGGCGAGCGGCCGGGCATAACCGAAACCATCAGATTCGAGGCCGCGCAATGAAACTGACCCCCATGCAACGCTGGCTGGCCAAGGCGCCCGGCCCGGTCTTCGCCCTGTATGGCGGGCTGATGGCGTTCGGCGCCTATTTCGCCATGTACGCCTTCCGCAAGCCGTTCACCGCGGCCAGTTTCACCGATGTGGCGGTCCTCGGCGTCGGCATTACCGTCGACTACAAGATCGCGCTCGTCATCTTTCAGGTGTTCGGCTACGCCCTGTCCAAGGTGCTTGGCATCAAGATCATTTCCGAGCTGCCCGCCGCCCGGCGCGCCATCGCCATCCTGCTCCTGATTGGCTTTGCCGAAGTCATGCTGGCGGCCTTCGCCCTGGTGCCGCCGCCGTACAATATCGCCTGCCTGTTCTTCAACGGTCTGTCGCTGGGCCTGATCTGGGGGCTGGTGTTCGGCTTCCTCGAAGGACGGCGCCAGTCGGAAATCCTCGGCTCGCTGCTGATCGCCAGCTTCATCGTCTCGTCCGGCGTCGTCAAGTCGGTCGGCAAGTGGGTGATGCTGCAGGGCTATGTCAACGAATTCTGGATGCCGGCGGTCACCGGCCTGATCTTCACGCCGCTCCTGCTGGTCTGCGTGCTGGGCCTGTCGCAGCTGCCACCGCCATCGCCCGAGGACGAGGCCGCCCGCGTCGTGCGCGCCCCGATGAACGCCCTGGCGCGCCGCAAGGCGTTTGCGTCCTACGCCATTGGTTTGACGGCGCTGGTCATCATCTATGTCGGCCTGACGGCGTTGCGCGACTTCCGCGACAACTTTGCCGCGGAGATCTGGACCGACCTCGGCTTCAAGGACAATGCCGAGATTTTCACCGTGTCGGAGCTGCCGATCGGCGTAGTGGTGCTGTCGGCTCTGGCGCTGTTGTCGCTGTTCAAGGACAACCGCAACGGCTTCATGGCCAACCTCGTGCTGATCGGCATCGGTCTGGCCCTGGCCGGCGGCTCGACCCTGGCCTTCCAGATGGGCTTTGTCGGGCCGGTCGTGTGGATGATCCTGCTCGGCGGCGGACTTTACTTGGCCTATACGCCGTTCAACGGCCTGCTGTTCGACCGCTTCCTGGCGGCCAGCGGCGTGGTCGGCACGGCAGGGTTCTTCATCTATGTCGCCGATGCCAGCGGCTATCTCGGCTCGGTGGCGCTTTTGCTGTTCAAAAACTTCAGCGGCATGGTCCTGCCGTGGTCGCAGTTCCTGATCTACGCCACTTACGGCACGTCGGTGATCGGCCTGCTCTTGCTGCTTGGTGCCAGCGTCTATTTTGCCGGCCGCCTGAAAGGGCAATAAAAAAGACCCCGCTGCCCAATAGGCAGCGGGGTCAGGCACAAGGTACGCTATTGCCTTGTAAACGAGCGCTTTCCAAAAAGTGTGTCGCGGTTTTTGGATAAAAAGCGCGACACACCAAAAATCAGAAGCGGTACATCAGGGCGACGCGGTAGTTGCGGCCCAGCAGCGGGCGGGCGATGAAGGTGTTGGCACCGGCATCGGCCGAAGCCAGTTCACCGGCGCGCGGGTTGCCTTCGGTCAGGCCCAGCGAGTTGGTGGCGTTATCGACATAGGCATACAGCGCCAGCTTGTCGGAGACGTTCCAGCGGGCGCTCAGATTAACCGCCGTGTAGTCCGGCAGGCGCACCGAGTTGGCCGTATCGACATAACGCTCGCCTTCATACTCGACCGCCGCCTGCAGGCGCAGGTCGCCGCCCAGCAGGTTGAAGCCCGGCACGACGCGGACCGAGGTTTTCGGGACGCGGATCAGCTGGTTGCCGTCGAAGTCCTGCAGCTTGTTGGCGCTGTCGATATAGGTCAGGCCCTTGTACTTCGGGTCTTCCAGGGTGGCGGTCGCCGACATGTCGAACCATTCGACCGGACGCCAGATACCTTCCAGTTCCAGACCGGTCGTCTGGGTGTCGGCATTGCGCGCTTCCGACGTCGAGACGCCCGAAATCAGGTCGAACTTGTAGTTGCTGAACGAGACGTTGTGGTACTCGGTCCAGAACAGGGTGGCGAACAGGTCGAAGGTGCTGCTCTTGAACTTATAGCCCGCTTCGCCGAGGTCCATGGTCTGGGTGACCGGAGCGGCCGTCGCGCTGGTGATGAAGTTACCCAGCGACGGCATGCGCGCCGCCGAGGTGTAGCGTGCAAACACGCCCGAAGCGCGGTCGAACTGGTAGTTCATGCCCAGCGTCCAGGTGGTGTGCTGGAAGGTGCGGTCATAGGTCAGGAACGTGCCACTGCCCATGTTGATCTGCGACGTGGTGAGCGTACCGAGATTGACCGTCTTCTTGCCTTCGACGCGGCCGCGCGCCGTCATCGTCTCATAGCGTACACCGCCGTCGATGCGCAGAGCCGGGGTCACCTGCCATTCGTCGGCCAGGTAGAGCGCGTTGGTGGTTTGCTCGCCCGAAGCGTTTTCCCACTCATAACCATAACGCCACACGCCGTTTTCGGTCAGGGCCTTGACGACCGCGCCGGAGGCGTCGACCGCCACCAGGTTGAGCAGGCGGGCATTGTCCTGCACGTCGGTGATGTAGCTCGACGAATAGCGCGAGAAGCTTTCGTCGATATGGGCGAAGTAGTAACCGAAGGTCACATCGTGGTTTTCACCGAAGCGATGCGAGATCTGGTTGTCGCTCATGAACTCCTTGACCGGCATGGTGACGCCGCGCAGGCCGGCAACCGTGACCAGGCCGTTATTGTTCTGCGTCAGGGTGTTGTAGATCTGGGTCGGCGTGGAGTTGTAGCGCAGCTGCAGGGCGGTGGCGCCCGGCGTGGCGGCGACCAGGCTGGCATTCTGCGTCAGGAACGAAGCGGCGCTGAGCAGGGTGTTCGGGAACATGCCGTTACGCTGCGTCGCCGTGTCGTTGTAGCGCAGGGTCGACTTCAGCTTCCAGCCATCGGCGACTTCGAAATCGAGGTGACCGGTGAGTTGGGTGCGTTTCACCTGGGTGCCGAGCGTGTTGTCGTAGTTGTAGATCGAGCCGTCACCCATCTTCATGTCGGCCATCGAGGTTTCCGGACCGGTGAGGGTGCCGAAATTGCCGTCGAAGCCCGGCACGGCCTTGATCTTGCCGTCGGCATAGGTGCGCATCGGGATGCCGGCGTAGAAGACGACGATGTCGTCCATGCGCTTGACGTCGAATGAAATCGAGCCGCGGTCGAAATCGCGCGACAAGGTGGCGCGCAGCTGGCCGCCACGGTTGCCGGTGAAGCCCGGATCGCGGACGCCGGTTTCATTGCGGTAGAAGCCGCCAACCGAAGCTTTCCATTCGCCGATCGGCGCGCCGTACCAGAAATCGGTGCGGAACAGGCCGTCCTGGCCGAGCGTCGCCTTGACCAGACCCGAAGCTTCATGGCCGACCTTGCGCGGGATGAAGTTCACGGCGCCGGCCGGAGCATTGGAATAGAAGACGGCCGACGGGCCGCCGCGCACCACTTCGATGCGGTCGATGGTTTCGTCGACGCGGAACACCTGGTCGACGTTCAGGTAGCCAAGCGCCGGATCGTGCTGAACGGCGATGCCGTCTTCCAGCAGGGTGACCGAGCCGTAGCCGTCGACCGGCACGCCGCGGGCGCGGACGTTGCCCGAGGCTTCACCGCCGGAAGCTTCGACCCAGAAGCCCGGCACCGACTTCAGCGCTTCGGTGACGCTGGTCGGGGCCTGCAGACGCAGGGCTTCTTCGCCGATATTGGTGATCGAGTAGCTGGTTTCCGACTTCAGGCGCTTGCCAGTGCCGGCGCGGCCGGTGACGATGACTTCGGCATTGTCGCTGGTCGCGGCTTGAGCGGTCGTGGCCTCCTGGGCGAAAGCCGCCCCGGCATGACCCAGGGCGACCGCCGCCACAGTGGCGAGCAGTACAGACTTGGTATTGAACAACATAATGTCCCTCGCAGGCTTGAGTAAAAGCGGTGCCTTTGCCTCGTCTATATTCAGGCAAAGGCTGCGAGAGCAGTTTATATTGTCAATATTACAGTATTATTATGGTTTATTTATTTTTTCACTATATTGAAATAGATAGGATTTGAGATCATCTCAATATTTCCTTTGCCGTCGCGAATATTCACGCGCACCCACTGAGCACCCTGGCCCTTGGGTTTCACATGAAAACTCAGTTTCGACTGAGGCCCATCCACGGGGATAAGGGTGGACTGGGCCTCGCCGTCAAAAACGACTTGCAGCAGGCGGCCGGGGACGCCATTTGCCTCTGCCTCTACTAAAACGTCGGCATTGGCCGGGACCGCCAAACTTTCGCCCATGACGGCCGAATTATTTTTATAGGTGGCCTTCAGGTCGAGCACGCGGTCCGGCCCAGAATCGTTTTTGGCCCCCATGTCGACAAAGACCCGGCCCTTTTTGATGCCGTCGAACAGCGCCGCCTGCGACAGGTTATCGGCAAAGATCACCGTGGTCGGCAGGCCAACGGGCGTTTGCTGGTCCGGACCGGCGGGGGCGTTGTGGTTGTCGCTGCCGCCGATGGCCGTCAGGTGAAAGCCTTCATTGAGACGCGCCTGCCAGAAGGGGATGCCGTCGACCGGCCCCTCGACCGTGCCGCCCTGGCCGCGCACCGAACCGCCGTTGATGGCTTCGACGGCGTCGATATCGGCGTAGTCTGTCTTGGCCAGCCAGCCGCAGCCCATGCACATCTCACCCGACGGCGAGGTCGGGTGGTTGATCGAAATCAGCGCGCCCTTGGCATGCACCGTCGACGTCAGCGCCTTCATGTCAGGCAGTTCCGGCGTGCCGAGGCGGAAGGGGACGAACTCGGTCGTGCCGAAGATATTGGCATGGCCCTGAAAGGTGGTGATTTCACGCGCCGGGATGAGCAACAGGGTGTCGAACCAGGGCTGAAGCTCGCGCTCAACATTGTACTGCGAGGTGGCGTTGTGGTCGCTGAGCGCCAGGAAGTCGAGGCCGCGCGCCTTGGCGGCCTGAAGCGTCAGGAAGGCCGGGCAGGGGACTTTAGCAGTGCCCGATAGTGACTGGCAGCCGCCATCGGAATGGGCGCTGTGCGAATGGAAATCGCCGCGATACCAGCCCGGCGTGGCCTTCAGCGGTTTGTCGGTAAAGGCCGAGACGGCAACATGATCGTCCGCATGGCCGAAGGTGATGTCCGCCTCATAGTCCGACACCCCGTCCTTGCGCATGTTCGGCACGCCCAGGATCAGCTTCCAGGTGCCGGGCACGATGCGGCCGGGCAGGTAGGACGGCGTGGCGTCATTTTCGGCCAGGGTGAATTCGGCCTTGTTGCCGCCGCTCCAGCCGCGGAAGCCATCGGGATCATAAAGGCCGAGATCGATGGTCGCCTTCTGCTCGCGGCCGGTATAGCTGAACTTGACCGTGATGCGGGTGACGCCAGCGGGGACTTCGAACGGCAGATCCTTGTAGGTCTGGTGGTCGGCGCCGGTCAGGTGGCCTTTCAGCACGACGTCAGGCGCGGCAAAGGCGGGCACAGTGGTGAACAGGCCCAGCAGAAGCGAGGCGGCGAGGATCTTTTTCATGGGGAGGTCTCCGTAGTGGGAATTCTAGTGCCGCCAGGCCAGCGACAGCCGGAAGCTGCGGCCGAAGATCGGACGGGCGGCGAAATAGGTGGCGGTGGCGTCGCCGCTGACGATCTGGCCGGCGCGCGGATTGCCTTCGGTCAGGCCCAGCGTCTGGCCGAGATTGTCGCCGGTGGCCGTGAAGGTGATGCCGTGGCCGAGCTGGTAGCGAAAGGCCGCGTTGAGCACGGTATAGGCCGGCAGGCGGGCGGTATTGGCGGCGTCGGCAAAACGGCCGCCATAATATTCGACGGTCGCCTCGATGCGACCCTTACCATGGGCGAAACCGTAGCCCGGGGTGACACGCGCCATGACGTCCGGCACGCGCAGCAGGTGGTTGTCGCTGAAGTCGCGGCTGACCGGGACGCCGTAGACCAGCTCGGTATAGCGCAGATGGGTGAAACGCGGCTGTTGCACGGTGGCGCTGACGGCGATGTCCGGACCGTTGGCGCCGCGCCGTTTCCGCCACAGGCCTTCGACCTCGACGCCGGTCGCCAGCGTGCCGCCATAGGCCGCCCTTTGCACATAGGAATTGCTGGCGGCATCGAAGACATTGTCGGTGACACGGTAGCCGGAAAAGGCAGTCGAAAAGGCAACGATGTGCAGGTCGCTCAGCGGCGTGGCGTGCTTGAAGCCGATCTCCGATAAAAGCGCGGGCTCGGTATGGATATCGCCCGACGGCGGCGAGGTCAGGTCGGTCAGGTTAGGCATGTACTGGGTGCGCGTAACGCGGCCGTAGATCTGGGTGCGGTCGTCGATCGGCCGGGTCAGGCCAAATGACACCGTGTCGCCGTGGAAGGTGCGCTGCATCCGCACGAACTTGCCAGTGCCGGTCAGGATGGCGTCGTCGCCAATATGGGCGACGTCGGCGCCTTTGACGGTCTGGCTTTGCTCGACGTCGGCCGTCAGCCTGAGCTGTTCGAGACGGATGCCGACATCGGCCCGCCATGGCCCCATCGTCCACTCGTCCGTGCCGTAGACGGCCGTCGAACGCTCGGCGCCGGTATAGTTGTCGAACTGCGCGCCGTAACGGGTAATGCCATCCGCCGTGATCATACCGAGCTTTTGACCGTTGGCGTCAAAGGCGGCGATATCCAGCCGCCGCGCCTGTTCGTTGACCTCAAGCATGGTCGTTGCGGTCAGGCGCTGCATGCGCATGTCGACCCGCGCCACATAGACACCGAGCGTGAAATTGTGCCCACCGTGCCGGCCTTCCAGACGCGTGTCGCTGATCAGCTCGTTGAGCGGAATACGCACCGATGACAGGGTGGCGTCGATCGCCAGGTTCTTGTCGGAAAAGAGTGTGCCGTCAGCATAAATAAAGCCAAGTTTTGCCGCCTGCGGATAGATGGCTTGCGCCGCCGCCAGGTAGGATTTCAGCTTGTCCTGGGCCGGGTTGGGATAGCCGGGAAACAGGCCGTTGCGCCAGGTTTTCGAACGCCGGTAACGCAGACTTTCGCTTAAGGTGAAACCGTTGTCGAAGTCGTGGCTAACCTTGGCGGTATATTGGTCGAGATGGACCTGAGTGCCCTTGCTGAGATCGAACGGATAGGCCTTGCCCTGCGCATCAAGCAGCCGCGCCGCCGCCGTATCCGGGCCCGCCAGCGTGCCGTAGCGGGCATCGAACCCGGCGACCGGTTCCATGTCGCCGCCCGGCGTCAGTTGCAGCGGCACCGGCAGGTAGAACGCAACCTGATCGTCGAGGTGCTTGTAGTCGAGCGTGAGCGTCGTCCAATCCCAGGCGCGCCGCGCGGTGATGCGCCATTGCCCGCCCTGGTCGGCGGTATAGCCGGTGGGGCGCAGGCCGTCGTCGCTGCGGTAGAAGCCACCCGCCGCCACCTGCCACTGGCCAACCGGCCCGCCACCCCACAGGTCGACACGGCGGTAATCGCCGTCGCCGCCCTGGACACGCAGGCGAAATTCCGGATGCTCCGGTGGGGTGCGCGGGATCAGGTTGAGCAGACCGCCCAGCGCATTCGAGGCGAAAATGGCCGCAGGGCCGCCGCGCACCACCTCGACCGCCTGCAAGGTGTCGTCGATGCGGAACGACTGGTCGGCATTGAGATAGCCCAGGCCGGGATCGTGCTGCACCGGCAAACCGTCCTCGAGCACGGCCAGCGACGAATAGCCGTCGCGCGGAATGCCGCGGGCACGGATATTATTCGACGCTTCGCCGCCGGAGGATTCGACCCACAGGCCGGGCACCGCCTTGAGCAAATCGGCAGCGCTTAAACTGCCCGACATGTCGATCAGGTTACTGTCCAGCCGGGTGACGGCGTAGCTGGAATCGAGGCGGGTGCGGGCCACCGGGCTCATGCGGGCGGTGACGATGACCTCGGCGGTGACAGGCTCGGCCTGTGCCGCCGGGCGCGGCTGCGGATGGTCCACCGGTTGGGGCAGGGGACGGCGGCGAACGACATAGGTTTCGGCCACGCTGGCCACCACTTCGTAACTGTCACCGGCGGCCAGCCGGAAGGCCTGGGACGCCGTCATCGCCCCTTGCACGGGACGGCTGCGGCGGCCGCGCATATCGGCGGTGACAAAGGCGACCTGGACGCCGGCCTGGTCGGCCAGTTGCGACAGCGCATTGGCCAGTGGTCTGGACGGCACGTCGAAGCGGCGTACGCTTTCGGCGCAGGCGGGCAGGGCGGGAACCAGCCCGGCCGGCACGGAGGCGAACATGCACCACAGGGCCAATGACGCAACGCCGCGCCAGCCCGGTCTACGCCCGATCCGCAAGGATTTACTCAGCGCCACTGTGTTCTGCCCACCGTGTTCTCGCAAACACCCTTAAGCTAACAGTAACGCTGTCTGATGACGGCGCCGCCACATGTCACAAACTCTTCATGTTGAGCTGTGGCTAGGCGCCCTTATCTATAAATTATTGTGATTGTTCTGTGAAATTTCGATGACATCGCCGCGCGCCTGCACCCGCAGCGGGTAGGCGAGGGAGAGGGCGCGCGCGAAGCTTTCCGACGACCCGGCACGGAACACACCGCTGACCGGCATGTCGGCAACGCCCGGCGAGGTTATGACCAGCCGCGTCTGGGTATAGCGGTTCATGTCGGCCACGGCTTCACGCAGCGGCGTCTCGCTGAAATAGACCCGGCCGCGCCGCCAGTTGTCGACCCGCGCCACCTGCGCTTCGCCGCGCCAGCGCACCAGGCCGCTCTTGTCGAGCACGACGGCCTGACCGGCGGTCAGCACGGCGGCGTCGGCCGGCTGGCTGGCGGCGTGCGCTCCCGCCAGCACGCGGCCTTCGATCAGGTCGACGCGGTCGGAATCGTCGGTGTGACGAACGTTGAATTTCGTGCCCGTGACCCGGACCTCGCTGGCGCCGCTTTCGACGACAAACGGCACGCCGTTAAGCTTGGCGACATCGAAATAGGCCTCGCCCTGCTTGAGCTCGACGCGGCGCTTGTGGCCGTCGATGCGCACGGCGATGCGGCTGCCGGTATTCAGCGTCACCTGGCTGCCGTCAGCCAGCTGGATCAGGCGCTGTTCGCCGATTTTCGTGCGGTATTCCTGCGGCGCGGTCAGCACGGAAATACCGACACCGGCGACCAGGACCGCGGCAACAAGCCCGCCGGCGGCGGCGCGCACCACGTCCGTGCGCTGCCACCACTGGGCGCGGTAGGGCGTGCGCAGTTCGGCCAGGATCGCCTTGTCTTCGGCCAGAAGCGCCAGCGCATCCCAGGTCTCCGCGACCGCCTGCTCGTCGGCGTCGCGCGGCGCCTCAAAAGTCTTGCGGCGGATCAGGCGGGCGGCGGCATCTTCCAGATGCTTGTGCCGGTCCTTATCCGTCATGTTGTGCTGGCCCATCCGGCCTCCTCCAGTTTTATGCGGCACGCGGCTAATGCGCGGCTCAGGTGACGTTCGACGGTGCGCAGCGGCACGCCCAGCTCCTGGGCGACTTCCGGCAAACTCATACCGTCGAGGCGATGTAGCAGAAGAATGCGCCGCTGCACCTGCGGCAAGCTGTCGAGCGCCTGGCGGACGCGGCCCAGGTTCTGGCGCCACAGCAGGTTTTCAAACGGGGAGGGGGCTTGCGCCGGGATATGATCCTCGATCTCGACATGCTGGCTGTGCTGGCGGACGCGCTGGCGGCGGTACTGGTCGCGGACGATGGAGTCGGCGGTCTTGAAGACATAGGCCGCCGACAGGCTGGCCTCCGGATCGGCGCCCAGGATGCGCGTCAGGCGGCTATACACCTCCTGCAGGGCATCGGGCACGTCGTCAGGCGGCAGTTTACGCAGCAGGTAGCGCGACAGCCGCCGGTCATAGGCCCGCATCACTTCGGCCAGGGCCCGTGTCGTCGCCGCACTGGCGCGCTCGGCCTGTCCCGGCAGGCGGACTATGTTTTCAGGTTCCGGCTCAGACATAGAAGACAAGGAAAATTCGACGGTTAATTCGCGGCATGCGCTAATGGATAAACGCAATCCAGCCCAGAGCCCGCCACATGAATTTTTAATGACATGGCGGTTTTTGCCTGAACCCGTGGCGCGATTGTCATACGGCTCCGTTTTGATGATGAGATTGCCCGTCCGGAGCCATGCCATGATCCTTCGCGAAACCAGCCGCCGCCGCTTCCTGAGCCTCGCCGGGAGCCTGGCCATCATCTCCGGTATCGGCGTCAGCCCGGCGCGCGCCGCGCAGCCGGTCGACCTGAAGTTCGACAGCACGCCGTTTGCGCTGGGCGTGGCGTCAGGCGATCCATGGCCTGACGGCTTTGTTATCTGGACACGCCTGGCGCCCAAGCCGGTCGATGAACATGGCGGCATGCCCATGGTCACCGTGCCGGTGCAGTGGGAAGTGGCCGAGGACGACCTGTTCACCAAGGTGGTGCGCAACGGCACGGCGCTGGCCCGCCCGGAGCTTGGCCACAGCGTCCACGTCGAGATATCCGGCCTGAGCCCGCGCCGGCCCTATTTCTACCGGTTCAGGGCAGGGGGCGAATTGAGCCCGACCGGCACGGCCAAAACCGCCCCGGCAGCAGGCGCGATGCCGAACCGCGTCCGCCTGGGTGTGGCGGGCTGCCAGAATTGGGAAGACGGTTATTACGCCGCTTGGCGCCATCTCAGCCAGGAGCCGGATCTCGACGCCATCTTCCACTACGGCGACTACATTTACGAAGGCAAAAGCAATCCCAACGCGGTGCGCCAGCACATCGGCGGCGAGATCTATAGCCTGGACGACTATCGCCGCCGCTATGCACTCTACAAGACCGATCCGGACCTGCAGGCGGCGCACGCCTCGGCGGCTTTTCTGATGTCGTTCGACGACCACGAAATCGACAACAACTGGGCCTCGGCCTTCGACCAGGACGACACACCCCCGGAGGTCTTTGCCCTGCGCAAGCTGGTTGGCATGCAGGCCTGGTACGAGAATTCGCCGGTGCGGCTCAGCATGTTCCCGAAACCGTCGGGCCTGACCATGTACCGCCGCCTGGACTACGGCCGCCTGGTGCGCATGCACGTCCTCGATACGCGTGGCTATCGCGATAAGCAGCCGTGCCGGGCCAACAATCTGCCGGGCTGCCGACCGCAGACGCCTGAAACGACCACCATCATGGGCGCCGCGCAGGAAGCCTGGCTGAACAAGGGCCTCACCAACACAGCCACCTGGAACCTGATCGCCCAGCAAGTGCTGGTCATGCCGCTCGACAGCCGCAATCCGGGCGCGGCGCAGCCCGACTACAGCGACGACAACTGGAACGGCTACGCGCCGGCACGGCACCGCCTGGTCAAGGCGATCACCGACCGCAAGCTCAGCAATGTCATCATTGCCACCGGCGATGCGCATGAGAACTTTGTCGGCATGGTACCGGTGCGCGACGAAGCGCCCGACGGTCCGGCGGCAGCGACCGAGTTCCTGGCGACCTCGATTTCATCGGGCCGCGACGGTGTGCTTGGCCACCAGAAGCAGGACAACTGGCAGCGCTACAATCCGAACCTGAAGCTGCTCAACAGCCAGCGCGGCTATCATGTCCACGACATCAGCGCAAAGACCTGGCTGACCGACATCAAGGTGATGGACAAGGTGACGACGCCCGGCGGCCAGATCAGCCTGCTGAAGCGCTATGCGGTTTCGCCTGACCGGCCCGGTCTGCTGGACGGGTAAAACCCGGCAGCTCATAATTTCCCATAACCTTTATTAGGCGCAATTCGTGTGTAGCCGCGTGACGCCGCACCCATGTCAACGCTTGCCAGCGGTCGTGGTAAGATTTACCCGTGCAGAAATGGATATCGTCCGATATTGTGCTTGCAGACAAAATGATTTCGCCGGAAATATTCCGGCTGGCCGTTATATGATAACTGTCTTATAAACGGAAAAAAACACGAGGGGTGGATATGCCGGTTTTTCAGCGCAAATACGCGTATGGCCTGTGCGCGGTTCTGGCATTGCTGCCGGCCCTCCCCTCTATAGGGCAAACCCAGAGCACGCCGGCGCCGGCCCAATCTACCAGCAGCCCTCCCGCCGATTCGCAGGACAGCCAGACCGTCACGATCATCGGCAAGAAGCGCACCACCTCTGCCGCCGCCGCGGAAATGGCCCGGATCGAAACCAATACTGCAGCGTCGTGCGGCTTCATGAACGCCTACGATCCGGCGAACGACGACATCACCCAGGACTATCTGCGTGACTTCGGCGCCGACGAAACGACGAACCAGGCGCCGGGCACCGACACGACCGATCCGAACGTCCCGGGCAACCGGTTCCGGGACACCAGCCCGTTTGGCGACGCATCGCAGGACACCTCCATCGCCACAGCCAACGCTCTTAATGCCGCCGACACCGGTGAGCCTGCCCAGGCCGGCGCCTGCGACAAAAGCGACACCCTGTTCGCCGCCGGACGCAACTATATCGCCCGCAAGGACCATTCGCTGCAGGACGCCTTTGCCGCCTACGACGCAAAGGACTATTCAAAAGCGCTAAGCCTGTTCCAGTTTTCCTATCAAAAAATGGGCTATGAAGAAGCGGCCCTGATGACCGGTAAGATGTACCTGCTGGGTATCGGCACGGCCAAGGATTCGACGCAGGCTATTGTCTGGTTGAAGAAGGTGGCCGAGGGTAAATTCGCCCCGGGCGAGGAACAACGTTTCGACCCGAAGAATCCGGGTTACGCCAATCCAAAATCCGACGCCGCCGTGGGGCTGGCCAAGATATATATGGCCGGCCTCGGCGTGCCGAAGGACCCGCAACAGGCGCGGTCCTGGTACATGAAGGCCGACAAGTTCGGTTACATACCGGCAACGCACGTTGTCGGCACGATGTACGAATACGGCTACGGCGGCGAAAAAAGCGTGCCCAAGGGCGTGACCTACTTCAAGAAGGCCGGCGAAGTCGGCTACGCCCTGTCGCAATATGAACTCGGCGTCATCTATTATAACGGCGCCGACGGCGTGCCCCAGGACAAGATCACGGCCGGCGCCTGGATGCTGCAGGCCGCCAAGGGCGGCAATGCCAACGCGCTGTTCGCCTGCGGCCGGATGTATGACTTCGGCGAGGGCGGCGCCACAGTCGATCAGAAGACCGCCGTCGTCTATTACAAGGAAGCCGCGTTAAAGGGCCAGCCCGACGCGCAATTCTCGCTCGGAACCTATTTCTACACCGGCGAAGTCGTTCCGAAAAACCTGGAAACAGCTCGCAAGCTGTTTGAAGCCAGCGCCCGGCAAGGCAATGCTGACGCCATGTTCAGCCTGGCGGCCATGCTCGTCCGCGCCGAAGGCGGCCCGGCCGACAACGCCCTCGCCTATGTCTGGTTCAAGCTGGCGGGAGAAAGCGGACACGAAAAGGCCGATGCGGCGATTGCGCAACTCGAACCTAAGTTAACTGCGGAAGAACGCGCGAAAGCTGACGCTCTGCTCAATCCCAAGCCGGCGGCCAAGCCTTAAGGCGTACCGTCGGCGATATGACGGGCGGCGACCAGGCGCGCCTTGGCCTCCCGCACCGGCGGCAGGAATGACAGCAGCGCGGCCGTGAAAAAGGCCATGCACAGCAGGCAGATCAGAAAGAGGAAATGGCGCGGCAATATGGCTGCGATCGCAAGCGACGCCAAAAGCGTGCTGACGGTGGGCAACAGCGTGATCAGTTCATCACGGAAAAATGCGGCGTTCTGGCTCGACATCATGAGCAAACCTTAAACCAGTATGTTTAACAATATATGAGCAGCGGCATCAGGACTCGCCATGAGTCCGCTGCGTAAACATCAGTTTCAGATAAATGCAGGATCGTGATTTTTCTTCAGGTTGCGAGCTGCGCGTTGCTTTTGTCATACAAATAGAATAAGCCTCTAGGGCCAGGGAAATTTCATAAGAAAGGCCACAAATGCGCCGCTTGCTCGTCCTCTTAAGCCTGCTGTTCGTGGCAGCCCCTGCCCTGGCCGCGCCGGCGCCCCAAGCAGCTCCAAAGCCGCTTTTCCGCGATCCGGTCTATGATGGCGCCGCCGACGTCTCTTCCGTCTATGACCGCAAGAAGCATGTGTGGACGATGTTCTACACCAACCGGCGGGCGACGCTGAAGCTGCCGGACCCGAAGGACGTCGCCTGGGTGCACGCCACGCCGATCGGCATGGCCACCTCGAAAGATGGGCTGAAGTGGAAATACAAGGGCGTGGCGCAATTCCCCGCCGAATGCACCGGCGAAACCCTGTGGGCGCCGGAGCTTTATTACGAAGCCGGCACCTATCACATGTGGCTGACCATCGTGCCGGGCGTCTTCCACAAGTGGGGCGGCGGCGCGACCAGCAAGATCGTCCACTTGACCAGCCCGGACCTCAAAGCGTGGAGCTGCTCGGACACCTTGTCGCCCGGCTCCGAGCGGGTCATCGACGCCAGCGTCATCAAGCTCCCGAACGGCGGCTATCGCCTGTGGTACAAGGACGAGCGCGCCGGATCGCGCATCTTTGCCATCGACAGCCCGGACCTGAAAACCTGGACGAAGGTCCTCGACAAGCCGGTCCTGGACACCAATGCCGAAGGGCCGAAGGTGTTTGTCTTCAAGGGCTATTACTGGATGGTCGCCGACAAGTGGGACGGCCTGCTGGTGCTGCGTTCGGAAGATGCGGCCAACTGGACGGTTCAGGAAGACCACATCCTGAAGGAACCCGGCACCCAGCCGACCGACCGCGGTAAGGGCCAGCATCCGGACGTCATCGTCAACGGCGACCATGCTTACATCTACTACTTCGTCCACCAGGGCAACGAGCCCGAGGCCAAGGCCGATCCGTACTGGAACCAGCGCACGGTCGTTCAGGTCGCCGAGCTGAAATATGCCGACGGCAAGCTGTCGGTCGACCGTGAGGTGCCGGTGGCTACACCGCTGGTCGCGCCCAAAGACTAACCTACGTCGACGATCGCCTTGATCACCCCTGCCCCGCCGCTGGTCCATTCGGGCAAGGCGGCGGGCAGGTCAGCCAGCTTGACCTTGTGCGTGTTGAGCGCCGCCGTCGGCACCAGGCCGGCCCGCATGGCGTCGATCACCGCCGCAAAGTCCTCGTGCGTGGCGTTGCGCGAGCCCATCAGGGTCGATTCCCGCTTATGGAATTCGGGATCATTGAAGGTAATGTCGGCCGCCACGACGCTGATCAGCACATAGGTGCCGCCCCAGGCAAGATAGCCAAAGCCGGCCTCCATGGCCTTGGGGGCGCCGGTGGCGTCGAACACGACGTCGAAGCCGTCGCCCTTGTGGATGTCCTTGAGGCGATCTGCGATCCCCTCTCCCACCATCAGCGCGTGCGAGGCGCCGAGTTGTTCGCGGGCGAAATCGAGCCGGTCCTGGCGCGTATCGATCACCGTCACCTCGCCGCCCTTCAGTCGAGCGAACAGGGCGGCCGCGATGCCGATCGGGCCGACGCCGGAGACCAGCACGCTCTGGCCGGGCTGCACATCGGCGCGACGCACGGCGTGGTAGCCGACTGCCAGGAACTCGACCATGGCCGCCTCATCGAGCGTCAAGCCTTCGGCGTCGATGACGAAGCGTTCCGGCACCGGCAGATATTCGCGCAGGCCCCCGTCGGTGTGGACGCCCAGCACCTGGATGTTCATACAGGCATTGCCCCTGCCCTTACGGCAGGCGGCACACTGTCCGCACGCCATGTAGGGGATGACGCAGACCTTGTCGCCTTCCTTGAACCGGCTGCCGGCCGGCGCCTCGGCCACCTCGCCGGCCAGTTCGTGGCCCATGACTCGCGGATAGCTGAGGAAAGGCTGCTGGCCCTTGAAGATATGCAGATCGGTGCCGCAGATGCCGACGCGCCGGACACGCAGCAGCACCTCATCGGGCTTACGTTCAGGTCGTTGCGCCTGCTCGAAACGAAGGGTGCCCGGCTCGACGCAAATGACCTGATCCATAATTCTGATTTCCCGGAACTATTAGCCCTGGGCTAACCATCCCACGGCGTTGAGGAGGAATCGCTTCTGCAGCGGCTCGGCCATGTCGGGCAGCCGGTGCACCAGCGCGCGCATCCCGTTTTTCCTGGAAATGAGCGAGGCGGCGCCCAGCTTGCGGTCATGATCGCGGCTGTAGGCGGCGATGATTTCGACGCCATCGCCGTCAACGAGGAGCCCGTTCGACGGCTGGCCCGGAATCTGGTGCAGAAGGCCCGCTGCCATGTCAACGGGGATTCCGTCGAAAAGGGCGTGTTTGCGCAGAATATTCCAGTTGCCCATCCACGGCGCCCGCAGATCCCCCACCTGTCCTTCATAGGTGAAAAAACCGAGCTTTGATAATTGATTAGCGACACCGTCGGCCAGTCCATCGTCCGGCACCATGGCCAGGATCGGCAGGCCCTTTTTAACCGCATCGAGCACTTCGGGCGGCAATTCACCGGCGACCAGGACCGGCTTGGCCGTTTTTGACGGTGACTCGTTACCGGTAACATCCCCCACCTGGCGCTTGGCGATTTCGTCGGCCTTGAGGCCCGAAGCGATGATGCCGTCATACTTTTGACCGGGCTTGAAGTCTTCGAACGTTACGCCGGACAATGTGCCCAGCATGGCACGCAGCGAATTGGCGATGCCGGACAGAGCGATTTTCGGTGTCTTTTTCCACGGCTTGACGGCGGTGTCGACAACCCAAAGCTCACGGGCGAAAGTAACTTCCGGTTTTCCGGAAAACTCGATACGAACCTTGTAAAGGCCCGGCTTGGTGAAGGCGGGCGTCGCGACGTTTTCGGCCAGCAGATAGGAAAACTGATCCGCCACATTGGCCGGCGCATCATAGCTGGCGATGGCCGTCGCCTGGCCGTCCGGATCGACCACGCTCAGGCTCATCTTGCCGGTGACGGTCTTGGCCGTGTCATTGAGCAACCAGACGTCCAGCGACGCCTTTTCGCCAACTGCGTAGGTCTTCTTGCGTTGCTTGGCGACCGGACGGACCGGGAGCAGACTGGAGCGGATCAGGTTCGGGTCGCCATGGAAATAGCGCAGGTTGTCGACGATGCCGGAATGGTTTTCGATCGAGGTCGATTCCCAACCGGAGATCGCCGACATGTCGACCTGATCGCCGATGCGGATATTTTCCATATATTCCTGCCAGGAGCCGTACTGCTTGGCGCCGATCGACAGGAACAGGTCCTCGGTCTTCGGGAAAGCCTGGCGGAAACCCCACTTGTCGAGGAAGGTGTTATAGCCCGCGACGATATCCAGGTGGTCCTGAAGATCATAGGACTTACCGCCATGCTGCATGATGTCGGCGATCATCTTGACATGGTTATCACCGACCGCACAGCCTTCCATTTCACCGAATTCGATGATGGCTTCGGGCGTGGTCTCGTGGTGGACCATGTGATCCTTGTCGACATAGAACTTGTCGTACCACTGGTCGCCGGCGCTCTGGTGCTGGCTCCACCAACCGCCCCACTTTTCGACGTCCGAGCGGTAATAGTGATCGCTGTAGGGCACCAGCATCGCCTGAGCCGCGCCACGCGCCACGAACCCATCATTGAGGATGACGGTCCGGCTCGGGTCGGCAGCATGCATGACACGCAGCACGTTCTCGACATCCGGATTGGCCAGGTCAGCACCGATCTCGTTCTGCAGCGTGTATTGCAGCACGCTGGGGTGCGAGCGGAAGGTTTCGACCATGATCTTGCAGCGCGCGACCATGTAGTCGCGGGCGAATTGTTCGGCTTTCGACAGCGTCTGACCAGGCTTCAAAAGCTTGCCAACGGCCTGCTTGCCGGAACCCGGTTCCATGGTCCGAGTCAGGCCCATTTCGTCCTGGAGATCGAGGACTTCCGGCTTGGCCATGTTGCGGTGGAAACTGAGCGAGTTAAGGCCCAAACCTTGCGCCGCGGTGACTTCGCGCTTGGCCAGTTCCGGGGTCGGCCACAGGGCATTATAGCCCCAGAAGCCCCAGGAAATCGCCGAATAAAGTTTGATGCGACGGCCATTGAGCCGCAGCAGGGCATTCTTGCCGAGACCATCGATCGTGTACCAGCGGAAGCCGAAGCGAACCGTAGCTGTGTCGCTGGCCTTGCCGTCCGTCCAGGTCAGGCGCAGGAAATAGAGGTTGGGCGTGTCGAGGTCCCACAGCTTGGCATCCGGTGCGTGCACGCGCACCTGAGCCAGAATGGCGCCATTCTTGATCGTAACATCGCCGACCGTGACGTCGGCCTTAACCGGATTGCCTGCGATATCGACGACCTGAGCGGTCAACTTCGACTTCAGCGATTGCGGATTGCTCGGCAGTTGCGCCTGGCTGATTTCGACAAAACCGTCGACCGTGCGGTCTTCCGGCCGGTTGAGTACATAGGCTGTGCGGATCCGGAAAGTCGCCGGGTGAACGCTCAAGGTCATGCCGCGGTCCAACCCGCCATAGCCGTGACCGGGGAAGAACTTGACCCCGCCCATCTCGATCGTCACGGCGTCCTTCCAGTCATAGCCGCCGCCCGGATTGGAGATGCGGATAGCCAGGCGGTTAGGCTGGCGGGGCTTCATGGCAGCCGTAAGGTCGCAGTGGATCGGCAGCTCCGACATGATCGAATAGCCGACCAGTTGCTCATTCAGGAAGACTTCGGCGCGCAGACGGGCGCCACGGATACGCAGCCACACCTGCTGGCCCTTGGCCGAAGCCGGGATGTCGATCGACCGCCACCACCACGACACGCCGACATAGGCGCCGTTCTGCGGGATGGGATCGTCGGTAGCGTACTTGTATTCATTGGCGTTGTAGGGGCGCTTCTGGAACTGACCCCAGTAGAACTGCTCGACAGTCGTCGGCAGGGTCACGGTCATTCGCAGATTGTCCTGAGGGTTCCCCTTGTACAGCGCGTCCCAGCCGCCGGTCGGCGGATTGAGCGGCAGCTTGCTCATCGCCGGCACGTCGTCCGGCAGATAGACGGGATCGTCCTGCCACTTGGCTTCGCGATCGAGCCACAGGTTCCAGTTGTCGTCCGGCACGGCGAGCGGATCGGCCTTATCGGCGGCTTGTGTAACGGTGGCGGCGGTCAGACCCAGGGCAGCAGTGGCGGTGCCAAGAAGTGCGCGTCGGCTGAGATCGATGGTCATCGATAGATTCCTCTCGGAGGACAAATAACAGTCAGGTGAAAGCGGCGCAGATGCGGCTTATTTATAAGGCGGATAGAGTTCCTGGACGAGGTCCTTGCGCAGGTCCGGCACGGCCTTGGCCAGCTCCATGGTCACCATGGCCGAGAAGAAGTCAGCCCCCTTCGGACCCAGGTGCGTATAATCGAACACCACGGTCGGATGGCCCTGCGGCGTCACCACCACTTCAGTGCTTTGCGCGGGCGGCGTGACCGGGGCGGCCGGGGTCGCCGGAGCGGGCGGCTTCGGCGCGCCGATAGTCGTGCCGGTCTTGGCGGCGTCGATCACCACCTGCGGCGGCGCGGTTTCGGCCAGGCTGATGGCCTCGACCGGACCCATGGCCTGAACGGCGGCAACCGAGGCGGCGCTCAGGTCGACCAGCGGTACGTTCATTTCCTTGGCGACGCCGCGCACGGCTTCCGACCAGGCTTCCAAATCGTTCTGCAGCGAACCGTCCTTGAACGAGCGGCGGGTCAGCGGCGTTACCAGCACTGGAATGGCGCCGGCAGCTCGCACGTCGTTGACGTAGTGGCGCAGGTTATCGGGATATTCCTTGTACAGGTCGGTGGAACGGCCCGGCTTGCCTGGCTGGTCGTTGTGGCCGAACTGGATCAGCACGTAGATCTGGGTGTAACCCGGCGTCTTCATTTCCGACGTCGCGATGTCCCACGACCCTTCGGCGCGGTAGTCGAACGTCCCTCGCCCACCGCGCGCCAGATTGATGCACGACACGAACGACGTCAGGTGGTTGGCGCAGAACGATCCGCCCCAACCGCTGCCGACCTGGGTGGTGGAGTCGCCAACCAGGATGATCTTCTTCGGCGTGATGTGCTTGATGGCGGCGCGCTGGGTCGCATCGGTGATCGCCGGTACTTCGGCGGGCTTTACCGGCGGAACGACCGTCGGCTTGATCGAGGGATCGGCAAAAGCTGGAACAGCCAGGGCCAGGCTCAGCAGACTTGCGGCAAAAAGGGTGGTTTTCATGGCATTAGTCCCTGTTTTTATGGGTTTATTTAGCTTGTGGTATCCAGGCGACATCGCCCTTGAAGAAGTTGTTGAGCGACCAGCTTTCGGCCTGCTTGTCGGTCAACTGGTAGCTATAGGGCTCGCGGCCGGTCGGATTGGCGCCGGGGCCGGTCGACTTGTACTCGGCATAATAGGCGAACGGCAGGGTGTTGGTCTTGCCCGGCGTCCATTCCCGCCAGCCGGCCTTGATGATCGGCGCCTGCATGTCGGTGTAGAGGTAGATCACCGTCGCATAGGTCCGCCAGGCGCGGCCCAGCGACACGTCGGTGGCGTTGGGGTCCTGCGTCGTCAGCTTACAGTGATCGAAGACATAGGCGCTGTCGTCGGTCGGCGTGTTCTTGCTCTGGGCGGTGTACATGACGCTGACGTGCGGCAGGCCGTGGATCTGGCAGTTCTGGAAGTAGGCCTTGGCGTTGCCGAAGATGAAATCGACATGGCCTTCGATATAGCAGTCAGAGTAATATTGCCGCGACATCCGGCCTTGCGGGCCCTTGTTGGCATAGAGCGTGTCCTGGTGGCCAAGCAGCCGGACATGGGTGAAGACGGCGCGATCGCCGGTCACCGACAGGGCCACCGCCTGCGACGGCTTGTTATCCGTGTTCAGCCAGTAGTCGTTCTGGATGGTCAGGTTGTCGGCGTGAAAATCGTCGCCGGAAACATTCATGCTCGACGACTTGAAGGTCCCGCCAGCCGTGCTGGCGCCGTCGCCATAGACCAGGACGGTGTCCTCGGGCTTGGCGCCGGTGCCTTTGAAGTGGACGCCGTTTTTGGCGACGACCAGCTTCTCACGATAGGTGCCCGGCGCGATCAGGACGTCGCCGCCTTCGGCCGGCAGGGCATCGACCGCCGCCTGGACGGTCTGGTATTGCGCGCCAGCCTCGTGCGAGACCTTCACTTCGACGGCATAGGCAGTCGTCGCCAGACCGGCCATGGCCGCCGCCAGGAAAAGTGCTTTCAACATGTTGCCCCCTCTCCTGATTACGCCAAGGCGCGATAGATGAAGTTCTTGAAGCGGACTTCACCTTCACCCGCCGCGTAGAAGCCGGGCTTCAGCATCAGGAAACCGCCGCGGACATTGTGGTGGTAGCCGGACACTTCCATGCCGCGGTCGAAGCGCTTCCAGACCTTGCCGTCGGCCGAAGTATGGAAGCTGACGATGTGGCGGTCGTTCCGGAGGCGCATCTTCATATGTGTACCGTACGGATTGGCCGGACGGCCGCGTTCGATGCCGTACTGGTGCGTGACAAAGTTCTTCGGATCGAAGCCGAGGCCGCAATAGAGCTGATGGTCGTAGAACAGCAGAAGACCGGCGCGGGTGTTCGGGTCAATTTCGATGTCGCACTCGATCTCATAGGCCGGGTCTCCGACCACCATGATCAGCGGCGAGGAATCCTTAGGCGCCGTGCCCGATGCCTTCAGGTGCAGCACGCCGTTCTCGCGGCGGATGCGGCTGGATTCGTCCGGCTTGGGCTGGAAGAAGTTCCAGACGATCCCGGTGCGGTCGGTCGTGAAATCGTCCGACAGGGCAATGCCGTGCTGCTGAGCGGCTTTGGGAGCGCCCTTCGGCTTGGCGATCGGCTTCGACAGGTCGCCACCGCCGAAGTCGAACCAGCCGTCCTTAGACCAGCTGACCGGCGCCAGCAGGGCCTGACGGCCCAGGGTCCAGAAGCTGTTTTCGTAGCCATGATAGATGCCCCACCAATCGCCGGCCGTCGGGCCTTCGATGACCGTGGCGTGACCGCGGCACCACCACTTTTCCGTCAGCGAGGTGGTGCGGACCAGAGGATTGCGCGGATGGTTTTCCCATGGGCCGTGGATCGACTTCGAGCGCGCCGCGATGACCATGTGACCCGTCGGCGGACCGGCCGTGCCGCCGACCGCCAGGATCAGGTAGAAATAATCGCCGTGGCGCAGCACCTTCGGGCCTTCGGGCGAGAAGCCTTCGACGTCCCACTCTTCCGGATAGTGCCACGGATCGTAGACATGCTCGGGCTCGCCGGCGCGTTGCAGGCCATCGTCCGACAGGCGGACGCGGTCACCGCCGCTCAGGAACAGCCATTGCGAGCCGTCCTCGCCGACCGCATGGCACGGGTCGATGTGGCGCGGCAGGTTGAGATCGATCGGCTCCGACCACGGACCGGTGATCGAGTCGGCCCAGATGACATAGATGCTGGTCTTGGTGCCGGGCGAACTTGCCTTGGTCGGAATATACAGGAAATAACGGCCGTTGTGCTTGGACAGCGACACCGCCCACACCGAGCCGATATTGGTCTTGAGCGCGGCGGTAATCGGGGTCCAGTTCACCAAATCCTTCGAATGCCAGATGATCATGCCCGGATAGGCGTCGAACGACGAAAACGTCATGTAATAGTCTTCGCCGTCCTTCATGACGGCCGGATCGGGATGGTCGCCCGCCAGGATCGGATTGAGGAACGTGCCGTTGCCGAGATCGGCCTTGCGCTGGCCCTCAAAGGTCTTGCCCCAGGTGGGCGGACCAGCCGGCTTTTTGGCTGTGGTCGCGGCTTCCGCCGCTCCGGCGCCGCCAAACAGCAGCGCGCTCAACCCAACTGATTTCAAGGCATCCCGGCGATTGGTGGTCATTGGCATTGTTCCCTGGTTTTAAGGTGATTTTCTAAGCGGCAATGTGGCCTTTGAAAGGCTTGGTCACGGCGGGGCGGATTGGATAGCCGCCCATTTCGTCTTCGGAATCAATCAGTTTCGACGTGCCCGCGCGCGCTTCATCGATGATGCGCTGGTCGATGGCGTCGCGCGCCCATGGCCGGGCACCGCAATTGGCGTAGACCTGCGCCTCGGTTTTGGCGGCTGGAATGGCGACCAGGCCCTGCGGCCAATAGGATTCGCGCGGCATGGAATGAATCCAGGCCTTCGGCACATAAGGCCCGGCATCGGTCATGCCATCGGCCTTGGCCTGATAATAGCCGATGATCGGCGCCGGGCTGCCGTCGGCCTGAGTGGCGATATTGTCGTCAGCGTGCAGGTCGAGGTCGCCCGCCCCGCCGAAGGTCAGCATGGCCAGGCCCTTGGGCGTATTGCCGCCAGCACGCAGCACGTTGCCGACCATCGCCAGCTTGCCGGCTTCGGGTTTGTGGCCAAGCGCCACCCACTGGTCCTCGACCAGGGTATATTGCCCGCAGGTGTGGCCTGGGTTGACGAAGACATTGTTGACCACGGCGGCCATGGCACCGCCCTTCATCAACGGATGTCGTTCATTGTTGTCAGCATAGAGATTGCCGGTGACCAGCACGCCCGTCACATTGTCATGGAGCAGGCTGCCCATCGAGTGCGGGCCCTTGGAATGGCTGGCGTCGCGCAGGGCCCGCGCGATCAGGTTGTTCGAAAAGGTGATGTTCGACGAAGTATGCGCGCGCCACGCTTCGACCGTGTCGCCGCCGTCGAAACGCGGGCCGGACGCCGACAGGCACTCATCGACCGACCAGGTGAAGCTGCAATGGTCGATAATGACGTCGCGCGCCTTATAGGTGGTCAGGCCGTCCGGTTCGAAACCGCTGCGCTTGGCGCTACCGGCCGTTCCCGGGCGAATCATCAGATGGCGGACGATGACGTCATGGCCCTGGACGCTCATTTCGCCACGGATCAGGGTGATGCCCGGCCCCGGCGCGGTCTCACCGGCGATCGTCAGGAAAGGTTCGCGGATACCGAGCGTCTTCTTATCGAGATCAATAACGCCACCGACATCGAAAACGACAATGCGCGGCCCCTTGGTTTCAATAGCTTCGCGCAACGACCCCGGACCAGCGGCGGCCAAGGTGGTGACGTGGATGACCTGGCCCCCTGCCCCGCCACGGGTCTGGGTGAAACCAGCCATCGGCTTGGCAAAAACGGATATCGGCAGACCGGCCATGAGACCTGCGCCTGCGCCCGCAACCATAATCTGTCGCCGGTTCAGCATCCTTTGTTTCCTCACGCCAAACGGTTCGGACATTCTACCCGTCAATGCGACGGCGCGCCCGCTTTTCGTTTAACGTTACCGCTACCATTTTTCCGCCGCAACAAATAGATTTTTTGCGTTTCTTTTCACTTTTCGACAATCACGGCAAAAAAAGAGACGCCGACTTTTGCAAGTCGGCGTCAGGTGTCCAGCTTGCTTGCGACCTCTCGCAAAACGGGGAGCTGGTTGTGTGAACCCCCGCGCCCGGAACCGGGCGCGGGGGTAATCTGGTCGACCGCTTAGTACTTGAAGCGGGCGCTGACCGTGATCTGACGGCCCGTCGAGCTGTACAGGGTCACGACCGGCTGAGCGGTCAGAGGATAGGCTGTTAATTTTCACCGAGAACTGACCCAGTTTTTTCACTGAGAACTGACCCGCCTAAAAGGTATAATCCTATGGGTCAGTGCCTAGTCAAGTCACAGTT
>JBEHYZ010000006.1:0-125664 GCA_048497915.1 Pseudomonadota bacterium
AAGAAACCCCACCACCGCATCTAGGCGCTTCGCGCCGTCGTGCGGTCCCCCTCCCCGACAAGTCGGGGAGGCATAAGAAACTTCCTTTATAAACAAGCGCTTTCCGTGGCGCTTGACTCCGCCCTTAATTGAGGATATTTAATATCCTTAAGGATGAAAAATATCCTCAATTAAGGAGCCGCACCGATGACCCAACGCCTCAACTACCAAGCCCTTTCCCCCGAGCTCGCCAAGAAGTATCTCGACTTCAGCCTCGCCAACAAGCACAGCACAATCGAGGAAAGCACCCGCCTTCTGGTCGAGATCCGCGCCTCGCAGATCAACGGCTGCGCCTTCTGCGTCGACATGCATTCAAAGCAGGCTAAGATTACCGGTGAGCGCGAACTGCGCCTCTATCACCTCCCCATCTGGCGCGAGTCCCCCCTGTTCAGCGACCGCGAACGCGCCGCCCTGGAATGGACCGAGGCCCTGACCACGCTGGGCGCGCATGGCGTGTCCGACGACATCTACGCCGCCGTCCGTGCCCAGTTCAGCGAAGAGGAAATCACCGACCTGAGCTTCCAGGTCGTAGCCATCAATGGCTGGAACCGGCTGGGAGTCGCCTTCCGCAACGTGCCGGGTTCGCTCGACGGCGCCTATGGCCTGACCAGGGCCAACCTCAGCTGAGCCCGTCTTTCTTTTCGTGCGCCGCGCATGTTAAATTCGCGGCGCACGAGGACGGTGGGATTCCTTTGCTTTTCCGCGCTTTTTATCCGAAAACCGCTACACACTTTTCGGAAAGCGCTTGAGATGATTCTGCGTAATCAGGTTGAATGGGCGCTGCATTGCTGCTCCATTCTGGCGAGCCTGCCGCCCGACCGCTATCTGGCGACCAAGACGCTGGCCGAGTTCCACGGCGTGCCAAAGGAATACCTGTCCAAGGCGCTGCAGGCCCTGTCGACGGCGGGCCTGGTCATTTCGACGCTGGGCCCGACCGGCGGCTATCGCCTGGCCAAATCGACCGCCGAGATCACCTTCCTCGACATCATCGAAGCCGTCGAAGGCAAGAGCTCGACCTTTGCCTGCTCGAATATCCGCTTCAACAATCCCTGCCTGCCCGAAGGCTATTGCGACAGGAACCCGTGCGCCATCGCCCGCGTCATGTGGCAGGCCGACGAAGCCTGGCGCGCGTCCTTACGCGCCGTCACTCTGGCCCAGCTCGAGGAAAAGGTCGTCGAGAGCGTGCCGGCGGACATCCTGCGCCGAAACAGCGAGTGGCTGCTGAACCGGCCATAAAAAGTCCCGTAAAAAGCCGGACGCTGTTGAGAATTCAGTGACGTTAAGTATGTTATGTCCGGATTGAGATTATCGCGTACCGGATCGCCATGCAGCCTTCTCCAAAGTTCGACCGCTCTGAAACGGAAACCCTCACCGTAAAGCCGCGTGAGGCGAAGAAGCGTAACGGGTTTCTGGTCCCGCTGCTGATCGCGGTGGCAGCCCACGTCGTGATCATCGGGGCTTTCCTGCTGTCGCGCGCCAAGAATGAAGCCCCCGCGCCGGTCACTGCCCTCAAAACGGCACCGATCGTTCCCGCCAAACCGTTGAACGCGCCCACGGCGGCGCAGGTCGCGCAACCGGCCGTCACCGAAACCAAGACCGCCGCGTTTTCTGAATCGGCGTCCTCCGCAACAGCGTCAAGCGCCAGTTCGAAAAGCAGCGCCGAGCTGGTAAGCCCCGCCAGCAAAACCGCCGCCAAGCCGGTTGAAAAACCCAAGGCGAAGGCTGCGGCAAAACCGGCGACAAAAGCCAAGGCAGCCACAAAGACCAAGACCGCCAAGCCGTCCGCCAAAACCAAGGCCCAGACCAAGACACCGGCCAAGTCGAAGGCCGCTGCCAAGGCAAAACCGGCGCCGGCGAAAAAGACCCAGTCTCTCGATCTGGATGCCCTGAGCAAGCTCAACAAGAAGCATTAGGCCGGACGGCCGGAACCGGTCCGCTAGTCTCCCTCGTCCAGGTCTTCTTCATCGTCCGCGCCATCGTCTTCGATATCGTCGTCATCGCCTGGCGTGTCTTCGAACTCGTTGGCCGGGCGGGGAATGGCGACCGTATCATTGTCACCGTCAATGGCGGGGCTCTTCGGCTGAGTTTGGTCGGTCATGGCAAATCTCCTTTTCCGCACACGATACCGCCGTGCGCATAAAAAGGATCAGCGGCAGACGCCTTATCGCATAAGGGTTTGATAATGCCTAGCGTGCGGCCGTCAGTTTCGCCGTGCTGAGGTGCCAGCGCAGCTGCGCAGCTGTCGCGCCGTCGACATCATTGACCCGCCGGACGATATACTCGCCCGTGAAGCGCTGATGCGTGCCGTCTTCGAGCGTCGAGTCGATCACCACCGGCACTGTCTGGTAGATCGAACCCGCGCCGCCTTCGGGTTCTTCCAGCTTGCCGATCGTCACGTGGGTCGAGCGCGTTCTGGCAAATCCGGCTTCGAAGGCGGCTCGCGTCTGGTTGGGTGGGCCACTTTCGCCCCATTGCTGCCAGGCCGTGTCATAGTCGCGGGCATTGAGCGCCGAGTAGTAACGCGTCACCACCGCGACGGCGGCTTCCTGGCTCTTGGGCGCGATTTCGCAGCCGTCCATCAGCGTGCCCTGGCCGCCGAACAGCGCGCAACTGCGGGCGATCTCGTCCTCGATCATGGCACAGCTGTTGGCGACATTGCAGGGCGGATGGGTGGCGGGTGAGACGCTGCGGCAGACGTCGGCGCGCTTTTGCGCCGCGTTGGCGCCGATCTCACTGGAACAGGACAGCGGTGAGCCGTCGGCGGAAATCGAGGTCGATACTGCCGCCAGGTCCGCTACGGACGCGGGCGCGGCTTCGCTGGCCAGGGACTCAGGCGCGGCCGGCTCCGGGCGGTGGCATGCAGAAAGCGCCAGGACCGACAGACACAAAACGGACAAACGAAAAGCCATGGTATCTCCGACTGCAACGAACCGACGCACACTTTGAACGACCGGCGGCATAAGGAGTCAATAGGCCGCGCTACCCCTTGGCGCCGGACACGCCCGACTTCATCAGATGATAGGTGATGGCGTCGAACAAGGCATTGTACGACGCGTCGATGACGTTATGACTGACCCCCAGCGTGTTCCACTTGTGGCCGTCGTCATTGCGGCTTTCGATCATCACCCGACTAAGCGCGGCGGTTGCTTCCGAAGGCGTCAGGATGCGCACCTTGTAGTCATTGAGGTGCATGGCGGCCAGCTGCGGGTACCGCGGCAGAAGCGCCTTGCGCAGCGCTGCGTCGAGCGCGTTGACTGGCCCGTTGCCTTCGGCCACCGTCATCACCGGCACGCCGTCGACGCTCAGCTTCACCGTCGCCTCGGCCACCGTATACAGCCGGCCCTTGGCGTCGACCCGGTGTTCGTTGAGCGTGCGATAGCTGTGCAGGTCGTAATAGCGCGGCAACTGCCCCAACTGCTCGCGCGCCATCAGCTCGAAGCTGGCGCTGGCGTCCTCATAGGCATAGCCCAGCGCCTCGCGCGCCTTAACTGCCGTGACCAGCTCGCCGATATGGTCGTCATCGTCGGCGACCGTGATACCCATCTGGTGCAGGCGGCTGACAATATTGGCACGGCCGGCCTTGTCCGACACCAGGATCAGGCGCGAATTGCCGACCAGGGCCGGGTCGATATGCTCGTAGGACCGGCTGTCCTTGTTCATGGCGCTGACGTGCAGCCCGCCCTTGTGCGCGAAGGCGCTGGCGCCGACATAGGCCGCGTGGCGGAACGGCGAGCGGTTCAGGCGGTCATCGACCAGCCGCGACAGCTCGCCGATATGGGTCAGCTGTTCGGCGCTCAGGCCGCAGTCATAGCCCATCTTGAGCATCAGCGTCGGGATGATGGCGATCAGGTTGGCATTGCCACAGCGCTCGCCGATGCCGTTGATGCAGCCCTGGATCTGGCGCACGCCGGATTCCACCGCCGCCAGCGAATTGGCCACGGCCTGTTCGGTGTCGTTATGACAGTGGATGCCGAGATTGGCGTCCGGCAGCTTGTCCTTAACCGCAGCCACAATGCGGCGCACTTCCGACGGCATCGAGCCGCCATTGGTGTCGCACAGGACGATCCACCTGGCGCCACCCTTATGGGCCGCTGTCAGGGCTTCAAGCGCATAGGCCGGATTGGCCTTGTAACCATCGAAGAAATGCTCGGCGTCGAAGACGGCCTCGCGGCCATTGGCGTTGATGTGCGCCAGCGACTCCTCGATCATGCGCAGGTTCTCGGCCGTCGACACCTTGAGCGCGGTTTCGACCTGCCAGTCCCAGCTCTTGCCGACCAGGCAGATGGTGGGGGTGTTGACTGCCAGCAGGTCCTGCAGGCCCGGATCGTTGGACGCCGACCGGCCCGACCGGCGCGTCATGCCGAACGCCGACAGCTTGGCGCGCGACATGGCGGGCGGCGCGGCGAAAAACGCGTCGTCGGTCGGGTTGGCGCCGGGCCAGCCGCCTTCGATATAGTCGATCCCAAACGCATCCAGCGCGGCGGCAATCGCCTGCTTGTCGGCTACGGAAAAGTCGATGCCCTGAGCCTGCGCGCCGTCGCGCAGCGTGGAGTCGTAGAGATAGATGCGTTCACCCATGGCCCCATCTATAGCCGCAGGCGCAAGAGATCAATGATTTTAACCGCCGGAGTGCCGGGACGCCTGCGCGGGAAACGACCGGCGCATCGCCTTATTTACCAAACCCCAGCGGAATTCGCGTTAACCCATATTAGGATTTTGCTTTCTTGCCTTTGTGCGAAGAATATGTGAATATTGTCATGTGAACAGGGACCCATTCAATTGGGTGGCTATTCCGGCCGCCGATCCGCCGGACAATATACGTGTTACGCTATAACGCACCAAAAGCGGCGAACACGTGTTATATTCACGGACGTACATTATATTTCGCACAACCAGTCTTAGGTGCACGCGCCATTAAGATCTGCCTGCTAAAATATACTGATACATTGGATCGAACTTTTCCGACTACCAGTTAAAAGCTTTCATGAGTCTGGAATTCCAGTAATTCCGTGTTCGATTCAAAGTCCGCGATAGTCATATGTGAGGGAACGTGACTATTGCCGTAGGAGTTGCGGAGCGTCTGCCCGGCACAATATTGCGCCGGGTGCGGAAACTTCTGCCTGTTCCGGCTCTAAGTCAGTTGTTTAGAGTCATAACGTGTTCATCATGAAGAATATCCGAAATATTGCCGTTGACGGCACCCAGAAGCTGCGAATTGCCATCGCCATTGCAACAGCCGGCCGCCGGGAAGGCCTGTCCGAGACCATCGACTGGCTGCACCGGCAGACCCGGCCGGCGGACGGCCTGTTTATCTGCCCCGCCAGCGACGCCGACCTTGATCCCACCTGCCTGGAGCACTTCCCCAGCCCGACCTTCGTGATCCGTGGCGACCGCGGCCTGCCGGCCCAGCGCAACGCCATCCTGCGCCAACTGGGAGATTACGACCTCGTCCTTTTCCTCGATGACGATTTCCTGCCCGAGCCGCAGTACGTAGAGGAACTGGAAAAACTGTTCGCGTGCCATCCGGATGTCGTCATTGCCACGGGCCGTGTCCTGGCCGACGGCGCCACCGGCCCCGGCATAGCCCATGACGACGCCGTGAGCCTGCTGGAACGCCTGCCGAAGCGCCGGGAAGAATCCCTGCGAAACGTCTATAACGGCTATGGCTGCAACATGGCTGTCCGGCTCGGCATCGCCCGCGCGGCCCAGATCGAATTCGACGAAATCCTGCCGCTCTACGCCTGGTGGGAGGACGTCGACTTTTCCCGCCGCTTGGCGCCTTATGGCCGCATTGTCTACGACGATCGGATGCGCGGCGTCCACCTCGGCTCGAAAAAGGGCCGGACTCCGGGCAAGCGACTGGGTTACAGCCAGGTCGCCAATATCCTCTACATGGTGCGCAAGGGCAGCATCGAGCGCAACGTCGCCTTTGTCCGGATCTCCCGAAACGTCCTGGCCAACCTGGTGCGCAGCCTGTTTCCGGAGCCGTGGGTCGACCGCAAGGGCCGCCTGGTCGGCAACTTCACTGCCATCCGGGACGCACTGCGTGGCAAGGTCGATCCCCAGGAAATCCTGAAGCTCTGAAACCCTGAAGTTCTGGGCGCCGCTATTTTGCCGGCCCCAGCGTCCAGTTCAGCACGAAAATAAGCGTGCGATTACGCTGGCTGAAGGTCTGCACCTGGTAGAGGCCCGGCGTCTCGGTGACCGCCCTGCCCTTCACCGTGCCGAACGGATCGGCCAGCGACACCAGGGTCGACAGCTTCGGCGTCAGAGTGTGCCGCCAGGCCAGCGAGCCATTGGCCACTGTCGACCGGTAGCCCTGCCCCGTGAGTTGCGTCCCCTGTGACGTGTACGAAAACTGGATGCGGTCCTTCGGCGTGGCGGCGTAGTCGAGATTGAGCCGCGCGTTCAGCGACACCGCCGACCGTTCGCCGACCACCGGCGTCGTCAGGGTCAGGTTCGACAGGTCACCGCTGGCGTTCAGCGACAGCTTCTTGCCAATTTTGGTGTTGATGTTGAATTCCGTTCCGACGGCTTCGCCCGCGCCCAGATTGCCCTTGGTCGTCAGCACGATGCCGGGCGCCGCGAAGCTGCTGGCATTGGTGATCAGGCCGTCGCTGGTCCGGTAGAACAGCCGCGCCTGGTAGCTGGTGGTGCCGGCGGTGCGCTCATAGCCCAGTTCGAAGGAATCCGTCTCCTCCGGTTTCAGCGCCGCATTGCCGGCCATCAGGTTCTGCGGGTCGACATAGCGGACAAACGGGTTCAGGTCCTGCGGATTGGGCCGCTGCAGCCGGTGCGAATAGCTGAAGCGCAGCTTGGCCGCCGGCGACAGGATATAGGTGGCGAACAAGCTGGGATTGACCTTGGTGTAGGCGACATGGCCCACCGTGCCGCTGGACACCATCCGGGTGTCGAGGTCGAGGGATTCCGCCCGCAGGCCGCCCAGCACCGTCCAGCGCGCGCCGAACTGATGTTGCAGGGTGACATAGGCGGCGCTCAGGGTCTGATCGAAGGCAAACGCGCTGTCCGGCGTCAGGCCCGCTCCGGCGCCCGAGGCATGCGACCGGCTGTCGCTGTCGTCGTGCGTGATCTGAAGGCCGGTCACCAGCTGGTTGTTGCCCAGATTGCGACTGTAATCGACGCTGAGGACGGCGCTTTTCAGGTCGGAACTGTTGTCGCGGCGGTCGGACACCGGACCGGAGGTGAAGCTGGTGAGATTGGTGAAGACATTGGCGCCGCTCGAGCGGCTGAAGCGCAGGTCGCCTTTCAGCGTCTCGCCCTCGCTGTCGCCGGTGTGGCTCCAGGTCACGGCCGCCGAAGTGTCGGACTGGGTGGCGTCGAAACCGGTCAGGCGCTTGTAGGTCTGGGACGTCGTTCCCGTGTCGCGGTAGTCCGCGTCCAGTCCAGCGTCGATGTCGCGGCGATTGTAGGCGAGCTGGGCGCTCAGGCTGTCGCGGTCGCCGATCGTATAGTCGAGGCCGCCGGACGCGTTCAGGCTGTCGATGATATTGTCGGCCGTGCCGTCCGCCGTGGTCGTCGCCGTGGGCTGGCCGTTGGTGTCCAGCCTCTGGATCAGGGAACCCCGCCGACCCGGGCGGGAATCGTGGCGGTAGCCGAGCGCACCGGACCAGCCGACCTTGCCCTTGCGATAGGTGCCGTTGAACGAGCCGTTGTGCCGCCCGTCGCTGCCGGCGGCGATCGACAGGGCGCCCGAGCCGCCCGGCTTGCGGTTCTTGGCCGTGACCAAGTTGATGATGCCGGCGGATCCGGCTGAGCTATATTGCGCGCCCGGATTGTTCATCACCTCCACCGAGGCAATCTGGCCCGAGGCCATGGCCTGCAGGGCGGCGGCACGGTTGTCGCCGGACATCATGGCTGAGGGTTTGCCGTCGACCAGGATCTGGACGTTGCTGTTGCCGCGCAACGAGACATTGCCGTTGGAGTCGACATTGACCGACGGCACCTTGTTCAACGTGTCGGCGGCGGTGGCCGTCGTATCGATCGACTTGGTGTTGTCATAGGTCTGCCGGTCGATCTTGTTCTGCGCCTTCTGGCCGGTGACCGTGACCGTGGCCGTATCATCCTTCTCGGCCTTGGGCTTGGTCTCCGTTGTCTGGGCCCACGCCGACGACACGGCCAAAAGCCCCGCCACAATTACACTTCCGCTTGCTCGCCAATTCATATCCGCCCCTTGAGACTATCGGTTTCCATCTCTGACAAGAGGCGGCGGGACCGTGTTTCGGATGCGAGGATGCGGATTAAATTTTGTTCATTCGAAGGCGGGCATATACAGCCTGTCGGAGGGCTAGGCAAACAGCGTCGCCAGCCCTTTGAACTCACAGTCGCGCGACGTGATGACCAGGATCGGCACCTCTTCCAGATACCGGCTGAGCCGGCCCTTGTCACAGAAGACCTCCAGGAACTGCCCCCGGTCGATATGCGCGTCCAGCAGTTCCATCAGTTCGCCGCTCAGATAGACACCGCCCCGCGCCCCGACCATCAGCGCCATGTCCGATGCCGCCCGCGCCAGCCAGTTGGCACACATCATCACCGCCGCGTGCGCCCGTTTGTCACCGCTTTTCGCCAGCGCCGCGATGGCCTCGGCGGACAGGGCTTCGGGCGCCGCTTCACCGTCGATGAGGCTCAAGGCGCTCCAGATTTCCGAAAGTCCGTTCAGGGACACCACCCGTTCGGTCGAGACGTGGCCGAACTTGGCCGCCAGGATCTGGAACACCTGCCAGTCCTTTTCGTCCGTCACGATCAGGTCGTTGTGACCGCCCGCACCCGAAAACGCCGTCCACTGCCCGATATCGTCCTGGATCAGCATGGCCATGCCGAGACCCGGCCCGGTGCCGATGATGCACTTGACCTGGTCGGGATCGTTCACGCCCGGACTCAGGGTTTCGTAATCATCGGCGTCGAGACTCTGGATCGACAGGGCGCGCGCCACGGTCGGATTGACGACGTGGACGCGGTTGACGTTGAACACCTTGCGCAGCCACTCACGCTCCAAGCTATAGCCGTGGTTCGGCATGTGCTGGATGCCGTCCTGCTCCCAACCCGGCGCAGCCAGAGCGGCGGCGTTCAGGAACGGCGCGCCGCAATCCTCAAGAAAACCGAGCACGGCGGTTTCGAATTCGAGCGCTGTATTGGCGGCATATTCGTTCTGCGCGCCAAGGCCCTGTCGCGGGCTCCACAGGGCCGCGCGAAACCGACCCTTAACGCTCAGGTCGCATAGCAGCATGGTTTCGGTCATGTTGTTTCCCGTCTGTCAGCGGGCCTGATTCGACCCGCCATTATTTTTCGCGACAATGGCGGGTTCATCGGGCGGCGGCAAGTGGTTACGCGCCGTTCACGGCCGCCTCGATTGTGGCGACGTCGATCTTGCCCATATCCATCATGGCGTCAAAGGCGCGCCTGGCCACGTCGCCGCCCTTGGTCATGGCCTCGGTCAGGACGCGCGGCGTGATCTGCCACGACACGCCCCACTTGTCCTTGCACCAGCCGCAGGCGCTTTCCTGGCCGCCATTGCCGACGATAGCGTTCCAGTAGCGGTCGGTCTCGGCCTGGTCTTCGGTGGCGATCTGGAACGAGAACGCTTCGGTCTGTTTGAAGATATCGCCGCCGTTAAGGCCGATGCACGGAATGCCGCAGACGGTAAACTCGACCGTCAGCACCTGGCCGGCCTTGCCGCCGGGAAAGTCGGACGGCGCCTTGTACACCGCGGTCACGGCCGTGTCCGGGAAGACCGTGGCGTAAAAGCGCGCGGCCTCTTCGGCCTCCTTGTCGTACCAGACGCAGATGGTGTTCTTGTTCATCCTCGGCTCTCCTCTGTTGAGCGATGGGTATTGCGCGGGGTGTATAGACACCGATCCCGCCTAAAAATGTCATGTGGTTTGTCATCCGCCCCTTGGCACTTTCGGGGCGCCCGCGTAAAATTCTATCGAGTAACTCGCGGAGACCGTCATGCCCTGGATGCGCGTTGCATTTGCCGCTCTCTTGCTGGCCGCCGGTTCCGCCGCCGCCCAGCCGGCGCCCGCGACCGATACAGGCATCCCCGCCACCGTCGACCAGGACTGGCAGACCGGTCAGGTCGTCATCACCGGCCATTTCCCCGGCCCAGCCCTGTGGCGCGTCAAGAAGGGCAATTCCGAGGTCTATATCGTCGGCGGCCTGCCGGTTATGGTGAAGCGCTTCGACTGGGACCGCGGCCGGATCGGCCGCCTGCTCGACAAGGCGAATGTCCTGCTGGTCGCCCCAAAAGCCAAAGGCGGGGTGATCTCCTTCACCTCCTGGCAGATGAGCAAGGGCACCGGCCTGTTCAAAGACCTGTGGTCGACCCTGCCGGGCGACGTCGCCTCGCGCTTCCGCAACGTGGCGGTCATGAACGGCATCGACCCCGGCGCCTACGACCACGACACGCCGGTCTACGCTGCCATGCGGCTCCGCGACGACATTTACGAAAAGAAGGGCCTGTCGACCAACGACCCGGAAAAGATGCTGATCTTCATGGCACGTGACCGCAAAACGCCGATGCAGCCGGTCGCCCGTTACTCGGCTGCGGGAGCGCTGGGCAAGCTCAACGACATGAGCAAGGCCGAACGCAATGCCTGCGTCGTCGCCACACTCAATGAGATCGACTTCGCCACCCGCCACGCCAGCAAGGCAACCCAGGCCTGGGCCGTGGCCGACCTGGCTGGCGCGCAAGCCAATTCGCCGCCGTCCGCAACCCTGGCCTGTCTCGAAGGCTCCGGCTCGACGCAAGGGCTGCTCGACCGGGCCATCGACGACACGGTCTTAGCCGTCGACGCGGCGCTGGAAAAGCCCGGCAAGAGTGTGGTGGTGTTTCCGCTGACCGTGCTGCTTCAGCCCGGCGGCGCGCTCGACAAGTTGCGCGCTCAGGGCGCCGAGATCACTGTCCCGGCGATGTAGTCAGGTCTCGTCCGGATCGCCGGACGGCGTATCCGCATCGTCGCGCTCATCGTCGACCGCTTCGATAGCCCTGGCAGCCGGCGGATCGACGACATAACCCACCCCCAGCATGATCAAGCCCAGCCCCACGCCGGCGCGCACGCCGCGCGTCAGCCCACGGCCGAACATTCCGCCCAGTATCGCAAGCCCGACGACCAATGCAATTGAACCCAATAGTCCCAGCCATGCCGGCATGATCGACCCTCCGTACGCCCAGGATGTAGGGCTGCGACGATCGCGTCTCAAGGCCGTCCTATCCGACGAACGGCCCGCACCAGCCCGGCAGGAAGTCGGCCTCCGGGCTCTTGGCCAGCTTGAACGCCGCGTGCACAGCCTCTTCGAAATGGTCTTCGACCTGGCTGAGCCCGATATTCTGACGCAGGAAGTCCGCCCAGATGAACTCGCTGAACGGCGTGATATCCTTGGCGAATCCGCCCATCCGCCGCAGCGCTCCGGCCAGGCTGCGATAAGGATCGTCGGCCAGGTCGGCGATCGCCTTCGGCAGGTCCTCCCAGCCGCGTCGCTTGCCGTCGGCGTCATAGGGATGCAGCCAACCGCGATTGTCCATATAGACGAAGAACGACTCCTTCGACAGCCGCGACAGGTCGACCAGCCGGGTGATGGCGATCTCGGTTTGGCCCTCTTCCAGGAGCGCCCGGCACAGGTGATGGTGGTCGATGACGTAGTAGCGATCCTTCGGCCCCTGCACGACCGGGATCATATGCGTGCCGAGGAACGTCGCCTGCCGGTCAGCCTGTTCCTGCCGCCACTGCGCCCGCTTGGCCTGAACCTCGCGCAGCCCGACCGTCATCTGGGTGGGCCGCAACTCATCGATGGCGACGGTACGCAACCGGGGTTCGCGAACAACGGGCATGGCCAGTTCCTCCAATCAGGACAATTCGGACTCAACGGCAGCGCGCAGGTCATCCAGTTCGCTGCCGGAAATCACATCCCAGAATATTTCGACTTCGATACGATGATAATGGTGCACAATAATGTCGCGCATCCCGGCAATACCCGACCAGCGAATGTGACTATGCCGGCGAGTCAATTCCTGCGGCAATGCCTTCATCGCCTCGCCTAGCTGAATGAATGCGCCGCGCAAGGCCAGGAAGGTCAAGCGATCCCCAACCGGCAGAGCCACGAAATCGGCCTGCTCAAGACCCGTACTGAACGCCGCGATGTCATCGAGGGACTCAATGATGTCCTTCAGTCGATCCTGCACTGCCCGCGCCACTACAGAATCCCTATCTCATCAGGACGCATGGCCTCGGCAACATTATCCTTCAGCCAACTGCGCACGGACAGATCGACCTTGTGACGGTCCCCGACATACCCTTGGATAAGGTCCTGTACGTGGGCGACGTCAATCAACGAAATCCGCCGGCCCGGTTCGAAATCGGCCAACAGGTCGATGTCGCTGGCCTCCGTGGCCTCATGGCGCGCTACAGAACCAACCAATGCCAGATGCAGGACTCCCGCCTTGCGAAGCTCTTCCACATGCGTTTTGACCGCCCGGATGACCCTTCCCGCATCCGGAATACGGGTCGCCTCCGCCTCCACATATTCCCCCACCACTTCCCGCAGCAGTTCCTGCACGTTCAGGCCCTTGCTGGCGGCAAGAGCCTTGAAACGATTGCGGATATCCACCGGCACCCGCGCCGACAGGAAGGCCTGATCGTCGGCCATGAGACACCTTTGTTTATTTGTGCACAAATGCACAATATCAGTAAACGCCTCTCGCCGCCATTAAAAATTCACAGCCAATTCCTTGACTCGCGCAACGGTCGCGCCTAAATCCGCCCGGTCGTTAGCACTCACTGGGTGTGACTGCTAATAGGCCACAATCCCTACTACGGAGACATCCCATGAGCTTTCGCCCGTTAGGCGACCGTGTTCTGGTCAAGCGCGTCGAAGAAGAAGCCAAGACCAAGGGCGGCATCATCATCCCCGACACCGCCAAGGAAAAGCCCCAAGAAGGCGAAGTCATCGCCGTCGGTCCGGGCGCCCGCAAGGACAACGGCGAAATCGCGCCGCTGGACGTCAAGGCCGGCGATCGCATCCTGTTCGGCAAGTGGGGCGGCACCGAGGTCAAGCTGAACGGCGAAGACCTGCTGATCCTCAAGGAATCCGACATCTTGGGCGTTCTCGCCTAATCTCCCCCAGCAACCAAAGGACACAAAACAATGGCTGCCAAAGACGTAATGTTTTCGTCGGACGCGCGCGACAAGATCCTGCGCGGCGTCAACATCCTCGCCAACGCGGTGAAGGTCACCCTGGGCCCCAAGGGCCGCAACGTCATCCTGGAAAAGTCGTTCGGCGCCCCGCGCTCGACCAAGGACGGCGTCTCGGTCGCGAAGGAAATCGAACTGGCTGACAAGTTCGAGAACCTCGGCGCCCAGCTGATCCGCGAAGTCGCTTCCAAGACCAACGACAAGGCCGGTGACGGCACCACGACCGCCACGGTCCTCGCTCAGGCAATTGCCGTCGAAGGCCTGAAGTCGGTTGCCTCGGGCCGCAACCCGATGGACCTGAAGCGCGGCATCGACAAGGCCGTCGCCACCGTCGTCGAGCAGATCAAGGCCTCGGCCAAGCCGGTGACCTCGAACTCGGAAATCGCCCAGGTCGGTACCATCTCCGCCAACGGCGACACCGAAGTCGGTGAAATGATCGCCAAGGCCATGGAAAAGGTCGGCAATGAAGGCGTCATCACCGTCGAAGAAGCCAAGACCGTCGAAACCGAACTCGACGTCGTCGAAGGCATGCAGTTCGACCGCGGCTACCTGAACCCGTACTTCATCACCAACCCGGACAAGATGGAAGTGGTCTTCGAAGATCCGTTCATCCTGATCTTCGACAAGAAGATCTCGTCGCTGCAACCGATGCTGCCGATCCTCGAAGCCGTCGTCCAGTCCGGCCGTCCGCTGCTGATCATCGCCGAAGACGTCGAAGGCGAGGCCCTGGCCACGCTCGTCGTCAACCGCCTGCGTGGCGGCCTCAAGGTCTGCGCCGTGAAGGCTCCGGGCTTCGGCGACCGCCGCAAGGCCATGCTGGAAGACATCGCCGTCCTGACCAAGGGCGAAGTGATCTCCGAAGACCTGGGCATCAAGCTTGAGTCGGTCACGCTCGACATGCTGGGCCGCGCCAAGAAGGTCACGGTCTCGAAGGAAAACACCACGATCGTCGACGGCATCGGCGAAAAGGCCGACATCGAAGCCCGCATCAAGCAGATCAAGGCTCAGATCGAGGAAACCACCTCGGACTACGACAAGGAAAAGCTGCAGGAACGTCTGGCCAAGCTGGCCGGCGGCGTCGCGGTCATCCGCGTCGGCGGCTCGACCGAAGTCGAAGTCAAGGAAAAGAAAGACCGCGTCGACGACGCCCTCAACGCCACGCGCGCTGCCGTGGACGAAGGCATCGTTCCGGGCGGTGGCACGGCCCTGCTCAAGGCGTCGAAGGCTCTGGAATCGCTGACCGGCGCCAATGACGACCAGACGGCCGGCATCAACATCGTCCGCCGCGCCCTGCAGGCGCCGCTGCGTCAGATCGCCGAAAACGCCGGCGTCGAAGGCTCGGTGGTTGTCAACGCGGTGCTGGCCAACGGTTCGGCCACCTACGGCTTCAACGCCCAGACCGAGCAATATGTTGACCTGGTTGCCGACGGCGTCATCGACCCGGCCAAGGTTGTCCGCACGGCGCTGCAAGACGCGGCTTCGGTTTCGGGCCTGCTGATCACGACGGAAGCCGCCGTGGTCGAAAGCCCGAAGAAGGACGCGGCTCCGGCGATGCCGGGCGGCGGCATGGGCGGCATGGGTGGTATGGATTTCTAATCCATCCTCTCAGCCTTCAGCTGAAAATGGAAAGAGCGGGTCGCAAGACCCGCTCTTTTTGTTTCCGCTATCGCAGGGTTGCCGAGGCATAAGGTGGCACCACTCAACTCACAATCGGTAAACAAAAGCCTTAACCTCTTGACAGCTTCGTCTATTACCCGCTTCGTCCTATTTCGCAGACGCAAAAAAATTTCATAGACGCAACGGTTTCTCAGCGAGAGACCAAAAATATCATTTCTCCCTACACTACTGAGGTGTTTTGTAATGATTGAGCTAAGCCCATTTGTCCTGCCCGATGGATCGCCTGTCAATAGAACCGCTCCCCGGCCGATGGAACTGCGCAACGCCAACTATAATGCCCAGTTTGATTGGGACACTGTTTTGTATGACGTTTATCGCAGTGGAAAATACGTCGTCATGCAAGGCCCCCCGTTATTTAACATGGAGCAAATGTTTCTTAGCGGAGTTAAAGAAAAATATTCGGCAAATTATATCAAAAGGCATCGTGCTTTTGATTTATGGATTTCTGAGGCCAATTCGGAAATTGACTTAAAAACCGCACTTGGCGATGTGAAATTATCCATACAGCCAGACGAGAATAACAGATTCTCCGGCAAGCGGGTTCTGCTTACATTGTCGAAAGACAACGACATGCTATGGATTGCAGACTGGATACGGTTTCATATCGCATATCATCAGTGCGATGCTGTCCTTTTTTACAACAACAACTCACGTAAATATACCTCGTCGGAATTATCCGAATATTTGAAGAGTACTTTTCCGAATATTCCGGTTGTCGTCGTCGACTGGCACTATAAGTATGGTGCGCAAGGCGGGGTCAGTGGCGGAGTGGACGGGCAGTCGGCTCCGTGGGATTCGGATTTTTGTCAAACAGGCGTACTCCAGCACGCCCGGTTTCGCTTTTTGCAAAAAGCAAGCAGCGTATTGAATTGCGATATTGATGAACTTGTTGTCTCTGATGGAAATCCTTATTCCATTTTTGAGTATGCTGAAAAATCGTTGCTGGGAACCGTTTATTTCGAAGGTGTTTGGATAAGTAGCACTACGCCATCTTCTGAACAGCCGCTTCAGAGAAGACACGGGGACTACTTTTACTTCGACCTGGATCACACGGCGAAGTGTCCGTTCAAGTGGTGTACGCGCCCCTCACGCAATAGCCGTCGCTTCAATACATGGACCGCACATGAAATTACCAACATGCCGCGTCGCATGGTCCTGAACAAGCAGGTCAGGTACAGGCATTTCAAAGCCATCTCTGACAATTGGAAATGGGAACGCGATAAACGATCCGCCTTTCCATTAGAAGCGCACGAAAAGGATGTGCAGCTGGAGAACGCATTGAAAACACATGGATTTCAAAACCACATGGCGATTGGGGATTGAGAGGACTCAAAGGCGTCGTCGAATTGACGCAGCCAAGCCGCAGAAGGGCTATTCGCGTATTTATACTGTTTTGATGTAGAGAGCGCCGCCGCTATGCCAAGCGAAAGTAGAAATCTGAACATTGATGCCTTCCGCGTATACGCATTTGTAGTGGTGGTTACCCTTCATGTTTACCAACCACTGTTTGGAACAATAAATCTGGGTCAGATCGGAACTTCGGCGCTTCGCTGGGCTGTTCCCTTTTACTTTTTGGCAAGTGGCTTCTTCCTGGAACGAAGCCGTTCCAACATATTTCAAGGCTTGAAAAAGCTGTTGATCCGGCTGGCGCCACCAATGGTGTTTTGGGTGATTGTATATTCCATTGCCCGGGCGAACTGGTCTTCCCTTCTCCATCCGCAATTCTTCCTCCTTGATTTGATATCGGGAGGCGCCGGCGACCATCTTTGGTTCTTGCCAGCCTTGGGAATCAGTGCGGCAATCGTGCTGCTGTGCAAACGGTTCGGGGACGTACCATTGCTGCTGATTGGCGCTTGCCTGTTTGCTACTGGTTTGGCTTTTGGGCCTTACCGTGCGTCACTGGAACTCCCCGTGATCCCCTTCGCTCATGGCGTTGATTTCAAGATGCGTTGGGGGCCTTTTGAGGGAACCCTGTTTGTCGGGATTGGGTATGTCATCGCCAAGCACCGGTTCAAGGTCGGCATCCCTGTCGCAGTAAGCATGATCCTTGCCGGCCTGGCTTGTCAGGTGGCCGAAATGTTCGCGATCCATGCCACCGGGGGTGACTTTTACGCATACGACTTTTTGATCGGCACGATCCCCTTGGGGACAGGGATTTTTCTTCTGGCCAATGCCTTGCCGCGATTCCGGGTCAATGATTACCTGGCCCGTTGGGGCGGACTCGTTTTTGGCGCCTACTGCATCCATTTGCTTTTTGTCGGCCTGAGTCGGTATTACGTGCCGCAGAATACCAAGTGGTGGGTCATGCTGACGATCTTGGGCATCACCATCCTATCGTTGGCTTCAAGTTACTGGCTCGCCAGGATTCCGATCGTGAACCGTTTTGTAAAATAATTGCACAAGCTGTGGATCTTTTTGAGTTCCGCTATCCGCCTGTTTTTCAGTCGTTGCCTTCATCCGTTCGGTCGTTAATCAGCCAGGCTATCCAGCTTGGGCCGTAAGCCGCGTCAGGCGCGCGGAATGCGCGATCCGGACGCCGTCGGCCAGTACATGCAAGCCCTTGCCCCGGCCATACCGCTCGCCGGTCCGGTCCCACGCGATCGTCAGCAGCCAGCCGCGATACGGCACGCCGTCCAGGCAGAACCAGTCCCAGGCGCCTTCGGGCACCAGCGGGTTGACCACGACCGATCCGTCGGCCTGAGGGCGCAGTCCGACCAGCCCGGTGATGACGAGGTCGCAGAAGGTCGAATGGTTGTAATACCGCCCGCGTTCAGGGGTCTTCTGCAGGGGGACGCCGGTCATTTCGTCGAGATATTCGCCGATATAGGGCTTACCCTGCCAATAGGTCGCCCGCGCATAGGTGCGCAGCGCCTCGAAATAGTCGCGCGGACCGACAAAGCTCTGCTGGCGGTCGCACAGCACATTGCCCAGCGCGGTCAGGGTCTGCGACGTCGCGAACGGCCAGACCGGCCCGTTCCACTCGCAGCCGCCCACCATCCGGTAACGGAATTTCGGATGGCGACGCTCGGCCGTAGTGATGCCGAACGGCGCCTTGAAGCCGTATGGATCTGTCAGCTGGCTCCACGCCGCCTCGCGACCGGCGTCCCGCGCGGGCAGGTCGAAGTACCAGGGGATATAGCCCAGCTCCTCGCGCGCCGTGCACAACGTATTGTCGTCCGCCTGGCCCGGATGAACATAGCGGACCTTGTAGAACTTGGCCTCGTCGTCCCACAGGCGCTGCTCGACCACCTGTTTCAGAGTCTCGGCCTTGGCGGCATAGGTGCGTTCGAGATCATCACGACCAAGCCGCCGGGCAATCGCCGCCATGGCGACGGCATTGCCGTACATGTAGGCATTAAGCGGTGGCCGCAGGTTTTTATCGGTGCGCGACCCGCTGATCGACTCCTCCATCGCGTCACGCACGTCGTACTGCCAGAACGACCCGTCGGGATTCATCCGCCGCTCTTCCCAGGCGCGGTAATAGGCCTCGAAATCGCCCAGCATGCCGGCAAGGCCTTCGCTGTCACCGGTCACCAGCCACCGCTGATAGGCGGCCCAGATCGACCAGCCGCTGTACTTGCCCTGGTCCATCGGCGCCTCGCCGGCGGGGCCGGGCTTCATCCAGTAGCGCAGGATGTTCTCTGCCCAGCTGGCGTCGCGCAGCCAGCGCCCTTCCATGACGTGGTGTCCGACCGCGCTGCTCACCGGTGCGCGATCGTAGAACTCCGTCGCCGTGATCCCGCGCGGCGTCGTTACGAACGCCTTGCGGTAGGTCCACCAGCGGTACCAGTAGATCTCCTCCACCTGCGCATCCGGGCATTCGAACGCCGGCACATTGCGGGTCATCCAGTCCCATGAGTCGGCATTCAGGATCAGGTTGAGTGGCCGCTCCGGCTCCATGGTGTTGAAGCGCGTGACGTGATGCGCAAACCGCGGATAATCGAGCACCGCCAGCGGGCCGCTGCCTTTGCGCGGCGCGGCCATTACCGGCACGGCCGCCGCAGCGGTGAACGCGGCAGCGCCGACCAGGCAGGTTCGACGGTCGATCCGGGGCGTTTCGATGGTCATATTATCCTCATACGTCACATCATTTGTACGCGTTCGTTTATGCCAGCTTTCGCAAACCTCAGCCATAGATCAATAGCCGCCGCGCCCTGGCCCGACGTCGGCCACGATTTCGCTCTCCCCCGAGACGGCCGCCTCAGGCTGCCGCGTTAAAGGGCAAAGAGGAAACGACATGCCCGATTTTGCCGCCAAAGGTCCGCAACGCCGCGCCGTGCTGGCCGGAATAGCCGCCAGCGCCCTGCTCCCCGCCGTCGCTGCCGCCCAGTCACGGCCCCAAAATACGAAAACGACCCGCTACGATCAGGCCATGCGCTGGATCCAGGTCGCCTTCACCGAAGATGACCCCGGCCGCTACGATCCGCAGTTCTGGCTCGACTACGCCAAATCGATCGGCGCGGACGGCATCTGCCTGAGCGCCGGCGGCGGCACGGCCTTCTACCCGTCGAAGCTGTCGCTGCAACGCCGGGCGCGCGACTTGACTGACCGCGATGGGGGCGACCGCGACATCTTCGGCGAGATGGTGTCTGGCTGCCGCAAGCTCGGCATGAGCGTCATCGCCCGCATCGATCCGCATTCCATGGGTGACGCGGCGTTTGCCGCCCATCCGGAATGGGCCATGCGCATGCCCGACGGCAAGCCGCGCCGCCACCCGTCTTCGCCGGATCTTTACCTGGCGTGCCTCAACGGCTCGTTCATGACGGACTTCGTGCCGCAGATTATCACCGAAGTGGCGAAGACCTATGACGTCGACGGCTTCTTTGGCAACCGCTGGGGCGGTTGGACCGCCCTGTGCCACTGCGAGTCCTGCCAGAGCCAGTTCAAGGCGGCGACCGGCTTCGACGTCCCGGCCATCCTGGGCGACGGATACACTATGCCGCCTGCCGGTCATCCGCAGGAGGCCGCCGCCCGCGCCTATCTCCTTTGGTTCCAGGACATGCGCTTCCGGCAAATCAAGCTGTGGACTGAGACAGCGCAGAAGGTGAAGCCGTCACTGTTCTTCGTTGGCGGCCCGACCCTTGGCATGGAGCTCGATCCCAACCGGCTGGGCGCCGCCTCGCCGATCCAGTTCATCGACCATCAGCTGCGCCGCGACCTGACGCCGGTGTGGGACAATGGCCGTGCCGCCAAGATGACCCGCGGCTTCATGGGCACCAAGCCGGTGGTCGGCATCTTCAGCCCGATGTGGCGCTGGAAGGACGGGGCCCAGTCCGGCGCCGAGCTGCAGACCTGGCTGGCCGACGGTGTGGCCCAGGGCTTCCGGCCGTGGGTCAACAAGTTCAACGCCAAGCCGCTCGACACGCGCTGGATGGCGCCGGTCAAGGCGCGCTACAACTGGCTGCAAAAGAACGAAGCGAACCTGAAAAACACCGCCAACCTGGCCCGCGTCGCCCTAATCCATTCGCCGGAAACCGCCACGTTCTACGGCCGGGCTCAGGCGGACGCGAAATACGGCGATCACCAAGATGGCTATTACGAGGCCCTGGTCGAGGCGCGCATTCCCTTCGATATGCTCGATGCCCGGCAGTTGGACGCGGCGCATGTCGGCCGCTTCCGCGTGCTGGTCCTGCCCAACGTCGCCGTCCTGTCCGACGCCCAATGCCAGCAGTTGCGCGATTTCGTAAAGGCCGGCGGGCGCATCGTCGCCACGCACGAAACCTCGCTGTACGACGAGACCGGCAAGCGCCGCGCCAATTTCGGCCTCAGCGACCTGTTCGGTTGCGATTTCGCAGGCTCAGTCGATGAGCGCCTGTCGAACGACTACCTGACCCTGCACGGGCCGCATCCGTTGCTCAAGGGCCTGGACGGCACCGACCGCATCATGGGCATCAGCAAGCGCGTTCAGGTGACGGCGACCGACAAAACCGCCCCGCCCCTTACCTTTGTGCCACCCTATCCAGACCAGCCGGTCGAGCGCTTTTTCACAGGCGTGCCGCAAACCGACATTCCCATGGCCTTTGCCCGTGACGTCGGCAAGGGCCGCGTCGTCTACTTCCCGATGGATATCGACCGGACATTCTGGGAGTATCTGGCGGTCGATCACCTGGCCCTGCTGCGCAACGCCGTCGAATGGGCTGCCGACGAAACCGCGCCGGTCACCGTCATCGGCGGCGGCATGCTCGACGTCAGCTACTGGCGGCAGGACAGGTCGCTCAGCGTCCATCTGGCCAACCTGACCAACCCGATGTTCCTGAAGGGCCCGATCCGCGAAATCCTGCCGGTCGGCCCGTTCGAAGTCAGCATCGCCCCGCCGCCGGGCGTAAAAATCGCCGGCGCGCGGCTGCTGGGGGCCGGAACGAAGGTGGCGCTGAAAACCTCGGGCGGCCGTGTCAGCATAACCGTGCCGCGCGTGGCCTTGCACGAGATCATTGTGCTGGAAACCGCCTGATCCGTTAACGCTTATGCAAGCTTTCCCCGGCATTTTTAACGAAGGTTAATATTGGGGGCGCGTGCATGTCCTTTGTCGAAAAGCTGGTGATGCCGAAAAAGCTTCGCATCGCTGCCTATATCATGATGGCCACTCTGGCCGTTGCTTCGGCCGTTGAGTACTTCATCGGCTTCCATACCCTGCCGTTTGTGCGGACGATCGGCTACTATCTGGTCCTCGACTACATCTGGACCTCGATCAAGCGCGAGTGGCTGAACGGTTGAACCAGCTAAGGCCGGCGCTTCTGCGCCAGCCCTGCGTCAGGCCGCCGTGGATACCAGCGACGTCGAAGCCGTCGTCGTGGCGCTGTCCGTCGTCTGGTAGCTTTGCAAGGCCGCCATCATCTGCTTGAGCAGGTCGTTCAGGCTGCCTGAAGCGCCGGCCTGATCCGCGCCCGGCGGCGGACCCTGATGCGGGCCGTGATGCGCTTTCATCTGGCTGTCGAAGGCGGTCTTCTCATCGGCCGACACCGAGCCGTCACCGTCGGCATCCATCTTGGCGAACAGCGCGTCCGCCTTGGACGTGTCGCTGTTGCCGTGGACCGACTGGTCGTAGCTTTGCATTTCCGACTGGCTGATCGCGCCATCGCCATCGCTGTCGATATCCGACAGGCTGGGCGGGCCCTTATGCTCACCCGGCGGCGGCCCCTGGTTCTGCAACAGCCCACCCATCGTATCGGACGACAGGTTGGCCTGGAAAAAAGCCTGCAGCTGGCTGACGAGATCCACGGAGGTGGTGTCGGAAAAGCTGGTGCTGGCCGTGGTCGTCGCCGTGGTGCCGGTATCACTTGAGGTCTGCGTGCTGGCCTGCAGGGCGGCGAGCAGTTTCGCCTGTATCTGTGCCAGCGAAGCGTTGGAACCGGCCCCGGTGAGGGAACCAATGGTCATAATCGTCTCCTGATCGGTCGCGAACCCAAGTGTCCGCACGAACAGAAAGCTATTGCGCAATTAACAAGTTCTTATTTTAAACGTGCATTTCAATTTTGAAATACAAACACCTTGATTTAAACTTTAAACCCGAAACAATTACCGTCAAATATATCAGAAATAACATGAAATCCGGCAATAATTGCTGAGGGAATTTTTTGCACAGCAAGTTCTTCCGCGCCCGTGATTGCTCTTGCATCCCTCTGGCGCCGTCGTTAATCTGTCACCGGACAAAAATTGACCACAAACCCTGCCTAAATCAAAGGCAGGCGTAGATTTCAGGGCGAGACCTTACATGACCGCAGTTTTCGGGACCCCACGTTTCCGGCTTCTTTCGACGGGCCTGGCCCTGTCCCTGCTGATGGCGGCCACCGCTCATGCCGAGGATCGCGTGCCGCCGAAGGCCGAGCACCGCGGTCAGATGGGCCATGTCGGCCAGGACGTCGACCACACGCTGAGCAGCGGCCCCAGCCTTAACGTCTTCTTCTCCCCGTCGGGTCAGCCTTTCCGCGGCCAGGCGGAAGAGCCCTATCCGGTTGCCGCCTGGATCGCCCAGGCCGACACCGACAAGGATGGCAAGATCAGCTACGATGAGTTCATGGCCGATGGCAACGCCTTCTTCCAGAAGCTTGACGTCAATCACGACAAATATATCTCCAGCCCGGAAAACACCAACTACGAAAACAAGGTCGCGCCGGAAATCCTGCGCATCGACCCGCGCATCGACCAGCCGCCGCGCTACCACGTCGAAGGCAACGAGACCGACAACGATCCGCGCCTGCGCAGCTACGTCAAGACCATCCAGGGCGCCGCGCAATACGCCCTGATCGACGAGCCCCAGCCGGTGCGCGCCGCCGACAAGAACTTCGATTTCCGCATTTCGGCCGACGAATGGTCGAACGCCACCAATGCCCGCTTCAAGACGCTCGACCGCAACGACGACGGCTTCATCACCGCCGATGAACTGCCGTGGACGCCGGCTCAACAGGCCATCGCCGTCGAGTTGAAGAAGAAGGGCGGCAAGGACGATAAGGGCGGGAAGAAAAAAACTTTCGGCATGTGGTAAGTTTCGCAGCGAAATTTTTCACCTTGCCGCGCGTTTTCTGCAATAATTTATCCCTGCTGGCGAAAAGCTTGCAAAAATAGTGGCGCCACCGCATTCAGCCTCGCCTCGGTAAAATTTTTGTGTTACGGCGGCTGTTTCAGTTTGGCGGCGAAACGGCAAAAACAAGCGTGTTCAAGAAGGTTCATAAGCTCGGTCTCTTTGGTCTGGGGGCGTTCGGCCGTCTGATCGTCAAGCATCTGTCGCCCTATTTCGACATCTATGCCTACGACCCGAGCCCGCACGCCCGCGCCTTCGCCAAGCGCCACAACGTCACCCTGGCCAGCCTGGAAGAGACGGCCGCCTGCCGTATCGTCGTGCTGGCCGCGCCGGTGCGCGCCCTGAAGGCCCTGGCCGAGCAGATCGCCCCGCACGTCCATCCGCGCGCCCTGATCGTCGACGTCGGCTCGGTCAAGATGAAGCCCGCCCAGTGGCTGCTCGACGCCCTGCCGAAGAGCGTCTACATCCTGTGCACGCACCCCCTGTTCGGTCCGCAATCGGCGCGCAAGGGCATCCACGACCTGGAAATCGTCGTCTGCCCGGTGCGCCTCAGCCGGCTGGATCCGATCCTGCGCTTCTTCAAGGAAACGCTCGATCTGAAAGTGTCGCTGGCGACGCCGGAGCAGCACGACAAGGCGCTGGCCGCCGTACAGGGCCTGACCCACCTGATCGCCAAGGTGCTGAGCGGCCTTGAGCCCCTGCCGACCGTCCACACCACCCGCTCCTACGACCTGATGATGCAGGGCGTCGGCCTGGTGCAAGGCGATTCCGACGAGTTGTTCCTGTCGATCGAACGCGACAACCCGTTCGCCGCCGAAATCCGAAAGCGTTTCTTCGCTGAGATCGACACCCTGCGCAACCGCCTGGAAGCGCACGACAGCGGCAAATAACGCTGTCATCCAACGGTGTTATTTGATAGCCTTTCCCAAAAAGTGGGAGGGACTATCATGAAAACCTTGGTCACCATGGCTTTGTGCCTTGGCTTCGCCGCGACGCCAACCCTGGCGGCGGACGCTTCGTCGTCGTCATCTTCGTCTTCGCTGGCCTCGATCGCGCCGCCGCGCGAAGTCATCGAGGCCAATCTGAACGCACGGATGCGCTTCGCCAAGGCCAGCCTGGGTCAGGGCTTCGAGGAGCTGAAGGCCGGCGACAAGGTCAAGGGCTGCGCCGACCTCAAAGCCGGTGCCGAGGACATGGGCGTCGCCAAGGATCTGCTGGTCCAGGACATCGATATGATGAAGATCGACCCCACTATCCCCGACCAGGCCCAACGCGACTCGCTTGTCGCCCTGGCCCAGGAGAACCTCACCAAGATGAATGCCACGCGCGACAAGATCGCCGCCATTATCCAGCAGCAATGCAGCTGAGCCGGAGCCACGCCATGAAAGCTCTGCTTGCCGGCAGTCTTTGTCTGAGCCTGTTTTTCTCGGCCACTACGGCGCTTGCCGACCCGACATCGGCCGAGCTGGAAAAGCAGGCACTTGCCTCCATGGACAAGGCCAGCCAGGACATGGATGTCGCTGTCGCGGCCTTCAAAAAGAACGACCCCCAGGCCGGATGCACTGCCCTGCATCTGTCCTATGACGACGTGGTCGCCGCCATCGACCTTCTGAACAAGGATGCTGATGTCGTTCGCGCTGATCCCGCCCTGAGCGAGACGGACCGCACCGCCCGGCTCAATGACATCAGCGCTGCCCGCGGTAACTTTACGAAGAACCGGATCGATATCCTGCAAACACTCCACGATCACTGCGTATAAAATCGGAAAGATATTTCATGAAAACCAAAATTATTCTGGCCGCCTGCGCGATCCTGGCCCTGCCGTCATTTGCCCTGGCTGCCGCCCCGACGCGGGATGATCTGGAAACCCAGGCGCTGGATCACGCCAACAAGGCCAACGACCAGATCGGTGTCGGCGTCGACGCCTTCAATGCCGGCGACAGCACCAAGGGGTGCGCCGCTTTCACGATCGCCAGCACTGAAATGCTGCTGTCGATCGGCCTGCTGAACCAGGATGTGGTGGTCATCAATTCCGACAAGAGCATGGCCGACGCCACCCGCACCACCGCCCTGGCCGAAGTGGTCAAGACCCGCGACGACGCGACCGTGCTCCAGGGGCGCGTCGCCGACGAGTTGAAGAAGCGCTGTCCCCAGACCTAGAATTAATCTCCGACCGCCGGAGCGGCGTCACACTCACGCATAAATCTGTTTGAGCCGGTCGATGGAAGCCTGCGCCGCGACCGGATCAGCGGTTTCGTTGTCGTCGCCCATGCCGAAATTGTCGTCCGGTCCGTATTCCTGCACGACGATACCGTCGCGCCGGGCGATGATCCCCAGTGAGCCGTAGCCGATGGCGTAGTGCACGCCTTCCTGCGGCGCCAGCCAGACGATCTGACCGCGCACCGGCACGACGCTATCATCGCGGAACAGGGCCCGCGCCCCATAGCCGGTGCAGTTGATCAGCACCGTCTCCTTAAGCTTCGACAGGTCGGACGGCGTTTTGAAATCGGCGACCTCGAAGCGACCACCGGCAGCCAGGAAATCGGCTTCCAATTGGTGACTGTAGTCGGCGACATTGAAGCTCAGCTGGGCGCCGCGCCGCACGATGGCGGCATTGAACGGGTGCTGGCCCGCCGGGATTTCGACGGAATGCGGCGTGACGTCCGCCAACCGGTCGCGCAGCCAGATGAAGCCGGGATCTTCGGGCTCCGGCGGCGGCGTCTCGCCGGGCGCCAGCACACGCGGCGCTTTACGGCAGCCGTAATTGTCGATCCATTCGACCGGATTGCCGGCCAGGCCGACGAACGACTCGTGCATGGTCAGCGACGTCCGCGCCATGCGCTCCCAGCGGTCGCCGAAGTCAGAGGCCACCGCCGCCGTCTTGGCGATGCGTGAATCCGGCGTCCACAGGCCGGTGGCCCGCGCCGAACGGACAAAAGGAAAACGTTCGCGGGCATAGATGGTGACCTCGGCCCCGGCGCGCTGAGCGGTGATCGCCGCCGTCAGGCCGAGCGCGCCAGCGCCGATGACGCCGATTTTGCGCGGTGAGTTCTGCATGGCCAGGCGCACGGCTTCGGCGCCTGAGCCCCACGATAGCGACCAGCCGCTGCCGCCGTGGCCGTAATTGTGCACGACCGTTTTGCGGCCGACGGTCTCCGCCTCAATGCGCGGCCCAACGGCACGGAAGGGCCGCAGGCACACCGTGGTCCGGAAGACGGCCGGAACGTCGACGCGGATCGGCACCAGATTGAGCGCTGACGGTACACCTTGCGCCCGCGCCAGGGCCGGCAAGCCCATCAGCCCCGCCGCCAGTCCGCCCCGTAGTAACAGTCGCCGGTCCATGATCCCTCCCCGCTTGCTGGGCTGAACTTAACCAAGCAAGCGGGAATTGACCATGGCCCTTAGCGGTCCAGATCGCGCGTCGCCATCACTTCGACGTCACCGCCGTGCGTGAGCGCCTGGCGGATGCCCGCGCCATAGGCCGGATCGATGCGGTCGAAATGGCCCAGGGCCCGCTCGACGATGAAGTCCGGCACGCCGTGCATCGAGCCGGCGATATTCTCGCAGGTCCGCTGCTTTTCGCCGTCGCTGAACAGCGTCCACAGGGCGCGCGGTTGCGAATAATCATCGTTGCCTTCGCGGTGGTTATACCGGTCGACGTCGCCTGAGATCCTGAGCGGCGGCTCGCGATATTCCGGCGCCTGGGTCGGCCCGCCGAAACTGTTGGGCTCGTAATAGGCGTCCGGGTTCTTGAAATTGTCGAAGAACCGCATCGATCCGTCGGCGTGGTAGTGGTTGACCGGGCACTTGGGCGCATTGACCGGCAGAGCCTCATAATGCGTCCCCAGCCGATACCTGTGCGCATCAGCATAGGCGAAGATACGCGCCTGCAACACCTTGTCCGGCGAAAAGCCGATGCCCGGCACAATGTTCGACGGCGAATAGGCCGCCTGTTCGACCTCATTGAAATAGTTGTCCGGATTGCGGTTCAGCTCCATGACGCCGACCGGGATCAGCGGATAGTCGGCATGCGGCCACACCTTGGTCAGATCGAACGGATTGTATGGCGTCTTGTCGGCGTCCAGCTCCGGCATAATCTGCACCTGCACATCCCACTTCGGGAAGTCACCGCGTTCGATGGCGCCGAACAGGGCCTCCTGATAGCTCTCGCGGTTCTCGCCGATCACTCGGGCGGCTTCGGCATTGGTGTGGTTGACCTTGCCTTGGCGGGTCTTGAAGTGGAACTTGACCCAGAAACGCTCATTGGCCGCATTGATGAAGCTGTAGGTATGCGAGCCGTAGCCGTTCATGTGCATCGGCGACACCGGGATGCCGCGGTCGGACATCAGGATGGTCACCTGGTGCAAGGCCTCAGGCGAAAGCGACCAGTAATCCCACGCTGCGGTGGCCGAACGCATGTGCGTCTTGGGGTGGCGCTTTTGCGTATGGATGAAGTCCGGGAACTTGTACGGATCGCGCAGGAAGAAGACCGGCGTGTTGTTGCCGACCAGGTCCCAGTTGCCTTCCTCGGTGTAGAACTTGATCGAGAAGCCGCGCACATCGCGTTCGGCATCGGCCGCGCCCAGCTCGCCGGCGACCGTCGAGAAGCGGGTGATCAGGGGCGTCGCCTTGCCGACCTCGGCAAAGATCTTCGCCCGGCTGTAGCGCGTGATATCGTGGGTGACAGTGAAGGTGCCATGCGCGCCCCAACCCTTGGCGTGGACGACGCGCTCAGGAATGCGCTCGCGGTTCTGGTGCGCCAGCTTCTCGATCAGCTGATAGTCCTGGAGCAGGACCGGCCCACGCGGCCCGGCGGTCAGCGAATTCTGGTTGTCGACAACCGGCGCACCGGCCGTCGTGGTTTGGTGAAAGGGGCACTTGGAAGCGTCGGCCATGATCTGTCTCCATTCTTAGGCGGAACCACTCTGACGAAACTCTCAAAATAAGGAAAATCGATTTTCTAATATTTTTCGATAAGAAAAATCTATACGACTATACACCTTAGGCCACGGACCGGCCATCGGTTGAAACACCGATGACCGGCTTGTGATCTTATGCCTCCCCCTGCATGCGCGGCCGGACGAGCGGCGAATGCGCGCCGCTGCGGATGCCGAAGTCACGTCGGAAGACGTCGCGCTGCTCATGCACCGACGCCAGCACCAGCCCCATCGGCACGCCCAGATCGATCAGCGTGTTTTCCGCCAGTTGCAGGGAGGCTTCGATGGTTTCAGGCACGGCATCGGTCGCCCCCATGCCATAGAGCCGCTTGGCATGATCGGCGTCACGGGCGCGGGCAATGATGTGGATGTCATCGCGGACAGTGCGGATCGCCTTGACGACGTTGTCGGTAAAGAGCGGGTTCGACGCCGTCACCACCACGGCGCGGGCGCGTTCCAGCCCCAGCCGCATCAGGAAGTCGGTCACCGAGGCGTCGCCGTACCACGCTTCCACCCCGGCCGCCCGGGCACGCGAGGTCACCTGCGGATTGAAGTCGACCACGGTGAAAGGGATCTCGTGCACCTTCAGCATGTCACCAACCAGCGCCCCGACCCGGCCATAGCCGACAACGATGACCGGCGAAGCGGCGCTGACCGTCTGCGGCGCTTCGGACGGCGGCAGCTCGCGCACACCGGGGAAGCGTTTGACAATCTGCCCGGCGCCCCAGGCCAGCAGCGGGATACAGAACAGGGATAAAGTCGCCGACAGCACCACCGCCTGGCCGAAATCGGCGCTCAGGACGTTGTTGCCGACGGCTTCGTCGACGATGATGAAGGCGAATTCCCCGGCGGGCCCAAGCACCGCGGCGGCTTCGATGGCCGAGCGCACGTTAAGGCCGAACATCCGCGCCAGCGGATAGACCACCGCCGCCTTGAGGGCGATCAGACCGGCTGCCAGGCCGACGATCAGGACCGGATTGGCAAAGATTTCCCCCAAGTCCAGCCGCGCCCCGACCGTGACGAAGAACAGCCCCAGCAACAGGCCTTTGAACGGATCGATCAGCACTTCGATCTCGCGCCGGTATTCGGTTTCGGCCAGCAGCACACCGGCGATAAAGGCGCCCAAACCCATGCTCAGGCCGGCCATCACCGCTACCTGGCCCGACAACAGCACCACCAGAAGGCAGGCCGCCATGAACAGTTCCCGGCTTTTCGAAGCGGCGACAAGGTTGAACAGGGGCCGCAGCAGCCAGCGCCCGCCGACGACCAGCACGCCCATGCCAAGCAGGGCCGGAACCAGCGCCAGCAACCCGCCGGCGCCTCCCGCGCTTGTACCGACCAGCAGCCCGACGGTGATCAGGATCGGCGCCACGCTCAGGTCCTGGGCCAGCAACACGGCGAACACGCTGCGGCCCGAGGCGGTGCGCAACTGTTTGCGGTCGGCCAACACGGGAATGACCACGGCGGTCGACGACAGGGCCAGCGCCATGCCGAGCGTCGCCGCCCCGCTCAGGCTTTGCTTCATGAACAGGAACAGGACCAGCAAGGCTATGGAACTGAATATAAGCTGCGATGCCCCCAGACCGAACACCATGCGCCGCATCGATTTCAGGCGCTCAAAGGTCAATTCAAGTCCGATGGAAAAGAGAAGGAACACCACCCCCAGCTCGGCCATGGCGTGGACGCTGTGCGACTGGACCAGGGCAAACGGCTGGAACAACGGCCAGACGTGGGCCAGCTGGCCGATACCGGCCGGGCCCAGCAGCACGCCGACGGCGAGAAAGCCGAGCACACCGGACACCTTGTAGCGCTGAAACAGCGGCACAACGACCGCCGAGGCGAGGAGGAAAACGATGATGACGGTGTAATAGCCATCGGCGTCGGCGGCGGGAGTGGGGTGCATCACGTGCTCCTGTCGTCGGTTGATTTTGGATGTGCCTGATTATTTAGGCATTCATCGATCACAAAAAACCAACAAGGCCGTGATTAGTGTGGAAAACGTGAAATATATTATTCCGGATTTTTGGAATAATTTCTTTATACCTCCCCAGCTTGCTGGGGAGGGGGACCGCACGACGGCGCGTAGCGCCTAGATACGGTGGTGGGGTTTCTTACTTTCTTATCTGCGTCCGCTCTTCAGCCAACAACCTCACTCCATCCGCCACTGCGTCCGGATCACGATAAACTTCGGCAGCAGGTATCCGATAGACAAACAAACCCTGGCTTTCGAGGTAGGTTTGCCTGACCTCGTCCTTTACTGCCCGTTCGTCTTCTCCATGCACAGCACCATCAACCTCAACCGCCAACGCAGCCTTGAAACAGTAGAAGTCCAGGATGTAGGGACCGATTGGATGTTGGCGCCTGAAAACAACACCGTTTCCACGTCGCTTCAACCGCTCCCACAGCAGCCATTCAGGATCGGTCAGCGTTTTCCGCATCTTCCGCGCCAAGGCAACCTTCTTTAGCGCGTCCATTGCGCCCCTTAAGCAAGACACCCCACCACCGCATCTAGCCGCTTCGCGTCGTCGTGCGGTCCCCCTCCCCGACAAGTCGGGGAGGTATAGGTTAAATTATCGGCACGATGCGCGGGTCAGCCAGGCGATCTCGTCGGCCAGTTTCTGCGGCGGCACGGCGATCAGCCGGTCTTCCAACCCGATCGACACAATGCCATGCACTGCGGCAAACAAGGTTCGCGCCCGCGTCGTCAGCGCCACCACGTCCAGGTCCGGCATGATCACAGAAAGCGGCTCGGCGATATGGCGGAACAGCCGCAACTGATCCTGCGCTGCCCATTCCGGCAGCGGCGAATCCAGCCGCAGCTCAAACACCATCCGCCACAGCGGCTTGTTGTCGCGGGCGAAGTCGAGATAGGCGTGCGCCACTCCGACCAGCCGCTCGATGGCTTCTTCGCGCGTCGCCAACGGCAGATGACCGGTCCGCTCGGCCGCCCAGTCACCCAGCCGCTTCAGGGTCTTGGAACTGACCAGCAGCAATAGCGCGTCCATGTCGGCGACGATATTGTACAGCCCGCCGAGCGCCACGCCGATGTCCGCCGCCAGATCACGCGCCTTCAGACTGGCCAGCCCGTGGTCGCAGATACGTTTCTCCGCCGCTTCGATAAGGGCTTCGAGCTGGGCTTGGCGGCGGGTGGCGGTGGCGGTCTGGGTCATGGTCGGACTCGATTGTGAAATTTTTTGAACAGTGTTCATTTTTATCTTGAACGTCGTTCATGTCAATGCTACAAGGACGATGTGAACGGTGTTCATATCATTGTCTGCCCCGATAATGAAGACCTGTTTCACACCTTCAACGCCTGGACCCGTAAAAAGGTTCAGGCGTTCACCGGGGGGCCGGGGGGATCTGAGTGTAAGGGGCGGAGAGGCTTATCCTCGCCTCTCCGCCTTGCACATTTTACCTGATCGCGATGTCTATGCGAACCGCTGACACTTTTTCGCACATCGCTCGCCCAGCCGCCACAACAGGAGAACCGCCATGAAGCGTTTATTTGCGTTTGTGATTATGGGTTTTGCCACGGCCGCCGTGGCGTTCGGCGCCGTCGCTGGCGGCTCCGCGGACCACGACTGGAACGGCAGCATGGCGCGCGGCCTGCCGGGGTTCCTGCACTATCACCCGACCGACGGCAGCGCCCTGCGCAAAAACCTGGACCTGACCCGTGTTCAACCGCGCTAAAACCCTGGTTGCCCTTGCCACACTGGGGGCATGCCTGAACGGCTGCATGTCCATGACGCACGATGTGGCGGAATTCGCCGGCATCCATCTACCGCCAGCCCTGGTGACCAAGGGCAGCAAGTTCGGCGTGTCCATTGGCGACAGCCGCGCCAGCGCCAATGCCACCATCCTCCGTAAGGAAAACTGGAAATTCGGCGGCACAATCGACTGCGCCTCCAATCCTGTATATGCGCAACAAGACTCAGACTGTGCCTATGCCGACAAGGTCGACACCTATGCCCGGGACCTCGGCGCCTACGATGTATGGATCGGCGTCGGTATACGCGACGGCCATGTCGTCACCATCAGCTGGGGCGACACGGTAAATATCTCATAGGCCTACCAGATCTTCACCCGCTCGTCCGGCTTGACGAAGTACTTGCCGCCGGTGACGTTGAAAGCCTTGTACCAGGCGTCGACATTGCGCGTCGAACCGACCGCCCGGAAGTGGTCCGGCGAATGGACGTCGACCGTGATCAGGTACTTGCTGAAATCATCCTGGTACTTCGACTGCCACACCTGCGCGAAACCCAGGAACAGGCGCTGGTCGCCGCTATAGCCGTCGATGACCGGCGCCTCCGCCCCTTTCAGCGACAGATGATAGGCATCCAGCGCCATCAACAGCCCGCCCAGGTCGGCGATATTTTCCCCCATGGTCTGGTCGCCCTTGACATGCGCGCCGGGCAGCACCTCGTAGGCGTCATACTGCTTGCCGAGCGCCACGGTGCGCGCCTCGAAGGCCTTGGAATCGGCCTCCGTCCACCAGTCCTTGAGCGCGCCGGTGCCGTCATAGTGGCGGCCCTGGTCGTCGAAGCCGTGGGTGATTTCGTGGCCGATGACCGCGCCGATGGCGCCGTAATTGACCGCCATGTCGGCTTTCGGATCGAAGAACGGCGGCTGCAGGATCGCCGCCGGAAAGACGATCTCGTTACGCGTCGGCGAATAGTAGGCATTGACGGTCTGGGGCGTCATTTGCCAGTCGTCCGGATCGATACGGCGATCGATTTGCGAGCGCTGGTAATCCCACTCAAACGCGCCGGAGCGCTCGACATTGCCGTACAGGTCGTCAGCCTTGATGGTCAACGCCGTATAGTCGCGCCACTTGTTGCGATAGCCGATCTTGACGCCGAACGTGCTGAGCTTATTCAACGCCTTGGCCTTGGTCGGCGCGCTCATCCAGTCGACGGCTTCCAGGCGGCCCTTCATGGCCTTGAGCAGCTCAGCCACCAGGGCTTCCATCTTGGTCTTGGACTCGGGCGGGAAATAGGCGGCAACATAGGCGCGGCCGAGCGCCTCACCCATCCGGTCGTCGGTCAGGCCCACCGCGCGCTTCCACAGCGGGCGCTGCTCCTGGATGCCGTACAGCGTCTTGTTGCGGAAATCGAAGCGGCGGTTATAGAAACGATCGGACAGATAGGGCGCCGCCTGATCGACCGTGTTGAACGCTTCCCACGCCTTGAGCGTTTCCAGCGGCGTCGCGGCGTAGATCTTGGCGATCTTCGGGAAGGCAGTGTTTTCGGCGACGATCACCTTCTTGGCGGTGTTAACCTCGGCGCCCTTGAAGAAGGCCGCCCAGTCGAAGCCTGGCGCATATTGGGCCAGCGCCGTCAACGCCATCGGGTTATAGGTCTTGGTGTCGTCGCGCCGTTCGATACGCGTCCAGCTGACCTTGGCGATTTCTGTCTCCATGGCGACGATGGCCTTGGCGTTTTTGGCGGCGTCCGGATAAGCAATCATGCGCAGCATGTCGGTGACATAGGCTTCATAGGCGGCGCGCTTGTCGGCGTAGCTGTCTTCCAGATAGTAGTCGCGATCGGGCAAGCTCAGGCCCGCCTGGCCCACCTGCAAGGCATAGAAGCCGGGCTTCTTGGCATCGTCATAGACGCTCAGGCCGAAGATGGCCGAGCCGAAGCCCTTCGACGTCGAGCCCATATAGGCGGCCATCTGGCTCTTGGTCTTGATGGCGGCGATCCGGCTGAGGTCGGCGCGCAACGGCGCCACATCGAGCTGGTTCTTATGCCCGGTATCCATGGCCGACTTGTAAAGATCGGCGATCTTCTGGTCGTCGCCTTTGAGACCGGTCTTGTCGGCCAGTCCGGTGACCAGCACCTTCAGCTGCAGCTCCGACAGGTCGGCCAGCTTGTTGAAGCTGCCGTAGCCGGGCTGGTCGCCGGGGATCTGCATGCCCTTCAGCGCGGTGCCGCTGGCATAGAGGAAGAAGTCTTCGCCGGGCTGGATCGAAGTGTCCATGCCGGCCGTGTTGAAGCCCCAGCTGCCGTAGGACCTGGCCAGATCCGCCATCTTGGCAGCGTCATCCGCAGAGCCCGCCGCCTGGACCTCGGCCATCAGCGAGCCGGGGCGCGGCGCCTGCGGCGTGTCCGACGTTGCGATCGCGGCCTGCGCCGCCAGCGCGGCCAGGCTGAAACCAAAAACGGAAGTGACCAGAAGAGTGCGGAAAGCACGCATGCCCATTGCCCCGTGGATAACGGCGCCCGAATGACTCACGTCGGCGCCTGTCACAAATGTTAAGCACGAACCGGAGGCAACGGAAACCGCCAGAACCCTGAATTTTTGGTAATACGCCCGTCCAGCGCCTTGTTTTTGCCGCCAAGCCATGAAATAGTTAACGTGTGAACGAGGACTCATTCAGTTGAGTGGCTATTCCGGCCGCCGATCCGCCGGATAATGTACGTGGTGCCAGGCGACCCAAGCGGCGCGGCCACGTTCTAAAGTCTCGGACAGCAAATCAGGCGGACCAGTCTGCGGTAATATGCCAGGGGGGCATATTCAGGTTGGCCAAAGCCTCATTCTCTCGTCTACGGCCGGCCTCGCTATCATTTCCCTTTCATCCCGCCGCCGTCACGCGAATGTTGTCCGTATTTTTCCACCCCCGGGGAAAATTATGGCCGCGCCCAACCTATCCGCCGATACCGAAATAACCAAAATCCGGGCCATGACCGCCCAGAGGGAAAACAACGTCAATGGACGCTTCCAAGGCAAGCGCGCCCTCGTGGCAGGCGGCAGTTCCGGAATAGGCCGGGCCATCGCCGCCGCCCTGGCCGCCGAGGGCGCCCAGGTCGCCATTGCCGCCCGCACACCGGCGTCGCTCGCCGACACCGCGGCCGACATCGGCGCCGTTTCCGTTGTCGCTGACCTTTCGACCGGCGAGAACAGCGCGCAGGCCGCGGCCAAGGTTTTACGGCAGTTCGGCGGGCTGGATATCCTGGTCCTGTCGTCCGGCCATTACCTGCACGGCCGCATTGCCGACATCGAGGACGGGGCATTCGAGCACCTGATGGCGGCCAATCTGTTTGGCCCGGCCGCCCTGGTCCGAAGCCTGATCCCGGCCCTGACGGCGGCCCGCGGCGACGTGCTGTTCGTCAATTCAACAGTGACCCGCGCCGCCAATCTCGCCGAACGGAGCTACTATGCCGCCGGCTTTCAGGCCTTGAAGGCCTTTGCCGATGGCCTGCGCGACGAGGTCAACGACCAGGGCGTCCGCGTCACCAGCCTGTATCCCGGCAGCACGGCGACCCCGCGGCAGGAACAGTTGCATCGCCTCAAGGACAAACCCTACCGTCCGGAGCGGCTGCTTCAGGCGGAAGACGTCGCCAGCATCGCCTTATCGGCACTGGCCCTGCCAGCGACGGCGGAAACGACCGACATCTATTTGCGGCCGCGCTTCAAGTCCTAAACGCTGAGCTTGCGGATATCCCAGTCACCCAGCACCTTTTGCGGGGTGAAGGCGGCCGCGTCGGCGTCACTAAGCAACCGCCGCCGGGGCGATGCCGGACCCGCGCCCGGACCGCCGCTCTTGTACTCGAAGAAGCGCGCCGTTTCCGGCTGGATCATTTCGACCGTGTCGTTGATCTTGCCGCCCATCTCGGTCCAGGCGTCATGCACGACGTGGTCGTCCATCCAGCAGCGCAGGAACACCGCCTGGCCGACCGCATCGACGTCGTAGTGCCGGTTACCGTCAGGTTGTTGCTTGGTCGGCTTCCACGGCCGCCCCAGCGCGACGCTGTTGGCCGCCACGCCGGCTTCCCTGGTCAGCTTACAGTCGAAGAAGACCAGCCCGTAAGCATCGGCTTTCTGGGTTGATGGCGCGGTGATAAAGGATTTCAACCCCGGCTTGTCCGGCTGGCCGTCCTCGCCGCCGACCCGACCGACGCGCGACACGATGGTGCAGGTGTCGAACACCGCCTGCCCCGCCCCATAGATGAAGTCGACGCAGCCGGTGATCTCGCAGTTGCGGAACAGGCTGCGCCCCTGATCGGTCCACAGCGTGTCCTGCCAGGCGGTTAGGCGGACGTTTTCGAGATAGGCGCGGTCGCTGCCTTTGGCCAACCGCAGCGCGTCCGCCTGGCGGCCGCTGGAACCGAACTGACCGGTGCGTGGCCCGATCGGCGCGCTGATCCAGTCATAGTCGTTGTCGAGATGCAGGTCCTTCGCCGCGAAGCCCGGCGCGATCACCACCACGGTCGAGCAGCCATAGGGCTTGAAGGGATCAGGCTGGACGTCACCTTGCTTGTTGTTGAAGACGATGCGGCTCTTGTGCGTTCCCTCGCCGATCAGGTGGACGTTCGGCTTGTCGACCAGCGCCCGCATCCGCCACTCGCCGGCCGGGATGAAGATGCGGTACGGCTTGGTGCCGTCGGCGGGGGCCGCGGCAATCGCCTCGGCCAAGGTGGCGAAGGCCGGAACGCCGTCCGGCGACTTGCCATCGGCGGACAGTCGGGCGTCATATTTCCCGGCGGCACGGGCGGTAAAGGCGGTGAAAAGCGGCAGGGCGGCCAGGCCCGTCAGGGCCGAACGGCGGGTCAGCATGATACAGGTCCATATTTTTGACGATATCGTCAAATTACCCGGCATTTAGGCACAAAAAAAAGCTCGTTCAGGGGGGATAAAATCCTGACGAGCTTTTTGTTTGTTTTAAGCGAGCGTTTCCTCCCCGAAACGCTGGAACTGACTTCTCTCTACGGGGAGAAGTTCCGTTCTCTGGGCGGGATAAAGCCGTGTTTTCGCCACCATGTCAACTTAATTTCTGAGGGTGCGTCAAAATTATTTTCCACCCTGTGTCAGTTACCATATGGGGGTGTCAAAAACCCCCATATACCGGCATTATTTTGACAACGGTGTCACGAATTTTCCACTATGGATTTCAAGTGCTTGATGGCCTGCTCGCGCGGCAAAGTAACCTGGCCGGGACGACTCTCGCGCCAGGCGGCATTGTTACTTATTTGTGACGCTGCGGCCCGACCGGCATCCAGATCCTTTATGGTCACAGTGCCGCTAACCAATTCGTCACCACCGAGCATGACGGCAGCGGGACTGAGTCGCCGGTCGGCATATTTCATCTGTGCCTTCATGCCTGACCGACCGAGATAGACTTCAGCAGCCATGCCGGCGGCGCGGATCTCTGCAGCCAGCCTGAAATACTCGCCCATGTCCGTGTCGGAGAAGGCAATGATGACGATCGGCCCCCGCGCAATGGCCTTCTGCGTGCCGGTCAGCTGCAATGCCGCCGCCAGGCGCGACACACCGAACGAGAAACCGGTCGCCGGCACCTGCTCACCGGTGAATCGCGCCACCAGGTCGTCATAGCGTCCGCCGCCGCCGACGCTGCCCATGCTGACCAGGTTGCCCTTCTCGTCGCGGGTCTCAAGCAGCAGCTCGGCCTCGAACACCGGGCCCGTATAGTATTCCAGGCCGCGCACCACGCCCGGATCGAAGACAGCCGCCTCTTCGCCAACGCCCATGGCGGCCAGGGCCGTACTGATGCGCGCCAGGTCCTCCAGGCCCGCCTGCCCTTCCGGTGAGCTGGCCAGTACGGCCGCCAGCCGCTCCAGGACGCCGGCGCGCGAATCGGCGCCGCTGGCCTGGACGAAGTCGAGCACCGGCTGAATGGCTACGGCCGGCAGGCCGGCGCCCTTGGTAAAGTCGCCGCTTTCGTCCTTGCGGCCGGCGCCGAGCAGCAAGGCCACGCCTTCGGGGCCAAAGCGATCCATCTTGTCGATGGCGCGCAGCACGCCCAGCTGCTGGTGGCCTTCGGTGACCCCCAGACTATTGAGCAGGCCGTTGAGCAGCTTGCGGTTATTGATGCGCAGCCGCACCGGCACATCGAGCGCCTTGAAGCCGGCGACCGCCAGGGCGATCATCTCGGCATCGGCTTCCGGACGGTCGGAACCGACGATATCGGCGTCGCATTGCATGAACTCACGCAGGCGGCCCGGACCCGGCTTTTCGTTGCGGAACACCGGCCCGTAGGCATAGCGGCGGAATGGCTTCGGCAAGGTTTCCCAGTTCTGGGCGGCGAACCGCGCCAGCGGCGCCGTCAGGTCGTAGCGCAGCGCCATCCACTGCTCGTCGTCGTCCTGCAGCGCGAACACACCGACGTTCGGCCGGTCGGAATCGGGCAGGAACTTGCCGAGCGCGTCGGCATATTCGAACGCCGGCGTCTGCAGCGCCTCGAAGCCGAAATCCTCGTACACTTGCGACACTGTGTTGATCAGGTGCCGCTCCAGCGCCAGCTGCTGGCTGCGTTTGTCGGCAAAGCCGCGCGGGCTGCGCGCTTCGGGGCGGAAGGCGGTCGCGGACGTGTCGGCAGGTTCGGGAATTTCGGTCATTGGGGATATCTCACTATGTGCCCGGGCGATTAAAGCATCCCCCCTCCGGAAACAACCTTATTTGCTTGGGCACGCCGGTTGCGGGCAACCCATTTCGCGGAACCGGCACGCTTACGGTATTTTGACACTATCGTCAAAATTTTTAACTCGCCCTATTGTGGAATAAGGCGGAACGGCGTTATAATTGCGGCGCTGCCGCGTCTTTCCCACCGCCCTTTGCCGACGGCGAGACTGGCGGGCCCGACACCCCCTGATGCCGGACCTACGGTGAAGCTTGCAGAAGGAGAAAAGTGATGCACAAATCACATGCGTCTGAGAGTTTTTCCCATTTCGTCGTCGCCCTGGTCGGCGCGACCGTGATCCTGTCCGCCGTTGCCTGGGCGTTCGTCGCCACGGACAACCATGGTTGCGGGACCTACATCAAGTGCCGGACGGCGGAACAAATGTCGCAGGTACACTACTGAACCAACTGGAATTTTAGCGCCTTAAGCTGAAAATCGCTGCGAGCCACCTGTAACGTCGGACCTCGCGCCCGACGCTGGGTTGTTCTTTGCTGCGCAGCGCCCCGGCAAGCGGACCGTCACCACGAAGGTATGTTTTGCTGCGGATTAACGCTTTGTTGGCGCCCGGCGCCGATGATGGCCGCATGTTGCTGACGCGCGCCTCTTATTTGTACCGCTTGACGGTTTATGGCCTGGCCACAAGCCTGGTCTTGGCTATGCCCGCGACGGCGGAACAGACCTCCTCCTCTGCGCCGCCCCCCCCGAGCGTAGCAGCCCCGGCTGCGCCTCCGGTGGCGGTTGCACCGGCCGCCAAGCCGCCTGGCCCGAATCCTATTGCCAAACAGCCGCTCTATGCCGACATCGTCAAGCGCGCCACGCGCCTGAAAACCAAGACCGACAGCTTCGCCGCCCGGCCTTCGACCGCCCGCCTCCAGGGCAAGGCCTTCAGCGCCTATGGCAGCGAGATCCAGGCCCTGGCCAGGCTCGACATGCAGGCCCACTACGACCTGATCAAGCGCGGCACCGACCGCGACCTGAAGTGCATCCTGATGGGCGTATCGCGCGACCTGCCGATCAAGCTCGACGCTATCAAGGCCGCCAAGGACGAACCGCAGCTGAAGACGGCCTTCAAGAACATGTCCGACCTGCTCGATGACAATGTCGGGCTGATCACCACGCCGGCGACGGCGGACTCAGGGGTGGACTGCACGCTGGAATTTGGCAAGGACGCCAACGCCCTGCCCGCATCTTAACTTCTTCCTCCTCCCCACCCTTGTGGGAGGTGTCGCGAAGCGACGGAGGGGTCACTTCCCCGCTTCCACCAGCGCCACCATGTCCTTGGTATTGAGGATCTGCGGCAACACCTTTGGCGCGGCATTGTTCGGCCCGTAATAGACATAGAGCGGCACGCCCGACCGGCCGAACAGCCCCAGATACCGCGAGATTTCCGGATCCTGATTGGTCCAGTCGCCAACCATGTAGACCGTGCCGCTGGCTTTCAAAGCCTTGGCAAACGCGGGCGTCGACAGCACACCGACCTCATTGACCTTGCACGTCACGCACCACGCCGCGGTAAGATCGACCAGCACCGGTTTGCCCTGGGCGCGCAGCTCGGCCAGGGTCTGCATGTCGAAGACCTCGTGCGCCAGCAGGCCCTTCTGCGCCGCTTCCGGCTTCGGCGCCTGCGGCAGGGCGGCGGCCACGCCACATACCACCACACCGGCCACCAGCAAGCCGGCCCTGGCCATCTTCGGCAAAGGCAGGCGCATGACCGCGACGGTCACTGCCACCAGCGCCAGGATCAGCAGAATCAGGCCGGTTACCTGGACCTGCTTGGCAAACACCCAGACCAGCCAGACCACCGCCGCGTACATCAGGATCGACAGGCCAAGCTTCAGCCGGTCCATCCAAAGACCGGGCTTCGGCAGTGCGGCGGCCAGGCTCGGCACCCAGGTGATCAGCAGGGTCAGTGCCACGAACGGCAGGGCGAAACCTACGCCCAAAGCCAGGAAAATCACGAAGCTGGTCAGCCCGCCCTGCGCCAGGGCCACGCCGATTGCGGTGGCCATAAACGGCGCGGTGCACGGCGCCGCCACCACCACCGCCAGCACGCCGGTCATGAAAGCCGACAGCTTTGGCCGCTTACGATCCACGGCTCCTGCGCCAAACCCTTGCAGCGACTGGCCGACCTCGAACACGCCCGACATGTTGAGCGCCACCAGCAGCATGACCAACGCCAGCCCCGCCACTACGAACGGCGACTGCAACTGAAAGCCCCAGCCGAGCGACGCCCCTAGCCGCCGGGCGATATCAAGCAGCACCGCCAGGGCGATAAAGCTGACGACCGCCCCCACGCCATAAAATAGCGCCTCCGCCCGCGCCTCACCCTTGTCCTCACCCGCCCGCGTCAGGCTGAGCAGCTTCATCGACAGCACCGGGAACACGCACGGCATCAGGTTGAGGATCAGCCCGCCAATAAACGCGAACGCCATGGCCGCCAGCACGCCGCCCAGCGACGTGTCGGCCTGCCCGCCGGCTGCCGAACCCAGGCCATGCACTTCCGACGCCAGCGGACCGGGAGTGAGGTGCACCTGCACAGCCTTGCCGCCATAGACCAGGATGCCCGCCACGCCATCGTCCGGCACCTTGCCTTCCGCCTGTGTACGCAGCGTGAAACCCTTCGGCCCGACATCAAGGACCTGCGGGGCGGACGCCGCCAGCACGCCTTGCGGCTCCGGGAAGAAATAGGCGTCCCGGGGGTCAGCGTCGCTTAAAGGAAAGCCGAGTTCCGCCTGGCCATCGCGCAGGCTGATCGTCGCCTCGACACCTTCGATGGCAACCGGCAGGCGGCTTTGCGCCATGTCGATGGTCTTGGCACCCGGCCCGGGCGAGGTTTCCGCCCCGACCTTGACTGTGGTCGCGACGTCGAGGCTTTCGGGAATGCACACGTCCTTGCAGACCAGGAAATCGACATGCGCCTTGACCGGCAGGCTCTGGCCCGGCGCATAGGTCCCGCCGGTCTGCAGGTCGGCCAGCAGCACGGTCCGGCCTTCGTAGGCGTAGGACATCAGCTTGTCTTCGAGCAGCCGCTGCGGCACCGGAAAGCGCAGATCGCCAGCGGTAAAGCCGTCCGGCAGGTTCCATTTTACCTTGGCCGGCAGGCCCGTGGCGCCGGGATTGATCCAGTAGGTGTGCCAACCCGGCGCGGAGGTATAGTCGATGGCGGCGTGGAGACTGTCGCCCGGCCGCGCGGTTGCGGCATCGAGGACCAGCTTTGCCTTGATATGCGGGGATTGGCCGTCTTCAGCATGGGCAATGGAAGCAGCGGAAACCAGCGCCAGCAGGACCAGCACGAAACGACGAATAAGCCCAGACCGCACGCATCACCTTTTGCTGACATTTGCGGTCTTATACGATTGAATCCGGCGCGCCGTGACAACAATTTTCGGCCATCACAGTTTTTGATGCCGAAGTCCCCAAGAGTTGATCGGCGCCTGCGCCATTTACCTTAAATCCGCATCGCTTTTTTCTACGCGCCGGATCAGGGTCGCCTGTGGGGGGGAATCCGACATAACGCGCAGGAGGCCGCCCATGTCCTATGATTTACGCCTGATCACGCCCATGCTGTGTTTCAACGACCAGGCCGAAGAGGCAGCGAATTTCTATGTGTCAATCTTCGAGGACTCCGAAATCCTTAATACCGTCTTACGCCAGCATGACGATCCGGGCTCGGTTCTGACCGTCACGGTTCGCCTGCGCGGCTATGAATACATGCTGTGCAACGGTGGACCGCACTTCAGGTTCACCGACGCCATCTCGCTGTTCGTCCGCTGCGAAAGCCAGGCGGAGATCGACTTCTACTGGGACCGGCTCACGGCGGACGGCGGCAGGCCGGACCAGTGCGGCTGGCTGACTGACAAGTTCGGCGTCTCCTGGCAGATCGGCTCAGCGCGCCACTGGGACTATATGAAGAGCAAGGACGCCGCGGCCGTCAACCGCCTGACCCAGGCGGTCATGAGTATGACCAAGATCGACATGCAGGCGCTCGACCGTGCCTTCGAAGGCAAGGACGTTCAGGTCCCGGCGGACAGCCACGCATAGATCCTGGCCGGAGCCGGACCGGTGGCAAAATCCGGCACGTCATATTCCGCGATGACCGACAGTTTCTCGAGCGGCAGCCACGCCCGGCCGGGATCGCCGACCAGAATCTTGCATGTGCAGCGGTCGAGAAAGGCCGTGACCCGCCGGGCGGTGTCACGGTCATAGAACAGATCGCTAATCAGGATCAGGTCCGCTTCCGGCGGCGGCCCGTTGAGGATATCGCGACACGTCGCCGCCACCGTCACGCCGTTGACGTCCGCGTTCAGCTCAGCAGCCGCAATGGCATACGGATCGACATCGAAACCGGTGACCTGCGCCGCCCCGGCTTTCATCGCCGCAATGGCAACGAGGCCCGCCCCGATGCCAAGATCGATCACCCGCAGGCCCCTCACCGTCTCCGAATGATCAAGGATATACCGCGCCAGCACCGTCCCGCCCGCCCAGTGATAGGCCCAGTATGGCGGCGTGTCCCCTAATCGCCCAAGGCCGCTGCCGGGATGCGCCGCATAGAGCTGGATTTCCGGCACCGCGGGTGCCGGTCGAACATGCAGATTGGCAGTGATAAACGCCTTCAGATCCGTCACAGATCGAGGTTGAGCTTGCGCGCCAGCGACAGGATTTCCGTGCGCAAAGACCCGTTCGACGAGGTCATCAGCTTGGTGATCGCCTTGTTGGCGCCGTCGCGATCGAGCGACAGGATCATGCGCTTGACCTGCCCTAGGCCCGCTGGCGGCATCGACAACCGGTTGAAGCCAAGCGCGATCAGCACGAAGGCTTCCAGCGGCTTGCCGGCGATTTCACCGCACACGCTAACCGGCGTGCCGGACTCCTCGGCCGCCTTCTGGATAGTCGCCAGCGCCTTCAGCATCGGCGGCGACAGCGCGTCATACCGCTCGTTCATCTTCGGATTGGTCCGGTCGGCGGCGAACAGGTACTGCGTCAGGTCGTTGGTGCCGACGCTGGCAAAATCGACCAGCGGCAGCAGCGCATCCAGATGGAACAGCAGCGACGGGCATTCGATCATCGCCCCGACGCGCAGGATGCTCGGCAAGGCCCGGCCGCGCCGTCGCGCCCAGGCGCATTCGATATCGACCATCTCACGCGCCTGACGGAACTCATCGACCGAGGCGACCATCGGGAACATAATGCGCAGCTCACGCCCGCGCGCCGCGATCAGCAGGGCCCGGATCTGCATCCTGAGCAGCGCCGGACGGTCGAGACCCATGCGAATGGCGCGCCAGCCGAGCGCCGGGTTCTCCTCGCGCTCCATCTCCATGTAGGGCAGGATCTTGTCGCCACCGAGGTCAAGCGTCCGGAAGGTCACCGGCCGGTCGCCGGCGCCGTCCATGATGCGCTGATAAAGCTCGGTCTGGCGTTTCAGCCGCGGCAGGTCTTCCGACACCATGAACTGGAACTCGGTGCGGAACAGGCCGATGCCTTCGGCGCCCGTCTCGTTCATGATCTCGATGTCGAATTCCAGGCCAGCGTTCATCAAAAGGGTGACGCGCTCGCCGTCCTTGGTGATGGCGGCGGTGTCCTTGATGCGGGAGAACTCGGCGCGGCGTTGCGCCCGGACGTCCATGCGGGTCATGGCCGCACTGGTTATATCCGGACGGGGGCGCAAGTAGGCCTCGCCGGTTTCACCGTCGACAATCACCGGATCGCCCTGAGTCACCTTGTCACGCAGGCCTTGCAGGCGGCCGACGCAGGGAATCTGCAGGGCACGCGCCACGATGGCGGCGTGGGCCGACGACGAGCCTTCTTCAAGCAGGATGCCTTTCAGCCGCGTCCGGTCGTATTCCAGCAGGTCGGCGGGCCCCAGGTCGCGCGCCACCAGGATAGCATCGGCCGGGATTTCCCGCGCCACCGTGTTCTTGCCCGCCAGCACGCGCAACAGCCGGTTGGCCAGGTCTTCCAGGTCGTGCAGCCGTTCACGCATATAGGCGTCGCGGGCGGTGTTCAGCCGGGCGCGTTGTTCGTTCCGCACGCGCTCGACGGCGGCTTCGGCGGTCAGGCCGTTGCGCACGGCTTCGATCAGATTGCGCGTCCAGCCCCGGTCGTGGGCGAACATGCGGTAGGTTTCCAGCACGTCGAAGGTCGGTCCGGCCAGGCCGTGCGCGCCTTCGAACATCGCGTCGATCTGCTCGCGCAACACGTCTATCGCGCCTAGCAGTCGCATTTCTTCGGCGCCGGCGTCGTCGCTCAGCAGGTGTTCCGGTGTCACCGCGACGTCATGCAGCACCACTGTGCCCAGCGCGATTCCGTCGGCGAAGATGCTGCCTTTCAGGCGCTCCGGGCGCGACGGCGCCAGTTCGATGTCCTTGAGTTCTTCATTGCCAATCAACTCGCCGGCCGTGACGATCTCAGCCAGCACCATGGCGATGATCTGAAGGTCTTCAACCTCCTCTTCCTCGTACCGGCGGGCGGCCATGTTCTGCACGACCAGCACGCCGATCGTCCGGCCGCCGCGCAACAGCGGCACGCCGAGGAAGGAGCGGTAAGGGTCTTCGCCGGTTTCCGGACGATACGAGAACGACGGATGCGACGGTGCGTCCATCAGGTTGAGCGGCACGCCGGCGCGCGCGACTTCACCGACCAGACCCTCCGACAGCCGCATCCGCGTCTTGTGCACGGCGTCGCGGTTCAGGCCTTCGGTGGCGAACAGTTCCAGTTCTTCGGAGGTGCGGCGCAGGTAGATCGAACACACCTCTGCGACCATCGATCCGGCGATGATGCGCACCACGGCATCGAGACGTGCCTGGGCGGACTCCGCCTCCTCCATGATCTCGCGGATCTGGCGCAACAGGCCGCGCTGGCCGCGAATGGCCAGTTTGGACGTCGAATGTCCGCCGATGGAATCGGTTTTCGCCACCTGTCTAACCCTTAATCCAGACGCCGTTCTCGCGGTCTGGTTTAGCCCTCTTTAGCGCGCCTCATGTTATCCAAAAACCACCAAAAAACGCATCTGGCCACTTTTTAGGCATGAGGCTTGGATTGTGGGTCTCTTTCGGCGCGCTGTCTAGCCGTCGCGATCATAAACGCGCAAGTCACGATCCGGTTATAATCACTTTGATTTAACAGTCTGATACAATTGGATGAATTTTATGACTGCGGGCGGCCAGCCAGGTTTTGCGTCCTGGCGCGGGAGACAGGAGCGCATACAAAACCATTCTTAACCTTTTTTGGCTAACCTGTTCATATATCAGTGTTTTCGGGTAAGAAGAGACCGCATCATGGCCATACCTCTGAACGTCCCAGGTAAGACCGGGTCTGACGCTGCCGAAGAGGCCCGCAAGAAGCCGCGCCGCACCCTGGCGGGCCTGCGGGTGCTGTTGGCGGAAGATGTCGAGATGGTGCGCGACCTGATCACCATCCTGCTGACGCGCGAAATGATGACCGTGACGGCCGTGACCGATGGCGCGGCGGCGGTGGCCGCGGCTCAGGCCGAAGACTATGACCTGATCCTGCTCGACGTGCAGATGCCCGTCATGGGTGGCCTCGAGGCCACCAAGCGCATTCGCGCAGCCGGCGGCCACGGCGAAAGCGTGCCGATCCTGGCCCTGACCGGCAACGTCCTGCGCCGCGACATCGCGCAATGCCATGCCGCGGGCATGGACGGCCATGTGCCGAAGCCCTTCACCACCGAAGCGCTGATCAGCACCATCAAGTCGGTGCTGGGGGAGTAATTCCCTCCCCCAGGGCGTATTTGCCTAGAAAACGCTGGCGACGTTGGCCGGTGCGGCCCCCTTCGGGTCGGCGCCGTACTTGTTCGGCCCGGTCGTGCCGGGCGTGCAATACCAGACCAGCAGCAAGATGCCGCCAACCAGCGGTACCAGTCCGATAAAAATCCACCAGGCACTACGGCCGCTGTCGTGAAGGCGGCGGAAGACCAGCGACAGCAACGGAATAATCGAAGCCAGATAGAACAGCCCCAGCAGGCCGAAAATGAGCCCGCCGATGGCGTTGCCGCCACCGTTCGCGGTGTTGCCGCCCAAAATGCCCGCGATAGTCACCATGACAATTTCAACCAGAATGACATACAGGAAGAAAAACCAGTATTCCGAGCGCCGGGCCCGGCCGGTGAAGTTGAAGTAGTTCTTGTAACCGCTTTTGATCGCATCGACGAAAGACATGGTCAGCCCCGTAAAAAAGATTGAAGTCAAAATACGCTTATAAAACTCAACTTACGCGCCGCGCCGTAAGGATCTTGATCGGCGGCGACAGCATTTGCCCCTTCATGGCGCCTGCGCCTTTGGAATTGGAAACGGGCGAATGGAATATAGCCTTGACGACGTCCATACCCTCGACGACGTGGCCGAAGGCGGCGAAACCCAGCTTGTCCGGCGTACCGTCCTTGCCCGCGTCGAAAGCCGTCAGATCGCCGACACAGATGAAGAAGCCGCCGCGCGCAGAGCCGGGCTTGAGCCGCGCCATCGACACCACGCCGTCGGTGTGGCTGAGGCCGGTCTTGCTGGTCGGCTCGTGGGCGATCGGCGGCAAGGCGCCGGTGTCGTTGCCGCCCTGGATCAGGCCGGTATCGTCGCCAGCCGGCATGGCGCGGTAGAAGGTGGTATTGTCGAACAGCCGCTTGTCGACATAGGCCAGGAAGTTGCGCGTCGTGACCGGCGCCCGTTCCTTTTCCAGCTCAAGCACGATGGTCCCCTTGGCCGTCTTGATCGCCACCTTGACCGTGGCCGGTTTGGGACCGGCCGGCGCGCTGGCGGATGAGGACGACGCGGATGACGCCGAAGCTGAGGCCGATGAGTCCGCCTGCGCCCAGGCCCTGCTGCTGAAAGTCGCGGCGGTCAGGGCCAGCAGGGACTTCAGAAGGGCGCGCCTCACTTTGAAGCACTCGCTGATGCGGCCGCTGCCGAAGAAGACGCCGCCGCGGAAGCATAGGCCGCCGCCGCTTCCATTTCGGCCACGACCTGCGGCGCCAGCGGCACCGTCTTGCCATTGGCGTCAAGCCGGCGGCCGGTGATGATCTTCACCGGCTTGGCCAGCATCTGGCCCGCCCATTGGCCGGGCTTGGCCGACTTGTTCGATATTTTCCCGGCCAGGATGGCCCGGACCACGTCCATGCCCGAGGTGACGTAGCCGAAGGTAGCATAACCCAGCTTGTCGTCCGAACCTTCGCGGCCGGCATCCATATAGGTGTTGTCACCGACGGCCAGCACGAAATCGGCGGTCGCGGTACCCGGATCGAAGCGCGACATCGAGATTGAGCCGTCGGTATGCGGCAGGCCGGTTTCCGACGTCGGCTCATGCGGAATCGGCGGGAACGTCGGGCCGCGCGCCGTACCCTGAATGAAGCCGCTCGGACCGGAATTGGCCGCCCGCCAGATCTCGGCGCCGTCCAGCTTCCCCGAGTCGATATAGCGCAGGAAATTGTTGGTGGTGATCGGCGCCTTCTTGCCGTTGAGCTCGATGATGATCGTGCCCTTGGTGGTCTTGAGCGCGACCTTGACCTTGGCCGGAACGTTTTCCGGCGTGTCGATCTTGACGAAGTCGAGCCGTTCGGACGCGGCCGGGGACGCCGGGACGGGCGCCGGCTTGGGCGCAGCCACCTTGGTTTCAGCCTTGGCTTCTGGCGCGGGGGCCTCTTTCGGTTTCGAGCAGGCAGCCAGAAGCGTCGCCACCAGGGCCGCACCGCCCGCAAAGAAATTCCGTCTGATCATGTCGAGGTCCCCTCAAAACACCGGCCGGTTATGCTAGCCCGGTATATCCGGTTTTTGAAGGGCCAAAATGCAGGGGCTCCGGCGGCACAATTTACGGTTACATGGCACAGTGTACCAGCCCCCTGGAGTGGAGTATTATCCCGGGTGGCAAACATAAAAAACGGGGACGACAACAATGGGACAAGGGGCGTTTTCCCGCGCGCCAAAGGCACCGTCGCGACGCGCCGCGCTGACCGGGCTGGCCGCCCTGATGGCCACCGGTCCCGCCGCGGCGCAGACCGCTCCAGGTCCCGGTCCAGACCAAATCGCCGCCTTGGCGACCCGCAGCGACTCCGCGCAGCGCCTTACCATCGAAGTTATGCTCAATGGCGCGGGACCTTTTCGTTTTATCGTTGATACCGGCGCCGAACGGTCGGTGATCGCTGACGATGTCGCGGCCAGGCTGGGGCTGGCGTCCGTCGGGCGGGTGGTGATCGACGGCATCGTGCGCAAGATTCCGGCCGATCTGGTGGCCGTCAAATCCCTCGCCTACGGGCCATTTAGCCTTGACGACGTTCAAGTACCGGTGCTGCCGCGGCAATATCTGCTGGTCGACGGCTATCTCGGCCTCGACGCCATCAGCGACAAGCGCGTCACCTTCGATTTCCAGCGCCGTCAGCTCAGGATAGACGGCTCACGCCGCCGCCTTGAAGGCTATGTCGCCGATCAGGACATCATCCGTGTGGTGGTGCGCGGTACGGCCGGCCGGTTGCGCGCCAATCATTGTTGGGTCGATGGCGTGGCGGCTTCGGCCTTTGTCGACAGCGGCGCTGAGGTTTCCATGGGCAATTCCGCGCTGCGGGCCGCACTGGAGGCCAAACGGTCGCACGTCCGGGAAATCGGGCCGATCATCCTGACCGGCGTCACCGGCGGCGAGACTCATGGTCAGGTCATTGCCGTGAAACGTATTCATCTCCAGGAAATGAACGTCGAAAACGATGTGTTGGCCATTTCCGATACGGCCAGTTTTGCCGCCTGGGGCCTGGCGGATCAGCCGGCGCTTCTGCTCGGAATGAATTTTCTGCGTCAGTTCGCCCGCGTTTCGATCGACTACCGCCGGGCCGAGATTCGCTTCGACCTCAGCCTGTCGGTCCCGCCGATGCAGATCGCCAGCGCCTAGAAACTCTCGGGTTCGGCAACCGGTGCGTCGTAATAGAGCGGATCAGCGGACACGCCATCATCAACGTCCGGCGTGGCCGTATCGGCTGCTGTCTCGTCGGGCGTGGCGACTTCGGCGGCGGACGTTCCCGGCACAGGCGCTTCCAGCGCGCGCACCAGATCGGGCGACTGAACCTGCGCGGCCGCCGGGACAGCCCGGCTGTCATAGGCCGGTGGCGTCAACACCACCAGGCGGCCATGAATAACCTCGGCATCGGCGAAGTCTTCCGGCGGCAACGACACCTGTACCGGCGAGGTGTCGGCCATCAGCGCGGTATCAAGCGCCTGGTACTGCGACCAGCGCCAGGCAATGGCACTACCGCTCAGGCCCATGGCAATCGCGGCCATACCGAGCGAAAACAGCATGAGTTTGGTTTTGCCCGTCGTTGAACGGCGGGGGATGGACCGGACGGCGGCATCTTCGGCCGTCTGCGTCCAGTCGTAAGAGAGCGCGTAGGACATGATCTTACTCTTCGGCTTTTGGGGCTTGCGTCACACCCTCCGCCGAAGGCCTGCCAAGAATAGAACCGCGGTCATAAGTTTTCAGTGGCACCGATGCGCGATCCGGTAGGGTTACCGTGCGAAAAGCACCCCAGGTGATAAGGGTTCGATCAACCGGCGTCGAATACCCTTGCCGCTCTTGGTGAGGCTGAGATCAATAGCACGTGGGAAACTAAGGGCCGGCCGAAGGACTTTCGAGTGATCAAGCCGCGCGCAGGTCTTTCACAAAGTCCTGCACCGCGACGTCCAGTTCCCCTGCCCGCTCCGACAGGTGCCCCGACAGCGACATAAGCTGTGACGAGGCCGCGCCGGTCAACTGGGCCGCCCGGCCTACGCCCTGGATATTGTCGGTCACCTGGCTGGTGCCCTGCGCGGCGGAGGCCGTGTTGCGGGCGATCTCGCTGGTCGCCGCGCCCTGTTGTTCGACGGCCGATGCGATGGCGGTCGACACCATGCGCACGCCAGTGATGGTCTCAACGATACGGCCGATCGATTCGACCGTGCGGCCGGTCGCGGTCTGGATCTCGGCCACCTTGGCGCTGATATCGTCAGTGGCGCGCGCGGTCTGCGTGGCCAGTTGCTTGACCTCGGACGCCACGACCGCAAAGCCCCTGCCCGCCTCGCCCGCCCGCGCCGCCTCGATGGTCGCGTTGAGCGCCAGAAGGTTGGTCTGCGAGGCGATATCGGTGATCAGGTTGACCACCTCGCCGATCTTGCCGGCGGCTTCGGACAGCATGCGGATTTCGGTTTCGGTGCGCGACGCCTCGCCTGAGGCTTCAAGGGTGATCTGCGCCGCCGAGTTGACCTGGGCGCCGATCTCCCGGATCGACACAGTCATTTCTTCGGTGGCGGCGGCGGTGGTCTGGACATTATCGGCCGCTTCGCTGGCGGCGCCGGAAACGGCCTGGGCCTGACGGGTGGTTTCCTCGGCGGTGGCGGCCAGGCTCTGGGCGGCCTCGGACATCTCGGCCGAAGACTTGACCAGCGATGCCGCCAGCGCCCCCATCTTCGCCTGGAAGGCATCGGCGATGGCATGGCGTTCAGCGCGCAGTTTCTCGGCGTTCTCGGCTTCGGTCTGCGCCGCCTGGGCGCGCAGCCGCTCGGTTTCCTCAAGCCCGCGCCGGAACACCTCGGCCGAGCGCGCCATGTCGCCCAGCTCGTCCTTGCGATCCTGGCCCGGCACATCGACGGACAGTTGCCCCTTCGACATGGCCATCATGGTCGCCGTCAGCGCCTTGACCGGCCCGACGATCGCCGAGCGCGTCATGTAGAGCGCCAGGCCCGCCACCACGAACAGGCCGCCGATCAGCCCGCCCCAGGTGATGCCGACCGTGCGTTTGGTATCCTCACCGGCGGCGGCAGACGCCGAGGCATTGTCGGCCTGCACGTCGTCGACCACTTCGGTCATGGTCTTTTCCAGCTTCTGGATGGCCGGTTCACAGGCCGCCTGCATGCTTTTGAAGGCATCGGCATTTTCGCCGGACAGGGCATGGGTCTTCGTCGCGGCGCAGGTTTCATCAAGCGCCGCCAGATAGCTCGACTGGATGCCCTGGATGCGTGCGGTTTCCTGCGGCAGGTCCTTCAGCGCCTCATTGGTTTCAGCGGTGAAGGAGCTTTGCGCCTGCTTGAGGGCACCGGTCGCCACGTCGCGATCGGCAGCGTCGGAAGCGGACACCAGCTTGTAGAAAGCGGTTTCGGCCCGCAGGATCTGCTTGGAGGCCCGCTCCATGTCGACTGCGGCGACGCCGGGCCCTGAGATGACGCGGCTGTATTCCGCGCCGATGGCGGTCATGCGGCTGGTGGTGAAGGCAATGGCAACGACCATGACGGCGGCCAGCAGGCCAAGCAGGGCGAACACCTTGCCCAGCATCGGGATATTCTTGAACGACACCTTTCAAACCTCATACGCAAAGGGCGGCATTCGCAGAAGTCAAAAGGAGCGGTACCCGGTTAGCTCAGATTGGCCGTCTTCGTATGTCTGGATTGCCCAGCGAACCTACGGGGTTACAGTTAACGGCAAATGAATAAACCTCCGCGCGAGTCAACGCACGGAGGTTTGAAAAGCAACGGTTAGGCTTTTTATACTCCCCCGCCACGCGCTGAGCCAGCGCTAGCTGGTGAAGACGGAGGGGGCCTTTGGTGACCACGGTAAGAAAGGCCCCCACCACCGCATCTCAGCTTCGCTTCGTGCGCCCCCCCTCCCCGCGTGGCGGGTAGGTATAAGGGTTAGGCGCCGATTTTATCCAGACCGTAGGCGGCGTGGAGAGCTCTGACCGCCAGTTCGGTATAGGCCTCGTCGATCAGAACGCTGATCTTGATTTCCGAGGTCGAGATGACCTGGATATTGATGCCTTTTTCGCTCAGCGCGCGGAACATGGTCTCGGCCACGCCGGTATGCGAGCGCATGCCGACGCCGACGATCGAGATCTTCGACACGGTAGCGTCAACCTTGAGATCATCGAAGCCGATCTCTTCCTTGGCGGCCAGCATGATGCTCGCGGCCGTTTCGGCATCACGGCGGCCGACGGTGAACAGCTGGTTGGCATAGTCGCCCGAGCGCTTTTCGGCCTGGACGATCATGTCGACATTGATATTGGCCGCCGCCAGCTTGGAGAACACGGCCGCCGAAACGCCGATCTTGTTGGGCAGGCCCAGAAGGGTGATCTTGGCTTCATCACGGCTGAAGGCCACGCCGGAAACGATATGCTTTTCCACGATTTCTTCCTCGTCGCACACGATGGTGCCTTGGTCTATGTTTTCGCCGGGCTCGACGAAGGACGACAGCACGCGCACCGGCACGCGCTGCGCCATGGCCAGTTCGACCGAACGGGTCTGGAGCACCTTGGCACCCAGCGACGCCATTTCCAGCATTTCTTCAAATGAAATCTTCTTGAGGCGCCGGGCCTTCTGCTCGATGCGCGGGTCGGTCGTGTAGACGCCATCGACGTCGGTATAGATGTCGCAACGCACGGCCTTGACCGCCGCCGCCACCGCCACCGCCGAGGTGTCCGAGCCGCCACGGCCCAGCGTGGTGATACGGCCCGATTCCGTCACGCCCTGGAAGCCCGGCACGACGACGATCTGGCCGGCGTCGAGCGCTGTTTCCAGCTTGGCCGGCGGAATGTCGAGGATGCGCGCCTTGCCGTGCACGTCCGAAGTGATGATCGGCACCTGCCAGCCCATCATGGTGATGGCGTCATAGCCCATGTTGCGCAGGGTCATCGAGAGAAGACCCGCCGTCACCTGCTCCCCCGAAGCGACGACCACGTCATATTCATCGTCGCCTTCAATGGCCTTGCCAGTCCCTTTGCCGGCGCCGTCGGTCCAGGCGACCAGCTCATTGGTCTTGCCCGACATGGCGGACACGACAACCGCGACCTTATGTCCGGCGTCGGCCTCGGCCGCCACCAGGCGTGCGGCCCTGCGGATGCGTTCGAGGTCGGCCATGGACGTGCCGCCGAACTTCATCACCAAACGCGTCATTGAGAGAAAATCCTTGTTGCGGATCAAGGACTACGCCTTGACCCCTTATCTTAAAGCGGCGCATATAGCCGCGAAGACTTGGGACCGCAAGGTTTTATCCGGCCAAGGATTTATTGAACATGGCTGAATCGGCAACATCATCTTCGGGCGCCGCCGAAGGCTTTTCCATCGACGAAGGCGAAGTCGCGCGCTTTTCGGCGCTGGCCGCCAAGTGGTGGGACGTCAAGGGCGAGTTCGCGCCGCTGCACCGCTTCAATCCGACGCGCGTCGGTTTCGTGCGCGACACCTGTCTCGACCATTTCAAACTGGACGCCCGCGACCGCGCCCCGTTCAAGGGCTTCCAGCTGCTCGATGTCGGCTGCGGCGGCGGTCTATTGTCTGAGCCGATGTGCCGCATGGGATTTCAGGTCACCGGCCTCGATGCCTCCGAAAGGAACATCGGCACCGCCAAGGCCCACGCCGACCAGGGCGGGCTCGACATACGTTACCTCAACCAGACGGTCGAACAGTTGGCCGCCTCAGGCGAGGTGCTCTATGATGTCGTGCTATGCATGGAAGTCATCGAGCACGTCGCCGATCCGAAGAGCTTCCTGCAAACCTGCGCCTCGCTGGTGAAGCCCGGCGGGATTCTCTTCTGTGCGACATTGAACCGCACCGTGAAGGCCAGGGCCCTTGCCATCGTCGGCGCCGAATACATATTGAAGTGGGTGCCGGCGGGCACGCACGACTGGAACAAGTTCCTCCACCCGTCCGAAATCCACGATTTCCTGAAAGACACACCGCTGCACGCCGAACCGGCCGTGGGCGTGACCTTCAATCCGCTGACTGGCCAATGGCGCCTGTCGGACGACACCGACGTCAACTACATGGTTGTCGCAAAATACTATAACTGAGACTCATGACCACCACGACCCTCGTTAAAGCCTGGACCGGCGCCCAGAAACGCCTCAAGGCCGCCGGCATCGACAGCCCCGCCATCGACGCCCGCCTGCTGCTCGAAGCCGCCACCGGCGCCACCCGCGCCGACATCCTGACCGACCCGCACCGCGAGATCAGCACCGAACAGACCGATGTCCTCGAAGGCTGGCTGGAGCGCCGCGAAAAGCGCGAGCCCGTCGCCCGCATCCTGGGCCGCAAGGGGTTCTGGAAGCTGCTGCTCAACCTGACCGATGCGGTTCTGGTCCCCCGGCCGGAAACCGAGTGCATCGTTGACATGATCCTCAAGCGCACGCAAACCAACGAAGCCTTCCGCATGGCCGACCTGGGGGTCGGCTCCGGGGCGATTCTCCTGTCGGTCCTGAGCGAACGCCCGGCCGCCAAGGGCGTCGGCACCGATGTTTCCGAAGACGCCCTGGCCGTGGCGCGCGACAACGCCGCCGGCATTGGCCTCGACGACCGCGCCGCCTTCCTGCGTACCTCGTGGGGCAGCGGTTTGGCTGATGAAAGCTTCGATTTCGTGGCGTCCAACCCGCCCTATATCCGCTCCGAAGTGATTCCCACCCTTGACCCTGAGGTGTTCCATCACGATCCGCACCTCGCCCTGGACGGCGGCGAATCGGGTCTGGACGCCTATGTCGAGCTGGCGCCGGAAATTTTCCGCCTGCTCAAGGGTGGCGGATTTGCCTACCTCGAAATCGGCTTCGATCAGTCCGAAGACGTTGAAAGTCTTATGAAAAAAGCAGGTTTCGAAGACGTTTCCACCTACCTCGATTTGTCGAATCTTCCCCGTGTGGTAACCGGTAAGAAACCGTAGCCTTGAAAATATCTCTTGGCAGGAAGCCTTTGATCCGCTAAGCCTATATGCGTCTTCACCCCATTGCGAGCACTTACCGGACATACTTTCTTAAGGAAGTCGCGGACAGTATCACGGATATGGGGTTGTGTGAGAGCGCCAGACGCATCCGGATCGAAAAGCGGTCCTGACAACGGTTCCAGCGCCATCGTTAAGCCAAGACAATTGCAAGGTTGAAGCCCGCCTAAGCTTAAAGCCTGTCCGACCGGCGGCACCTGTGCAACGAACCTAATGCCATTATCGCCGCCCGTGACACATCCAGGTCCGGCCGGAGCGCAAGAGAGAAGTCGCTTAATATGAAAGATTTCAGGGGCATGAAACGGCAACGCAGCCGTAACCGCAAACCCTCTGGCAACCAGAATAATCCCAACCGCGCCTACGAATCGAACGGGCCGGAAGGGACGAAGGTGCGTGGCAACGCCCAGACCATTTATGAAAAGTACCAGCAGCTGGCCCGTGACGCCAATTCGTCCGGCGACCGCGTCCTGGCCGAGAATCACCTGCAGCACGCCGAGCACTATTTCCGCCTGATCCGGCAGATGCAGCCACAGCGCCCGGTGTCGGAATTCGTGCAGCGCGATCCGTTCTCCAACGGCTACGACGATTTCGACGACGAGATCGAGACCGAGGCCGTCGCCACCGAGACGGAAGGCGATACCGGTGTGCCCGGTGACGAGGCCCAGCCGGGCTTCGACGACACTGGCAACGGCCGTCAGCGCTTCGAGCAACGCGACCGCAACAACAACCGCGATCGTGACCGCAACGGCAACCGCGACAACCGTGACCGGGACCGCAGCAACAACCGCGACCGCGATCAGCAACGCAGCTTCGAGCCACGTACCTATGAGCCCCGTAACAATGCTGGCAATGGCGGCGGCGAAGAAGGTGGTGAGTTCGAAGGCGGCCGCCGCGAAAGCCGCCGTGAGCGCTATGAACGCCGCCGCCAGCAGCGCCTGAGCGAGCAGGAGCAGGTCGTAGGCAACAGCGCCGCACCGAACGGCTCGGGCTATATTGCCTCGACGGAACCGCTCGGTGCCCGTCCCGCGCCGGTGCAAACCGACATGGCTTTTGAATCCGTCCCGACGCCTCAGCCGGAAGTCCGCGAGCGCCCTGCACGGGTGAAAACTCCGGCCAGCGAGGACGACGCGTCGCATCTGCCGGCTTTCCTGCGCGCTCCGGCGCCCGTCGCCGCAGCGCCTGCTGCCGAGGCCGAGACGGGTGAGGAGGTTGCCGCCAAGCCGAAACGCGGCCGCCCCAAGCGCAAGACCGAAGCGACGGAAGAAGCTTAAAAAGCGCATCCCGAAAAGTGTGCAGCGGTTTTCGGGCAAGATGCGCTTTCAAAAATGTAAAACCCTCCGGTAAAGCCGGAGGGTTTTTTTCTAATTCAGCTTCTTTTCGACGCCAGCGGGGGGCGTCTTCCCTCCGCCCGGCAATCGTTGGCCGCCCTCGCCTTTTGGCGGCGTGAACACCGGCAGCGCTGCCACGGGCACGCCGTCATCGACCAGCGCCTTGACCTCGTCCGGCGTCGCCTCGCCATAGATCGGGCGTTCCGGCGTCAGGCCTTCGTGCATGTCGCGGGCTTCGCTGGCGAACTCCGGGCCAACATAGTCGTGCGTCGACTCGACGTGCTTGCGCAGCTTGTAGATCGCCTCGGCCACGGCCTTACGGGTTTCCTCGGCTTTCTCAGACGTCCGCACCTGCGGCGCCATGATCGCCTTGCCAACACGCGACGTGCCGCACATAGGGCATTCGATCAGGTTCTGGGCCGACTGCTCATCGAACCCGTCCGACGACGAAAACCAGCCTTCAAAGTCGTGCCCCGCTTCACATTTCAACGCATACTTGATCATACTGTAAACTCTCTGTCGTGCCTGAGCTGCGGCAATGCCTGCCGCGCAGCGACGACCTCACTGAAATCGAGCCGCGCCCGCAATACCGCGGGCCAGTCGTGGTCCAACTGGGCGATCACCTGACCCCACGGCCCGACCACGATCGAGTGGCCATAGGTAAATCGCCCGTCTTCGTGCGCGCCGCCCTGGGCCGGCGCCAGGATGAAGGCCCCGGTTTCAATGGCGCGCGCCCGCATCATCACGTCCCAGTGCGCCTGGCCCGTCGGCACGGTAAACGCTGCCGGGACCGCGATCATCGCCGCATCCTGCTTGGCCAGGGCCCGATAGAGATAGGCGAAGCGCACGTCGTAGCAGATGCTTAAGCCCAAACCGCCCCACGGCGTATTCGCAACCACCGCCTGTTCGCCGGGCCGCATCGTGGCGCTTTCGCGATAGGACTTGCCATCGGGCGTATCGGCATCGAACAGATGCACCTTGTCATAGCGCGCCGTAATCGTGCCGGTCTGGTCGATCAGCAGCGACCGGTTGGCCGCCTTGTCGGAGTTCTCCGCCTTGATGATCACCGAGCCGATCAATATTGACGTTTTCAGCGCGCGCGCCAGTTCGCGCACCCCGGCGACGAACACATCCTCGTCCTCGCCGACCAGCTTCTGCGCCTTCAGCTCCCGGCGCTGCTCCATCAGGTTGGCGCATTCCGGCAGCAGGATCAGCTGCGCGCCGCCCCTGGCCGCCTCCTCGATCAGCGGCCGGGCGTGTTCCAGCGCCGCCGGCTGATCGGCCGGCGTGCAGGTCTGCACCAGGGCGACGTCGAGGATGCTTTCCATCAGGCCGCCAATAGCGGGTCCAGCCCGCCGTTGCGGTCAAGCGCGGTGATGTCGTCGCAGCCGCCGATATGCTTGCCGTCGATGAATATCTGCGGATAGGTGGCGCGGCCGGAACGCTCGATCATCTGGTCGCGCTCAGGGCCATCGTAGGCGTGGATTTCGGTGAATTCGGCGCCCTTGCGCTCCAGGAGCATCTTGGCGCGGGTGCAGTAACCACAGGCGGGGCGGGTATAGATTTCGATCTTGGCCATGACTTAAACACTAACAGAAACAACTCACGTTTCTCGAATATAGGCAGGACCGGTTACAAATTAAAGCCTTGTTCGGCAACCACCGGCACCGCCCGCGCCAGCACCACCGCATCAACCCGCCGCGCCCCGGCTTTCAACAGCGTCGCGGCGCAGGCTTTCAGGGTCGCCCCGGTCGTGAATACATCGTCGACCAGCACCAGATGCTTGTCCCGAATACGCTTTTCTTCGGACGCCGGCACCGCGAAGGCCGTGCGCACATTCTCCCAACGCGCTTCCGGCGAGCGACCCTGTTGTTTGGTCATCCGCATACGGCGTAAGGTGTCCGGCAAATAGTCCAGCCCGCCCAACCGCGCCAGGGGCCGCGCCAGCTCGGCCGACTGGTTGTAACGCCGCTGGAATAGCCGCGTCCAATGCAGCGGCACCGGCACCACCGCATCAGCCTCAGCCAGCACCTCCGCCCCGGCCCGCTGCAGCCAGCGCACCAGCATCGGCCGCAGATCCAGCCGGTCGCCATGCTTGAACCCCAGGATCATCTCGCGCGACGCGTCGTTGTAGATGCACGCCGCCCGCGTCCGGTGGAACGGAAACGGCTTGGCCTCGCACGCTTCGCACAAAGCGCCCAGCCCGAAATGCAGACCATCAAACGGTCGGGCGCACATGTCGCAGCCTTCGTTGTCGAGAAAACGAATACGGCTCCAGGCATCGGCGGCCATCCCGGCCTGCTGCAAGGCGCCGGCGCCCGCATTGAAATGATGCGGCGGAAACACCAGATCGAGCCCGCGCCCGACCGTCTCCCGACCCGGCGCGAAGCTGCCGTGGCGCGCGACAAAGTCCTTAACCTCGGCGGCGATATGCCCTAAACGGGAGCTCAGTTTCGCCAAAGTGCCCTCCCCATGACCCCGCGTCTCTTCGATCGTTCCCTGTTGGCCCGCCGCCTTGATCGCGCGGCGAAGGGCTTTGTGCAAGCCCGATTTTTGAAGGACCGCGCCGCCGAGGATATCATCGAAACGCTCGGCGCCATCAACCGGCATTTTGACATCGCCCTCGACATTGGCGCCCGCGACGGCGCTTTTGCCGAGGCGCTGAAAACCTCGGATGCGGCCGCCAAGATCGACCTGCTAATCGCGGCGGACCTGTCAGAACGGTTCACCGGCCCTGGCCCACGTATCGTGATGGACGAGGAGCAGCTGCCGTTCGGCGACGACAGCCTCAACCTGATTGTCAGCGCCTTAAGCCTGCACACGGTCAATGACTTGCCCGGCACCCTGATCCAGATCCGCCGCGCCCTGAAACCTGATGGCTTGTTCATCGGCGCCCTGTTCGGCGGCGAAACCCTGACGGAATTGCGCGGCTGCCTGATGGAGGCCGAACTTGAGGTCCGCGGTGGCTATGGTCCGCGCATCGCGCCGTTTGCCGAGGGCGCCGATCTGATCGATCTGATGAAGCGGTCGGGCTTTGCGATGCCGGTGGTCGATTCCGATCGGGTCGAAGTCACCTATGACCACCCGCTGAAGCTGCTGGCCGACCTGCGCGCCATGGGCGAAAGCAACATCCTTGTCGACCGGCCGCGCAAGGGCCTGAACAAGGCTATCCTCGGCAAGATGTCCGAGCTTTATTTCGAGCGCTTCGCCAACGACGAAGGCCGCGTGCCGGCGACCTTCGAGATCGTTACCCTGTCCGGCTGGAAGGCGCACGAGTCGCAGCAAAAACCGCTGAAACCCGGCTCGGCCAAGACGCGCCTGGCCGACGCACTGGGTGCCAAGGAGATCAAGCTTTAGGCGTGGCGGCGAGCAGCAGGCGGCGCAAGCTGGGCATATCCTTGCCGCTGACATCGTGGATACGCCACTGATTTCCGATCAAGTTCAACTTATAAATCAACATTTTCGGTTTCGCGACGCCCTTGTCGTGCAGTGTCACTGCGGCCTCGGCGGATTTGTCGGCGACCGACTTGATCTCGATATCGGCGGTCAGCTTCTGATAGTCCTGACAGCCGCAGATCGGGTCGCCGTCAAGCGCACCGACTTCACCGTCAGGCGTCGCCTGGTCGTTGGCATCCATCAACGACAGCATCTCCGGATCGAAATAGGCTTCAGGCGTGTCGAACGGCGAGAAGTTCATCTGCGTGCCATCGTAATGGGCGTAGAGCGAGGTCAGGAAGGCCTTCGGGTCGGACGCTACGACTGGCGCGGCGGCGACTGAAGCCGTCGCCGAGGCCGAAGCCGCGTCCTTTACCTGCGCCGGCTTGGAGCAGGCCGACACGCCTAAGGCGGCAATCCCCGCCAGGGCCGCGATCACGAACTTCATAGGTCACCCTCCCGTCGAACGGGAAAGGTTGTACGGTATTTTCGCAGATCGCGCTACCAAGCGCATCCCGAAAAAGTGCCTCGCGGGTTTCGGGCCAGAGGCGCGAAAGAGCGAAAATTATCCGATAACGTGTTTCACCCACACGGCATAAGCGGCAACACCGACGCTCAGCAGCAAGGTCACCTGTCGCAGCACTACCCACAGACCATGGCGCAACGGATGGCCCGGATGATGTGCAGCCCACGATTTGAGCCGCTGCTGCTGGAAACGGGTGTCGCGCGGATCGCGCACCTGATGATTGGCGGATTTGTGATAGATCGGCCCCTGAGGCATGGCATGCACTCCCGATGTGCCCCCTCGACAGGTTCATTGTCCGCCTGTCCGGTGAACCGGCCGTTGCCAAACGTCCTTAAGGAATACCTACCCCGCGGGCGTCCGGAAGACCTCGACCCGCTGGCACAGACACGTGAAGCCTTCGCCATAGCTCGAAACCACGTGCACCAGATAGAAATCGGCAAACTGCGGGAAATAGCGGCCGAAAATGCCGGCCAGGCTATCGTCGACGCCGCGCTCCCGTTCCAGCGCCTGCCACACCGGCAGCGGCCCCTCGAAGGCCTTCCAGATATGGATGTCCTGCGCTACCAGCTTCTCTCGCATCACCCCGGTCGTCAGTTGCACGATGCTGGTCATGCGGATTTCGACCACCGAGTCGTCCTGCGCCTTTATCGAAAAGGTCAGGCCGGTGCGCGTCAGATGGAACTCGTTCACGCGGTCGCCTTGGTAAGCCACGCTGTTCAGGCGGCCGATTTCGTCGGTTTCGATGGCGACAGGGGTCTTCTTGCTCATACTGATCTTTCAAGCTTGAGGCGCACCCGCGCCGCCTTCTCAAGGTCCTTGTCGCGCCCGAAGGCGGTGAAAATCGCTGCCTGTTCCTCAAGCGATGGCACGTAAACCGTGCCGCCCGCCACCGGGACCGCGACGCGCGAAGCGACGACCAACGGTATCCAGCTATCGCCGCGCCGAAGCTGCATATCGCCCATCAGCTCGATCGGCAACAGGCCATCAAAGGCAAAGACTTCAAAAGGTTCGGATTTGAACAGGGTGTGGGCTGCGGGCGGCTTCGGGGAACTGCCCAACGCCGTGCAGAATCGTCGTATGGTCCCGCCCCCGCCGAAGATGTCGACATCCAGGGGCTCCATATCGACGCCCATCAACGCCGCGGCGGCGCTGCCGATGATCCACCAGTCACTGGCCCCCTCCGGCGCCCTGGCCGCGATCAGGTCGAGCGTCGCGGCCAATGGGTTCATCAGATGAAATCGCACAGATAGGCCACCAGCGGCAAGTCGGCCGGCGGCATCGGGTAATCACGCATATTGACCGGTCGCACCCATTTGAGTGCCTTGTGCTCCTTCGATTCCGGCTCGCCGTCCCAGCGCCGGATCAGGTAGAGCGGCATCAGCAGGTGGAAGTCCTCATAGGTATGCGAGGCAAAGACGAACGGCGCCAGGCAGGCCTTCTTGACGACAATGCCTAGCTCTTCCTCCAGCTCCCGGATCAGAGCGGCCTCGGGCGTTTCGCCGGGCTCGACCTTGCCGCCGGGAAATTCCCACATGCCGGCCAGCGATTTGCCGTCGGGGCGCTGGGCGATCAGCACGCGGCCTTCGTCATCGACAAGGGCAGCGGCCACAACGAGTACGGTTTTCATGGAATGAGATTCAGTTTGGTTTGGGATTGGACACGTCTTTGGCCTGGTCTTCCAAAATTTTACACGTGGCTTCGAAAAGCTCCCTTACATCAAAAGCCTCTCGGCCTTCCACACGCTTTTGAATCATACCGATCGGATAGGAAAACACCGAAACATTTGGGTTGGTCGTCGGAATTTGTACTGCCAGACTTTTGCCAAAAGCCCCGTCTTCGACAATCCAACACATGTCCAATTTCTGAACCAGAAGGTCTCCCATGGCGACACCAAGAGCTTCCAGCTTCCAATCCTCGTCCGCCCATCCTTGCTGCAGAATGGCGTCTAGCAGTTCAAGCTTCCCATCTATCGAGTCGTACAAATGATGAAATTCGGGATGGTAATGACCTCGAACCCACGACCGCTGCGCCTCCAGCCACTCAACGAGCGTATCAGATAGCGGTTCTGTTTTCTGTTCCATGGTCCCCTCGCCTTGCCTAATCGCGCTTTGTACGCTTGCCGTTTCTGGACACGGCAACGACAAAAACCGAGACTATGGTTCATCCTGCGGTTTTATTATCGAAATTGCAATCGGCACTAACCGGACTGGACGCCCTCCTAATCAATCGATGTAGGTGACGAACTGGTCGGTAATGAACAGGCGGAAATCACGCAGGGCAACGGCGCGCTCGTCCGCCATGCCGGCGTGGCGCGGATCGGCGCGGAAGGCGACGAAGCGGTCCATGCTGTCAAAGTGAACGACGTGGACTTCGTCGGGGTCATCGGAGCGCGGATCGGTCGGATGCGACGCTGAAATCAGCCGCCCGCCGTGCTCGGCCAGAATGCGCATCAACTTCGCCTGATAAGCGCTGAGCGCCGCCTTACCGCCTTCGCCCGCATATAAAAGCGCGATGATCTGGATCACGAAACACCCCTGAATCAAGAGCATCCACATTAAGCACGCGCTATTGCAGCCGCATAGGAAAATTGTCAGCCAATCGCCTGATGAATATATTAAACCAAGCAATCTCGACTTGGGGTTTGTTTGGATTAGTGAAAAGGCGCCTCACGCTTCCTCATGTCATCCAGCAGGCTTTCAAAATCCTTGTACAATTCCCCGATGTCAACGCTTTCACCCCGCTCAACACGTTTGGAAATGGAGGTCAGTGGAAAAATCCTGATCGTAGTCCCGGATAAATACAAGCATGGGTCTCGCCCATATTCGTCATGCATCATCGCCCATGTCAGCCCGAACCGTTCGGCTAATACGTCACCAAAGGTCACGCCCAGGCTCTGTAACTTCCAGGTTTCTTGCGGCTCGATCCAATTGTTTTCGAGAATTGTGTTTAGGACGCTCAGCTTCCCAACAAGGGTATCATACTGGTGCCTCTGCTCAGGCACATAGTGTTCCCGTACCCAATTTCGTTGCCTTTCGAGGTGGGCGATATCCTCTTCTGATAGCAGCTCGATCTCGTCAGCCACATTGCTAGCTCCGATAATCCCCGTTGATCGAGATATATCCATGGGTCAGGTCGCAGGTATAGACATGCGCCGTGCCCTTGCCGACGCCGACATCGACGCTGATCTCCAGCTCCTGGTTCTTCATATAGGCCGACATGGCCGCTTCGGAGTAGTTGATCGCCACCGCGCCATTTTCCGCCGCCACCAGGTTGCCGAACTTGATGCCCAGCCGCTCGCGCTCGACGGGTTCTTCCGTCTTGCCGACTGCCATGACGATCCGGCCCCAGTTGGCGTCCTCACCGGCGATGGCCGTCTTGACCAGCGGGCTTTCGGCGATCGACTTGGCGATCTTGCGCGCCGAAGCCGGGTTGGCGGCCCCCGTGACATTGACCTTGACGAACTTGGTGGCGCCTTCGCCGTCGCGGATCAGCTGCGTGGCCAGCGAGTGCATGACCTTCTCCAGCTTGTCGCGGAAGTCGCCCAGCCGCTTGTCGCCCGCCCGCGAGATCTTCGGCGCGCCGGCGGCGCCGGTCGCGAACAGCAGGCAGGTGTCGTTGGTCGAGGTGTCGCCATCGACGGTGACGCTGTTGAAGGTCGTCCGCGTGAACAGGGCCAGCAACGCCTGCAGCACGCCCGGCGACAGGGTGGCGTCAGTGGCGATGAAGGCCAACATGGTCGCCATGTCCGGCGCGATCATGCCCGATCCCTTGGCGATGCCGTTGATGCGCACCTTGACCCCGTCGATCTCGGCCACCTCGCTGGCGCCCTTGGGGAAGGTGTCGGTGGTCATGATGGTTTCGGCCGCGTCAGCCCAGGCATCGGCGCGCAGGTTCTTTTCCAGATCATACAGCCGCGCCGCGATCTTGGAGTCGTCCAGTACCACGCCGATCACGCCCGTCGACGCCAGCAGGATATCGCGCTGGCGGCAGTCGAGCCGCCGCGCCAGGGCCGAAGCTGTCCGCCGCGCCGCATCAGCGCCGGGTTTGCCGGTAAAGGCGTTGGCACAGCCGGCATTGACCACCAGCGCCCGCACGTCCTGACCCTCATTGGCTTCGAGCTGCTTCTTGCACCAGTCGACCGGCGCCGAACCGATGGTGTGGCGCGTGAACACGCCGGCCGAGGTCGTGCCCTCGGCGAACTTCATCAGCAGGGTATCCTTGCGGTCGTGCTTGTAGAATCCGGAGCGGTCGACCGAGATCTGCACGCCGCCGACCGGCGGCATTTCCGGCAGGTCGACGGCCAGCGGCGACACCGCCAGGCCGGGCTTGCCAGTTTTGGGCTTCGCCGGTTCCGCAGGCGTTTCCGAGGCATGCGGATGGCTGAGCGACGAGGCCAACTCCGCCCCCGACTGCACGGCGCGCTTGATCGCCGAAGTCACCGGTTCCAGCGCGCGTTCCAGCCCTTGCGTCGAGATCGGCCGTGTCGAGGAAGAGGTGGATTTCGGCGTTTTGGTCACGGGGCGGCTCCCTGCACACGGCACGTGTTTCGTTACCGCCCCCTTATCAGACCTGAGGGGTTTGGCAATCCGCTTTCGCTGAGGCTGGCTTAATTCGGCTTCGTCGCCTTGGCCGGGGCGAACAGGTGATGTCCGCGCGTCGGATCAGGAATGCCGGGCAGCAGGACCGGCGCGGTCGCGGCGGCAGATTTCGCCTTGCTGTCCGCCGTCGCCGGCTTGGCAGGCGCCGCGCTTGACGACGCGGCAGAGTCGCTCACGCTGTCGGTCGCATCGGTCGCCGCGGCGCTGGCGTCGAAGGCCTCCTTGGGCGCGGCCGACGGCGGCGTGTCGCTGTCCTTGTGCGCCGATTTCGGCAACAGGCGCTCGACCTTCGAGTGATCCTCCAGGTCCTTCAAAAGACCCGCCACCTGATTGTAGATCAGGTAGCGCATGATGATCGGACGCTCTTCCTCAAGCGTCGGCATCTGCTCAGGGCGACGGTCCTCGACGCGCAGGATGGCCCAGCCGTTTTCGGCCTGCACAGGCCCGACCGTGTCGCCGACCTTGGCGGTCAGCAGCACGTTCTTGAAGTTCTGTGGCAGGATGTCGGTGGTCAGGTAGCCCATGTCGCCGCCGTTGAAGCGCGTCGCCTGATCGATCGACCGTTCCATGGCCAGGGCTTCGAACAGCCCGCCGCCCTGCACCTGCTTGAGCAGCGCGGCCGCGTCGCCCTGGGTGCGGGTGACAATGATGCGGGCGCGGATTTCCTCGGATTGACGGGAAAGCTTCACCTGCTCGTCATACTGTTCCTTGATGGCCTTCTCGTCGATATTGCGGTCGATGCTGCTTTCGACCAGCATGTCGCCCAGGATGCGGTCCGTGGCGGCCTGCAGGCGGCGCTGCGCCGAAATCGACTTGTCGAGGTTCTTGGCGCGCGCGGCCTTGGCCAGCAGGCGCTGGTCGATCACTTCGCCCAGGGTGCGCGAAAACAGGTCCGAGGTCATGTCGAGCGGTTCACCCGGCCCGATCTGGCCCTGCGCTACAGCCTCGTTGCGGACGTCCGACGACCAGATGGTCTCGCCGTCGACGCGGGCCACGGCGATATCGCCCGGCTCCGGCGGCCGCTGGGACTCTTGCGTCTTGTTACAGGCGGTCACGCCAAGCACCAGAGCCAGCATCAGCGGCGCGATCCGCCACATACCCACACTGCGCTCCTTTTGCGCCATCATACCGTCCCCCATCAACTCAGCGCGCAAAACGTCGCCCCTGGCCATAATTTGATCCACTGCGCCGGCCGCAACGGGCGCCCGACATTGACATACACCATGCAGCCGCTTAAGTCAGTCCCCGCGCTTGAAAAGCGTCTTTTTTCACTTATCTGACGGGAAAGGCCGGCGGCTCTCAAGCTTTTTGTTAAGCAAGAAATACGCCAGAAAAAGGCCCGATCAAAGATAAACTGAGGAAATTTCGCTTCCACGCTCCGCCGCTTCTCTTTCGCGGTTCGAACGGCGGTCCTGTCGGGTCTGCTGTCCGGCCGTCGAACCTACAGGTTCTTAAGGTTTCTTATGCTGGCTCTCGCCAAAATGCTGTTCGGCTCGTCCAACGAGCGCAAGGTCAAGGGGTTCATGGCCCGCGCGGGCAAGATCAACGCCCTGGAACCCAAGTACAAGGCGATGAGCGACGCCGAACTGGCGCATCAGACGGTGCTGTTCCGGGAGCGTCTCGCCAAGGGGGCCTCGCTCGACAGCCTTATGGATGAAGCCTTTGCCGTTACCCGCGAAGCCGCCTGGCGGTCGATCGGCCAGCGCCACTACGACGTCCAGCTGGTCGGCGGCATGATCCTGCACAAGGGCGGTATCGCCGAAATGCGGACCGGTGAAGGCAAGACCCTGGTCGGTACCGCACCGGTCTATCTCAATGCCCTCGAAGGCAAGGGCGTCCACTTGATCACGGTCAACGACTACCTGGCCAAGCGCGACGCCGAATGGATGGGCCGCGTTTATCGCTTCCTCGGCATGACCACCGGCGTCATCGTCAACGGCCTGTCGCAGGCCCAGCGCAAGCAGGCCTACAACGCCGATGTCACCTACGGCACCAACAACGAATTCGGCTTCGATTACCTGCGCGACAACCTGGCCTATTCGGCGCTCGAAATGGTCCAGCGCGGCCACCACTTCTGCATCGTCGACGAAGTTGACTCGATCCTGATCGACGAAGCCCGCACGCCGCTGATCATCTCCGGTCCGACCGAAGACCGCTCGGAACTCTACAAGATCCTCAACGGGGTCATCCTTGACCTGATCAAGGACCCGGACACCTTCGAACTGGACGAGAAGCAGCGTCAGGTTCTGCTCTCCGAACTGGGTTCGGAACGCCTCGAGGAAATGTTGGCCGAAGCTGGCCATATCGGCGAGGACACGGCGGGCCTGTACGATCCGGCCAACATCTCGCTAGTCCACCACGCCAACCAGGCCCTGCGCGCCAACACGCTCTACACCCTGAACAAGGACTATATCGTCAAGGACCAGGACGTCGTCCTGATCGACGAATTCACCGGCCGTATGATGACCGGCCGCCGTCTTTCGGAAGGTTTGCACCAGGCCATCGAAGCCAAGGAACACGTCGAGATCCAGCCGGAAAACCAGACCCTGGCCTCGGTGACCATCCAGAACTATTTCCGGATGTACGAGAAGCTGTCCGGCATGACCGGCACGGCGGCCACCGAAGCGCAGGAATTCGGTGATATCTACAAAATGGATGTGCTGGAAATCCCGACCAATCGTCCGATTCAGCGCATCGACGACAACGATGAGGTTTACCGGACCGAGCACGAGAAGTTCAACGCCATCGCCGCCCAGGTCGCCTATTGCTACGTCAAGAAGCAGCCGATCCTGGTCGGTACCGCGTCGATCGAAAAGTCCGACGCCCTGTCGGAATTCCTGAACGCCTATAGCTACCGCGTCGAGGAATCGCGCACGCTTAAAGCGCTGCACGCCAATACCGACAAGAAGGATCTGCTGAAGCTCGGCGAAGAGGCCTACGACATCGTCTGGAAGACCGGCAAGGGCATCCCGCACAGCGTCCTCAATGCCCGTTACCATGAAACCGAAGGCGAGATCATTGCCGACGCCGGCGTCCCGGGCGCGGTGACCATCGCCACCAACATGGCTGGCCGCGGCACCGACATCCAGCTCGGCGGCAATGTCGACATGCGCGTGCAGAAATGGCTCAGCGAACAGGACGCAGCGGGCGTCGAGGTCCATCAGGACCAGATTCTCGCCAAGAAAACTGAGATCGAAGCCCACATCGCCGGCCTGAAGCAACAGGCCCTGGCCGCCGGCGGCCTGTTCGTGCTTGGCACCGAACGCCACGAAAGCCGCCGCATCGACAACCAGCTGCGCGGCCGTACCGGCCGTCAGGGCGACCCCGGCCGCTCGAAGTTCTTCCTGTCCTGCGAAGACGACCTGATGCGCATCTTCGCCGGCGACCGCCTGAACTCGATGATGAAGACGCTCGGCGTCGAAGAGGGCGAGGCCATCACCCATCCGCTGCTCAACGGCGCCATCGCCACGGCGCAGAAGAAGGTCGAGCAGCGCAACTACGAAATCCGCAAGAACCTGCTCAAGTACGATGACGTCGTCAACGACCAGCGCAAGGCCGTATTCGAACAGCGCCAGGAATTCATGGGCGCGACCGACCTCAGCGAGCTGATCCACGAGTTCCGTCAGGACACCATCCACGACATCGTTGATCGCCACTTGCCGCCCAAGGCCTATGCCGAACAGTGGGATGTCCAGGGCCTCAAGGAGCAGATCCTGACCCTGACCGGCCTCGACCTGCCGCTCGATGTCTGGGCGGCCGAGGAAGGCATCGCCAACGAGGAAATCGAGGAGCGCCTGCAGAAGCTGGCCCAGCAGCGCATGGACGAGCGCCTGCGCCTGCTCGGCGACGAGCAGATGCGTTCGCTGGAAAAGCAGTTCCTGCTGCAGATGATCGACATGCACTGGCGCGAGCACCTGATGCACCTCGACCACCTGCGCGCCGTGATCGGCCTGCGCGGCTATGGCCAGCGCGATCCGCTCAACGAGTACAAGACCGAAGCCTTCACCATGTTCGAAGGCCTGCTGGTCAACCTGCGCCACTCCGTGACGCGCTGGCTGATGACCATGGAAATCCGCTTCCAGGCGCCGGAGGAAGAGCAACAGCAGCAGTTCGTTGAGGCGCCGTCCCTGCCGCAACCGACGCGCCAGTTCCAGGAAGTCCACCTCGACCCGATCACCGGCCACAATGAACGCGCCGCCAAGCTTAGTGACGACCTGACGCCTGAACAGCGTGAGCAGCTCCCGGTCACGGCCCTGCCGGGCGGCTGGGAAAACACGTCGCGTAACGGCCTGTGCCCCTGTGGTTCGGGCAAGAAGTTCAAGCACTGCCACGGCGTTCTGGTCTAAGAACAAAGAACCCCAAAAGACACACCGCATAACGATTGTGTCATGTGACCTTCGGGCGCCTGATTCCGGCATTGCCGGTCAGGCGCCTTTAAGGTATCGTTTCTTGATTAATTTGGTTAGGGGACTTGCCATGCGCACGCATGCCGCCGGTTTGACGGGCCTGATTTCCGCCCTCGCGCTCATTGCCTTGCCCGCCGCTGCTCAGGAAGTGGTGGCCCGGGCTGACATGCCCGTCGCCGCCGGCGATGTGGCAACCGTCGCCGTCGCCCAGCTCAACGATGCGGCCGACGCCGCCAATGCCGCGAAAAAGGTCGAGCTTTACAAGCAGTTCATGGAACTGAATGGCACGGCGCGCAATATCCGCGCCGCGCTTGACGCCACCAAGGCCTCCACCCGCCTGATCGTGTTGGAGCGCGCCGGCAAGAAGACCCTGACGGTCGACGAGGACAAGCGCTATGGCCTGATCGCCGACGGCGTCATGAAGGACACCGAGGCTTCGCTGATCGACCAGATTGCCCGCAACCAGGCCCAGTCGTTCAGCGCCGACGAAATCCAGCAGCTGATCAGCGCCAATTCCAGCGTCGCCGCCGCCAAGTATAACAGCGGCAAGTTCCTGGGCGCTGAGTCCGACCAGCAGGAAATCCAGACCTACATGACGGCCGCGGTGGTCAAGATCATCAAGACGTTCAACGAGTCCGTCGCGGGCTGATCCCGATCACAAGGGCCTTGCGGGGGGCGCCACAAAACCGGTTTGGGGGATAGTTTGCCGTCTGTGTTTCGCCATCTGAAAGCCGCAAGCGCCTCCGCGCTCGTCCTGACGGGCAGCCTGTTTGCCCTAGGCGCCTCGGCCGAACTGCCCCTGCGCACTCCCGCCGCTGAGAAGCCGGACCTGGAAAGCTTTCTCTCCCAGGCGGGCGCCCGCCACGGCATGATGCAACCGCACGCCATCACCTCACCCACCGCCCTGGACCAGCCTGCCAAGCCAATGAGCCAGGCCGACAGCGATGCCGTCAGCCAGATCGTCGCCCTGATGTCCGGCGGCAGCCCGGCGCTGGAGTCTTCGGGCGTGACGCGCGGCCTGGCCATGGGCGCCAACCTGCCCGCCGTTCCAGCCCTCAACGACCTCGACCACGCCACGGCCCAGGCCGTCGTCGCCGCCTTCTCGAAGCCCGGCGGCAACAACCTGACCACGGCGGAGCAACAGGCGCAGGTCGCCGCCACCGCCACCCGCGACCCGGTCTTCGAAGAGCGCGTCGCCCTGATCCGCACCCTTTACCGCGTCGATGGCACCGACCAGCTGGTCCGCCACTTCGTCGGCACGGTGCACATGCGGCTGATCATCACCGAGGTGAACAACCACATCGAGATCGCCAAGCTGTCCGAGAGCGACAAGTATCGGCTGTCGGCCATCGCCGCCGCCGCCCAGACCGAGCTTGAGGAAAAGGTGCTCAACATGAACGCGCGCCAGCAGGCGGCCAACATGACCAATCCCGAGATCATGCTGCTGATCACCGCCTACGACACCGAAGCGCAGCGCAAGCTGACCGGTCAGCGCCTGAGCGATTCCGGCAAGCTCGACCGTGCCCTCGACCTCGATGTCCGCATGGCGCAATACCAGATCGTCAAGAAATACGAGGCCGAATAGGCCTGCCCCAGAGGAGGCGGGTAACCGCCAGATGACCGTGAACCGCTTTATTGCTCCCCTTTTCGTCGCCGCCGGCCTCGTCATGGCCGCCGCACCCGCCGCTCAGGCTGCCGATACCGCGCCGCCGGCACCGCAGACGGCCGATACGCGCCTGCTCATCGCCAGCGATCCGGCCAAGCTGCGCGTGACTCAGGGGATCGTAACCAACCTCAAGCTCTATGAACTGATGGTGCGTGTCGGCCAGAAAACCCTGGCCGAAACCCCGGAAACCGCCAGCTACACACCGGACCGGAAGGCCGCCCTTGCCCAGGCATTTAACGACGCGATGGCCAAACGGCGGGCGGGCATGATCCAGAAACTGGCGGCGGGCACGCGCGGCGACTTCAGCCTGGAGCAGCTCAACAACCTGACCACCCTGTCGAAGATCAAGTATGTTCAGGACCTGATCGCCCAGGGCGCTGACCCCAGCCTGGTTGCCGACGCCGGCACCATGACGGTCGCCGAGCAGAACCTGATCCAGACGCTCGGCAACGAAGCCTATGTCAGCACCTTCTTCACGCAGGGGCTCAATTTCGACGTCATCAAAGGCGACATCACCGACGCCACGTTGGAAGCGTTTGCGGCGCTGAAGACGCCCCAACAGAACTGATCCCTAAATCGGGCGGTGCTCGTCGATCAGCGCGTTTGACGCGGTTTCCAACCGTGACTTCATCTCGGTCATCAGCTCACCGCGCTTGAGGCCAGCCGGGATCGGTGGCAGGAACTCGAACACCACGGTTCCCGGCGTGCGGTCGATGCCGTGGCCGGGCCAGAACTGGCCGGAATTGGTCGCGAGCAGGTAACACTCCGCCCCCAGATCACGGTAGATCGCCGCCGCGCCGGGCTTGTAATCCGGATCGTCGCCAGGATCGGAGCGCGTACCTTCCGGGAAAATGACGATCTGACGGCCTTCCTTGAGCCGTTCCCGGCACCCGACCACCATGCGCTTCAAGGCCTTGGCGGCGTCTTCGCGCTTGATCGCGACCATCTTCGTCCGCCAGGCGTACCAGCCGAGCGCCGGCAGATACATCAATGACCGCTTGAGTACATAGGCCGGCGCATCGAGCGCAACAAAAGGTGCGATGGTGTCGAGCATACTGAGATGCTTGCCGGCGACCAGCGCCGCCCCCTTGGGCCGATGTTCCAGACCGCGGAATTCGACCTTGATGCCGACGATCCAGCGCGCGCCGAACAGCACCGCCTGCGCCCACAAGCGGATCACCCACATGGCGGTCTTTTCCGAGATAAACATCAGCGGCAATCCGCCGACACCGATAACGGCCATCGAACCATAGAGCCAAAGGATGAATAGCAGCGACCGCAGCCGCGTAATCAAAGCCGTCACGCTGCGTGTCTCGACACCGAGGACGAAGACGACCCACTGGAAGACGCCGCGCCGTCTTCCGATCCGGCCTTGACCGGGCGGCTGCTTTTGCCGCCGAAGCTGCGCGAGATGGTCAGCACGGCGTCGCGGCCGAGGATGACCAGGTATTTGCAATATTCATAGACGACGACGCGCGTCACCTTCTGCGACTTCCACCACTGGCGGGTATCGAGGTCCGGCGACGGCACCGGATAGGCAATGAAGCGGGTGCCCGGCATATCGGCCTTGAGCTCCAGGAGGGTACGCGGCATGTGGTAATCCGAAGTGACGACAATCAGGCTGTAGAACTCGTGGCCGCGCGCCCAATCGGCGATTTCGCGCGCATTGCCAACCGTGTTTTCCGCCTCATAGCCGAGATCGACGCAGCAGTCGAACAAACGCTTCGACCCTTCGGTCACATTTTGCAATTCCTTGCGCTTGACCTCGCGGTTGACCCCGGAAATGAGCAGACGCTGGCCTTTGCGGCGCTCCAGCAGCCGCATGCCTTCCTTCAGGCGCAGGTCCGACGCGCCGGTCAGCACGACGATGGCGTCGGCAGGCACGTCCGGCTCGACAGCCGGCGTGGAATCGATAATGCGGTTGGCGAAGACGAACAGTCCCGCCACCCACAACAGCAACACCACCCCGAGCGCGATCAAAGTGCGCATGAAAGCCGCTTCTCCCCTCGTTGTCCGGCGCCGTTCGCCCTATGCCCAATTGTCTCAGGGCCTAGCCAGCAGACGCAAGGTAACCAGCCGTGCCGTAATCGCGGCGATCAGAGCCACAAGCAACGGACAGGGAGTTAATATTAACAGGTCGATCCATGAAAAGGGAAGAGCCATTGCGAAGCTTTGTGAAGGCACGAAGCATTTTATCGCCGCCATGACCAGCCCGGCGGCCGCTGCCCCCAGCAATCCCGACTGGAATGCCATGCGGGCAAAGCGAAATTGAAAGCGTTTGGCGATGAACAGGTCGCTGGCCCCGCACAACGACAGGATGTCGACTACGCTGGCGCGAGCCGTCAGGCTGGCGCGCGTCGCAAAGCCTGCTACCGCAATGGTCATCGAGCCAATCAGCGCACAAATGCCGAAGGCGATAAGCTGCGCCACCAGGGCGCTTTGCTCGACATCCTTGATCCATACCGAATGATCGTCGAGCGTGGCGTCGATATTATTGGCGGACAGGTTTTCCATCATCTGGTCCGTCGTCGCCTTTTTCTTGTGCGACATCTTCGGATCGAGCCGGACCTCGACCAGGTTGGGGATCGGCAGGTCTTCGGCAACGTCCTTGCCCAGCCAGGGCTCGATCAGCGCCTTGGCCTTTTCCGGCTCGATGGCCGTGGCCTCGCTGACGCCCTTGACTCCGGCCAGCACCTCGGCGGCCTTGGCGGCAGCGACGGAGCCCGTTTCAAGTCCACTGGGCCGCACCTGCACGGTGACTTCGGCGCGGATATCGCGCGCCCAGCCGCTGGCTGCCCTGCCCGACGCCATGGTCATCAGTGCCGCCAGGCACGCCAGGAAACACATGGCCCCCAGCACATAATGCAGCGCCAGTTCGCGCTCGTCCTGCGTCGGCAGGAGGTCGCGCGTGCCTGAGACCGACAACCGTGACAGGAACTTGGCCGCCGTCCGCCTCATGCTGCGCCCCCCGGCTTGGCGGCCGCCCGGCGGAGCAGCTCACCGTTTTTCAGCTCCAGCACCGGCATGCCCGCCGCCCGCACCAGGCCTTCGTCGTGAGTGGCGATCAGCACCGTCGCCCCCAGCCGGTTCAGCTCCAGGAACAGCCGCATGATGCGCACGCCCATGGCATAGTCGATATTGCCAGTCGGTTCGTCGGCCAGGATCAGGGTCGGCCGCGTCACCACCGCGCGTGCGATCGCCAGCCGCTGCTTTTCCCCGCCCGACAAGGCGTCCGGCATGGCCGTCAGCCGGTTCTGCAGGCCGACCCAGCTCAGCAGTTCGGTGACGTCTTCCTGGAAGCTGCGGGCATTGCGCCCCAGCACGATCAGCGGCAGGGCGGCATTGTCGTAGACGTTCAGATGATCGAGCAGGCGGAAATCCTGAAAGACGATGCCCAGCCGGCGGCGCAGGGAGGCGGTCTGGTCGCGGTCGTCCGGCCGCACCGTTTCGCCGAACAGCGCGATCTCGCCCAGCGACGGCTTGGCCGCCAGGTAGATCAGTTTGAGCAGCGACGTCTTGCCGGCGCCCGACGGCCCGGTCAGGAAGTGGAAGGACCCCGCCGGCAGCTGGAAATTGATGCGGTTGAGGATGAACGGGTTGCCGTCTTCCGGCGCGCCATAGCCCAGGCAGACATCGCGGAAATCGACCACGACGTCGTCCGCCCCGGCCTGCGGCGAGACGGATTGGACGGCGGAAGGATGGCGCGGATCAGCGGGGCTGTTCACTCTTTTCAAAGCCCTCACGCGGCTTGATCAGTTGTTAAGACTTTTCGGGGAATAAGGTTAAGAAGCGGTGTCCGGTCCTGGCCGTTATGCACCGATTCGCCTTTCCGAGCGTCGCCCAGTCCGTCATGATTCTCAGCTGTCCCGAGTGCGGAACCCAATACACCCTGAAGGAGGCCCAATTGGGGCCACGCGGGCGTACGGTGCGCTGCGCCGCCTGCAAACATACCTGGCACGCCGAAATCCCGGTCGACCTGCGCTACAGCGAACCCAAGAAATTTAAGGAACTTGAGCCCGAGCAAGACCTGCAATCGGTCCAGGCCAAGAAGCTGCCCGGCAAGTACCGCGCCATGCTCGAGGACAAGAAGCGCATGCGCGCCCTGGCCGTCGAAGCCGGTATGTGGGGCGGCATGGCGGCGCTGATCCTGGCCGTGCTGGCGCTCGGCTATTTCCTGCGTGTCGATGTGGTTAAGGCCTTCCCGCGCGTCGCCGGCGCCTATGCCATGGTCGGACTCGATGTTAAGGGCACCAACCTGCGCTTTGTCAGCCAGACCGCCGAGCCGGTCCTGAAGGGCGGCCGTTTCGTCGTCACCGTCAAAGCCCAGGTCACCAATATTGGCGACCAGCCCGAACCGGTGCCGCCGGTGCGCGCCAAGATGCAGGACGCCGCCCTGCAACCCTTCGGCTCGGTGCTGATGCCGTCAGGCGATCTGGTCGTCGCGCCGCACGCCACGCGCACCCTGACCTTCGATATCGCCGACCCGACCAACAAGGTGGCGCATCTCGATCTCGATTTCGATCTCGAAGCCATGAAAAAGGGCCACAAGAGCGAGTCGAAAGGCGACCACAAGCCGGCCGCGCCTGAACATGGTGAGCCCGAGCATGGCGCGCCGGAACAGGGCGCACCTGAGCCCGCCGCCGAACACGGCCATGCTGCGGCCGACGCGCACGACATGGCTGCCGGGTCCGAAGAGGCCGAAGCGCAAGAGGCGAACCACGATACCGCACGGCAGCCGGCCACCTCGCACGAAGAACATGCAGAGGCGATTATTGACATGCCTCAGGACCCCAGCTTCGGCTCGCAGACCATCGATACCGGCGCGCCGACCAAGGCCCTGTCGCGCAAGCCTGCCCACGCCCTGCGTGGTGCGCTATCGTTCAACGATGACAAGACAGCCAAAGCTGGCCGCCGCGAGAGCAAATCGTGAGTGACGCGGCCAAGCTGCCCGCTGTCGTCCTTGACGAGGCCGAGGTCCGCGACCGCATCGACGCCCTGGCCGACCTGATCGCCCTGTACATCAAGCCCAACTGCGTCGGCGTCTGCCTGCTGACCGGCGGCATCTGGTTCGCCGCCGACCTAACGCGCGCCCTGTTCCGCGCCGGACATAACCTGGCGTTTGACGCCTTGTGGCTCAGTTCCTACGGCGACGGCCAGGAAAGCGGCACCATGCTGATCCGTGCGCCGTTGCAGCGCTCAGTCGAAGGCCGGCAAGTGCTGATCATGGACGATGTGCTCGATACCGGCGCGTCGCTGAAGATCGCCCGCGACATCTGCTTCGAAGCCGGCGCCGCCGAAGTGCTGACCGCCGTCTTTGCCCGCAAGCCCGACCCGCTCAAGGAAGGCGCGCGCCGCGAAACCGATGTCGATTTCTGCGCCTGGGAAGCCCCGCAGCGCTATCTGGTCGGGTATGGACTGGACTCGGGCGGTCTTTACCGCGCCCTGCCCTATATCGGCGCGATGGACTAAGCTGGCTTAATCAGCTGACGTCCCAGCCGAAACTCGCCAGCAAGAACCCGGCATCGTCACGCCGTGAAACGTCAGGCGAGTAAAGGCGAACACCTCCGTCATAAAATTCAATGCGATCCAGGCATTGGGCGGAAATAAACCAGCCATGCCATCCGGCCAGGATCGTCAACGCAATCAGCGATGCCAGATCGCGCAGGCTTTCATTGGTCTCGGAAGCCTGCCAATCGACCGGGGCGGTTCCGACGGCCTCAAAGAAATGCCCCGGCACTTGCTGTAGCGCAGCGGTCGCCCCGCGCGCCTCACGCCAGTTCAGCAGGAGTTCGGAGAACAGCGCAGAGCCGGATGCCGATTGAATCCACAGCATCCGGTCCTTGTCACTGGGCAACCAGGCGGCCAGCGCCGGCGCTACCTCTTCGACCCAGCGATAGTCATGGGTCTTGCCTTTGACATAGGGCGGGGCCTGGTCGAGAAAGTACATTGGCGCCAGAAGCTCTTCCGGCATCGGATCGCTGTACGGCCAGTACTGAAAGGCCCCGCCGAAGCGGACAGCGGCAGTGTTTGTGTCGATGAATTCCATGGCCCGCCCCTTTTAAGCGCGGCTTATTTCTGCGCCAGGTTCATGTCATTGAAGCCGTGATGGCCGAACGGGCAGAAGCCGCTCAGGACCTGCGACACCGGCACTGGCCCCAGCACCAGGAACCCCATCATCGCCGCCACCAGCGCCACATAACGCAGGGCAAATGGATCGGCCGCCGCGATGCCGGCCTTGGCCTTGCCGACTGCCAGATGCGGCTGGTCGCTCTCGTGGCGCATGGCCAGCAGACGCTCCGGCTTGATGCCATTGTCGACCGCCAGACGCGTGTTCAGCTCGGTAAAGGTCGGTTGACGGAAGCGCATCAGGCTGCGCACGGCGGCAATCCCGGTCACCGCCAGCCCGGCGCACAACACCAGGGCGTGCACCACCGGCGACAGACGCAGGAACAGGCCCCACTGCCCAGCCACCGCCACCAGCAACACCAGCAACACAAAGGGGAAAAACACCGGCAGCAGCCGTTCCCAGATCATCACCGCGCGCGTCCAGAACAGGGCGCGGTTCAAAGAGGAAAGCGGTGACTGACCGGACATGCTACTCAAAAATCCCCCAATTACCCTTACGCTGGAACAGCGCGCGGCGTTTTACTCAGCCAGCCCGGAACCGGCTCATGTGCCATCATTTCGTCGTAGGTCGGCCTAGGGCGCACGATCGCCCAATCGGCGTCACGCACCAACACCTCCGGCGCGAGCGGGCGCGAATTATATTCGCTTCCCATCACCGCCCCATAGGCACCTGCCGACATGAAGGCCACCAGATCGCCCTCTGTCAATAGCGGCAGCTCCCGGCCGCGCGTAAACGTGTCGCCGGTCTCACAAACCGGTCCCACCACATCATACACGGCGGTGGTATTCTTTTCCGGCGCGGCCACCGGCCGGATGTCGTGATAGGCGTCATAAAGCGCCGGGCGGATCAGGTCGTTCATGCCCGCATCCAGCACCAGGAAGGTCTGACCGCTTTCGGCGCGTTCGTTGATATGCAGGACCTTCGACACCAGCACGCCGGCATTGGCGGCGATCAGCCGGCCCGGCTCAAACGCATAGCGGACGCCGAGATTGCCGACGGTCAGCGCCACCATGGCGGCGAAGTCGGCGGGCGACGGTGGTTCCTTCTGGTTGAAGTACGGCACACCCAACCCGCCGCCGAGATCGAGCCGCTCGACGCTCAGGCCCTGGGCGCGCAGGTCCTCGACCCAGCTCCGCATCTTCGAGAACGCGGCCTGCATGGGCGCAAGATCGGTGATCTGCGAGCCGATATGGCAGGCAATGCCCATCGGCGCGATGTTCGGATCGGCCGCGGCATCGGCGTACAAACGCAGGGCTTCCTCGGCCGAAACACCGAACTTGTCGGTTGCCCCGCCGGTGGTGATCTTGGCGTGGCCGCCGGCACCGACGCCCGGATTGATGCGGATGACGATCGGCGCGACCATGTTGAGCGAGCCTGCCACCTTCGACAGCCGCTCCAGCTCCGGCCGCGACTCGACGTTCAGCTGATAGATGCCGGCCTTGAGCGCAAACGCCATTTCGTCATTGGTCTTGCCGACGCCGGAAAAGACAATCTTGTGCGCCGGGACACCGGCCTTGAGCGCGCGGCGGATCTCGCCTTCCGACACGGTGTCAGCGCCGCAGCCTTGCACGGCCAGGGTTTGCAGCACCGCCATGTTGGAATTGGCCTTGCAGGCGAACGCAACCAGCGGCGCCTCACCCTTGGGGCTTTTCAGCGCGTCCTGGCCAGACACGGCGTTGGCGAACACGTTATAATGCCGCTCAAGCGTCGCCGTGCTGTAGACGTAGAACGGCGTACCCACCGTCTGCGCCAGGTCCGTCAAAGAGACCTGCTCGCAATGCAGCTCGCCGTCTTGATAGTCGAAGTGGTTCATAAACCCTTTGATACTCTAAGTTAGTAATGCGCCGCGTTGCCGAAGCCTTCGAGTGGCGTCTTGCCGCTCGGCTTGGCCAGAGGCGAGTTATTCGGACCATTGGGGTCCGGCAGGGCGCGCTCGGATTCCTTGCTGGCCGACGACGAATTGGTCGCTTCATTGCCACCGCCGGGCAGCTGCGACGCCGACCAGCTCGACTTGGCGGCCTGGCCGTACAGCGGCGGCGCCTGCTCAAGGTGACCCATCTTGCCACAGGCGCTCAGGCCCGTCAGGATCAAGGTCGCGCCGACCGCCGTGGCCATCAAGATACGAGTTTTCCGGGGGCTCATCATGCGCGTTTGTCCTTCCACCGCTTTATCTGTAGGCGTACCTGATCCGGCGCGGTGCCGCCATAGGACTGGCGGGACGCAGCGCTGGCTTCGGGTGTTAACACCTTATACACATCATCCGTAATTCTGGCTTCCACATTCTGCAAGTCAGACAGTGTCAGTTGCGCCAAATCCACACCCCTGGATTCGGCCAGCCGCACCGCCGCCCCGGTAATATGGTGCGCCTCGCGGAACGGGATGTTCAGCGTCCGCACCAGCCAGTCGGCCAGGTCGGTCGCCGTCGAATAGCCGGCGCCCGCCGCCGCCTTCATTTTCTCGGTGTTGGCGTTAAGATCCAATACCATTCCGGTCATGGCCCGAAGGGCGAGATCGAGGCTGTCAAAGGCTTCGAACACCGGCGGCTTGTCTTCCTGCATGTCCTTGGAATAGGCCAGCGGCAGGCCCTTCATCACCGTCGACAAGGCGATCAGCGCCCCGGTGATGCGGCCGGTCTTGGCGCGCACCAGTTCGGCGGCGTCGGGGTTGCGCTTCTGCGGCATGATCGAAGAGCCGGTCGAGAACTTGTCCGAAAGCTTGATGAAGCCGAACTGCGGGGTGGTCCAGATGACCATTTCTTCCGCCAACCGTGACAGGTGCCCGGCGCAGATCGAGGCGTGGCCCAGCGCTTCGAGCGCAAAGTCGCGCGCCGACACGCCGTCCAGCGAATTGCCCATCGGCCCATCGAAGCCGAGCGTCTTGGCCGTCATGTGCCGGTCGATCGGGAACGGCGAACCGGCCAGGGCCGCCGATCCGAGCGGGTTTTCGTTCATCCGCACCCGGGCGTCGATGAAGCGCGACCGGTCACGGCCGAACATTTCGACATAGGCCATCAGATGGTGGCCGAACGTCACCGGCTGGGCGGGTTGGAGGTGCGTGAAACCCGGCATCAGGGCACCGGCATATTCATCGGCGCGCTTCAGAAGCGCGTCCTGGAGGTCGCCCAGTTGCACGATCGTCAGGTCGATCTGGTCGCGCACCCACAGCCGGAAATCGGTCGCCACCTGGTCGTTGCGCGACCGCGCCGTGTGCAGCCGCCCGGCCACCGGCCCTACCAGCTCACTCAGGCGGGCCTCGACATTCATGTGAATGTCTTCGAATTCGTGGCGGAAAGGAAACACGCCCGATTGAATCTCGGACTCGATCTTCGCCAGACCATCGGCTATGGTTTGGGCGTCGTTAAAACTTATGATACCTTGTTGCGCCAGCATGGCGCAGTGGGCTTTCGATCCGGCTAGGTCCTGAGCCCACAGGCGTTTATCGACATCAATGGACACATTGATGGCTTGCATGATTTCATCGGGCCGGGCCGTGAAGCGTCCGCCCCACATCTGCTGGCCCTGCGCAGGGACGCGCGCCGGGGCCGGGTTCTTTGTTTCGGGGGCGTTCGCGTCGGAATGATCGGTCATGGATAACCCTTTGGATAGTGACGAGACCGGCCGCAAGTCGGCGCAAGGTCAGCCGCAGCGCGCACCTGATCCCGTGCCCTCGCCTATAGCCGAGGCCGCCGCGGAACCCAAGGGGCATGGACCGAGAAAGCCGAAAAAGAACGGCGCCAAGCTGTGGCTGTTCGCCTGCATCGTCGTCGCCGTGCTATTGGTAGCTGGCGTGCTCGGCTTTGCCTTCGGGCCGAAGCTGTTCCAGGCCCCGGTCGACAGCCTGCAGGCCGCCGCCCAGGCTGAGCAGCCGAAGGGGCCACTGGCCAAATACGCCAAGGGCGGCATCGCCACCCTGATGACCTATGAATCGCCGAAGAGCGCCTACAACCTGACCTTCATTGACCGCGACCGGAAGCAGGTCCATCTGGCCGACTTCAAGGGCCAGGTGGTGGTGCTGAACCTGTGGGCGACCTGGTGCCATCCTTGCCGCACCGAGATGCCGACCCTGGCGCACCTGCAGTCGCTCTATGCCGACAAGGGCGTCAAGGTCCTGGCCGTCAGCCTCGACGATCCGGACAAGTTCGAGGACGTCAAGTCGTTCATCGACGTGCAGGAGCCGCTCGAAGTCTATACCGGCGACATGGGCAACGCCATGAAGGCCTATGAGCTGAACGGCAAGGGCCTGCCGGTGGTTATCGTCATCGACAAGAACGGCAAGGAAGTCGCCCGCAACCTGGGCGGCGCCACCTGGGACACCGCCGACATGCGCGGCTTGGTCGACAAGCTGCTCACCGAGTAATCGCGACCACGCGCTGATAGGTCAGGCACCGCCACAGCCATTCGAACGGCCCATAGCGGAAAACGCTCAGCCACAACGGGCTGACGATCAATTGCGCGAGCCAAATGGTCGCCACCACCGGCACCAGCTCGGCAATGTTGAACTGCCCAAACCATGGCAGGTCCCACGCCGTGGCCAGGCTCGCCGGCGCCCGGCCGCCATAGAACAGCGCCGTCATGACCAGCGACTGCATCAGGTAGTTGGTGAAGGCCATCCGCCCGCAGCAGGCCAGCGGATAGAGCAGCACCCGCCCCAGGCCTATGCGCCCGGCCAGGATCAGCAGGCTCGCATACGCCAATGACACTGGCAGGCACAGGAAGGTGTTGGCGATCTGATACAGGCCATAGATCTGCGGCTCGGCAAACCGGCTGGCGGTCGCCTGCGTCGCCTGGAAGGCAATGGCGACAAGGCTCAGCGCGCCGGCGACGATAAACGCGACATAGATGCCGGTCTTCGCCTCGCCGCTCAGCACGCCGGCCTTGAACAGGCCCAGCCCGATCATCATGCCGCCCAGCGTGCCGGGCACAAAGTACAGCACATTGAACAGGATCGACGGAAACCATTCGGTAAAGTTGCCGGCCAGGCTGCTCGTGAACCCGCCGCGCATCTGCCCGATCTGCTCCAGCACATCCGTCGGCGGCGGCAGGTCCTCGGGCTTGAGGCTCAGTGCCGGAAAGATGACCACCGCCGCACCGCCCAGGAACAGGATCAACCCCCAGCCGATCAGCAGACGCGGCTTGACGGTCTGCCAGCGCCACATCAGGAAGCCGGTCACGCCATAGGTCAGCAGGATGTCGCCGTTCCAGACCACCGCTCCGTGGATGATGCCAAACAGCACAAGCCAGGCCAGCCGCCGGAACAACGGCGACCCGAAGCCTGCCTCGCCGCGCCCGACCAGCCAGACGCTGATCCCGAACAGCAGAGTGAACAGGGTGACAAACTTTTCGCGGCAGAAGACCTCGATCCCCCACCACCAGCCGACATCGGCCGCACTGAGCGACACCGGCGACAGGGCGGGATTGTTGTAGACATCGATCGGCTGGGCAAAGGCGATGGCGTTGACGATCAATATACCCAGGATGCTCAAGCCCCGGATATGATCGAGACAGAGGATGCGGCGCGCTTCATCCCCCCCGGCATCCATCTCAGTCCGCCTTCTTGCGGGTCAGGGCTATGCCCTGCAGCAGGGCCGCAGACGGCAGGGCGGACATGAAATGCGCCAGCATGACGATGCCACCCAGCATGGCGAACGACGACAGGAACTTGCCATTGAGCGGTGCCTGGTCGACGAATACCAGTTTCAGCAACGCGGCCACGCTGCCCAGCACGGACAGGAACAGGGCGCAGACCATGGCGGTGACATAGGCGTGCAGGCGCGACGGCGGCGGTGAAATCCGCCACATGGCCAGGGCGCACACCATCCAGCCAAGCGCCAGCATCATCTGGCGCTGAGAGTTCGCCAAAGCTTCGTCGTCGCCCCAGATCTTCTTGGCCAAAAACCAGCATATCCCGTGCAGCAACAGGGAAAGGAAGGCCGACGTGATCATCCACGTGGTCGCCGGTTTGCGATATGCGAGCGGTGTCTGCACCAAGATGACTTACCGTGTTGGAACCGGCTTTTCGCCGCGATAATCATAGAAGCCGCGTCCGGTTTTGCGCCCCAGCCAGCCAGCCTCGACATATTTGACCAGCAGCGGGCACGGCGCATATTTGCCGTTCGGCGTACCTTCGTTGAGCACATTCATGATCGCCAACACCGTGTCCAGTCCGATGAAATCGGCCAGCTCCAGCGGCCCCATCGGATGATTGGCGCCCAGCTTCAGACCGTTGTCGATGGCTTCGATCGTGCCGACACCTTCGAACAGGGTGTAGATCGCCTCGTTGATCATCGGGATCAGCACGCGGTTGACGATAAACGCCGGAAAGTCCTCGGAATTGACCGTCACCTTGTCGAGTGACTTGGCGAAATTGACGGCGATCTCATAGGAATCGGTGTCCGTGGCGATACCGCGGATGATTTCGACCAGCTTCATCACCGGAACCGGGTTCATGAAGTGTAACCCGATGAACTTGCCCGAGCGGCCGGTATCCTTGGCCAGCTTGGTGATCGAGATCGACGAGGTATTGGAGGCCAGGAGCGCTTCCGGCTTCAGGTGCTCGCACACCTCCCGGAAAATAGCCTTCTTGGTCGCTTCGTTTTCCGTGGCGGCCTCAATGACCAAATCGCAGTCAGCCAGCTCGCGCACGGCGGCGGCGGGCGTTAAACGCGAATAAGCTTCCTTGGCGGCGGTCGCGGTCAGTACGTCCTTCTCGGCCAGGCGATTCAGACCCTTTTCGATACGGCCGAACGCGCCTTGGACGGCTTCCGCCGACTGATCGAACAGGACGACATTGTAGCCTGATTGCGCACAAACCTGGGCGATCCCCGCCCCCATCTGGCCTGCGCCGATAATGCCGACCGTTTTGATGTCCATGCTGGATCCCTCAAGGCTTACTGATGCACTTCGGATATGGGGATAGGCCGCGACCCGTCGCAATGCAACAGCGAAAAATAACGCCCGCACCATTTGGCGCGGGCGTCATCATTTTCACTCATTAATAGCGAGGCTTGCCTCAGCCAATCGCGGCCATCAGCTCGGGGATGATCGTTTTGTAATCACCCACCAGACCGAAGTCGGCAACACCGAAGATCGGCGCTTCCGGGTCCTTGTTGATGGCGACAATGACCTTGGAGTCCTTCATGCCGGCCAGGTGCTGGATGGCGCCCGAAATGCCGATGGCGATGTAAAGATCCGGCGCAACCACCTTGCCCGTCTGGCCGACCTGATAGTCGTTCGGCGCATAACCGGCATCGACCGCGGCGCGTGAGGCGCCGACGGCAGCGTTCAGCTTAGCCGCCAGCGGATCGAGTACACCGTTGAACTCTTCCTTCGAGCCCAAAGCACGGCCGCCAGACACGACCACCTTGGCCGAACCCAGCTCCGGACGGTCGGACACGACCTTTTCTTCCGAGATAAAGCGTGTGCCACCCGCTGCCGCAGGGGCCGCTACGGCCTCAACCGCCGCCGAACCGCCTTCGCCAGCCGGCTTGAACGCCGTCGGACGCACAGTCAGGACCTTCTTGGCTTCGGAGGTCTGCACGGTTTCCAGCGCGTTGCCGGCGTAGATCGGGCGCACGAAGGTCGAGGCATCGACCACCTGGATGACATCCGACAGCAGCGACACATCCAGCAGCGCCGCCACACGCGGCGCGGCGTTCTTGCCAGCACTCGACGCCGGGAAGGCGATAATGTCGTAGCCGCCCGCCAGACCGGACACCAACGCCGCCACGTCCTCGGCGATGTCCGCCTTGAGACCGGCGCTTTCGCTGGTCAGGACCTTGCGCACGCCGGCAATCTGGGCCGCCTGGGCTGCCACCGCCGAAATACCTTCGCCGTAGACGAGCACGTCGATATCGCTGCTCAAGGCTTGCGCAGCGGTCACCGTCTTGTTGGTCGAGTCGCGCAGGTGCGCGCCGTCGTGATCCGCAATAACCAGAACCGCCATCTTACAGCACTCCCGCAGACTTGAGATTGGCCACCAGTTCGGCGACGTCGGCAACCTTCTTGCCAGCGCCACGCTTCGGCGGCTCAGTGACCTTGACCACCGTCAGGCGCGGCGCGACATCGACGCCGTAGTCGGCAACCGTCTTGATATCCAAAGGCTTTTTCTTCGCCTTCATGATGTTAGGCAGAGAGGCATAGCGCGGCTCGTTGAGGCGCAGATCGGTGGTGATCACCGCCGGCAGCTTGACGCCGATCGTTTGCAAGCCGCCGTCGACTTCGCGCGTCACCTGGGCTTCGCCGCTTTCAACCACGACCTTCGAGGCAAACGTCGCCTGCGGCCAGTTCAGCAGGGCCGACAGCATCTGGCCGGTGGCATTGTTGTCGCCGTCAATCGCCTGCTTGCCCATGATGATCAGGTCAGGCTTTTCCGCCTCGACCACCGCCTTGAGCAGCTTGGCCACCGCCAGCGGTTCGACATCGGCGTCGGTCTGGATCAGCAGCCCGCGATCCGCCCCGATAGTCAGTGCCGTAACGATGGTGTCTTTCGCTTGGGCAGGCCCGATGGAGACCGCGACGATCTCGGTGGCGATGCCTTTTTCCTTGAGCCGTGTCGCTTCTTCGACGGCGATTTCGTCGAACGGATTCATCGACATCTTGACGTTGGCCAGGTCGACGCCCGACTGATCCGCCTTGACGCGCACCTTGACGTTGTAATCCAGAACCCGCTTGACGGGCACCAATATCTTCATGGCTAGATGGCCTCCGAGCGCTTTCCGAAAAGTGTGACGCGGTTTTCGGATAAAAAGCGCGACAAACAAAAAAACACCGCCGCGGAAACGGCCCGCAGCAATGGTTTTAATCGGGGCCTTAAGTAACTCCGATACCGTCAAAGTCAATCGGAGTCTGCCGCCACACCGCTACAAACCCAGGGATTTTCAATTGCCCTTGGGGCCGGTTTGGCGCATAAAGCGCGCCCGTTCGCCACGCAAGAAACACCATGCCCAGCAATATCCGCTATCTGAAATACGTTTTCCTGGGCCTGTTCACGGTTTGCTGCATAGCCATCGTCTCTTTTGACCTGCTCTACGGCATGCCGCGCAAAAAGTGCCTGGAAGCGCAGGGCTGGTGGTCGTGGAAATACCGCACGTGCGCCACGCCGGTCTATCTGCCGACCCTGACCGGCCGGAAGGAAGGCCAGCCCGCGACGATCGACTGGCATACGGACAAAAAGTAGTCAGGCCTTCGACGGCACCCACAGCACGTCGGCACGGCCATCGTCGTTGGCATGACGCGCCAGCACGAACAGCAAGTCCGACAGGCGATTCAGATATTTCACTATTTCAGGATTGATGGACTCTGCGGCGGCCAGCGCCGAAGCGTCCCGCTCGGCCCGGCGCGCAACCGTCCGCGCCATGTGCAAATTGGCGCTTAATGCCGTCCCCGCCGGCAGAATGAAAGACGTCAGCGGTTCCAGCGCTTCGTTATAGGCATCGAGCCTCGTTTCCAGCGCGGCCACCTGCGCCGCCTTGATGCGCAGCGGCGGCCATTTGCCATCATCTGTCGGCGTGGCCAGGTCAGCGCCCAGGTCGAACAGGTCGTTCTGCACCTGCGCCAGCAACTGATCGACCTTACCCGCAGCGTGCAGCCGCGCCAGGCCGATGGCCGCGTTGCTTTCGTCGACGCTGCCGATGGCGATCAGGCGCAGATCGTGCTTGGCCCGGCGCGATCCGTCGGCCAAGCCGGTGGTGCCATCGTCGCCAGTACGGGTATAGATGCGGTTGAGTTTGACCATTGCAAGCGCTTTCCGAAAAGTGTGGCGCGGTTTTCGGGTAAAAGCGCGACCGAGTAAATGGTCTACTGATGGCCCTTGACGGCCCAGACAACAAGCAGGAGGGCCAGGATCGCCACCGCCTGCAGCATCACGCGCCAACGCATCAAACGGTTGCCCCAACGGGCGTTGAACTCACCGCCACGCGCCATGCTGACGACGCCGGCAAACAGAACCACGACCACGGCCAGCATGGCGACGATCGCGAAGATGAACAGGAAAAGGCTCATGTCTGTGTCTTCGACCTTTTCCCCCGAAAAGTCGAGTCCCATATAGGTGAAGACATCTGTTACCCCTCTTGGGGCGGCCAGGGTTTACCATGCCGAAAAAATAACAGCTGTAACTGATTGAATTGCCCAAATCTGCATACTAAGAAGGGGTTGCCTGAGGGGGAAAGCTTACCTTAGGGAAGTGTGTGTAATGTACGATACGAGTGACAAAAGTCTGCCCAGTAACCGTGAGGAACAACCTTTGCCCGTTGGAAACCGTGCCCAATCGAAGGAACGCAACCGGCGGAAAATCCTCGACTCGGCGATGACTTTGTTCCGTGAACGCGGTTTCGAAGCCGCGACGCTGCGCGACATCGCGCGCGGCGCCGGCCTGTCGACAGGGGCGCTCTTCGCCAATTTTAATGACAAGAATCAAATATTTATCACAGTTGTCGAAGACGAGAATGCCCGCGTTATCCGCGTCATGCGTGAAGCCTATGACGAGGCTCTGAACTTGGTCGACCGCCTGCACAAACAGCTGATGTGCGGTTATGACGCCGCCCAGAGCAATGCCCGCCTGATCCTTTCGGCCTTTGTCATGAAGTGGAGCGCCGGCCAGACCAGCATCAACGAGGTCTCGCGCCTGAGCGATCTGGTGCGCTACGTCCTGCTCGATACGCTGAAGGCTGCACAGACCGCCAAGGAACTTCCCGACAACGCGAAGGTCGAATGCGCGGCGGAAATCCTCGAAGATCTGTGCTTCGCCAATCTGCGCCGCGCTTTTCAGGGCAGCGAGGCCCGCGCCGGTTTCGATACCGAGCAACTGTCGCAGAGCCTGTCGACCCAGATCGCCCTGGTCGTCGCCGGTCTGAAGGCAGCTTAGATTTTAACGGCTCCGGACCGAAAACCCTTCAAATTGGATGAGATGCTAGCCGGCAAGCGCCGCAGGTACACTTAGTACCTGCAAGCGCAGACTGCGACGCAGATCGCCAATTTCAAGGGTTTTCAAGACGTCCACTTCAGGGTGGCGGGCTTAACCGGATTGACGAACGGCCGCTTGTCGGCGCGGGCGGCCATCCATTCCTTTTTGAGCTGCTGATACCACTTGGCCTGCGTGTCAGCATCATCGATCCACAGCAGCGCCGGATCGTACTTCAGCCCCTCGTTCTGCAGGTTGACCATGTCGCCGTCCTGCTTGAGGAACGCCTTGGCGCCATAGCGGAAAACCGGCGCGATCAGGCGGAACAGGCCATGGTCCGACCAGAAGATCTGCGTGATCCGCGTTGTGTTGTCATCGATCGGCGTCAGGCAGGTCAGGCCCAGGACCTGAAGCTTGCCGATCTCGATATGCTCGTAGCGGATGCCCGGCAGGCGAAAGGTAATCTCGGTCGCCGGCGCCCCGCCCAGGATCTTGTAGGCGCGGCTGTTCGACGAGGGGGCGTGACGCACCATGGCGAAGCCCATCTCGCGCGGCTCGAATTGCTTGATCTTCGACAGCTGCTTCTTGGCCGAGCGCCACCACCATTGTTGGTGCACGTAGGGGCCGTGTGCCGGGTCCATCAGGCCAACGACGGCGTGGTCTATATGGCTGTCGAAATCCATGGTCTCGACAATGATCGGCGCCCCGCCTACCACGCCCGGCAGCACCGGCGGCTCATGGTCGGGCGCTTCCGGACGGCGCGCATCGGCGGTGATGTAGATCCAGATAATGCCCTGTTGCTCGCGGACTTCGTAGCCGCGCACCTTGATCTTTTCGACATCCATCGGCTGATCGACGGTCAGCGACGGCACAGACCGGCAGGTGCCCGCCGTATCGAACGTCCAGCCGTGATAGCAGCATTGCACCACGCAGCGGCCATTCTCGCGCAGCATCTGCCCGGCCGACAGCGGAGCGGCGCGGTGCGGGCAGATATCGCGGATGGCGTAGGCCTTGCCGTCGAGATCGCGCCCGAGCAGCACCGGTTCACCCAGCAGCACATAGCGTTGCAGCTTGCCCGGCTTCAGGTCGCCGGACAGGGCGGCAAACCACCAGCAGTCCTTCAGGAACCCCTGGCCGAAGGCGACGCGAGTGGACGGCGTTGTAGAGCTTTGATCGGGCATGACATTTCGCGGACTTGAGACTTCAGCCCACGTAACATAACCCGATTGCCGGGCGAATGCGACCGCTTATCGCAGGCTGGCAAAGCCCTTAAGGGCATCGAGAAACGCCCGGTTTTCCTCATCCTTGCCGACCGTGACGCGCAGGCACTGCGGCAGGCCGTAGTTCACTACATGACGGACGATGACGCCTTGCGACATCAGGTATTCGTTGGCACGCGCCGCCTCATCAGCATCCTTGAAGCGGATCAGCGCGAAATTGGTCGCCGTCTTCTTCGCTTCGTAACCCAGGGCGCGGATTTCCTGCAGCATGCGCGGCAGCCAGCTCAAGACCTGCTGGCGCGACGCCTCGATATGCGCTGTGTCGGACAGGGCGGCGATCGCCGCATACTGCGCCGGCAGGTTGATGTTGAACGGCAACCGGATGCGTTCGATGGCCTCGATGATTGGCGCCGGACAATAGCCGAAACCGACGCGTAAGCCCGCCAGGCCGTGGATCTTCGAGAAGGTCCGCGTCACCGCCACATTGTCGGTGCCGCGGGCAAAGGCAAAAGCGCTCTCGAAGGTCGGCTCATCGGCGAACTCGGCATAGGCCTCGTCGATCACCAGAATGATCGACGGATCGAGCCGCGCCCGCAGCTCGGCCAGTTCTTCCGGCGTGTTCCACGTGCCGGTCGGATTGGCCGGATTGGAAATGAACACCAGCTTGGTGCGCGCGTCGACCAGCTCCATCAGGCGGTCGATCTCGATACGTTCCTCGGGCTCCGGCGCCAGACGGACATCGGCCTGGCAGGCCAGCGCGGAAATGCGATAGGCCAGGAAGCCGTGCTCCCCGGTAACGATATTGTCGCCGGCTTCGAGATAGACCTGATTGAGCAGCGCGAACACCTCGTCCGAACCGTTGCCGAACACCAGCCGCTCGGGCTCCAGACCATGATACTGCGCCACCGCTTCCCGCAGCGGATTGGCGTGGCCGTCGGGATAGCGGAACAGCTTGGACTGCGCGTCGATAAACGCCTGCGTGGCCAGGGCGCTGGCGCCCAGGGCGTTCTCGTTCGATGACAGCTTGATCGGATTGGCCACGCCGGCAATTTTCGACTTGCCGCCAACATAGGGCGCGATGTCGAGAATGCCGGGCTTGGGCACGGGCTTGGCGGAGGTTTCGGGTTTGTCCATGTACGTTTTACTCAATAGGGCGCGACTTTCCGTCGACGTAAGCGGTTTTTAGCCATGGAAAGCACGGAAAGCACGGAAATTCTTACGGAGAGCACCGAAAGAGCGGCAAAATGTCCGGGCTGCGACGTTGTCCGCGGGGAAACCTTAAATGCGCGGGGCCGAGCCGATGACGCCGCTGAGGCTGCCCAACGAACCGCCCAGACGCGGGTCGTTTTCCTGCACGAAACCGCTTAAGGAAAACAGTTTCAGGCCCTGGGCGCTGCACAGCCATTCGGCGGCAAAGCCACGATGGCTCAGAGTTTCGATCAGGGCGTTCTCGCGCTCGGGACTGTCGCTAACCCAGAAGGTCAGGTCGTCGCCGGTCGGCTCCGGCGCGATAGCCGCCAAAGCGAGAGCATGCGGCCGGGTCGTCGACAATTCCGGAAGTGCGGCAATGACCCGCACCTTGGGTTCAGCCAGGACACGCGCCCACCAGGCGCCGCCGCGCGGATCGAGGCTCAGAACCGCGATATGACGCGGATCCCGGGCCGCAGCCAGCGCAGCGGAAGGATCCTTGAGATAGCTGTAGGAAGGGGCAAACCCGAACCTTTCCCGCGCCCAGACCAGCACTTCCTGCGACTGGTCGGCGGCGCTCAGGTTCAGGTGCAGACCGCCCCTTGCCTCACCCTGAATGCGCAGGTTTTCCGAGATCAGCTCACGCCAAATGCGCACAATGACATTGGACGAGGCCGCCTGACGCGGCATGGCGATCAGCTTACGGATCAGAATGGCCTCGCGGTCGGGCCGCAGCAGGGAGACATCGTTCGAGACGCCGTCCTCGCGTGCCTTCGCTTCGCCAATGGCCTTGCCAAGCGCGGCGCGTCTGTCGACCAGCCGGAGCAGTTCCGCATCGAGGGCATCGATCTGCAGGCGCAGATCGGCCAGGCCAAGCGGATTTTCAGGGGTCAAGGCGAAGGCTCCGAGGGGGCGAAAACCCGGACCTTAAGACGCGGAAAGCCTGTGGGCAAGTCTTGTTTTAGGCTTAGATGGCCCGCGTTTCAGTATAGATCGCCGTCACGGCAATATAGGCGCATCTGAAACTTTCAGCGGCCCCATATAAGAGCCGCCGTCCTTGAAATCGATGGCGAATTTCTGTGGCCCGACCGTCGACAAAGTCATGTTGAGCAACGGTGCGGCCAGGGTCATGTTGTCGCGCGAAATCAGGCCCGCCGCCGCCAGCACATCCAGCGGCTTGAACGTGCCGGCCATTTCGACGTCCAGGTGCCCGGTCAGGCGGCTGTCGGCGTCGAGACCGAGAGTGTTGCTCGAAGCGGTCAGGGTGAGCTCGCCGGTATTCAGCATCGACTTGAAATAGGTCGCCGACCCGCCGGCGGCTTTCCACGCCTTGACACCACTGGCGAAATCCTTGCCCTGGAAGGCGGTGATGTGATTGAGCGTACCTTCGCTGCTCAGGGTCAGCGGCTTATCGGGCGAGAAATTGCCGACGAAGCCCTGCGGCTGGCCGTGGGCGCCGTTCAGCCGGATCAGCCAGTCGGCGCTGTCCGGATCGATCTTGGTTGCATCGCCGCCTGATGACGTGTTGTCCGGGCCGGAGTCCTTGACGTGCGGCCGGACATAGGCTTCGAACAGGTCGGCCTTGTCGAAGATGTACGGATGCGACGGATCGGACGGGGTGACGGTCACCTCGGCGGCCGAAAAACGCATATCCTGCACCGGCTTGCGCAGGCCGGAAATGCTGGCCTTGATCGAGGTGGCCTTTACATCAAGCTTGCCGTAGTCGATGCCGCCCGGCCGGCCGCGATAGATGGTCAGGCCCTGCGGCACCTCCAGCACCCACTTGTCGAGATCGTAGGCATCGGCATTGACATCAAGCGCCGTCGCCTTGAAGCCGCGCCCGCTCGGGGCAACGATGGTCAGGTTCTTCAGCGCGATGTGCATGCGGTAGGGATAGCCGGTGATGTCGTAGGGATCGACGCTGACCTGATAGCCTTGCTTGATCAGTCCGTCCTGCTGCGCATGCAGCGCCTTGTTGACGTAATCGGCGGTGTAGAACCAGTAGCCGGTCCACCCCAGCGCCAGCACGATCAGCACGACCGACGGCCCGAACAGGCCAATGCGATGGAGTTTCTTCTTCGGCGCCGCGTCAGCCATGGGTGGGTTCCTGAAAAGGTTAACACCGCACTATAGCCGACAGATATGACAGAAGGAAAGCCAGCTACTTAAAGTCTGGCGGAAACAGAAACCGTTCGATCGAGTCGATGGCCTCTTTCAATGTGCAGCGCTGCAGGGTCACGCCTTCCGGCAGGCTGGAAAACAGTCGCGTCGGCGCGGCGGAATCCAGCATGACGAACACGCCGCGGTCGTCCTTCTTGCGGATCAGCCGCCCGAACGCCTGAGCCAGCCGCGCCCGCGTCAGCGCATCATCATAAAGCTTGTTGCCGAAGTGCTGACGCCGCGTCTTGTGCAGCGTATCCGGACGCGGCCACGGCACCCGGTCGAACGCAATCAGCCGCAGCGCCTCGCCGGGCACGTCGATCCCGTCACGCACGGCATCCGTGCCCAGCAGGCACGAATGGCGTTCGGCACGGAAGACGCTGATCAGGTCGGACACGTCCAACGGATCGACGTGCTGCGCGTACAGCGTCAGCCCGTTTTCGCCCAAGGGCCGGGCGATCTGCTCATAGACCGCCTTGAGCCGCCGGATGGCGGTGAACAGTCCCAACCCGCCGCCTTTCGCCGCCGTAAACAAGGTCTGCATCGCCGCCCCGACAGCGCGCGGATCGTCGCGGCTGATGTCGGTGACGACGAACAGCCGCGCCTGGTTGGCATAGTCGAACGGCGACTGGATGCGCGCCGATTTGGCGCCCATGACCAGATGATTGGCCCCCGTCCGTTGCCGCGCCAGCGAAAACACGTCCTCGCTCTCGTCCTCACGGGCGCCATCGCTCAAGGTGGCCGACGCCACCAGGACGCCATGCGCCGGCTTCAAGACAAACTCGGCCAGCGGCAGACTCGGATCGACATAGTGCCGGTTGAGGCTGACATCGACCACCTTGCCGCGGTGCATTTCGGTGGCGAACCAGTCGATCGTCTGTACCTGGCCGTTGTTGTCCATGATGTCGTCGTCATCGAGCGCCAGTTGCTGCAACAGCGACCGCCACGCCGGCAACAGCATGCGCGCCCGCCGCTCCAGCCCGCGCAGCAGGCCTTCGATGCGGATGCGATCGACCGGTTCCAGTTCGTCGGCGCTGGCGTTCAGGCTGTCTTCCATCGCCCGGCATAGCGCCAGCAGCGGGGCTTCGATGGCCGCCAGCGCCCGCGACGCCAGCTTGGCCGCCACGCCAACTTCGTCCAGGCAGGGATGCGCCTCGCATTCGCCGCCCTGATCGGCATCGGCAGGGCCGCGCGTTCGTACCCTGACTTCACTTTGCCGGACTTCGATCTGGCGCAGCACCTCAACCAGCAGCGCCTCGATCGGTCCGACCGGTTCCAGCCCGCCGCCGTTCTGCGTCCGCACCGTAATCCGCTGCGAGAACCCGTCCGCAGGCAGGGCGGCCGCTGCCCGGATCAGTTCGCGCAAAGCATCCTTGGCCGCATCGGCTTTCAACAGGTCGCCCAGCCGCGCCTCAAGGCCCCTGCCCCGCCGCGACCGGCCTTCATTGCCGCGAATCCAACGCCGCAGCTCAAACGCCTCAAGGCCCGAAAGTTTGGTCGCAAAGGCGCTGTCCGCCGCCTCGAACACATGGTGGCCTTCGTCGAAGATCAGCCGTGACAAGGCCGGCTGCACCTTGTTTTCGTCGACCTCTTCGCCATGCAGTTCGGCTTCCATTTCGGCGCGGCTGACGTCGCGCAGGTCATAGGCCGCCTGCGCCATCACCAGCGCGTGGTTGGCGATGACCAACGACGCTGACTTGGCCTTACGGACCGACTTTTCGATGAAGCACACCCGGTAATGCGGGCACGCCGCATAGGTGCATTCGCCGCGCCGGTCGACCAGGGCCGCCGGCGTCAGCGTCTGAAATACCGACGCCGGCGAGGTCGGCGGCAGCAGCGACGGCAGCCAGGTCGGGAAATCACCGCTCAGGATATCGCCGTCGCGGCTGTACAGCACCCAGCGCGCCATCAGCACGGCCATGATGACCTCAGGCCCCGTCTGCGCCCCGGCCAGCCGCTCCTGGAAATTGAGCAGACACAGATAGTTTTCCCGGCCTTTACGCACCACCACGGCCTCGGCGCGCTCGGCCTCCTTGTCGAACAGGGCGCGCGTGTCAGCATAAATCTGCTTCTGCAGCGCCTTCGTATAGGTCGACACCCACACCTGGCCCTGCGCCTTCGCGGCCCAGGCCATGGCCGGCGCCAGGTAACCCAGGGTCTTGCCGGTGCCGGTGCCCGCCTCGGCCAGCAGCATGTTCGGCTGATCCTTGACAAACTTCGGCGCGAAGATGTCCTTGGCCTTGAGCGCGAACGCCACCTGCTCCGGCCGCCGTTCGCTCAAACCTGCCCGCGCCAGATCAGCATCAAGCGCCGTTTTCACCTCGTCGTCAGACAGCGAAACCGCCCGCGCATTGCCTTCCGGCGCCTGATCCTCCCACTCTTCCAGAAGTGACCAGATTTCCAGAGCCGGCGGCGCCACATAATCCGCCGGCATCTCCGTCTGGTCGAGCACGGCCTGTACCAACGGCGCCCAAGCCCAGCCTTGGCGAGCCATCAGCCGGACGCCTGACTGCGCCACCAACCGGAAACCGAGCGGGCTTGTTTTCAATGTTTCAGAAAGTGAAGAAATGACATCGAGCAGCACACGCGCCTGCGCCGCCTCGTTTTCCGGCTCTTCATAACCGCACGCCAGCGCCAACCCCGCCGCCGACGGCGCGCAGAACTGCGCCGGCCGGATGAAGGCGAACAACTCCAGCACATCGAAATGTCCGGCTTCGCGGTGATTGCGGCCGCCGAACAGGCGGTTACGCACCAGCGGGGCATTGGCGACGATCAGTGGTTCACGGCCCCAGCGCTCGCGCAGTTCGGCAACACTAACCTCACGGCCGCCAATACAAGGCCGCACCAGGGAGAACCCCAACGCCTCGGCCGGCGCCAGACCGCGCCACCACAGATCGGGTCCGGCCACGGGGATAAGGGTTACATCTTCGCTCACGACTCAAAAATAGCCGCTGCAATAAAAAACAGCGAGTCAAATGACTCGCTGTTTTGTAACGTTTACGATGTTCCTTGCGCTTAGGACGGAGCGCCGACCGAAGCGACATCGGCATCCGCCGGGCTGTGATTGGGGACGAACTGGGCCACGGCATCGTCGGCACGCGCCGCCTGATCGGCGCTCAGTTGATTGCGCGCCTCCGCCGCCAGGGCAGCCGCTTCACGATCATTCGGCTTGGCCTTGGCCGCCAGCTTCAGCCACTTGTAGGCCTCGCTCGGATCAAGCGGCACGCCATCGCCTTGCTGATACATCAGACCCAGATTGTATTGGCCATCAAACAGGCCGTTTTCGGCCGACTTGCGGAACCAGTTCGCCGCAACGATATGGTTCTGCGCGCCGCCGTATCCGTTGTAGTAAAACAGGCCGAGGTTATACATGGCGGGCGTGACGCCGGCGCTGGCGGCCTTTTCGGTCCACTGACGCGCCTGCACGGGGTCTTCCTTAACGAGAGCGCCTTCACCGCGGTACAGCGACCCCAGGCGGAACTGCGCCTTGGCCAATCCCTTGTCCGCCACCTTTTGCAGCAGGCCGATCGCGTTGGGGGCGCGCGCCTCCAGAGCCTTTTGAGCCGACTCGTATTCGGCGTTGAGCTGGTCCGAGTTCGGCAGGCTTGCCGAAACAGCCGTCGCCGCCAAAGGCTCTTCTTCCTTCTTGGTCAGGGCGACGTAGCCACCGGCAACCACGCAGACCGCGACCACCGCCACCACCGACGCCTTGAAGGCGTTGAGCAGCATGCCGCTTTCCTTCTTGACCTTAGCAGCGCGCGCTTCGGCCATACGGGCGCGCGAAATGCCAGGCTGCAGGCCAAAGCCCGAACCCTGCGGCTCGATATTGTCCATGCTGGCGCGAACCGCCGCACGCGCGGCCGCCAGGGCATCGCGCGTCGACACCGATACGCCGGCGTCTTCCTCGACCGTCGGCGCCTGGGCCCGCGAGGGCGTGAAGGCGTCCATATCCTCGTCATCGATGTCGCGCGCCGGAGCCACCGGCGTGAATGATACGGAGCCACGCGGCGCCGCTGGACGCAGGGGCGCGGTCTTGCGCGACACTTCGATGTCGGCGAACGGATCGCTGTCGTCTTCGTTATCGCGCGCCGTCAGGGCGGCGACCGCCGACTGGACGCGCGCCACGCTGCCGAGATTGGCGCGCGGCCCCAGCGGCGACTTGATCACCTCGGGCTCGGTCGATGCCGCCGGTTCCAGATCCGAGTCCAGGTCGTCCTCGACGAACGGATTGAAATCAGTCTCAGCCTCTGTCTGCGCCACCGGTTGCGTCAGGTCGAGATGATCTTCAGCCTCAGCAGGCTCGAGCTCGAGCGCTTCATCTTCCGCGAAGGCTTCGATCCGGGCGGTCTCGACGCGGTCCTGCTCGGCTGCCCAATCTTCATTGGTCAGCTCTTCGGCCGTATCGTCTTCTTCCGCCGCATAGGCGGTCTGGTCCGGCTGGTCACTCAGATCCGATTCATCGGCATAGTCGTCATCTTCGTAGCCGCCCTGCACCGGCGCGAAGGTGACGCGCTGGGCCATCGGCTTGGCGACTTCGGCCGTCGGCTGCAGGTCTTCATCGGCGCCGGCATCGAGTGCCCCAGAATCAAGTGTTCCAGAATCGAACGGCGCCGAATAGGCCGGCGCGGCGTCGAACGGATTGGGCAGATCGCTGCGCAGGCGCGATTGTAACATGCCGCCGCGAGCCGCCGATTCCGACAGCAGGCTGTGAGCGGCGACGCGGGCCAGCTTCTGATCCAGCGTCCGGCGGGTTTCTTCCAGCTGGCGGGCGGTGCGTTCTTCCGACTGACGGATACGCGCGCTCAGTTCGCTACGCGCGTCGTCGCGCGACTGCTCGACGAACTGACCGATGCCTTCAATCGCCTGGGCGGCGCGGCGTTCCGAGTCGCCGACCCGGCTGCTCAGGCGTTCGGAGATACGGGCGATTTCCGCGCCAAGCCGTTCCAGCGCCTGGGCGTGCGAGCTTTCACTGCTTTCGAACCGCGACTCCATGCGGGTGTCGATGGCGCTGCCGACCTTGCTGTCGATGCGGGCATCCAGGTCCGATCCGATCTGGCGGACTTCGTTCTCAACTTGACGTACTTCGTTCTCGACACGCGCCAGGCCTTCCTGGCCGGCCGCCTCAATCCCCCCGACACGGTTGTTCAGGTTATCCGCAATTCGCATGACGTCCTCACCGAGTTTTTCGATGGCTGCAGCCGAGCGGTGCTCCGTTTCCTCGATACGGCGGCTGAGGGTGCTCAAGAGCTCCTCGGCCGACGCCTGGGTGCGGTCCTGCATGGCGTTCAGGAGTTCCGCGCGAGAGCTCTCGACGCGGCGTGACAGTTCAGTAGCGAGTCCCTGCAAGGATTGTACCGACTCGGGGTCGGTGACGTCGCCGCGTTCTTCTGCGCGGCTCAGACGGGCGTCCAGGGTGCTGAACGCCTGCTCAAGCGCCTTGATGGCGCCGGAAGTTTGCGCTTCGGCCTGTTCGAGCCGTTGCGCCAGTTGGGTGACGACCTTGTCGATAAGCGCCTGCGCCGCCCGGTCGGGGTCGCGCAGCTCCATCTGGGTCAGTCGATGCGACAGCCCGACCATGTCCTCACGAATATCCTTCGTGGTGTCACGGGTGCGCTGTTCGTTTTCGTAAAGCTGGTTGGCGAGCTTGCCGAGCGCGCCTTCAACCAGGCGCACGCCGTCATTGGCCGGATTCTTGAGCTCGGCCTCGACGCGGGCGACGCGCTCACGTTCATCGCGCAGATGGCCGGACAGGCCTTCCAGACGCTCAGCCTGAGCGTCGATCAGGCGTTCGGCCTGTTCCAGACGCTCCTGGAGCGCCTCGCGGCTTTCCTCATGGCGGTCGAAAGACTGACGGAGGTCGTCACGGATGTCCTGTGCGGCCTCTTCCAGGCGGCCTCGGGTTTCATCATGCGCGGCTTCAGAGCGTTCGAGTGCCGCTTCCGAGCGCTCCAGACGGCCCAGCAGGGCCTCGACGGCGGTCGACACGCCGCGCACGGCGCTGGCCGACCGGCTTTCCGAGCCCTCGATGCGAGCGCTCAGAGATTCGAGCGCATTGGCTACCCGGCCAAGCTCGGCTGAACCTGGCTCCTCATAACGCGGACGTTCGTCACGGTAACGCTCTTCGCGGATAGCCCCTTCGCGCGGCCGATCCTCGAATATCGAGCGGCGGCGCAGGTCGCGCGACGACAGTGGCTGGGATGCCGAGGAAAACGCCGGCGCACGGCGCGTCACCGGTGGCGGCGCGATGTCGTTCTGGACTTCGCGATAGACCGGCGGGCGGCGGCGGGCCGCCGGTTGAGGGGCCGCATAGCCGTCTTCGTAATCAGATTCAGCGTAGTCTTCACGCGTCGGCACGTCACGGCGTTCGCGCTCACGCCGAATCGCAGCACCAACGTCTTCGCCCTCGAGAATCATCTGGTTGAGCCATTCACCCAGGGTGAGGCCAGACCGGCGCGCCAGATCCTTGGCGACTTCCCGGGCCTTGGCATCAATACCCTTAACACTCCAAGGTGCGCCCGCGCTCATGCGATTCCCCATACAAGGTCCAAGCTCCCGAGCCTAGACCGCATCATATTGAGTGTAAACCATTTGCTAACCCCAACATATGGGGCCTGGTCATTCTTCTGTGGAAACTTGGCGCACAGCCAGCGCCCCCTGAAACTCACGTTTTCCGGATACCATAAGGGTTAATGAATTACAAATAAATCATTGTATTAACCATATTTTTTCTCGTTTATGGTTAATTTTCAGAGCCCAAAATACTCCGCTGCCGGATTTCTCTTGCCCACAGTCAGTATCTGTCGGATACCGACCTTTATGGAACTGGATCTTCCCCTCACAGGCGTAGGCATCGCCGTTTGTGTCGCCTTGGCGGTGTTATTTGGCTGGCTGGGCGCGCGGCCGCTCGACATCACCAAGGGCCCGCGCATGGTGCCATGGCGCTTCTTCATGCTGCTGTGCGTCGCTGCCGCTATCGTGCTGCTGGTGCATTTGCTGACGGTCGTCGGCTTCAAGACCGAAACCCCGCAGTATTAAGCAAGTGCGGCGCTTCAGCCGCCGAAGCACCAATTTATAATAGCTTTCTGCGCATGAATGCGGTTTTCCGCTTCATCCCAGATGACCGATTGCGGGCCGTCGATGACGCTGTCCGTCACCTCTTCCCCACGGTGCGCCGGCAGGCAGTGCAGGAACAGGGCGTCCGGCCGGGCGCGCTGCATCAGGGCGTCATTGACCTGATAGGGCTGGAAGGCTTCCAGGCGCTCATCGTGATCGAGATCGCCCATCGACACCCAGGTATCGGCCAGCACCACGTCGGCGCCTTCGACGGCTTCGTTCGGGTCCTGCATCACCGTCACGTCGGCGCGCGATTCCGCCGCGAACACCAGGGCCTGCGCTGCGGGCTTGTATGCCACCGGACAGGCTATGTTCAGCCGGAAGTTAAACCGCGCCGCGGCGTGGATCAGGCTGTTGCACACATTGTTACCGTCGCTGACCCAGGCCAGCGTCTTGCCCTCGATGCGGCCGCGATACTCCTCGATCGTCTGGATGTCGGCCAGGATCTGGCACGGGTGGCTCATATTGGTCAGCCCGTTGATCACCGGGATCGTCGCCGTCGCCGCCAGCCGCGCCACGTCGTCATGCTTGTTGGCGCGGATCATGATGGCGTCAACCATGCGCGACAGCACCTTGGCGGTGTCCTCGATCGGCTCACCGCGCCCGAGCTGCATGTCGGTGGCTGTCGAGATCAGCACCGAGCCGCCCAGCTGACGCATCGCCGCATCGAACGAAAAGCGCGTGCGCGTCGAGTTCTTCTCGAAGATCATCGCCAGGACGCGGTCTTTCGCCGGCGCATCGGCGTCGACGCGGCCCTGCGGCCAGCCCTTGCGCAGCGCTTTGCGGGCGTGGGCGTCATCGATGATGGCGCGCAGCTCTTCGGCGCTAAGATCGCAGATATCGAGAAAATGCCGGGTCATCATGGCCCCCTTGAAACGGGGCCTTGTCCGACCCCGACAAAATGCTAAGCGGTTTCCTTGGCCTTATTGGCTTCGCGGGCCGCCAGGAAGGTTTTTTCGAGCTTTTCGATGGCTTCACGCGCCTCAGCCTCGGTGACGTTCAGCGGCGGCAGCATGCGCACGCAGTTGTCCGAGCCGCCGGCGATCAGCAGGCCGTTGTCGCGCGCCAGAACCATCAGCTCGCGGTTGTTCGGCTTGACCTTGATGCCGATCAGCAGGCCCTTGCCGCGCACCTCGACGATCATGTCGGGATAGGCTTCCTTCAGGCCCTGCAGTTGCTGGACCAGATAGCCGGCGATGCGGGTAACATTGTCGAGCAGTTCCGGCTTGGAAATCTCGTTGAACGCCGCCTCGCCGACCGCCATGGCCAGCGGGTTGCCGCCGAAGGTCGAGCCGTGCATGCCGACCACCATGCCGGACGCCGCATCGCGGGTCGCCAAGCAGGCGCCGATCGGGAAGCCGCCGCCGAGCGCCTTGGCGATGCACATGACATCGGGCTCGATACCCGAATACTCATAGGCCCACAGCTTGCCGGTCCGGCCCATGCCGCATTGGATTTCGTCGAAGATCAGCAGCAGACCGTTGGCGTCGCACAGATCGCGCAGATTCTTCAGCTCGGCGTCAGTCAGAGCACGCGCCCCGCCTTCGCCCTGCACCGGCTCGACCATGATGGCCGCTGCCGTCGGCTTTTCCGCTGCCGCCTTGATCGCCGCATGATCATCAAGCGACAGATGCACGAAGCCCGGCAGGCGCGGGCCGAAGCCCTGCAGATAGGTCTCGTTGCCACCCGCCGTCACCGCCGCATAGGTCCGGCCGTGGAAGGCGCCTTCGAAGGTGATGATGTCGATGCGCTCTTCGTGGCCCTTCGAGGCATGGTACTTGCGCGCCAGCTTAAGCGCACACTCGACCGCCTCGGTGCCCGAATTGGTGAAGAATACCTGATCGGCGAAGGAGTTCTCGCACAGCTTCGCCGCCAGTTCATCCTGGCCCGGAATGCGGTAGATGTTCGAAACGTGCCACAGCTTGTGCGCCTGCTTCGTCAGGGCCTCGGTCAGGATCGGATTGGCGTGGCCCAGGCCATTCACCGCGATGCCCTGCACGAAATCCAGCCATTCGCGGCCGTCGCGGTCATACAGTCGGGTGCCTTCGCCGCGCTCGACCGCGATGGGTGCGCGCGCATAGACTCCGAACAGATGATCTTCGCTGGGCTGGCTCATGACTGTAACTCCCCAAAGAGAAAAATCCTCTCCGCTCAGGCGAAGAGGATAAATGTCTAAGCGTTTTGGGGCTTAGGCGGGCCTTTTGAAGAAAACCCGCCCGAAAGTCAATGATATTCGGGTGACAGTTCAGTGTCAGTAATCAACCCGCTCAACCGTGTAGCCCTTGGCGCGCAACTGCGCCACCAGCCCGTCCGGTCCGATCAGGTGCGCCATGCCGACCGTGACGAAGGTGCTGTGTGGCGTTGCGTCGGACAGCATCGCCTCGACCTTGGGCAGCCACAACTGGTTCCGCCCGGCCACCAGCACATTGTAGAACCGCGGATTGCGATCGCGCGTGCGCAGCAGGCTGTCGGTCATGGCCTTCTGATTGCCGGTCCGCCAGGTCTCGACAACAACGTCGATATCGCTGTCCCCGTCGCCGCGGCCGAAGTGGTTGGCCAGCGCCTTTTTCAGCGCCACCGTACCGTCTTCACCCATGTCGGCGCCGAGCTTGTAGAGGTAGCTGTAGTGCTGCCGGTTGTCTTCGAAGCCCTCGATCTTCATGTTCAGCAATTTGGCACGGCGGAACAGAGTCATGTCGGCGCCCTGCTCGAAACTGAAATGACTGCCGGCGATATCGAGCTGGGCAATGAAGCCAGCCATGGCGCCCGGCCGGACGCGCTCGACGTCCTTGAGCGTCAGCTTGTACGGAGTGAGCAGGCTTTCCAGCTCATGCATTTCCGCGTCGCCCAGGCCTTTGGTCAGCACGGGCGTGGCCGCCATGACGCTTTTGTCGAAGCCGGTAAAATGCGGCAGGCTGTCGAAGTCGGGCACCTCGAACCAGGCGGCATCGGCGCTGTCGAAGGCGCGGAACAGGCGCGTGTCCATCCAGTTCAGGTCGGAGCGCAGCACATGCACACTGCCGAACAGCCAGACCGTGTTGCCGTTTTTTTCAACCCGCCACAGTAAGGGTGTGTTGATTGGCGCGATCTGCATTTCGCGCGCATCGGGCGTGACCACCACCGGCGCGGCAACTGCTAAGGACTTCGCGACTTCGTTGGGCGCCGGCGGCTGCAATGCCATCCAGGTCGCCACGGCCAAACCGCCGGCCAGCAGGCCGACGACGGTATCGCGCACCCAGTACGGCGTCTGCAGGATCTGGGCGTAGAGCATATGGCGGAGCGTGCGCTGACGCATGAAGAGACTCCTCGTGTCTTACGAGAAGAGTCTGCAAGACCCGCACCGGCCGGGCTGGCCGGTTTTGAGACAGGGTTAGCGGGGGGTTAATTCAGGCGTTCAACCTTGATCCCATGCTTGCGCAGCAAGGCAATCAGGCTGTCCGGCCCGACCAGGTGGCCGGCGCCGACCGTGATGAAGGCCGTACCCTTGCCTTTCAACATCTCCTCGACCTGCGGTTCCCAGGCGGCATTGCGCGCCACGATCAACCGCTTGTAGGACGCCGAGTCCTCGGCCTTGTATTTATCGAGCAGGAAGTGCTCGAGGCCGGTCTCGTCGCCTTTTTCCCAGGCTTTGAGCAGCGGCGCGATATCCTTGTCGGCATCACTGACCTCGGCCAGAGCCTGACGTAGCGCCGCCAGTTCCTCGGCGTCGTCGGAAGGCACAATCGCCTGCATTTCCTGGTCAACCGTTTCAAGACCGTGCACCGTTTTACCGGCCTTGCGCGCCGCCGCCATCAGGGTCACGTCGACCCCGACCTTCGGGTCATAGCCCAGCGACTGAATCTTCTGCATGGTCAGGATCAGGCCGACCGCCCATTTGCGCATGTAAAGCATCTTCTGCGCGCTCAGGTTCATCGGCGCTGACAGCGCATCGATCTTGCGGATTTCGGCGTCGGTCAGCCCCTTGGTCATCCCTCCCTTGGGATCGAGCATGTACTTCTGCACCACCGGCTGAATCGCCGCCGGATTGTCGAGATCGGCCATCTCGAACCAGGCGTCGGAAGCGCTGTCGAAGCGGCTCTGGATATCGGGCGTCAGCCAGACCACGTCGTTTTTCATGACGTGGATGCTGCCGAACAGATAGATGGTCGAGTCCTCATCCTTGACCACCCACATCAGCGGTTTAGCGGCCTCGGCACGGGCCGTCAGCGGCGCCAGCGACGCGCTCAGTATGGCGGCACAGGCCAGGAGCCCGAACAGGATGCCGAAAAGCTTGTAGGTCTTGGCCGTCACATAATCGCGGATGGTCATGGACTACTCCCCCAAAATTCAAATTTTCCGCCTTAATCCGGCATGAATATGTCTTCGATACGGCGGTCGAACACCGCCGCGATGCTGAATGCCAGCGGCAGGGACGGATCGTACTTGCCGGTTTCGATGGCGTTGATGGTCTGGCGCGACACTTTCAAGCGCTCGGCCAGATCGGCCTGCGACCAGTCGCGTTCGGCGCGAAGGGCTTTCAGGCAGTTCTGCACGATCTAGGGCTGGAAGGCGGCAACGTTGAGGCGGCGGCTCTGCTGTATCCAGTAGAGCAGCAGCATGCCCAGCACCGCCAGCGACGGTACGTGCAGGACATCCGGAAAGAAATAAGTCGCCAGCTTGCCGGCGATCAGATAGGCGACCGCACCCAAACCGGCGCCCGCCATGGCGCGATATTCCATGGCGCGTTGATACTCGTCCGCCGTCCGCCACCACAAGCCATAAATGATGGCACAGACTGCCAATGGCGCCAGAACGACGCTGGCAACCACGACGCCAAATGTTTCCTCAGGCACGCCTTCGATGTGGCTCTTTTCAGCAATGGCGCACACGACCGTGTAAACAAAGGCCAGGCCCATCCTGATCAGAAAGGCTTCGTGGCCCGGTATAGGTTGTTTCATGTTATCCCCCTATTTGTGGCGTAACTGCCAGATCCAGCCCGCGGCGACAACGCACACTGCGATCGTCAAGAAAGCAAAGGTCACCCCGTCTGCGAAAGCATCAACATGCGGCAGAAACGTCGTCACGGCTCGGCCCCATTCGGCCGGCATGAACTTCAAAAAACGAAGAAAGAGCGTCAAAGCCGCCAGAATGTAGATGCCCGCTAACAAACCGTGGCTACGGCTCCAGTTGAAGCGCGTTTGGTGAAATTCGTCATCATGGCGCAACATTTGCCGCCGCCTGCGAACCAGCCCTGCGACCATGAGCATGCAGACAGCCAGAAATAGGGCCAGCAGCAGCAACACGACCCGGCTTGAGCCAGCATAACTGACCATGCCGACCACTGTTAGTCCGGCAAAAGCGAGCACCGCGCCCAGTACAAAAAACAAAGGGAATATTTCGCCCCGCTTTTCAGGCCGTTCATCATCCTGATAGGCCATGGATATTTCCCCCCTCATCCAAACTTCATCCAGGTCGCGACCTGGCCGATGCACATGCCAATCACAAAAGGTAACATGCCGGCCACCCGCCCCATGCTGAAGGCGTCATCGCCGCCGATCCGGCTCATCAGGGCGTGGTAACTGTCCGGATGAACATACGGCCACAGACTGGCCAGGCTGTAGAGACCCAGGCCCACAACAAAGCCCAGATGGGTGGCGTGGCGCGTTTTCATCACCTGGAATTCATCGGCCATAGGTTGGTTGCGCGCCACCATTACGCCCCGCACAATCACGGCAACGCAGATGGCCGCCAGCAGCGCATCTACGATAATCCCGTAGACCGGTAACGCGCGACCATTACTCAGCCAGATGGCGTTCAGCGCTCCGGCCATCAGCCCGAGGATCAGCACAATGAGGCCGATTCCCCTGACACGCGTATTTGGTTCCATCCCCGGCTCCCCTCCGCTATGACAAGCTTCCTTTACATGCCCATTCCATACATGTCAAGCATCCTTGTCATCTTCCGCAAGGGAACCTAATTTTCAAGCTTTCGCCTTATAAGGGCATGACTGGCCCGGCTCTTGCACCCTGTTACGCGAATTTCAGCCTCCTGTGCCAAAAGGTATCCAATGCTGACCTGCGACCGAGTAAGCGTTTCCAATCTGGTACAATCCGACCTTGAGCTGTGGCGCGCCATGCAGGCGGCGACCCCGGCCTTCCGGTCGCCGCTACTGTCGCCGGAGTTCGTCCGCGCCGTCACCGCCGTCCGTTCCGATACCGAAGTCGCCGTGTTCAAGCGCCGCGGCCGTACTGTCGGCTTCCTGCCTTTCCATCCGCGGCCTGGCCGCTTTGCCCGTCCCGCCGGCGCGCCATTCGCCGACTATAGCGCGCTGCTGACCCTGCCCGAGCCACACCTGAAAGCACGCGAAGTCCTGCATCTGGCCGGCATCGACCAGTACCAGGCGATCGGCCTGGTCGACCCGTACAATGTCTTCGGCAAGGTTGAAGGCGAGGAGGACGAGGCCTTCGCCATCGACCTGACCACCGGCGGCCCGGCCAACAACGCCAACAAGAAGCTGGAAAAGAACATCCGCCGGCTGCGCCGCCATCTCGAGGACGCGCACGGCGAGGTCCGCTTCGTCATGGGCGACCGCGACCCCGAGCATTTCGAGCTGATGCTGCGCCTGAAGCGCGAACAGACCCGGTTGACCGGCCTGCACGACTTCCTGGCGCCCGGCTGGGTGCAGCAACTGCTGCGCAACATGTTCGACGCCCCGAAGGACCAGCTGCACGGCAACCTGATCACCCTGATGGCCGGCGACGCGCCGCTGCTGTTCCATTTCGGCGCCCGCATGGGTGATCGCGGCCACCCGTGGATCTCGACCTACGATCCGGCCTATGCCACCTTCTCGCCGGGCCAGATCTTCCTTGGCGGCTGCGCCGAGCATCTGGCTGCCGACGGCATCAGCTATTACGACCTGTCGACTGGCGCCCAGGCCTACAAGGCCGTGTTCAGCAACACCCGCTCGCCGGTCCGTCACGCCCGCATCTATTCCGACCGGGCACGTTGGGCGGAAAAGCTGTCCCGCTTCAGCGTCACGGCCCGTCGCGTCATGGGCGTCGACGGTCCCATCGCCCGCCTCAACCGCCGCGTCGACCAGATCGCCTGCCTTGAGCTCGATACCCTGAGCCGGGCGCGTGGCATTGCTTTTGCTTTTTCCAACGCTACGAAGCGAATGAAAGCCACTGAAAATGCGTAAGAGTCTCAGCGTCATCATCCCGACCTTCCGCCGTGAGGCGGGCCTGCGCCTGGCCATGCAGTCCATTGCGGCCCAAACGGCGCTGCGCGACATCGAGTTGTCGCTGATCGTCTGCGACAACAGCCCGGAAGCCTCCGCGAAAACGCAGGTCGAAGCGTTCGCCGCCCACGCTGACTTCCCCGTCACCTTTATCCATGAACCGCAGACCGGCGTCGCCAATGCCCGCAACTCTGCCGTCGCCGCAAACTCGGCCGAGTTCATCGCCTTCCTCGACGACGATGAGGAAGCACCGACGCACTGGCTGGCCCGCCTCCTGGAAACGCAAGAGCGCTTTGCCGCCGACGTCGTCTTCGGCCCGGTCAAGGCGCGCCTGCAGGACCCAGACGCCAGCTATCCGGCCTATTTCGAAGCCTTCTTCTCGCGTACCGGCCCGAAGATTTCGCAGCGCCTCAACGGCTATTATGGCTGCGGCAACAGCCTGATCCGTACGTCGATCCTGCCGCAGGGCCGTGTCCCCTTCTGCACCGAACGCAACGACATGGGCGGCGAGGACGACCAGCTGTTCCACGACCTGCAATCGAGCGGCGCCGCCATCGCCTGGGCAGCCGACGCCCTGGTCTACGAAGACGTCCCCGCCTCACGCTCGACGCTTGGCTACACCCTGAAGCGCGCCTTCGCCTTCGGCCAGGGCCCGAGCCACTCAGCCGCCATCACCCGCCGGCCGCTGGTCGTCGCCGCCTGGATGGCCCAGGGCATGATCCAGGGCATCCTGTTTTCCCTGATCGGTGGCCTGCTCTACATGATCGGCAGCCGCCAGAGCGCGCCGCGCCTCGATAAGGCCATGCGTGGCTTCGGCAAGCTGATCTGGTTCCCGCCGTTCAAGATCGGCTTCTACGGCGCCGCGCTGCTGCAAGCGCAACCGCCCGGCCGATAAAAAGGACGCTGAGCATGGACCTGCTGACCTGGACGCCAAAGCATAAGCAATGCTTCACCCGCAGCAACCTGCTGTTCGAGCACAAGCTGCATCAGAACGAACTGTTCAGCGACGAAGCCCTGATTGCCCTGATCGACCGCTACCCGCGTGAAGCCCTCGAAGTCTTCACCATGGGCTATGATCCGACGACCTTCGGCCAGTGGTATCTGGGCCGGCGCGGCGATCTCGACGGCAAGGCCCTGATGGAAGGCGTCAAGGCCGGCCGCCTGTGGCTCAACCTGCGCAAGGTCAACCACCACGACCCGGCGGTCAAGGCGCTGGCCGACCGCATGTTCGAGGAGATCGGCGCCCAGACCGGCGTCTCGACCCTGAAGGAAGATCTCGGCCTGCTGATTTCCTCGCCCAACGCCCACGTCTTCTACCATCTCGACACGCCGCTGGTCATGCTGTGGCAGCTGCGCGGCACCAAGACCGTGCATGTCTATCCGCCCGAGGATCCGTTCGTCACCGATACCCGCCTGGAAGGCGTGGTCCTGAGGGAATCCGACGAGCAACTGCCCTACGAATTCGGTTGGGACCGCGAGGCCGTCATCCACGACCTGAAGCCCGGCGAGATGATGACCTGGGTGCAAAACGCGCCGCATCGCATAGTCAACAAGGACATGGTCAATGTCTCATTGTCGATCGAGTTCATGACGCCCAAGGCGCTGTGGCGGGCCAACGTCCTCTATGCCAATGGCTGCCTGCGCCGCTTCTTTGGCTTGAACCCGTCCATCAGGACCTCGCCGCGCTGGCTGGCGCCGCTCAAAGTGGCGTTTGCCCGGGTCGTCAAGCTGGTCGGCGGCTTCCAAGGCCACAAGAGCCCGCTGAAACCGCGCTTTACGGTCGATCAGGAGAAACCGTGGCTACTGCACTTCGACGAAGGCGTTGACGTACCCCGTCCGCATCAAAGCCAGATGGCCGCCGAGTAACTACATGCGCCGTGTGGTCAGGATCGGCACACGTGGCATCAGCATCTGGCCCTTCATCGCCCCCTCGCCTTCGCTCGGCGACACGGGTGCTGATAAGATCGCCTTGACCACATCCATGCCCTCGACCACGTGCCCGAAGGCGGCGAAACCGAGATTGTCGCCGGTTCCGCCCTTGCCGGCGTCGAGGAAGGTCATGTCGCCGACACAGATAAAGAAATCGCCCTTGGCCGATCCCGCCGCCCCGCGCACCAGCGAAATCGTGCCTTCGGTGTGCGTCAGGCCCGTCTGCGAGGTCGGCTCATGGACGATGGGCGGCAAGGCGCGGCGGCTGTCACCGCCCTGGATCAGGCCGCGGCCCTCCCCATTTGGCATGGCGCGGTAAAAATTGGTCGCATCCAGCTTCTTCATATCGACATAGCGCAGGAAATTACGCGTCGTCAGTGGCGCCTTTTCGGCCTCCAGGTCGAGTACGAGCACGCCCTTGCCGGTAGTCATCTTGATGCGGACCAGCGACGGCGCCGTGGCAATGCCCTGCGCCCGGGCGATGCCGCTTACCGCAACGGCGGCCAGAGTCCCGATCAGAAGTCTGCGGCGCATGGTGACCCTCCATTTTCCACCAGTATCCGAACTTAATGCACCGATGGCAAGTCATTTTTGTTCTTGATTTGTTCTTTTTAATGGCTATGCTTTGGCCATGCCCAGGCACATCACCCAACACCCGGAGATCAATGATGACGACGCCCTGCTAAGCCGCGTGCACAAGGGCCGCGGCTCGATCACCAACCGGCCGAGCACGCGTTTCAACCTGCCAGACCGCTACGCTTTCGACGACGGCTGGACGCCGGAGGAACAGGCCGGCCTGGCCCGGCGCAAGACCATATTGGGCGTCGATACGGCCCGGCGCATCATCACGCGCAATGACTCGCCTGATGTCGGTTTCAGCCAGTCGATCAATCCGTACAAGGGCTGCGAGCATGGCTGCATTTACTGCTTTGCCCGCCCGAGCCACGCCTATCTCGACCTGTCGCCCGGGTTGGATTTCGAGACGCGCATCTTCCGCAAACCCGATGCCGCCAAGCTGCTGCGCGCCGAACTGTGCGACCGGCGCTACAAACCGACGGGCATCGTGCTCGGCATCAATACCGATGCCTATCAACCGACCGAGCGCACGGAGAAGATCACCCGCAGCTGCCTCGAAGTCCTGTACGAATTGCGCCATCCGGTCAGCCTGATCACCAAATCGGCTTTGATCCAGCGCGACCTCGACATCCTGGCGCCGATGGCGGCGCAGCGGCTGGTGTCGGCGACCCTGTCGATCACCACGCTCGACCGCGACCTGGCGCGCGTCATGGAACCGCGCGCCGCCACGCCCTCGCGCCGCATCGACACTGTCCGCGCCTTGCGGGCGGCGGGGGTGCCGGTCTCAGTCCTGGCCGCGCCGATTATTCCCGGCCTGACCTGTCACGAACTGGAGAGCATCCTGCAGGCCGCCGCCGAAGCCGGAGCCGACCGTGCCGGCTACAACCTGGTCCGCCTGCCCTTTGAGATCAAGGTGCTGTTCGAGGAGTGGCTGCGCGAGCATTTTCCCGACCGCGCAGAGAAGGTGCTGAACCGCATCCGCGAGTGCCGGAGCGGCCGGCTCAACGATCCCAACTTCGGCACCCGCATGTCGGGCACCGGTAAATACGCCGAGATGATCGAGCAGCGCTTCCGGCTGGCGGTGAAGAAATACAACCTCAATCAGCCGCGTGCGGGCGTCGATTTCAGCCAGTTCCGCGGCGGCGATCCGCAGCTGTCCTTGCTGTAATTACCAGGCCTTCCAGCCTTTTTCGTTCAGCCATTCCTGCGTCATGTCGGTCTCGGCGCCGAGATTGGTGTTCGGCACCATCATCTGCCACTTGCCGTCCGGCCGGTAGACATAGGTCGGGTCGTAGGAACCACCCTCGTCGCTCTTGTTATATTCATGCTTCTGCAGCAGCAGATAACCGGCATAGGGCCCGTTACGCATGACCTGCAACGTGTTGGAACCGGTGATGAACTTCTCCTTGCCGGTTTTGACACTGACCTGGTGCACGGCATCCGAGGTCGTCCAGGCGGTGCTCAGAACATAGACAAACCCGCCGTTCAGCGAAAAGGCAAGGTCGTTGAACGAGCTCAAATTGCGCTCTGGCGTCTCGCTCGGACGAGTACCCATCAGAAGCCGCGTCTTACTGGTGCCGCAGTCGCCGAGCCACAGCTCGGTCCAGTCGGGATCGAGATCATGCGCGCCCTTTTTGGTGGTACGGATGAAGGCGACCGTATGCCCGTCCGGCGATAGCACAGAATCCCGGTCAATGCCCTTGCTGGTCAACTGCCGTTTCACGCTGCCGGTTGTGCAGACCACATTGCCGTTTACGTCGGCCACCGTCGTGGCCGCCTGAGCCGAACCGGCCAGCATTAACCCGAGCAAAACAACAGACCTGAACATGACCCCTCCGCTTTGATCCGATTGCAAATCTGGTCCCGAAATGCGGCGGCGGCAAGGCGTGGCGTCACGCCACTTCGGCGGCCGCCTTATGGTACTGCGTGACGCGCTCGACTTCCTCGCGCGAGCCGAGGATAACGCCGACGCGCTGATGCAGGTCATTGGGCTGGATATCGAGGATGCGCATCCGCCCGTCCGTCGCCGCGCCACCGGCCTGTTCGATCAGCATGGCGATCGGGTTGGCTTCATACATCAGACGCAGCTTGCCGATGCCCTTGCGGCTGTCGACCGGGTACATGAAGATGCCGCCGCGCGTGATGATGCGGTGGACGTCGCCGACCATCGAGGCCAGCCAGCGCATGTTGAAATCGGCGCCGCGCTCACCGGTCTTGCCCGCCAGGCATTCTTCGACATAGCGGCGGACCGGCGGCTCCCAATGGCGCATGTTCGACATGTTGATGGCGAATTCGCGCGTCGTGGCCGGGATGGTCACGTTGTCGCGCGTCATCAACCATTCCTTCGTCGACGGATCGAGCGAGAAGACGAAGACGCCGTCACCCAGCGTCAGCACCATGGTCGTCTGCGGGCCGTAGATGGCGTAGCCCGCCGCCACCTGCTGCGTGCCGGGTTGCAGTACGGCGCTGGCCGGCACATCACCGGCCGTCACCGGCGCCTTGAGGATCGAGAAGATGGTGCCGACCACGCCGTTGACGTCGACATTGCTGGAGCCGTCGATCGGGTCGAAGACCAGCAGGAATTCGCCCTTCTTGCCGGTGATCTGGTGGACGTCGTCCATTTCCTCGGACACCAGCGCCGCGACGTTACCGCCCCAGCGGCCTTCTTCCAGCATGGTGTCGTTGGCGATGACATCGAGCTTCTTCTGCACTTCACCCTGGACGTTTTCCTGCTCAAGCGCGCCCTGCAGGTCATTGATGGCGCTGGCGTTGACCGTATGGCCGATAACCGCGCAGGTTTCGGCCACGGCCTTGATCAGCGCCCGCAGATTGGCGGGCTTCGACGTCTGGTTATCGAGAAAGTGCGTTAAAGACTGCATGAAATCCTGCCGTTAAAATATCCGCGCGGTGGTTACCACGCTTTGAAATGCTTGCTGAGTTTGAGACCCTGGCGTTGATAGTTGGAACCCATTTCCCCGTAAAGCTTTAATGGCCGTTCCGTCAGCGGCTCATAGACCAGCCGTGCCACGGTCTGGCCATCCTCGAGCAGGAACGGCGTCTCGTGGCAGCGGACTTCCAGAACGCCCTTCGAGCCCAGTGCGTCGGCCTCCTTGGTGCCGAAACCGGGATCGAAGAAACCGGCATAGTGGACGCGGAATTCGCCGACACTCGGGTCGATCGGCAGCATTTCGGCGGCTTCGAGGACGGGAATCTCGACATTGGCCTTGGACGCCAGGATGTAGAACTCGCCGGGATCGAGCAGCAGTTGGCCGCCGTTCTGGTAGAGCGGTTCCCAGTATTTCTTCGGGTCATGACCGTCGATATTGTCGAGATCGATGACACCGGCGTGACGGCGCGCGCGGAATCCGACCAGCTCACCGGTCAGGTCGACGCCGCAGTCGAAGGTATAGAGCTTGGGCGACAAGCCGCGCTTCAGGCGCAGCTGATTGAGGCGCGTGCCGGTGCGGGCCAGGACGGAAAAGGTCTGCGGCGCGATCTCGACATAGATCGGACCGGTATAGCCTTCGGCCACATCGTCGAACAGGTCGCCATAGTCCGACAGCAGACGGACGAAGACATCGACCCGGCCGGTCGAGGATTTCGGATTGGCGCGCGCACAGATGCCGGACGGCAGGGCCAGGCTTTCCTGCAACTCGGCGATGTAGACGCAGCCGGACTCGAACACCGCCCCACGCGTCAGGTCCATTTCGTGCATCACCACGTCGGGCAGGCGGTCGGACACCTTGCGCCCCCGCGGCAGGTATGACGCCCGCACCCGCCAGGCCCGCGCACCCAGGCGCAGATCGATGCTGGCCGGCTGGATCTGGTCGTGATCCAGCGGATTTTCGCTGCGCACAACGCCCTGATCGACAAGCTCCGCCAGGCTTTGCAGCGGCAGGATGCCGTTTTTCAGTTCCGGCCGCATCAGGGGAGTAACGGTCATTTGGGCTTGTCTATTTTATTGAACGGGGAGACTATTTAGGAGAGGTTTGGGGCCGCAGCAAGTGATAAAGACCCGCCATGATCTACAGCCATACCAGCCACGGCGTCACGGTCGAAGTCGAGGTCGAATATCTGCCTCGGGATACGCATGACTATGGTCCGGATCAGTATGCATGGGCCTATCACATCACCATGCGCAACGCGTCGGACGAGGTGATCCAGCTCAAGACCCGGCATTGGACGATCACGGACGGCTTCGGCCGGGTGCACCTGGTCAATGGCGAAGGCGTGGTCGGCGAGAAGCCGCGACTGCGCCCGGGCGAGATCTATGGATACAGCTCCGGCTGTCCGTTGCCGACATCGTCTGGCTCGATGAGCGGACATTATATGTTCGTGCGCGAAGACGGTACGCCTTTGAAGGTGATCATCCCGGCGTTTTCGCTGGATGTGCCGGATGCCGGTCGCGTCCTGAACTAACGGGGTTTGGGGGCCCTCGGCCCCAAGACTTTCCTGATACCAACAAAAAGCCCCGCCCCCGAAAGGGGCGAGGGCTCTTTTGTTGGTTTAAGAAGATGCGGGGTCACGGACCCCACACCCCATTCGTTAAAGATAGCGACGCAGCGAGCGCGACAGCTCTGCACCGGTGTCACGCTTCTTCTTTTGCGACGGCTGATAAGCCACGCGCGCATGTTCCACGCAGTACGGCGTGCCGTCATCGGCGCGGCGTCCGCAGAACGAGAAGGCATCCGACGACGGATCACCGATCGGCCACTTGCACATCTTGGCGCCCAGGGTCAGCACGGTCGCTGTGCCCGGCTCCTCGACATAAGGAACGATCGGCTGGCTGATCACCGGACGGGCCATCAAAGGCTCAGTGCGACGGACGGCCGGCGTATGATTGGGCGTGTGGCTCGACGCATGGTGCGTGGAGGCCGCCGGACGCGGCGGACGCGCCGGTTTGTACAACGGCCGGCTCGGCTGCGACGGCGCCGCACGGCCCGACAGGCCAAGGCGGTGCACCTTGCCGATGACGGCGTTGCGCGTGACCCCGCCCAGAGCCTTTGCGATCTGACTGGCGGAATGGCCTTCCTGCCAAAGCTTCTTCAGGGTTTCAACCCGTTCGTCTGTCCAGCTCATCTCGTTACTCTCCCAAAAATCCATATCGCTTGCAGTCCGCAAGTAATTGGACCACAATATATAGACACGCCCACCGGGATTATCTCCCAACCTGACTAGGGATGGTAAACGAAAAGTTGACGGACGCAATATATAGCGTGCAGCGGAAGACAGACTGTCCACATGTATCTATATCTAGTATGCCAAACTTCCACATATGTGGATAAAAGAAAAAGGGCCTTCCGTTACCGGAAAGCCCTAAACAACAAACTGATTTTTATATGGAAATTATGATTCCAGGCTCGACATGTCGATCGAGAAACGATAGCGGACGTCGCTTTTCAGCATGCGCTCATAAGCTTCGTTGATCATCTGTATCGGGATGATCTCGACCTCGGACTTGATGCCATTGGCCGCGCAGAAGTCGAGCATCTCCTGCGTCTCGGCGATACCGCCGATGCCCGATCCGGCGAAGCGGCGACGCTTCATCAGCAGCGGGAAGGCGGCGATGGCCTGCGGCCGCTCCGGCGCACCGACCAGGCACAGCGTGCCGTCGCGCTTGAGCAGGTTGAGATAGGCGTTGATGTCGTGGTCGGCCGACACGCAGTCGAGGATAAAGTCGAAGCTGGCGCCGTGCGCCGCCATTTCATCGGCATTCTTCGACACCACGACTTCGTGCGCGCCCAAGGCCTTGCCGTCCTCGATCTTCGACGGCGAGGTGGTGAACAGCACAACATGCGCACCCAAAGCCCGAGCGAACTTGACACCCATATGGCCAAGACCACCGAGGCCAACGACACCGACCTTCTGGCCCGGTCCGACCTTCCAGTGACGCAGCGGCGACCAGGTGGTAATGCCGGCACATAGCAGAGGCGCCGTCGACGCCAGATCCATGCCGTCCGGAATCTTCAGCACGAAGCCTTCATAGACGGTGATGCTCTTGGAATAGCCGCCATTTGTCGGTTTGCCAGTCTGTTTTTCGATGCCGCCATAGGTCTGGACGTTGCCGACGTCGCAATATTGCTCCAGGCCTTCCTGGCAGTTCGGACAGGTGCGGCAGGCGTCAACCATGCAGCCGACGCCAACCAGATCGCCGACCTTGAACTTGGTCACATCGCTACCAACCTTGGCGACCCGGCCGACGATTTCATGGCCCACGACCACCGGATAGGTGGTGAAGTGCCATTCGTTGCGCGCCATGTGCAGGTCCGAGTGACAGACGCCGCAATAGAGAATGTCGATCTGCACGTCTTCGGGGGTAGGGTCGCGGCGTTCGATCGTATGGCGCGCAAGGGGTTTGTCTGCGGCGGGCGCCGCATAGGCTTCGCATCGAAACATGGGAAATCTCTTGGAAATGTGGGAGGACCGCGCCGGTGCGGCTGCGGTAGTCTATGCATACGCCCTCTCCCAGCACTCTGTCCATCCCGGCCGCAGAACAATTTTGTGCGAAAGCGCACTTAATAGGGTGCCATAGCCTCCGCCACTACACGCAGCGCGTTCAGCTGCTGGTTTTTGAGCGGCATCAGCGCCTCGAACAGGCGCGTATTGCGCAGATATAACTCCTCCGCCTGCCGCGGCCACCCCGTTGGCGCGTCTTCGGCCAGCCAGTCGGCTTCGGGCAGGATGGCGCTGGGCGGCACATGCAGGACGCGGGCGATGTCCATCAGCCGGGAACAGCTGATCCGATTGGCACCACGCTCATATTTCTGCACCTGCTGGAAGGTCAGGCCGATCTGCGCCGCTACCCACTCCTGAGTAAGGCCGCGCGCCCGGCGGATGCGGCGCATATTCACGCCAGCAGCGATATCGACCGGATGAAAAGCCGTCGTCCGAGTGTTCATGCGCCAGATTCCGCTGCTGCCTGTTTCCGTTCTGGCCAGGATTTATGCGCACACGTGACGGTAGCGTCAATCGAATTATTCCACTATGAAGTAATTTATACTCCATAACGTTATCAATCTATCCCAGACCGTCCCCACGTAGCGATATGGGATAAACACCCTCGATTTCAGCCAGGGGATAAAGCTCTTCACGCTCAATATAGGCAGCGCGGCCGTCAACCGTCGTCTGTTCCAGCGAGATGCAGACCACGTGAGACGGCGTTGTCCGCACGTAGCGGCGGATCAGGAATCGGCCGTCACGGCGCTTGATCACCGCCCCCAGATTGCGGCGCGGTGGCGTAGTCACGCTATAAACGACAAACCCTCCCGGATCGGCATAGGGGCTCATTTCCTCGGTCGCAACCTTGAGAATGCGCGCGCCCTCATCGAGGAGCGGCTTAAGGTCAAGCGTTTTTGGCGCGTCGTCCTCGAACACGCCGAAGCCCTTGTCGGTCCATTGGACGCTGCCCTCGACCGGCAGCGGAAACGACGCCATGGCAAAGGTCGAAACCACCGGCACAGCTTTTTGGCCGGAGTCCACGGCCGCCCGTGCCGCCTCCAGCGCCCCAAGCGTCTGCCCCAGCGCCCAGACGCATTTTTCCTGGTTGAGCAGGCTCAGGAAAGCCAGGCTCTTACCGCTTTCGTATTTGCCCCAGGCCGCCTGCGACAGCCCGGCCGCTTCTGCCGCCTCGGTCTGGCTCATCCCGGCCTGGATACGCAACCGCTTCAGCGCCAGCCCGTAACTGGCCGCTTTTGACTGACCTTCGGCCGAATCAGGATTAGACTTCATGACCCGACTATGGCGCGCGAACAGGCGGCACCATACATCCGCCATGGAATAAAAATCAGCAGAATTATTCCATTTTAGAATATATTGAAACGGCTTGCTCCACTGGCACGACGCCCTGTAAACCAGCCACATGAAGGACTATCGCGCTGAACTTGACCGCCTGCGCGCCCAGGGGCGCTACCGGTCGCTGCGCCTGCCGTCCGGCATTGACCTGTCCTCCAACGATTATCTCGGCCTGTCGCAACACCCAGCGCTGCGCCGGGCCGCCATCGAGGCGCTGGAGGCCGGTATCGAGATCGGCGCCGCCGGATCGCGGCTGCTGCGCGGCCACCGCGACGCCCACGCCGAATTGGAAGCTTTCGCCGCCAGCTATTTCAACGTCCCTGCCGCCCTGTTCTTCGCCAACGGTTTCCAGGCCAATTATGCCCTGATCACCACGCTTATCGGCCGGCATGACGTGGCCATTTTCGATGCCCTGTGCCACGCCTCGATGCGCGACGGCCTGCACGCCAACCATAGCGATACGATCAAGGTCCGCCACAACGACCTCGGCGCCTTCGAAACCGCGCTGAAAAAGCCGCGCAAAGCCGGCGCGCAGGCTTTTGTGCTGGTCGAGTCCGTCTACAGCATGGACGGCGACATTGCGCCGGTGGCCGAACTGTTGGCACTCTGCGAGACACATGACGCGACCCTGATCGTCGACGAAGCCCACGGCACCGGCGTCTTCGGCCCGACCGGCAAGGGCGTCACCGAAAGCCTGCCGCACGACCGGCTGATCAGCGTCCATACCTGCGGCAAGGCGCTGGGCGTCGCCGGAGCGCTGGTCTGCGGCCGCGCCGATATCGTCGACTACCTGATCAACGCCGCTCGGCCGTTCATCTTTTCGACCTCCCCCATGCCTTTGCAGGCCCGACTGGTGCAAAAGGCCCTCGAACTGGTCGAGAACGAACCGGAACGGCGCGAGCGCCTGAAAGCGCTGCAAGCCTTCACCGCCACCCGGCTGCAGGATCTCGACGTTCAAAGCCAGATCGTCCCGATCCTGATCGGAGATGACGGCCGCGCCGTTGACATCGCCCAGGCGCTGCAGGACCAGGGCTTCGACATTCGCGCCATCCGCCCGCCGACTGTGCCGCCTGGCACCACCCGCCTGCGGTTGTCGCTCAACGCCACCCTGACGGAGGCGGATATCGCCGCCTTTGCCGACGCCCTCTCCCCCTTACTTCCAGAAACAAGGTAATGAGCCAGACCTTTATTATTACGGGCACAGACACCGGCATCGGCAAGACCACCGCAGCCGCCATGCTGACCCTGGCGCTCGAGGCCGACTACTGGAAGCCGATCCAGTCTGGCACCATCGACGGCACCGATCGTCAGACCGTCCAGGCCCTGACCGGCCTGCCCGACGACCGTTTCCTGCCCGAAGCCTACATCCTCAGCCAGCCTTTGTCGCCACACCGCGCCGCCGAACTGGACGGGGTCGACATCGACTTCATGCGGCTGCACCAGCCCGAAACCGAGCGCCCCCTGATCATCGAAGGCGCCGGCGGCCTTTTGGTGCCCGTCACCCGCCACGTCCTGCAGATCGACCTGTTCGCCGCCTGGGGGGGGCCTCTGATCCTGTGCTGCCGGACCGGCCTCGGCACCATCAACCACACACTTCTGTCCTGCGAGGCCATCCGGCGGCGCGGCCTTAACCTGCACGGCCTGATTTTCATCGGCGACGACAATCCCGACAATATCCGCACCATCGCCGAGATGACCGACGCCGAGGTGCTGGGCCGCCTGCCCCACCTTGATCATCTCGACCGCGACGCCTTACATGCCGCCTTCAACGACCATTTCCGGCGCGAGGACTTCACGTGACCGCCGTCTGGCATCCTTTTACCCAGCACGCCCTGATGCCGGAGCAGGTATATATCGACCGCGCCGAAGGGGCTTATCTTTACACCCGCGATGGCAAGCCGATCCTCGACGCCATCTCGTCTTGGTGGGTCAATATCCATGGCCACAACCACCCCAAGATTGTCGCCGCTGTTCAAGAGCAAGCCGCCCGTCTCGATCAGATCATCTTCGCCGGTTTTACCCATGGCCCTGCCGAGGAACTCGCGGCCCGCCTGGTCGAGCTGACCGGTCCGGAGCTGACGCGCGTCTTCTTCTCCGACAGCGGCTCGACCGCCGTCGAAGTCGGCCTGAAAATGGCTCTAGGTTACTGGGAACATATAGGCAAACCGCGCACCGGCATTGTCGCCCTGGACCTCGCCTATCACGGCGACACCTTCGGCGGCATGTCGGTCGGCGGCAAGAGCGTCTTCAACGCGCCGTATGAGCCCCTGCTGTTCGACGTCCATCGCCTGCCTTTCCCGGCCAAAGACAACGAACACCTGGCGCTCGAAACCTTTGAGACCCTGTTGAAAACCAACACCATCGCCGCCCTGATCGTCGAGCCTCTGGTGCTCGGCGCCGGCGGCATGAAGATGTATGGCCCCGAAGTCCTGCGCGGTCTGCACGACCTCTGTCACCAATACGGCGCATTGTTCATCGCCGACGAAGTCATGACCGGCTGGGGCCGCACCGGCACGCGCTGGGCCTGCGACCAGGCGGGCGTCACGCCGGATATTTTATGCACGTCAAAAGGCCTGACCGGCGGTTATCTGCCGCTGGCCGCCACGCTCGCCACCGAAGATATCTATAAGGCCTTCTACAGCGCCGACCGGTCCAAGACCTTCTGGCACTCATCGTCCTTCACCGGCAATCCGCTGGCCTGCGCTGCCGCCAATGCAGCCTTGCAGATCTGGCAGGATGAGCCGGTCATGGAACGTATCGCCGCCGTCCACACCGCCGAAGCCGCTGCGCTCGCCCATCTCGCCAAGCGCCCCGATGTGACCAATACCCGTCACACCGGCACCATTGCCGCCTTCGATATCCGGGTCGACGATCCCGGCTACCTGTCCGGCATCGGCCCGAAGCTCTACAGATTCTTCCTCGATCACGGCGTGTTGTTGCGTCCGCTGGGGGAAACGATCTATATGCTACCCCCTTATTGTACCCCGCCTGAGGCCTTTGATGAGCTTGTCCGAACGATTGACCGCGCCCTTGATGCTGTCCGCGATGGGACGCTTGAATGAGGACCAGGAAACGCCCTTCCGCGATTTCCTGAAAGCCGTCATCGCCGACCGCGACGATCACGTCCGCTTCCTGAACCTGTTGTCGCTTCTGGAGCATACCGGCAGCCGCAAGATCATGCTCTCCCAGATGAAGGGCATCCTGACCCAGGACATCCTCAAGCACCTAGCCGAGGAAACCCGCCACGCCTTCTTCTTCAAGCGCGAGGCCGAGAAACTGGCCGGCCGGCCGCTCGAAGGCTACCGGGACGACACCCTGACCGCCGGGCCGGGGCAGCTCTATTTCGGCCGCCTCGACGCGGGTTTGACGCGCGATTTCCCGGAAAAGAGTCACGCCGAGATCGGCTATCTCTGGGTGTCTCTGGTCGTGGAGCTGCGCGCACTATGGGTCTATCGGATGTACCAGCAAGAGCTGATCGCCGCCGCCTATCCGTTGCCGCTGAAAGGCATCATCGCCGAGGAAGACCGCCATCTCGAAGACATGGTGGCGCGCCTGGATGAGCTTGGCTTCGACAGCGACGCCGCGTTGCCCGAAGCGATCACACTGGAAAAAACGCTGTTTGAAAAGCTGCTCGGCCATATGCAGGCGGGCATCGGCGAGAAAGCTGCCGCCTAAGCCGCTTCCAGCAACATCGCGCACAGACCCGTCAGGTCTTCCGCGTCGAACGGTTTCTTGATTTGGGCGTCGGCGCCAATCCGGCGCGTCATGTTGAGCGCGTCCGTATCGCTGACCTTTTCAATGCCGCCGGACATCGAGATCACCTTGACCTTCGGCCACGTCGTCTTGATCGTTCGCATGCCCTGGAAACCGCCCATGCCTGGCATGAACACGTCGCACAGCACCAGATCGACGTGGGCGATATCGACATTTTCGAACGCCTGTTCCATCGACTCCGCCAACGAGACCCGGTAACCACCTGCCTCCAGCGCCCGCTGCGTGATAAGGCGAACGGTGTGGCTGTCGTCGATGACCAGGACGTGCTTGCGCTTCGACCCATTGACCACGTCGGGATAGGCCGAAGCGAAGATGTCCTTGAGCAGCGCTTCGTTAAACGGCTTCTTCAACACATAATCGGCACCAGTCTTGCGTGCCGCGGCCAAGGTCTCTTCGATGGCCTGCCGGCTGGAGCCTGCCGTCATCAAAACCAGCGGCACGGACTTGGCCAGCTTGCGAAACTGCGGCATGTGCAAGATGGTGTTGTGCTGACCGACAAAGACGTCAAGAAACAGCGCCTGGACGCTCATCTGGCTCATTGAGTCCATGGCGTCACGGATAGTTTCGCAATGAAAGACCGACCAGCCTTGCGCTTCAATCATCTTGCCGATGATGTGGGCCTGGGTCTTGCTGTCCTCGAGAATAAGTGCGGTCGTTTCCATGAAATTATTTAAAAAGCCGTACCCTGTTTTATGGAATGAGTGTCTAGACGTCAGGTCTTAATTTTACATTGAGAACAATGTTCGGAAATGCGCTTTCCCCGAAAAAGAAAAGGTTCGCCGCTATTCGAAATATGAGCAATTGAGGAAAACGCGAGACTGTCGACCATATCGGTCGGCTAATGATTGACGGCGGCGCGGCTGCCGTGGCATTAGCAAAACGTTCGGCGAATGGGCCTGTAAACCAGCCTGTAAACTGACGGTATCGAAGGTTACGCAAACCCTTTGTAAACGCGGGTGTAGCTCAATGGTAGAGCAGCAGCTTCCCAAGCTGAATACGAGGGTTCGATTCCCTTCACCCGCTCCAAGACTTTGATTTCATTGACTTTTCTCACTTTTTTCGTCGGTACGCAGCCAATTTTGTGTACCAAGTGGGCGAATTTTGTGTACCAGAATTGTTTTGTGTACTGGCTTGCGGGACGGCTTGTCAGGGTGCTTCTCGGCTAAATACCGTCATGACCCATGACGATTTTGTCTTCTCCGACCTTGCCGAAGACTGGAAGCGCGTTGCGCTGGATTGCGAAGAAAAGCTCCCCTCCAAAGGCCACATCTACCGCCCTGACAAGGTGGACGAACTGATCGACGTGCTGAACCGCGAACTGGATGACGAAACCAAGATGAAGCTGGTTTTCGCCATGCCCCTCTTGGGTCGTTACCTTGCTCCAACCGATCTTTAGTCGTCTTCCGCAGCCGCCAAAATCTGTTCATCGGTCAGTTTGCCGACAAAGCCCTTGGCTTCCCAATCCCTGATCTTGGCCTTGCAGATCGCCACGGCGTTGTCGCGGATGGTCCCGTAGATTTCACCAATCTTGTCCCGCAATAGGGGTTCGTAGAGACCGCCCTTGCCCGTCTTTTGGGCCAGACTGAACGTGTCGGCAAAAAAAGCTTCGGCGCGCTGGTTCCAGTCGGCTTCCTTGTTACCAAGGTGGTCCATGAAGGCGTGCAGACAAAGCTTGCAGTTGTCGATAACGGTGATTTCACGTTCGTCAGGGGCGATTTCGGCCATGCTTTTCAGGAAGATGTCATAGCTTTCTTCTGCATCTGGTTTGACCCATGCTTCGGCATAGCCATTGATGCCTTCGACCGACGTGCGGTTCACCATTTTCATGACATCGCCCAAGGCTTCATCAAGATCGGCTTGTGTTGCCCGTGGTCTGAAAAGGTTCCTGATGAAGTCGAACATGGCCCGCCCTTTGATCCCGTGTGTCGTTCCTAAATACACGCATGAGCGAACATTTCAAAAACCTTTGGTCATGGGTGATTGACCGCCTCAACGAGCCGTCTTCGTATCACGCAATCGGCTTGGCCGTGGCTGCTGTGGCGTTTCTGACTCACAAGGCCACCTTTGATGAAGCCGTGGTGCTTTCTGCTTCGGTTTCCAGCTTTGTGCTGTTCATCACCAAGGAACTCAAGGCCAAGACCGACCTGCCGACCGCCATTGCCGATGCGCTGGCTAAGAAGGATCAGGCCGAATAACCCTCGAAGAAAAATGAGACCGAAACGCGAAGGACGCGGCTGCATTCGTACAGTTTCGATGCGCTGACCCGTGCGCGGCCTTCTTCGTAGTCGGCAAGCTGATCTTCGGTCACGCCAAGGCAAGCAGCCAAAGAGGCTTTGGACAGACGAATACTGTGACGGGCCTTTTGCAGCCGCCAGCCAACATGTCGATCCACCTTGTTCATACCTTTGCCTCTACAGATGACGTAGAACCGCCAACCGATTGTACTCCACATCTGGTGCAGCGCTCTCAAGAACATAGTAGCAAATTCCATTCCGTTCATGGCTCAGCACGAAACCGACAGACTCCACAAGCTTGCGTGATGCCAAATTGAAATCCTTGATTTCCGCCTTGAAACGCATCGGGTTCCAGACTTCTGCGATCATGGCTTGCAACATTACACGCCCATAACCACGGCCACGATGATCGGGCGCTATGGCAAAGCTCACCAGCTTGCCCGTGTTTTCTTCCTCAACACGAATTTGACCAATCGCTTCGCCATCTTCGACCAGAATGAATAGTTGCACCCACTGGTCCTTCAAATTCCAGATCAGCCAGCGCGTATGGTCGTGGAAGTCGATGGGTTCTGTGTTGTGGCTGTTGATGCGCGCGTCTTGGTCATTGCGCAGTTCATACAAGAAAAGCGCATCATCAATCGTCGCAAGTCGCAGGTGAGCCATCGTCCAAACCCCAATTCCGAATGGCGATCTTACGACCGAATATGGAAAAAGCACAATATGGAAAAACCACCATACGGGTGAAACACGTATAGGTGGGTGGCTTGGTGAAAAATCAGGCATTCCAATGGCTAAAACCGTGTTCACAGGCAATCATAAGGTCATGATCGACCTGTTGATTGAAGCCCGCAAAGAGGCGGGCCTGAAACAAACCGACCTCGCCACGCGACTTGGGAAAGATCAACCGTGGGTCTCACTTGTTGAAAATTACCAGAGGCGGTTGGACTTGCTTGAGTACGTGGCCATTATTCGCGCCATTGGTGCAGACCCCAAGGTCATTATTGACAAATTGCTGGCCAAACTTCCCAAGGACATCGAAATCTAGGCGATGGTTGCCAGCAGTTCGCGATAGGCGGTTTTGCCTTTGTCCGTCAGGCGAATGACCTTGTTCCGTTTGTCTTCTTCATCGATGACCGAGTAGAGCCAACCCAAGGCATGAGGTTCATCGCCATCGGGTTCAAAGAAAATGGCAAACGACCGCGTAAGAGCCGTGGCGAAAGCCTTGCCTTCGACCGCATCGGGTATCCACAGATCGCGTAGGAACTGAACGGTACGCGGTGCGCCATGTACGTCGCCTTCCGCGAACAGTAGGAACGCCAACGCCTGACGAATGGTGATCCGTGCTGGTGTTCTGGCGGCAAACCAGAGCATCAGCTTGGTCGCCTTCATGACCTGCAATTCCAAGTCCGCAAAGGTTTTGTCGTGGTCAAACTTGCTCATTCGACACAATTAGCATGATTCAATCGTATGATTCAAGTCTGATGTATTGACAGATTTGAGTCTGTCAATTATCATGAGACTCAAATCTGCTAATTTCCGAGAGGAAGAGTCATGGTCAAGTTTTGGATGCTGTTTCTGTTCTACCGACTGACGGGCGTGGTTCGCTGATGACCATGCCTGAATGTGTTCATTGTGGGTTTTCAGCAGTTGTTCGCAACGGAAAAACCAGCGGGGGAGTTCCCCGTTTCATTTGTCGAACTCCGTCATGTCGCAAACCGTTCACTGCCCTGACTAATACGGTGATGGAAGGGATTCACAAACGTGATGCCTTCTCAGAATACCGCGAGTTGGGTGGATCACAGCATTCGATTGATTTCCTCAAGACTCATCATTTCCCAAGCATAGCAAAAACCACACTTTTACGTTGGAAACGGCGCATTGTTGATTTCCACTTAGAACTGACCCACTTGGCCTCGTAATTTTCACTGAGAATTGACCCATGTGAAACTCCCCTCGTTGTCAGACAGCGAGGGCCTTG